>NZ_JRHN01000044.1 GCF_001299635.1 Clostridioides difficile | reverse complement strand
GTGCAGCAATGTATTTAGCTTATCGATACTAATAGGTCGAGGACTTGACCAAATTATTTGATGTCCATTCAGTAAAATATATGTGTGGTTTTTAGAGTGTTAATTTAAAAAAATAAGTTTGCTGGTGTGGCTCAACGGTAGAGCAGCTGACTTGTAATCAGCAGGTTGTAGGTTCGATTCCTATCACCAGCTCCAGTAAAGACTATGTTTTTGGCATAGTCTTTTTTTATTGTCTAATATATATTATTTTATAGTACATATTTTTAGTAATTTATGAGTTATTTACATAGAAAATAACACAGTCTAAAATAAGTATTTTAGACTGTGTCTAGAAGTTTTGAAATATCTCTAATTTGAAACTAATTTACCATGAATCACCATTCTAGCATCGTCAAATTCGTAAGTACAAGTAGAAAGTGTGACTATTTTATCATTAACATTAACTTTAATAGGTGATTTATGCAATGATTTAGAAGTAATATCTTTTATGTAATTTTGGTAATCTGATTCACTGTTAAAACTTGTTTTTAAATAGTCATAATCTGATTCTACAATGTAAGCAGAAAAGACATCATATAAAAATTCTTTTCCATTAATGATAATTTTTATTTGATTATTTTCTTTAAAAAATGTTTCATCTTTAAAATTATTTAGATTGTTAAACATAGTTTTATTTTTCATATTATGTCCATATATTATGACATTTTGGTCCTCAAGAGATTTATTTCTATAATCCATAAATAATGTACCTGAAATAGAATCTTTTTTATAAAAATCTTTATCTAGATAATAAGAATTATCTTTAGATTGTACAACTGGATAATTTATATTTGTATTCTTAACAGAAAGCCAAAACTTAAAATCACTGTTTATTTTTGATAAATCCTCTTTTTTATCTTCTTTTTTTTGAAGTTCAGAGGATATTTTAGTGTCATGATTATATTTGGTAAGTTTTGAGTATATATTAAATCCGCTGTAAATTATTACTAATATTAGTATGATGTTAATTATTATTTTATATGATTTTTTCAATATTTCACCTCAAGTCAAAATAGTTTATATACTTATATTACACTATTTTTGAAGAAATTTAAATTTTTAGTATAATATGTCTTTGACATATTGAAAAATTTATGTTAACATAACTAAGTAAAATGAATATTAAGTAAGCCAGATAATCGCATGTAGTCTTACATGAGGAAAGTCGGAGCTCCATAGAGCAGGGTGCTAGGTAACGCCTAGTGGGAGCGATCCTAAGGATAGTGCAACAGAAATAAACCGCCACTTTTATGTGGTAAGGATGGAAAGGCGAGGTAAGAGCTCACCAGCAGCTAGGAGACTAGTTGGCTATGTAAACCCCACCTGGAGCAAGACCAAGATAGGAATGAAGAGTGCTGCTCGTACTCTCCGGTAGGTAGGTCGCTTGAGCTTATTGGTGACAATAAGCCTAGAAAGATGATTATCTAATACAGAACTCCGCTTATAGACTTGCTTAATTCTTTTGATAGTCAAAACATCAGTTTAAACTGATGTTTTTTTATTTGTAAATTTGTCTAATCTACTTTTAAAATTTTGAGGAATATTGTAATATAAGTTAGTACAGATATTAAAAATGGTATAATATAAGATAGATGTAAAAAGAAAAAGTAAAATGATGTAAATAATATGATATGATATAAGATGTAGCAAATTTAATAGATAATTATTTAAATATCATAATCAAATTAGCGACTTTGTACAATGTGAATATTACAATAAAATAATTGATTTAAGGAGTGAAGGTTTTGAGTGAAAATAATATAATAAGAAACACTGTTTTAAATGTCACAGCAAGTTTTTTAAAACAAGAGTCTAAGATAAATGAAAAATTAGATGGTGTTTTGGAAAAGAAATTTGAAAAAGTAGAATTTAATGAAGCAAAATATGCTGAGCTTTTAAAATTTAATATATTGTTTTATAAGACATTAGCAAGAAATACAGAACCACTTATTGGAAAATGGATAGTAGATAAGTACATACCTGAGATAGATGAATTAGAAAAAGATTTAGAATTAACTACAGCTAAATGTAGAAAGTATGTAAATAAGGCGATGAAAGAAGGTTTAGACTCTCTAAAAGCCAATGATTTAAATAGTTTTTTAGCATATGATAAAATGGAACTATCAGAGAGAAGAAGACGTTTAGAAAAGGATTATAAGGTTTTAAACTTATATAAAGACCTTCTTAACATATCACTTAGGAAGATAAGTTTAGAAAAGAAAGAATGTGGAAGTTTATTTCTTAAAAATCAAGCTGATGCCAAAAGAGAATTAAAAAGAGAGATTATATTCTGTGTAAATAAGATATTAGCTAGTAATAAAGATGTAGTATCTAAGAATGAGCAAGAAAATAGTGGACAAGATAGAGTGGAAATAAAAGCAACAGAAATTGAAGATTTACAATTAGGTAAAGATAATTCAGAAAATGATACATTATTAAATGAAGTTAAAAAATCAAGTGTAGAACAGGAATCAAATACAAATGATATAAACTTAAAGTTTATGGATAAGTTAAATAGTTTAAATAATGAGAGTATATCTCAAACTATAAACAATGAATATAAGAAGTTGTGTGGTTTAGAAGAGCTTCATTCTGTTGAAGGATATGGCTTTGGTAAAGATACTATTAAAGATTTTGCTTGTGCAACAATTGCGTTAGAATTTTTAAAGAGAAGAAATAGAGACCTTATAGAAGGTGCAATGAGATTAACTATAATTGGAGAATTTGGTGCTGAGAATTTTAAGCAATTTGTAGACTATGTAATTAAAAATAAAACAGAAATTAGTGACGATGTATGGAATGAAGCCCATAATCTAATAAAAGACAGCTACAATGAATTAGAAAATCATGAGATTGCATCAAAAAGGACTAGAAAAAATAAAGATATCGACATTGAAGAATATATTTATATGATAAAAAATGCAGATAAAGATATTTGTTTTAGAAGTAGTATTTCTATAGAAGATGATGTTAAAGATGAGACTAAAGAAGAAGTAGATAATCGTGATGAAAATATAATTGATGTTGTAGAAGAAAAAGAAAATGCAGATAAAGAAGATAATATTGATAAAGAAGATATAACTGAATCAGCAAATAAAAAGAGCAAAAAGAAATCTAAATTATTTGGATTCATGAAAAAAGAAAATAAAGAAGAAAAAATTGAACAAGAAGTTGAGCAGGAAGAAAATAATTTAGATAACATTTCTTCTGATGTAATTTTAGATAAACCTATTGAAAATAATCAAGAAGAGTCAAAAGAAATGAAGCAAGAAGAATTAGAAGAAGTAAAACAAAAACTAGAAGAAGAACGTAGTGTAAAAATAGAAAAACCGATAGATAATGACTTAGATGAAAAAGTATCTTTAATTGGTGAATCTAAACTTGAAAAAGAAAGTAAAGACTCAGAAGAGAAAATAGTAAAAGAAGAAAAATTAGAAAATGAAAAGTCAGAGAGTGAAAAGTCAGTAATAATACCTATTAATAAGAAAGAAAGAGGTAATAAAAAATCAAAACATTCCTCTAATAATAAATCTAAAGATAATAAGGTAGAAATTAAAAATCATGAATCAAATAAAGATGATTTTGTAGATGAAGAAGAAGTAGGTTCTAAGAAGAGCAGAGTGAAAGAAACTATTATAGCAGTAGTTATAGTAGCGATTGTTGGTGTAGGTTACTTTATAACAGTAGGTAATAACAAGAAAAATGAGAAAGCTGTTACTCCAAAAACATCAACTCAGCAACAGGCTAACAACAAACTAACAGAGGAAGAGAAAAAAGCAAAAGCTGAGCAAGAGAAAAAGGAAGCAGAAGAAAAAGCAAAGGCTGAGAAAGAAGCAGAAGAGAAGGCAAAAGCTGAAAAGAAAGCAGCAGAAATGGAAGCATATAAAGATGGTAAAGGTGTGTATTATACTGTTTATGCTGGTTCACTTAAAGTTGAGAAAACAGCAAAAGAAACAGCAAAAGAATATGAAGCTAAAGGTATCTCTTCAACAATAATTCAAGAAAATGGATATTATAAAATAAAAATAGGTGATTATTCTCAATATGGAGAAGCACAAGAAAAATGTAATGAGTTAGCTAAGAAATCTATTGATACATATATAGCGATGTATGATAAGTATTATGATTATAAATTAGAAGATTTGAAAGAATCAGCTCCTTCATTGAGTGCTGAAGAACTTAGACAAAAATATGAAGATTTAAGAAGTGAGTTAAGAAATAAATCTGGATATCGTGAATATGTTAAACATTTAGATAAACTTTATGAAGAAATAGTTGAAGGTGCTTAGGATATTATAAAAAATAAGGAGAAATTATGTCTCAAAATAAAGAGTATTAAAGGATATTATTTATTTTGAGGCATTTTGTTCACCTTTAGAGAATACTTATAATTTTGTTTAGGTGGTGAAGGTATGTTGAAATTAGGAGAAAAAATCATATATGAGCTTTCAGATGGCTTTGAGCTTAATGGTATCAGTAGATACTCAAAAGAATATAAAAAACTTCATATAACAAATTTAGGTAATATAATAATTAGCAAAGCAGATGAAGTTAATGATGATACAGGAGTAAAATACATATATAGTTTTTCAGATAATAAAGAAAAATTAGAAGCAGTTTTAGAAGGTTCTAACATAATTGTTTATGGAAATAACTTACCTTTTTATATAAAAAGTGAAAATTCAAGTAAGAATGTTACAGCAAATCTGACTATGAAAATAACTGTGGATGAATACGATTTAATTTGTAAGAGTCAAAGAGAATTTATATTTTATCTAAAGGATAATATGACTATATTAAGTTTAGATGACAATAAGTTTTATATGGGTGGAATAAATAAGGATAATGAGAAGTTCATATTTATTAGTGGCAAAAATAGATTTGAAATAAACTTTGATGATATAGAAAGATATATTTTAGAAGATAAAAAGGTATCTTTAAAAGGCTATTTTCATATGGAAAGAGAAGGGCTTATAGTAAGGTCTGTATCTATATTCAATAACAATATAGAGAATATAGTTCCATCTGATTTAAATGAAAAGGTTAGAGATAATAAAAAAATAGGAAACCTACCTAAAGATTGTGATATAGTATTTTGTAAGATATCAGGAAATATAGATGGATTTGATTACAAAAACACAAATATGCTTTTAGTAAAATATCAAGAACAATTAATTTTTATAAATAAGAAGTCTAAAAAGACTATTGTAAAGTCAGCAAGAGATAACTGTTCAAAGTTGAATTTTGGAGAAGATATTATATTATACGACAATAAGAATGTCTTCAACTTACACATAAATGATAAAAATAAAGAACTTATGGAAATAGATGATTTAAATGATATAGAAAATGAAATAGTAGGATATACATTAAAACATGCTCCATTTTTTATTCAAGAAGATTTCGATAGCCTGACTATTCTAAAGTCTTTTCAAAAAGAAATTATATCTATAAAAAATAGTGATGTAAAAGATATTGTAATTAATAAAGAGCTTGAAAGTGAAAATTCTAATTTTGTAGAAACAGAAATAAAATTTAATAATCAAAAACTAACTTTGAATCTAAGTAAAAATATGGTTCAAAAACTTATGCAAGATGTATTTATATACGCAAAACAACCTCTACTTAAAGATACGTCCATTGAAGTGTTATATAAAAACTGGTCTAAAGCTATGAATGATATGATAATATTTAATTTCTTTGGAAATATTTATTATATGAAGTATGAGTTTGATAAAGTTCTCAAAAAAGAATTAAATGATGAAATAAGAATAGATGTTGTAAATGAACTTTATAAGCAAGTACAAGAACAAAGAAACAATTTAGACTTATTATCAGCTTATATGCCAAGGATGTTAGAAAATCAAGAAATAGAGTTATTTGAAAAATATAATGTTAAGCTTGATATGCAGGTATTTAAGCAGATTAAAAATTTATTATTTGATTTATCATACAACATCAGTAGTTATTTAGATGAAGTTGAGAAAAGCTTAGACAACATTATATTTGTAATATCAGGAGAGGATAAGAAGAAATATAATTATAGAATGCTAAAGGAAAGTGAAAGTGCAAGTCTTGATGTATTTTTAAAACAAGCTATATCTAGATTAAATCATTTGGTGGAAAATATGTATCCTTATTATGTGGATGAAACTAGTAGGGAAATGTTTAAGTTATTTGAAGTTTTATGGAAAAGCTACAAAAATATCAATGATGATAGTATAAAAGAAATATTATTCGAAAGAATAACAAATACATATGTATTTAGACAATTGACATTAAATAATGGAACAAATGAAAGAAGAAAAGACATAATTGAAAAAATATATAATTCTGTTGATTATGGAGCAAATAAACTAGATGAAAATATGTTTTTCACAGGAGGAATAAAGTATGTCAAGTAAATACAATGTTTGGAATTTTAACTATGAGTTTTTAGGATTAAACTCAGGAGATGAAAAAAATAATGAAGTTTATTATGAGATTGATTTAGACGAAATTTTAAATGAAAATTATATAGGTGAAGATATAGATGGAGATTTAGATACTGATGGAAATAGTATTTTAGGAGAATTGATATCTGAAATGGATATAGATGAAGATGTAAGTGTTGATATGACATATCAAGAACTAGAAGTTGATTTAGAAGATTTAGATTCTTATTTGGATGATGATATAGATAGTGATATTAAAGGTATCTTGGATGAAATTTAGTGCCTATATAAGTTTTAGATAAAAATATAAACAATAATATATTAACTCATAAAATTAAAGGTAGATGAAATTTCATCTACCTTATATGGTCTTAAGATATTAATTATTGGGATAATATAGAATTTGAAGAAAAAGTATAAATATGGTATATTAATTTGGTACAAGAGAAAATTTACGAAGAAGGGTGAAAAAATGCAGATGACAGTTAAAAAAGCGATAATACCAGCAGCAGGGCTAGGGACTAGGTTTTTACCAGCAACAAAATCACAGCCCAAAGAAATGCTTCCTATAGTAGATAAGCCAACTTTACAGTATATAATAGAAGAAGCTATAGAATCAGGGATTGAAGAAATTCTTATAATAACAGGTAGAAATAAAAAATCTATAGAAGACCATTTTGATAAATCAGTTGAATTAGAGTTAGAATTAGAACAAAAAGGTAAGACTGAGATGTTAGAAATGGTAAGAGATATATCAAATATGGTAAATATTCATTATATAAGACAAAAAGAGCCAAAAGGTCTTGGACATGCAATCTACTGTGCAAAAAGCTTTATAGGTGATGAACCATTTGCTGTATTATTAGGTGATGATATAGTAGACTCAAAAGTTCCTTGCCTAAAACAATTAATAGATACTTATAATGAGTATAAAACAACTGTTCTAGGTGTACAAAAGATAGCTAAAGAAGATACTAATAAATATGGTATATTAGATGTGAAACATATAGAAGAGAGAGTATACAAAGTTAAGGATATGGTTGAAAAACCTGCAATTGAAGAAGCACCATCAGATATAGCTATACTTGGAAGATATATAATAACGCCTGCAATCTTTGATATATTAGAGAAGCAAGCACCTGGTAAAGGTGGAGAAATACAACTGACAGATGCGCTTCAGACTCTAGGGAAGCAAGAGGCTATTTACGCATATAACTTTGAAGGAAAAAGATATGATGTAGGAGATAAGATTGGTTTTTTAGAGGCGACAATAGACTTTGCATTAAAAAGAGAAAATCTAAAAGATGATTTAATGGATTATATGAGAAAAAAAGTAAGTGAAAAATAAATATTAGAAAAGAGGTAATTACTATGGCAGTTTTAGTAGCTGGGGGAGCAGGGTATATAGGAAGCCACACAGCAATAGAACTTTTAGAATCAGGTTATGAAGTTGTTATAGTTGATAACTTAAGCAATAGCAATTCAATAGTCGTTGATAGAATTAAAGAGTTATCTGGAAAACCAATAAAATTTTATAATATTGATATCAGAAATAAAAATGAAATGCATGTTGTATTTAAAGAAAATAATATTGAGTCAATTATACATTTTGCAGCTTTAAAGGCTGTTGGTGAATCAGTAGAAAAACCAATTGAATATTATAGCAATAATCTAATAAGTACTTTAAATCTATTTGAATTAATGAGAGAATATGATGTTAAAAAATTTGTATTTAGTTCTTCAGCCACTGTATATGGAGACCCACATACTTGTCCTATATTAGAGGATTTCCCACTTTCTGTAACTAATCCATATGGAAGAACTAAGCTTATGATAGAGCAGATGTTAGTAGATATATCGAAGGCAGACGATTCATTAGATATAGCACTTCTAAGATACTTTAATCCAGTAGGTGCTCATAAGAGTGGTAGAATAGGTGAAGAGCCAAATGGAGTTCCAAGTAATTTAATGCCTTATATAACAAAAATAGCAGTAGGTAAATTAAAAGAATTAAGTGTGTATGGGAATGATTATCCAACACATGATGGGACAGGGGTTAGAGATTATATACATGTATTAGACTTAGCTGCTGGTCATGTAAAAGCATTACAAAAATTAGAAGAAAATCCAGGTCTTGTTGTTTATAATTTAGGAACTGGGAAGGGCTATAGTGTTCTCGATTTAGTCAAAGCATTTTCTAAAGCAAGTGGAAAAGAAATACCATACAAGATTGTAGGAAGAAGAGCTGGAGATGTAGCTATGTGTTATGCAGATTCTTCTAAGGCAGAAAAAGAGCTTGGATGGAAAGCTAAATATGAACTTGAAGAAATGTGTCAAGATTCGTGGAGATGGCAAAGCATGAATCCAAATGGATATGAGGAATAGAATATTATTAAATGTATAAATGTAACAAATTTGTAAATATAAGGGATTGGTAATTTTATGTTATAATTAGACACATGTAGTAATGTTTCTAAAAGAGGGGGAAGTTATAGTGAAAAAAAGTCTAAAAAAGTATTTAGTACTAGCACTGACTTTAGTTTTAGTATTTGCATGTGGTGTACCAGAATCAAGTGCAGCTAGTAAGCATGTAATTATAGTAAACTCAAGAAAAAATACTCTAGGATACTTTGTAAATAGTAAACTTGTAAAAGAGTTTAAAATTGCAACAGGGAAAAAAGGTTCAGAGACACCAACAGGGAAGACAAAAGTAGTTAATAAGATAAAAAATAGACCATATTATAAAGGTAATATACCTGGAGGAAGTCCAAGAAATCCATTAGGAGATAGATGGATGGGACTAGCGTTAAAAGGAACTTATGGAGATACATATGGAATACATGGAAATAATGATGAGAGTTCTATAGGAAAGCATATTTCTGGTGGATGTATAAGAATGCATAATAAAGAAGTTAGATGGTTATTTGACCAAGTTCCAGTGGGTTCAGATGTAATTATAGATTATAGTAATGATAGTTATATAAAAATAGCAGCAAAATATAAGATAAATTTAAACCAAACAGGATGGAAAACAGAGAATGGTAAGAAGTATTATGTAAAATCTGATGGAACATACCAAAAAAATAGTTGGTTAAAAATAAATGGAAAAATGTATTATTTTGATGCTTCAGGAGTAATGCAAACAGGATGGAAAACAATTAACAACAAAAAATATTACTTGGGAACTGATGGAGTAAGAGTATCTGGATGGAAAGTAATTGATGGAAAGACTTATTACTTTAATGCAGATGGAGTAATGCAAACAGGATGGCAAGAAAAAGATGGAAAGAAATACTACCTAGATGCTGATGGATTAGCAGTTATAGGATGGCAAGAAATAGATGGTAACAAATATTACTTTGACAAAACAGGAGTAATGCAGACAGGATGGCAACAAATAGAAGGAAAATCTTACTATTTAGATAAAGATGGTAAAATGCTAACTGGCACTCAAAAAATAGATGGAAAAGATTATACTTTCAATGAAGATGGAACTATAAATCCTACATGGGACACAGTTATAGGAGCAAATAGATTTGATACAGCTAAGAAGATAAGTTCAGTTGGAAATTGGAATGCTGAGAGTTCAGATACTGTTGTATTAGTAAATGGTAATGCAATAGCTGATGGTATAACAGCTACTCCTTTGGCAAGTAGTTATAACTCAACAATACTTCTTACTAATACAGATAAATTACCATCTGAGACTATTGAACAAATGAAGTTATTAGCACCTAAAACAGTAATATTGATAGGTGGAGAAAATGCAATAAGCTCTAAATTAGAACAAGAAATAAAAACTACTTTTAATACAGAAACAAAGAGAATAGCAGGTCAAGATAGATACCAGACTGCTACAAAAATAGCTACAGAACTTGGAAGTAGGGAAGAAATAAAAACAGCTTATATGGTTTCTGGAAGTGGAGAAGCAGACGCGCTATCTATAGCTTCTAAAGCTGGAGAAGAAAAGCAACCTATAATATTAGTTAAAAAAGATGGAATAACTGAAGAATCTTATGCATGGCTAACAGAAAGAAAATTAGAAAATGCATACTTTATAGGTGGACCAAGTGCAATTAATGATTCAACAATAGCAAAAATGAACGAGATAACTACTGAAGATGTTTCAGGAAATAGAATATATGGAAATAGCAGAGTAGATACTAATGCGAAAGTAATAGAGAAATTCTATGGAGATGTTGATTTACAGGCTATATTAGTTAGTAAATCAGATACTTTAGTTGATGCTTTATCAGCTGGACCATTAGCTGTAAAACTACATTCACCAATAGTTTTAATGGATAATTCAGGATTATCATCAGAACAACAAAGAGTATTTGCAAATAAAAAAGTTGAAACTCCTTATCAAATTGGAGGAGGAGTATCTTATATAGTAATGGATAAATTAATGGATATTATTGGAAAATAATAGAACTATACATTGAGAAATAACTATAATTGAGATGTGAAATCCAATCGCCAAAAGCGTTGATTGTTTTTACATCTCAATTTTTTAGTTTAAATTTAAATTTAAGTTATATAAAAATCTTGGAATATTTTTAAAACTCATATAAAATGGATATAGATGCTATCATCATATGTTAAGAGGGTGAGTGAGATTACAAAGAAAAAATATATAATGTTTATCGATGAAAGTGGAAGGGCAGATATAAATCATGAAGACCCATTTACATTAACAGGAGTAATTTTTGAATATAAATATGCAGTGAGTCAAGGAGATTATGTCTGTTCCTTAAGGAAGGAAATGGATGTATTTAAAGAACAGTGCTTTGGGACTAGTAATATAGGAATACATTTGACGGATATATCGAGAAAATCAAGAGCTTTTGAGAAGTTTGATGATTCACAGATTAAGTTTTTTTATGATGAGTTGCCCTTATTTCTATCTAGATTAGAGTGTACTATAATATCAGTAACAGTAGATAAAGCTAGATTAAAAAAATATTATGCGCCTTCAAAAGAACCTTATGTAGTGGCTTTTATACATGTACTTCAGAACTTTTATTCTTTTGTAAATAATGAAACTGTGGAATCTGCAAGAATAGTTATCGAATCAAGGGATGATGTATCAAATTTAAAAGTACAAAAGGCATTTTTCGATGTTTTTAATAATGGAACAATATATTTAGACATAGATGAAGAATTAAGAGATAAGGTTAAAGGGTTTATAATTGCTAAAAAGGAAGATGTAGATTATAGAGAAGGTTTGGAGATAGCAGATATTTTATGTAATCCTCTTAGTAGAGCAAGAAGAGGATTAATAGAAGCTAATCCAAAGTGTATGCAATATGGAGAAAAAAAT
Source organism: Clostridioides difficile (assembly GCF_001299635.1). Taxonomy (GTDB): domain Bacteria; phylum Bacillota; class Clostridia; order Peptostreptococcales; family Peptostreptococcaceae; genus Clostridioides; species Clostridioides difficile_A. The sequence continues at coordinate 279,064 of NZ_JRHN01000044.1, read as the reverse complement.
AAAATATTTAAATCTATAAGAAATAAGATATATACTCCGACTAGTGTGAATGACATAAGAAATTGGGGATTCAAAGAGGTTCCTATTATAGAGCCTGTTGGACCATGGCTTGAAAAAATGAGATAGACAGTATTGACAAGTATTACAAAGTCTGTTATAATGTAAATAACTTAGTTATTCAGGAACTGGAACTCAGTTGCTGTTGTATAACGATAATTACTGAGACTCGGATGCCGACTGTCAGTTAGGAATCTATACTTTTAAAAGTATAGATTTTTTTATTTTATAAAAATAATAAAAGAGGATATTTGAAAATAACCCCTTTATCAATAAATTATAGTTGAGCGTTTTTAATGACAAAATTTTTAAAGTTTTTAATTGCAGGAGGTAAATATCTATCTTTTATAACCGCTAAATAGAAATTTCTTTCCCAACTTGGGTGAACAATCTGAATTACTTTCACTTTTGTAAAGCTGAGCATATTCATATTTGGGACTACTGCAATTCCAAAATTTTTTGCAACTAATCCAGCAATGACTTGGTCTTCTTCCACTTCATAGACTATGTTAGGTTGTTGATTTATTTTTTTAAACATATCATCAATTATATATCTAAGCCCACTTCTCTGATTAAATACTATTTGAGGATAAGGTATGGTTTCTTTTAAGTCTATAGTATCCTTTGCAGCTAATGGGTGGCTATATGGTACAATTAATACTAAATCTTGTTTAGCAACAGGTATAAATTCAATTCCCTTTTCTTTTTCAAGTTTAGAACAAAATGCAATATCATATTTTCTTTCTTTAAGACCTTGAATAATGTCTGTAGTTACACCAGTATGGAATTTAAAATCTATTGATTTATCAGGATTAGATTTTAAAAACTTATGTACTATATCAGGGATAAAGTCAGTACCAAGTGTTCTAAGGAAGGCTAAGTCGATTTGCCCTTCACCAGTACCAGTTATTTTTAATGATTTTACACTTGAATCTAAAATTTCTAATGATTTTTCCACATCTTTTAAAAATATTTTTCCATATTTAGTAAGGACTATATTTCTACCTTCCTTTTCAAATAGAGCCACTCCAAGTTCACTTTCTAGCAAAGATATAGCATGACTTAAGCTTGGTTGTGTTATAGATAAATTTTCTGCTGCTTTTGTATAATGTTCTAAATGTGCCAGTGTAACAAAATAGCGTAGGTGGTATAAATTCAATTTTTGTTCATCCTTTCCTGAGTATTTTTATTTATATATTTGGAGAAGTTGACATTTAAGATATTTTCACATTTTTATTATATATGATTATGTAGTAAGAATAAAAGCTTTTAAAGAAATTTATCGTTTTTTGTCTGAAATATATGATAAAGATATTTATATCATGCGCTAGAAAAGTAAAATAATTATCCTGTAAATAAAATCTATAAACAAAATCTATGAATTGATAGGAAATTATCAATTTGTTATTAATAAAGTCTCATGGTACAATAAATTTATAAAATCTAGATAAAGATAAATCAAAAAACACTTTTGTTTTTAAAGTTAAATAATACTACTAGTAGGATAATTAAAAATATAAAATCAAAAATACTATTGTTTTTAAAGAAAATAAAGGGGGCAAATTTAACTCATGAATAATCAAAAAAATCTTAATATTCCAATTACAATTAGTTCTTATACATTAGGTACAGAAGTTTCATTCCGTGATAGAGTACGTATTGCGAAAGAAGCTGGTTTTGATGGTATTGGATTACGAGCTGAAAATTATGTAGATGCAAAACACGCTGGCGTTACAGATGAAGAAATGCTTGCGATTCTTGATGAATATAATATGAAGGTTACAGAAGTAGAATATATAACTCAATGGGGAACAGAAGAAGATAGAACAGAGGCTCAAAGAGAAAAAGAACAAAATGTTTATCATATGGCTCGTTTATTTAATGTTAAACATATAAATTGTGGTTTATTAGAAATGATACCAGAAGAACAAATTATAAAAGCACTAGGAGAATTATGTGATAGAGCAGGAGAGCTTATTATAGGTCTTGAGTTTATGCCATATAGTGGTGTACCAGACTTAGCTACTGCATGGCGTGTTGTTAAGGGATGTAATCGTGAAAATGCAATGCTTATATTAGATACTTGGCACTGGGCTAGAGCAAAACAGACAGCAAAAGACCTTGCACCTGTTCCAGCAGACAAGATAGTATCAATTCAAGTATGTGATGTTTTAGAAACTCCTTATGAAAAACTTAGAGATGAATCACTACATGACCGCTTGGCTCCAGGTGAGGGATATGGAAACACAGAAGAATTTGTAAAAATAATAAAAGAACATAATATATCACCAAGAGTTATAGGGGCAGAAGTAATATCTGATTCTTTAATATCTAAAGGATTATCAACTGCTGCTGAAACTGTGTTTAATGCAACTAAGAACGTTTTAGATAAAGCATGGCCTGAAGTATCTCCAAAATAAATCTATACAATAGAAAAATATACAAGTATTATAATATGAAAATTTTAAATTGAAACTTGAAAGGAAGGAAAACCTTATGAAGATTAGTTCTATGTTTACACCTATAAAAATTGGTTCGATGACAGTTCCAAATCGTTTTGTAGTTCCTCCGATGGGAAATAATTTTGCAAATACAGATGGGACTTTAAGTGAAACCTCTAAGGCTTATTATCTTGAACGTGCTTTAGGTGGTTTTGGATTGATAACAATAGAATCCAGTGTTGTAGACAAAAAAGCAAAAGGAGGTCCTCGTAAACCTTGCTTATATGATGATAGTACAATAGATAGTTTTAAAAATGTAATAGAGGCTTGCCATAATGCAGGTTCAAAGGTATCTATACAATTACAACATGCTGGTTCTGAGGGAAATGAAAAAATAGCAGGTCATCCATTAAAAGCTGCATCTGCAATACCTGCATCGAATGGTCGTAACACACCATTAGCAATAACGACTGAAGAAATATATGAACTTATAGAATCTTATGGAAATGCTGCATTACGTGCACAAAAAGCTGGTGCAGATGCTGTTGAGGTTCACTGCGCTCATGGATATTTAGTTAGTAGCTTTATATCACCAAGAACAAATAAGCGTGTAGATGAATTTGGTGGATGTTTTGAAAATAGAATGAGATTAGCTCGTCTTATTATTGAAAATATACGTAAAAAGGTAGGAGATTCTCTAGCAATATTATGCCGTATAAATAGTACAGATGATATCTTAGGTGGAATTGATGTACATGACAGTTCAGTAATAGCAGCATATCTAGAAGATTGTGGAGTAGATGGACTTCATGTATCTCGTAGTATACATATACATGATGAATATATGTGGGCTCCTACAGTTTTACATGCTGGATTCAGTGCAGAATTAGTCACAGAAATAAAAAAAGCTGTTAGTATACCTGTAATAACAGTTGGACGTTATACAGAACCACAATTTGCTGAATTAATGGTTAGACAAGGTAGATGTGATTTAGTAGCATTTGGTAGACAAAGTTTAGCTGACCCAGGAATGCCTAATAAGGCTAAAAATGGAAAGCTAGATGAAATGATACCATGTATAGCATGCTTGCAAGGATGTGTACCAAATATGTTCCAAGGGAAACCTATAGCCTGTCTTGCAAATCCTATATTAGGTCATGAAGCAGAACTTAAACCAGCTGAGATTAGTAAAGAAGTACTTGTTGTTGGTGGAGGCGTTGGAGGTATGCTTGCAGCATGGATATGTGCTAAAAGAGGACATAATGTAACTTTGGTTGAAAAATCTGAAATGCTTGGTGGTCAAATGCGTTTAGCTGCATATCCTCCAGGTAAGGGAGATATCACTAATTTAGTTAGAAGTTACATTTCAAAATGTAATCAATATGGTGTAAAAATATGTACTAACACAGAAGCTACAGTAGAACTTATAAAAGAAAAATCACCTGATGCAGTTATTATAGCTACTGGAGCAACTCCACTTGTACTTCCTATACCAGGAATTAATGACTCAGGATTAATACATGCTGTAGATCTTCTTGATGGTAAGAAAACTTGTGGGAAAAAAGTACTTGTTGTCGGTGGAGGAATGGTTGGTTGCGAAGTAGCAGCTTTCCTTGGAGAACAAGAGCATGAGGTTACTGTCATTGAGCTTAGAGAAGAAGTTGGTGCAGATGTAATTTCAGAGCACCGCAAGTTCCTTATGAATGATTTTGAAAATTATAATATACATACTGTTACTGGAGCAAAAGTCGCTAAATTCTATGATGATGGTGTTGATTATTTACTTGCAGATAGTACAGAACATGATTTAAAAGGATTTGACTCAGTAGTACTTGCTATGGGTTCTCGTAATTATGACCCATTAAGCGAGGTTGTAAAACAATTTGTAAAAGAAACTCATGTTGTTGGAGATGCAGTAAAAGCACGTAGAGCATTAGATGCAACAAAAGAAGCATTTGAGGTAGCATTAAATATATAAATAATAAATAAATTTTTCTTTGCAAATAGTTGAATAGATTATTTGCAAAGAAAATGATAATATTGGGAGGAAAAGATAGTTATGGAAATTTCAGGTAGAACAGGATTGTTTGCATTAATAGGTACACCAGTTGGTCATTCTAAATCACCAGTGATGTATAACTATAGTTTTGAAAAATTAGATTTAGATTATAGATATTTAGCTTTTGATATTACAGTAGATAAGGTAAAAGATGCACTTTCGGCAATAAAAACTTTTAATATAAAGGGTGCTAATGTAACTATGCCATGTAAATCTGCTGTTACAGAATATATGGACGAACTTTCTCCAGCAGCTCGTATAATTGGAGCATGTAATACAATTGTAAATGAAGATGGAAAGTTAGTTGGTCATATAACAGATGGGGTAGGTTATGTTCGTAATTTAAAAGAAAATGGAGTAGAAGTTAAAGATAAAAAGATTACAATTATGGGTGCTGGTGGTGCAGCAACTGCTATACAGGTACAATGTGCATTAGATGGTGCAAGAGAAATATCTATTTTCAATGCTAAGGATGATTTTTATAAAAGAGCAGAAAAAACAGTTGAGAATATAAAAAAAGAAGTACCAGAATGTGTTGTTAACCTATATGACTTAGATGATATAGAAAAGCTTTATGAAGAGATAGAATCAAGTGATATATTGACAAATGCAACTCTTATTGGTATGAAACCTTATGATAATGAAACTAATATAAAAGATGTTAGTGTTTTAAGAAAAGAATTGGTAGTAACAGATGTTGTTTATAATCCAAAGAAAACAAAAATGATTGAAGATGCAGAAGCTAATGGATGTAAAGCTATTGGCGGATTAGGAATGTTATTATATCAAGGAGCAGAAGCCTTTAATCTATACACTGGATTAGAAATGCCTGTAGAAGAGATTAAGGAATTGTGTTTTAAATAGTAATTTACAAATTGTCATAGTGGGTTATATATCACAGTCTAGTCAGGTTTAAAGGTTTGACTATACTTTAAACCCATTATGGTGATGAGTTTATTGTACACAAAAATGTTAATAAATTAACAAGAATAGGAGAAGAACTATGAACAATAAAAAGTATTATCCTACTGCCATAGCATTGTATTTTTCATATTTTTTACTTGGTATCGGAATTTCAATTTTAGGACAATATAAACCAGAATTTTCATCAATGTGGGGGGCTAAAACATTATCAGATGGTACATTAGATGTAAGTATTGTTTTAGCTGTTATTGCCGCACTAGGATTGGGTAGACTTATATCATATCCATTTGCAGGGCCTATTTCAGATAAGTATGGAAGAAAAGTAAGTGGACTTATAGGAAATTTTCTGCATGCAATTTTCTTTGTTGGAATTGTATTTTCACCAAATTTTTATATAGCATATGTATTTGCAATAATTGGGGGAGCAGCAAATTCATTTTTAGATACTTGTGTAACTCCTTCTTGTATGGAGATATTTGCTAGTTTGGGAACAATAGCTAATATGTTTACTAAATTTACAATAGCTTTAGCACAATTTTTACTTCCTTTTATAATTGGATTTGTCGCAGCAAATTCAATATCATTTAAAGTTATTTTTATAGTGACAGCTATTCTTATTGTTATAGATGCAATTTTGATAGCGATATTACCATTTCCACCAGCTAATAATGTTACTGATAATAAAGGAAAAACAGTTAAATCAGAAAAGATGAAATTTACACCAACAAGTATAGCTCTTGTTTGCATTGGTTTTACATGTACATCAACATTTGTACTATGGTTAAATTGCAATCAGGAATTGGGAAAATTATATGGCATGGCCGACCCTACAAAAATTCAGTCTTTCTACTCAATGGGAGTAATATGTGCAGTATTAATAACTTCTGTACTTATTAAAAAATATATTAAGCCAATAAGAATACTAGTTATATATCCTATAATAGCCTTATTTATGTTATTAATAGTATATTTTGTTCAAACTCCAACTATTTGTATGCTAGGAGGATTTGTAATTGGTTATTCAGCAGCAGGTGGTGTTCTTCAATTAACCACATCAACAGCAAATGAAATGTTTCCAACTAATAAAGGAAAAATAACGTCTATAGTTATGATTGCATCGAGTATAGCAAACTATGTTATATTAAACATAGCAGGTATTATTACAAAATCAGGTGGAGTAAATGGACCAAAATATGTTGTATTATTTAATGTGGCTATAACTTTTGTTGGAATTTTACTTGCCTTATTTGTAAATATGAGATATGGAAAAGAAAAAGTGTATGATTATGATGTTTAATATTAGTATAATATAATTGTAAGGATTTTTAATTTTATCCAGTTTGAAAGCTGAGGTGTCACTATGGAAAATATAGAAAAGATAAGAGAAAAAATAGATTTATATGATGATGAGCTTATAAATTTGCTTGAGAAAAGAATGGAATGTATAAAGGATATTATAGATATTAAAAAAGAAAACGGTCTGCCTATTTTACAATCAGAGTATGAAAATAAAAAAGAAGTGGCATTAATTAATAAGTTAAAGGGTAATAAATTTGAAAATGAAATTATAGATGTTTTTAGATATATGGTTAAAACAAGTAAGAGGATACAGGCTAAAAATTTATTTTCTTATAATATAATGCTTGTTGGATTTATGGGTGTAGGTAAGAGCACTATATCATCATACTTGAGTCATTTATTAGAGATGGAAAGAGTAGAAACCGATTTATATATAGTAGAGCAACAAGGTATGAGTATTTCTGAAATATTTGAGAAGCTAGGGGAGGAGTATTTTAGAAATCTTGAAAGCCAAACTCTAATAAATTTGCAACAAAAGAAAGGTCTTGTTGTTTCCTGTGGAGGAGGGATTGTACTTCGAGATAAAAATGTAGAATATATGAAAAAAAATGGAAGGGTTGTCTTATTGACAGCAAGCCCAGAAACTATTCTTCAACGTGTTAAACATAGTGATGAAAGACCGATACTTAATAATAATATGAATGTAGAATTTATATCTGACCTAATGAAAAAACGAGAATCAAAATATATGGCATCTGCAGATATTATTATCAATACAGATAATAAGACAATAAAAGAGATTTGTGAAGAGATGATTGTAAAGTTAACTGAATTTGATAGATAAATTTAACATTATAATAGTCTTATATTAAAAAAATTAGCATTTAAACAAATAAGGGTATTATTTACTGCTAGAATATAAGGTATTTACATAATAAATCTTACTAATATTACTAGAATTTCAAATTCTAGTAATATTTTTTTGTGTAGAAATGTAAACTTGTTGAAATAAGTAGTATAATCAATATAAATTACATCATGTAAAGGAGGATAATTTAATGGACAGTATTTTTAAACAATTGCAAGAAGTTGAGGGTTATGATGGATACAAAGAATCCTTTGAAATGAATTACTTATGTATATATGAAAATATACCTTTAAGAGAACAAGTAGAGCTTGCAAACAATCTAGTAGATGGAATTTTAAGTATGTATAAAAGTGAATCTAATGAAATCTATTTATTGGAGAATAATAATTTTAAACCTCTAATTTGCTATTTTGAAATTTTTATAAAAAAGATAAACACTTTGGTAAAAGAAATGCTGATTGATAAGAAATGGTTATGTAAGCTAACTAAAGAATTAATATATAAAAGTGAAAAGGCTGAGTATGTAAAACTTGGATTAGTTTTAAGTGAGAAATATTTAGAAGTGGAAAATATAAGAGAAGTTGTAGATACATTCTCTAAATCTGGAGAATATGTATTTTATTTGAGTAATACTATTAAGAAACTAGAATTTTACAATACATATTTATTTAATTTATCTAAAAAAGCTACAGGCTCAATAAAAGTATTTGCTATTGTTAACATGGAGATTTTGGATTCTAAAATAAATTCCTATTTGATTGAGGAAGGTTACAAAGATACAAAATATGAACGATTATTGATTAATTATATTGTTTCTATTATTGATTTATATGAATATCTTGAAAGAAGAGATTTAGATAGAGAAAAAATAAATAACTTAGCACATCTGATATGTAACTATCTATTAAGCGTAGAGTTTAAATACATAGGAAATAAAGTCATATTAGTAAATCAATTTTTACCAATTGTAGTGACGTATGGAACTACCTTTAAAAGTTTATATTCAATTTTTTTAATAGCTATAAATGTCTTGAAAGATGAAAATATAGAATGTGATAAAGTCGAATTCGAGAAAGAAATGAATGCTGTCTTACTTAGTAAAAAGTGGAAGGGCATATATTTTGAAGCATTAAAAAATGCAAATGGAAAAACAGAAGATATGATAAAAATGTCAGAAATTTATGCTGTAAATCTATCCTTTGATGATTTGTTGCCGTATTTGGATAGAGATATTAGAGATTTTGAAGTATATTGGTATATATCTAAAAAAGGAGAGACGAGTTCTAAATTAAAATTATTAAACTTTTTTGAAAAGAAATTTAACCTAGATGATTTAACTGGGAAAATGGAAGATATAGAAAAAGATAGATTAACACAAGAATATTATGATGATATGTTATTTTTTATTGTAATTAAAGGTAGTAATTCACTATATCCACAAGGGAAAAATATATCTTTAAAAGGTATATTTGGAAATATAAATGAAGTAAGAAAAGAATCTATAAATATTTTAAAAAGATACAGAGAAAAATTATCTCTTGAAGAGTTGAAAATAGTTAAAGAAGCTTACGAAAAAGAAAGAAATATAAGACTGAAGGATGAACTTAGAAGATTATTATATGAAAGCAATAATTTGAAGAAAGAATTTGTAAATATTGAAAAAATAAAAGTGGATGAACATGGTAAGGATATATACTTAACTTCAGTAGCCGTTGCTGGTTCAAGGTTTAGAAATAGAGAATGTCTTGAAAAAGAATTAGAAAAGAGTAAGATATATTATCTAAATAGAGAGAAAGATAATTTGTATGATGAAAATGCTATTAAAATAGTTGGGGAAACTGGGTATGTAATAGGCTATGTTCCAAGAAAAGATAATTATATTTTAAGTAACTTAATAGATGGAGGCAAGTTATTGTATTGTAGAGTAACTGAATACAATTTATATGAAGATTATATCTATGCAAATGTGTATTTAAGTTATAAGGATGTAATTGAAACAGTTGAAAATTCTCTGAGAATGGTATTAGATAAGAGAAAAGTAAAAGTTATAAACTAATAATCCTATATATTGCTTAAGAATTATATTATAAACAGTAACATTTGATATTATCTAGTTGAAATATAGAAAAATTTAAAATACAATGAATATATAAATAATTTTAATTTGCAATCTGTAAATATGGTTTTAATTTGGGGGAATAAATACATAAGTTTTATAAGTAAAATAAATGAATAGTAAATATTTAAAGAATTTTATATTTATATTGTTTATTAAAAATAGGGGGAGAACTTATGAGGATACAAAAAAAAATATTTATTATTCTTATGTTGGTTTCAATAATTCCATCAATAATTATTGCTGGAATCTGTATACACAAGTTTACTAAAAATTCTAATGAATTGATGAAAAATAACATTAAAACAGCTACAATAATACAATCAAAACGTTTAAAGAGTTTTTTTAGTCAGAAAGGAATTACATTAAAAACGACTTCTCAAATTGCTGAAATTCAAGAGTATTTATCCAATGAAAATAAGAAAATTATAGTTGATGGAGTAAAACAAGCAAATATAAATAGTATACTAAAAGATATTAATAATAAAGAAAAATTTTTGCTTAGAATGTCACTTATTGATAAAAATGATGTAGTAGTAGCATCCAGTGATGAAAATATTATTAATAAAAAAGCACTAATGTCAGGTTCAGAATTTAAAGGTTTGCCACAAGATAGTTTAAAGATTTCTAACATAAATAATAAGAAGAGTTTTTATATAAGTAAAAGAAACTTTGTAATAGGGTATCCCATTTGGATTAATAATGAATATCAAGGTTTTGTATCCTTTATTGTAGATACAGACTATATTAAAAATATAATAAATGATATACCTTCTTTTAATACTGGTAAAATGATTGTAATCGACTCTATAGGAAATGTAGTGGCTAATGATGGTAAATATAAATATGAAAATATAATAGATGATGAAAATTTTTTTAAAGAATGGGATTCTAAAAATTTTAAAAATAATCCAGATGGATTTATAAGTTACTCTGAAGACCATATCAAAAATATTGGATATTATTCTGAGGTATCAGATGGATGGTTTATATTAAGTACTGTAGAGGCATCAGAGATAATGAAGCCAATTGACAAGGCAATAATTGCTGTATTACTTTTTATGATTTTAATTATATTTTTTATATGTATAATTTCTGTATATGTAAAAAAACACTTTTTAAATCCTATGGGTAAATTACTTGAGGGGATAGAAAAAATAAAAGATGGAGATATGAGTATAAGATTTAATCTTGATACGAATAACGAGTATGCTAAAATTACTACTGCTTTCAATAGTCTGATTGATACTATGGTCAATAATTCTGAAGAACTAAAAAGAATAAATGATGATTTAAAGGTGCTTACTGCAAATATTCCTGGAGGAGTATATAAATACAGTTGTGATGGAAACTACATATTTAATTTTGTTAATGAAGGATATCAAAACCTATTAGGATATACAAAAGAAGAGCTTGAATTATTTTTTGATAACAAGTTGTTAAATGTAATATATGAAGATGACCGTGAAATAGTGAAAGATAAATTAGAAAGGCAACTAAAAAGTGGTAATATACTTGAAGTTGAGTATAGAGTAGTTCATTCAGATGGAGAGATACGCTGGTTATTAGATAAAGGACAAATAGTAAAAGATAAGCATGAACATTCGTGGGTATATTGTGTTGTGATTGATATTACATCAAGTAAGTCGGCACAAGAACGATTAGATGTAAGTGAAGAGTGTTATAGAATTGTTATGGACCAAGAGAATAACATTGTCTTTGAGTGGAACTTAAATACAGATACAGTGAATATTTCTGACAAATGGGAAAAGAAATTTGGATATAAACCAGTAAGAAATAATCTAATTGAGAATATGCTAGAAAAGGAAATGATATACAAAGATGATATAGAAAAGTGTATAGAACTTTTTACTAGAGCTATGGATGGTGACAATTCATATAATGAAACAGAACTTAGATTTAGAAAAGGAAAAAATGAATATATTTGGTGTAAAGTTAGATTATCTAGTATTATTGATAAGTATAATCAATGTACACGTGTTATAGGTGTTGTTGCAGATATAGATAAAGAAAAAAGGAAAAACGATGAATTTAAAAATAAAGCACAGAGAGATTTACTTACAGGATTATATAATAAAATTACAACAGAAGATTTAGTTAGAACTTATTTAGAAAATGAAGGTAAGGAATGTCGTAGTGCATTGTTTATAATAGACATTGATGACTTCAAGGGGATTAATGATAATCTAGGGCATTTATTTGGAGATGCAGTTTTAAATGATATAGCATCTAAATTTGTAAATATTTTTAGAGACAGTGATATTATCGGACGTATAGGAGGAGATGAATTTTTAATTCTTCTAAAAAACTTGAATTCAGAAGAAATACTAAAGCAAAAAGCAGATGAATTAATGAGTTTATTTAGACGTTCATTTACGGGTAAAAATAAAGATTATAAAATTTCTGGAAGTATAGGGATTGCTATTTATCCTCAGCATGGTAAAAATTTTAATGAACTTTTTAGAAGTGCAGACAATTCATTATATGTAGCAAAAGACAAAGGTAAGGATTGCTATTGGATATGTGAAAGTAATAGTCAAACTATGGATAGTGAAATAATAAGAACTAAAAACTTTACTTCTGTATTAGGTGGAGAAGAAGATATTGATGAGGCATATAAAACAAAATCTACATCTAAACAAAATCTTTCTGAGTATATATTTAGAATTTTATATGAATCCAAAGATGTTGATACTGCAGTAAATTTTATCTTGGAGCTGGTTGGTAGGTCATATAATGTAAGTCGTGCATATGTGTTTGAAAATTCGGATGACAATACTTATTGTAGCAATACATTTGAATGGTGTAATGATGGTATTGAACCAGAAATAGAGAATCTCAAAGAAGTGTCATATAGTCTAATTGGAGATTATAAGCAATATTTTAATGAGAGAGGAATTTTTTATTGTAAAGATATATCTACACTTAATGGTGGATTATATGAAATATTGGAAGCACAAGGGATTGTTTCTATGTTGCAGTGTGCAATCTTAGATGAAGGAGAATTCAGTGGATATGTAGGGTTTGATGACTGTAATGGAAATAGATTTTGGACAAAGGACGAAATAGAATCCTTGACCTTTATATCAGAAATATTAAGTGTATTTTTGATTAACAAACATAAGCAAGATAAATTAATAAAATCTTATGAGACTACAAAGGTAATTATGGACAATTTGAATTCATGGACTTATGTAATAAATAAAAATACTTATGAACTATTATTCATAAATCAAAAGACATTGAGTATTGCCCCAAATGCAAAGATAAATCAATTGTGTTACAAGGCATTTTGGGGAAGAGATGAGCCATGTGATATTTGTCCAATGAATGGACTTAATGAAGAAAAAAGGTCCTGTACAATTGATATGTATAATGATAATCTTAATGTCTGGAGTAGTGCAAATGCTTCATATATAGAATGGAATGAAGAAAAAGGAGCTTGTCTAATGTGTTGTAATGATATAACTAAGTATAAAGTCAATGAATATAAGGTTTAATATATAATCTTTTCTTGTTGCTATGTAAGAAAAATATATAGCTAAATTATTTTTGAAGCAGATAAAAAACAATTGTTTTGTATATATGATGTATAATCAAAGTTATATATTCATATTTACAAAACAATTGAAATTTGTATTATTTTATAATTTTAAATTTAGAAGGAATTTTAACTTCTGCTTTTTCTTTTATTTTAGAAGCTTGTTCTTTAACCTTATTTAACAATTCAGACTCATTTACAACCAATACGTTTCTTTCTTTCATTAGCCATTTACCATCACAAATTGTAGAATCTACATTTTCGCTAGTCATAGAATAAACTATATTTCCAATTGGATTATGCATTGGTAAAGAATGAATTGTATCTGGATTTAGAATAATCATATCTGCTTTTTTTCCTACTTCAAGGCTACCAATTTCTTTTTCCAATAGAGCACATTTTGCTCCATTTATAGTAGCCATTTCTAATACTTCTTCAGCAGGAATGACTGTTGGATTTAAAGTTCTACCTTTATGTATTAATGAAGTTAAGTACATATCCCTCATAAGGTCCATTCTATTATTTGAAGGTGCTCCATCAGTACCAATTGAAACTGGTATTCCTTTTTCTAACATTTCAGGAATTGATGCAAATCCTAGAACTACTTTCATAGCTGCAGCTGGATTATGAGAAACTTTTACATCGTGTAATCTAAATAAATCAATTTCTTTATGAGTAAGCCAAACTGTGTGAGCAGCTAAAAGATTTGGACCTAATATACCTAATTTATCAAGATACTCAACTGTTCCAACTCCATTCTTCTGTTTTACAAATGAAATCTCATCAGCTATTTCAGCAATATGCATATGTATACCTGTATCATACTTGTCAGCTAGTTGTTTAGTCTTAATAAGTAATTCGTCTGTTGTATTAAAAATAGTTCTTAATGCAAACCATATTTTGATTCTCTCATTAGATGTATTATTAAATTTATGGAATAGGTCTAATTGAGTATTGATTTCTTCATCTGTAGTTTTTTGCCATGCTTCAGGAAGTCCATCTCCTGTATCCATAACTGATTTAGCTAAACATGCTCTAAGTCCAGTTTTGTCAACAGCTTCAACCATAGCATCTACATATTGACCACCAGATTCCAAAAATGTAGTAACACCAGATTTTATCAACTCAATACAACATGCAGTGGATGAGATTAATGAATCTTCATAATTAAAGCTACTTTCAAATGGCCAGATTCTTTCTCTAAGCCAAGTTAAAAGTACAACATCGTCTGCAAGACCACGTTCTAATTGTTGAGATAAATGAACATGTGTATTTACTAATCCTGGCATTAATATTTTTCCTTTAGCGTCGTATATCTCAGCATCTTTATCAGCAATATTGCTATCAAATTTGCCAACATTTTTTATAATGTTGTTTTCAATAAGTATACTTCCATTCTCGTATACTTCTCTATCCGCATTCATAGTAATTAGATATGCATTTTTTATAAGTAATTGTGACATAAGTATCCTTCCTTTTTTATATATTTTTGTATCCACATATTATGATAATAAATTTTCTATACAAAGTTAATAGCAAAACCACTTTTATATGTAAAATTGATTTTGCTATTCATAAATTAAAAATAAATAAGATTTTATTTTATATATTTTAAAATATTAACTTAGAACTAAATTTACAACTGCAAGTAAACCTATAACCCAAAGTGTAATACTGATTTTATTAGTTTCTTTAGCTACAACATGCATTATTATGTATGAAATAAATCCAAAGCATAAACCAATACTTATACTATAAGTTAGAGGCATCAATAAAACTGTAACAAAAGCAGGTACTGCTATTTTGCTATCAGCAAAATCAATTTGCTTTATACTTTCGAACATGAACACACCAACCATAACAAGTGCAGGTGCTGCGGCGTAAGTAGGAACTATACCAAGTAATGGTGTAAATATAAGTGTGGCTAAGAATAAAGCTGCTGTTACTACAGAAGCAAGTCCAGTTCTTGCACCTGCTGCTATACCAGAAGCAGATTCTCCAAATGTTGTAACTGTACTAGTTCCTAAGAATGAACCTATTAAAGTAGAAGAAACATCTGCATATAACATTTTTCCTAAATCTTTTATTTCACCATTTTCATCTTCAAGACCCATTTGTTTACAACAAGTAATAAGAAATGCTAATGAATCAAACATATCTATAAACATGAAAGAGAATATAGGTCCAATTAATGAGAATTTCAATGCTCCTATAATATCTAATTTAAAAGCAATTGGTGCTATACTAGGTGGTTTTGAAATTATTGCTGTTGGTAATTCTACAAATCCAAATATAATAGATATTATTGTTGCAACAACTATACTTATTAATATCCCACCTTTAACTTTCTTATATTCTAATATTGCCATTAATATAAGAGCAAAAAGAGCTATTAAAATTGTTGGTGTAAAATCGGCAAGTGAAACTATAGTATCTGGGTTTGCTATTATAACACCCATGTTTTTTAAACCAACAAAAGCAAGGAAAAGACCTATACCTGCTGAAGAAGCTACTGCTAATTCTCTAGGAATAGCGTCTGCAATGGTCTTTCGAAGACCCGTTACTGCGAGTGTAAAGAATACACAGCCAGATAAAAAGACTACTCCAAGACCTGTTTGCCACGGGATTCCTGCTCCTATAACCAAAGAGTATGTGAAAAATGCATTTAATCCCATACCAGGTGCTAGAGCGAATGGCGCATTTCCTAAAAGTGCAAATATTAGTGTACCAATGGCTGTAGCTAATATAGTAACAGTTATAAGTGCGGCTTTATCCATACCAGCTTCAGATAATATTGCTGGATTTACAAAAACTATATATGCCATTGTTAAGAATGTAGTAACTCCACCTATCACTTCTGTTTTAAGGTTAGAGCCACGTTCGCTAAATTTAAACATTTTGTCTAAAAAGCTCAATGATGAATTATTTCCATCTGGTTGTACATTGTTAGTATTTGGTACCATTTTTACCTCCAAAAAACTTTAAGATATAAACAAAAAAATATATATTCATATAGATAGAATAGAATATATATTCAAAGTTGACATTCTATTCATAGAAAACTCATTTAAGGTGAGTTTGTAGAAACTATTAGACCATATTACTAATATTATATGAACATTTTCTATTTGTTTTTCTGTTGTATTATATCGTAATATTGTATTATTTACAATAAATTTAATAAAATTATTCGTTTTTTTGTCGATTTTATAAAAAATTAAGGTTATTTATTATTAGAAATTATTCTTTTTAATAATAAAATATGTATGGACATAATATGAGCCATGTTCATATGCCTTATACTATTAATGGAAGTTTATTATAGATAAGTTTGTGATATAATTATAAATGTACTGAATACAAGAATATTTCGTAAAAACTTTTTAATATATCAAATATATATATTAAGTTAATATATTAAATAAAATGGTGATAAAAAGAATATAATTTATAGTGGAGGGGAAAATGACTAAAGTTATTAAAGTACAAAAGCCTAAATTTACAGAGGAATTAGAATCTATTGAAAATCTTGAAAATATGCTTGATGATATACTTAATGATGAAAAAATATTTAATAAAATTATAGAAAATGAAATTATAAGTGATTTAGATGCTATAAGAGTTAGTTTTGAGTCTTGTATATTTAGAAATGTATCTTTTGAGAATTGTAACCTAAAAAAGATTGATTTGTTGGATGTAGTATTTGAAAACTGTAATTTATCAAATACATTTTTTGATGAAGGAAGTATATATAGAGTTGAATTTAAAGACAGCAAATTGATAGGAGTTAGATTTGATGATTGTATACTTAAAAACGTTCTGTTCAAAGATGTTTTAGGTAAGTATTCTAACTTTTCATTCTCTAAATTTAAGGTGGTTTCTATTTTGGATTCAAATTTTGAGAATTCTGTATTTCAAGAAGTAAAAAGTGATAATCTGGTATTCGAGTATACAAATCTTAAAAAAGCCAATTTTAATGGAAGTAAACTTTCTGGTGTAGATTTTACTACTAATAATATTGAAGGAATTGAGGTTGGAATAAACGATATTAGAGGAGCTATTTTTGATGTATCACAAGCAATTGATTTAACAAAATTGATGGGAATTATAATAAAATGAAAAAAATATTCATAAAATAAATTGGGAAAACGTTAACAATGTGTGAATTTTTACCAGATTGACATTTTTCTGAAAATAAAGTAAGATTATCTTAATATTCAAAATATTTTCAAAGGGGGTAGTTTGGTGTGAGTAAGCAGATGAGAGATATTTTTGTGGTTGGTTTTGCTTTATTTTCTATGTTCTTTGGCGCAGGAAATCTTATGTTCCCTCCATTTTTAGGAATGGAATCCGGCAAAGACTGGTTAATTCCTCTTATTGGCTTTGTTGTTGCAGATGCTGGTATAGCAATGCTTGTTATTATAGCAACAGCAAGATGTAAGGGAAGCATGGATGATGTACTTAGGAGAGCTGGTAAAGGATTAGCAAGAGTAATGAGTGTAGCAGCTCTAGCATGTTTAGCACTTCTTGTTATACCAAGAACTTGTGCAACAACATATGAGATGGGTATTATACCTATATTTGGAGACCATGGACCAGCAGCTAAAGCGATATTTTCAGTGATTTTCTTTGGATTAACTTTAGCATTTACAATTAGGTCTTCTAAGGTTATAGACATAATAGGTAAGTATTTAACTCCAGCGTTATTATTAGTATTATTTGTTTTAATAGTAAAAGGTATAATTTCACCAGCAGGACCTATGAGTCCAGAACATATGATAGATAGAAATCTATTTGGTGAAGGTATATCACAAGGTTACCAGACAATGGATGCTCTAGGTGCAGCTTCTATGGCAACTATAATGTTAATGTCTATAGTGGGTAAAGGATATACATCAGATAAGGACCAAATTGGAATGACTATTAAAGCTGGTTTTGTAGCTTGTGTATTTTTAGCATTAGTATATGGTGGTCTTACTTATTTAGGTGCAACAGTTTCAACAATATATGATACTAGTGTACCTCAGGCATCTTTATTAGTTGAAATAACTAGTATACTATTGTATGGTCAGGTAGGAAAGATAATTTTAGGTATAATTGTAGCACTTGCCTGTCTTACTACTTCTACAGGTTTAACAGCATCAATATCAACTTATTTTGAAGGAATAAGTAAGGCAACTTACAAACAACTAGTTATAGGCATATGTGTGGCTAGTATGCTTATATCAAATTTAGGTGTTGACTCTATAATAGCTATATCAGTTCCAATCCTACAAACTATATATCCTGTTTTATTAGTAATAGTTATCATGGAGTTGGCTGGTAAAAATATAAAAAATGATAATGCATTTAAAGGTGCAGCATACGTTACATTAGTGGTTAGTGTATTATCTGCTGTAAATGGAATGACAGGAGCTGTTCCATTTATACAAAGCTTACCACTTGCAGGTTTGGGCTTTAACTGGGTAATACCAGCTATATTGGGTGGAATAGTTGGTAACTTCATAAAAAGCAACAAACAAGTAGCATAATAATTTGTAATTAATTTAATTTTATAATATATAATTTTTTTAGTACTATGGGTAGGTTTAATCAAAACCTAATCTACCCATAGTACTTTTTAGATTGAAGTATAATAATATGTATATAATTTTTTATAATATAATTTTTCTTTGAAGTATGATAAAATTAGTAATAGTGATAAGAAAGTACAAATTTAGGAGGTTTTAACTAATGCTTAGAAAAATAACAGCATTTATGCTATCCATATGTTTAATTATTGGACTTACAGGCTGTAGTTTGATTGCAGGCAAGCAAGATAAAAAGGAAATTATAGATGACTTTAAAGTTGCAGTAGTAACTCAACCATTATCTGAGAACAAAGTACAGTATAATATAGTAGAAAGCTTGGCAAAAGAGTATGAAGAAGAGAATAAAATTGATAAAGACAAAGATGGTAAAGCTAAAGTTAAGCAAACTATAAAGCATGTTGTATTACCAGAAAACTTTACTTCTAATATAGATAACGCTATAAATCAAATAGTAAAATTGGCTGATGATAAAGAAATTCAGGCAATTGTAGTATCTACAAATCAAGCGGGTCTTTTACCAGCTTTACAAAAGGTAAAGGAAAAGCGTTCAGAAATAATAACTATTTCTGCACCTATGGGAGATGACAAGAATCAATTAAGCCAGTATGTTGATGTGAATTTAGGGGCTAATATAGAGGAAAGAGGAAAGTTATTAGCAGAACATTCAAAAGAAATGGGAGCAAAGGCTTTTATTCATTATGCTTCTAAAGATGATTTAAAAGATGCTAATATAGCCAAAAGGCTAGAGAAGATTAAAGAGACTTGTAAAAATATAGGACTACAATTTGTACAAGTGGATACACCAAATATGAATAATGAAGAAGATAAAAATAAGGTTAAGCAGTTTTTAAATGAAGACATTGAAAAACAAGTTAAAAAATATGGAAAAGATATAAATGTATTTGGTGTAAATGAGATTATGGACGAAGTTATATTAACTAAGGCTTTAGAGTTAAAGTATATAGTTGCAGAACAAAGTAATCCATCGCCAACACAAACATATCCTGAGGTTATGGGACTAAAGATATCTAAAAAAGATGCTCAAAATTATAATAAAATAAATGATATGATAAGTGAAAAAGCTAAGGCTGCTGGTATGTCAAATAGGCTTGGAGGATATCCTATGCCAATGGATGCTTTTATACCAGCATTAGCAATCCATCTTGCTACTGAAATGGTAAAGGGAGACTTAACACAAGAAGATGTAAGTGCTCAAGATTATTTAGAGGGATTTGTAGAATTAAAATTTGGTATTGGTTCAGAATTTACACCTTTAACAGAGGTACTTTATAATTATCAATTAGTAGTCTTAAATCAATTAATCTATTAATATTAAAAGCTATGTTATTAGTAATAAAATACTAATTTCATAGCTTTTTCTGATAATAAATAAGTTTTATTATTTTATATAAAACTTTATATAAAAATAAAATCTTAGGATTATATAAAACATGATAAAGTAAATATGAATTACTATAGATTTAAATTATATTATTTTCTATTATTTTTGTGCCTTTCTCAGTTAAAGTGGAACCTTTTCTTCCTTTGCCAGAAAATAAGTATCCATTGAGTGTTAAATATTCTAGCATACTTCTTACTTCATATTCTGTGACATTATATTCCATAAATTTCATTAGTTTTGTTCTACCCATAGGTTTTATATATAATGACTTTAAAATAGAAATACATATGTTTTTGTCATATTGACTTAAATCATGAAATATAGAGACATTATTTGATACAGGATGATGATTTAATTTTGAAGATATATTTTGAGGTAAATCATTTATTGTAAGATAATTAGAACCCATGTAAGCCATATATTCAATACAATTTCTCAATTCTCTAATATTACCCATCCAAGTGTAGGAATTTAGAGTCTCTAAAAGATACTTATCCAGTTTAACATTTTTATAGGGAAGCTCTTTTAAAAATGACTCTAAAAGAAGAGGAATATCTTCTAATCTATTTCTAAGAGGAGGTAAGTCTAAAGTAAACATACTTATTCTATAAAATAAGTCCATCCTAAATTTATTTTCTATAATTAATTTTTCTAAGTCTTTATTTGTGGCAGCTAATATTCTTACATCAATTGGAATGATGCTTGTACCACCAATTTTTCTAATTTCTTTTTCTTGTAAAACTCTCAGAAGTTTAACTTGTAAGTTGTGTGGCATATCTCCTATTTCATCTAAAAATATAGTTCCAGTATGAGCTAATTCAAATAATCCTTTTTTTCCGCCTTTTTTAGCACCAGTAAAAGAACCATCTTCATATCCAAATAGTTCACTTTCAAGTAGTTCACTTGGTAATGAAGCACAATTTATAGCTACAAAAGGTTTATTTTTTCTATTTGAATGATTGTGTATTGATTGAATGAAGGCCTCTTTACCTGTACCTGTCTCACCTGTTATTAATATAGGATTATCTGTAAGAGCCATTTTTTTTGCTTTTTCAATACAATCTTTTATAACAGAGCTATTTCCAATAATATTATTAAATTTATATTTAGCTACATAACCTCTTTTAACAGAATCACTTCTTATTTTTTGTTCTAATATCTCGATGTTATTTACATCTTTTAATGTAATTAAACAACCTTCTATATTTTTATAAAGATAAAATGGTTTTTTAGAAAGTATGAATTTTTTATCTATTTCATCGATGTATATAATCATATTGTCTATATTTAAATTTTTCGTAATTTTATGTAAAAAACTCTTTGGTAGATAATCCATTAAAGATGGAGATTTTATGAGTTTTTCATCTAGTTCAAGCATACTAAGTAAAGATTTATTTACAAAAGTAACTTTATTGAAGGTATTAAAAAATATTAAACCATCTCCTATTTCATCAATAGTCATGTAAAGTATTGTTTTTAGTTTAGATATATTATCCAATGATGTATTTAAAAAGTCATGACTGAGTGTTTCCTTAGATAATTTATATAATTTTTCTATAAATTTTTCATTTTTTAATTTTAATACCACTAGTAATGACATATATGTATCTAATGAAATTTTTCTCCATCCTAAGTCAACTATGTTTTTTATGTATTTTGGTATAAATCTAATTTGCCCTGGTGTTATAGCTGTATCCAAATCATATATTTCATCACAATCTGGATAGGTTGGTACAAAATCTATATGATTTATCCCGATTTTATATAGGTAGGTAGCCATTTCAAACGCTGATGTTTTATTAGTGGTCATAAGTAATGATTTTGTACCAGGAGGTAGTTGCATCATTTTTTCATAACCAAGCTTTGAAAGTGCTTTTGTTCCATGAATAATTTCAATATCTTCTTTAAAATGTTTTATTAAAAAATTACTAGTTAAAGGTGATAGAGAAAGTACAACATCTCCTTCTAAATTTTCTTTTATGCCATCGAGTATATTTTGTGTTTCTATGATTATCTCATCTCCAAAAAAGTTTATTAACTCTTCTTTGTAATGATTACTATTCAATTTATCGTATGTTATAAGGATTAATTTCTTTTTATCCATGCTATTTCTCCTAACAAAGTAATATTTATTTTATTTTTTTAAGTACAAGGTAAGTTATATTATACATCAAATAATATGATAAATTTAGAAATTCGATTTAAAAAAGGTTTTTATAGGTTTTTATCCTGTAAGAACCTATTTATAAATATTTTTTGATAAATAACTAAGGCATATTTTTATATTAAGAAGTGTATTTTAATAAGTAATAAAAAAATAATGTATTTAAATACTTTAGAAGTTAGTAATTATAAGCAATTTATCATATGGGATAAATTTACAATAAAAAAATGGATATAAAACCCTTATCATTAAATTATTGGCACAAATTTTGCTTATTAAAGAGATATACTAATAAATCTTAATTAAACAGGAGGGAGAATTTAAATGAGCAAATTGGAATCAGCAACAGAAAAAGTAGAAGTAAAATGGTATGGGTATGTAGCATTAATTTTGGGTGCATTATTCTTTTCAGGAATATTTAAGGATGCGTCAGGGCCATTAAAAGTATTGGATTTTAATAATGTACTGGGTTCTTTTGGAACATTAGGAACTGTTAATGATGGTGTGGGTACATTAGCTGCAAATTTTAGAGGTGATGGAGGTACTGGTCCTAGAGATGGATGGCTATATGCATTGACACTAATACCATCTGTTATGTTTGCACTTGGAATAGTTAGAGTTATAGACCATTTAGATGGGATGAAGGCAGCTCAGAAGCTTCTTAGTCCACTATTAAAACCGTTATTAGGATTACCTGGATTTGCAGGATTGACTTTGATAGCTAGTTTACAATCTACTGATGCAGCTGCATCTATGACTAAAGAACTTAAAGATGATGGATATATAGACGAGAAACAAAAGGCTGTATTTTGTGCATTTCAATTTTCAGGTGCATCTGCAATCACAAACTTCTTTGCTTCTGGAGCAGCATTGTTTCCATTTATCGGAGATGTTCCAATCTTTATACCACTTGCTTTAATATTAATTATGAAATTTGTTGGAGCAAACTTACTTAGACTATATTTAAATAAATTTGACAAGGGGGAAGCTTAATATGAGTGAAGTAGCAAAAAAAGAAGTAAGGGCTAAAAAAGGGAATGTGATAGACGCATTTATTGGAGGAGCTAGAAATGGATTTCAAATAAGCACAAATTCAATGGCTCCAAATGTTATCTTTGGTTTTGCTATAATTTCTATATTTAATTTAACAGGTCTTTTGGATGTGATAGGAACAATATTTACACCTGTAATGAGCATATTTGGACTTCCAGGTGTTGCAGCAACTGCAATAATGACAATATTTATATCAATGGGAGGAGCATCTGGAGTAATAGCAGGTCTATTTACAGCAGGTCAGATAAGCCAAGCACATGTTGCAATTCTTTTACCAATGTTATTGCTTTCAGGTGCTCAGATACAATTTATGGGTAGACTTTTAGGAACTGCTGAATTAAAGACAAAATATTATCCACATATGTTTGTGATAGCAACTTTAAATGGTTGTATTGCAATGCTTATAATGAATTATTTCGTAGTATAGGTAAGTATAATAAAAGTTTAATATAAATATAAGGTTTACATTTTAAGGAGGAGTTATATTATGGAAACTAATAAAGATTATATTGAGTACGTACATAGGGTGTATGATTATTTACATACTATACCAGAAAAAGGGTTTGAAGAATATAAGACATCTGAGTTTGTTTTAAAAGAACTTGAAAAAATGGGTTTTGAAGATATTAATAAAGGCATTGCAGGAACTGGTATTATAGTAACTATAGATTCTAAAAAAGAAGGACCAGTATTTGCTATAAGGGCAGACATGGATGCGTTGGAATTTATAATAGATGGAGAAAAGAAAATGATACATGCTTGTGGGCATGATGGTCACACTTCCATGCTTTTAACAGCTGCAAAACTAATAAGAGAAAGAAATCTAGTAAAGAGAGGTACTTTAAAAATACTTTTTCAACCAGGAGAAGAAAAACTATATGGTGCATTAAGAGTAATTGATTCTGGCTTATTGGATGATGTGGAAGAAATGGTAGGTATGCATTTAAGACCTGGTCAAGATTGTAGACTTGGAAAGGCAATACCTGCAATGTATCATTGTGCTAGTTGCATAATGGAGTTTATGATTAAAGGTGTTACTTGTCATGGGTCTAAACCACACTTAGGAGTAAATGCAGTAGATGCTGTTTGTTTGGCAGTGAGTGCAATAAATGCAATAAGAGTAAATCCAGCTGTACCAAACTCCATAAAAGTGACAAATATATCAGTTAAAGGAGAAACATATAATAATATACCAGATGAAGCATTTATGGCTTTAGATATAAGAGCAGAAAGTAATGAGATAATAGAAGAATTAAAAGAAAAAGCAATACATGCTGTAAAAACTGCTGCAAAT
The DNA here is from genome assembly GCF_001299635.1 of Clostridioides difficile. Taxonomy (GTDB): domain Bacteria; phylum Bacillota; class Clostridia; order Peptostreptococcales; family Peptostreptococcaceae; genus Clostridioides; species Clostridioides difficile_A. The sequence continues at coordinate 254,234 of NZ_JRHN01000044.1, read as the reverse complement.
TCTATAAATGCAGAAGCTGTGTTACTTTCAAAGGATGGAGTGCCAGCAGCAGAGTTTGATGAAAGGCTTGTGAAATTGGCTGAAGAAACTATAAAAGATGTATTGGGAGAAGATGCGTCTATAGGTATATTTAAGAATTCTGGTGGAGAGGATTTTCACTACTACACACAAAAACTAAAATGTAAAACTACATATATTGGATTGGGAGCTGATGCTACACCAGGATTTCACAATCCAAATGTGACATTTGATACAAAAGCTTTGGAATATGGAGTTGATATATGGTGTAGATTAGTTGAAAAGAGATTGGGGTAATATCTAAACTAATGATTCTACATTTACAAATTTAGAAGTTATAGAAAAGATTGCTTATGTCAGTTGAAATATAATTAATATAAGCAATCTTATTTTGATATATTGAAACTATTTTTACAACATTGAAAAAAACTATAACCATAAAAACAAGTATATTTTAAATCTATTGGACAAAAAAGTGTTACTATTATAATATGTAGAATTGTAAAATAACACCAAATTACATCCAGTTATATACTAAATAATTATAAAATTTGTATTTTTAGGAGGGGTAAAATGAGTAAATATAATTTTGACCAAGTAATAGATAGAGTAGGGACAGATTGTGTAAAATGGGATTTTAGAACTAATTGTTCACCAAAAGCACAAAAAGATGGTTTACCTTTTTGGATTGCAGATATGGATTTTAAATGTGCAGAGCCAATAATAGAAGCATTACATAAAAAAGTTGACCATAAAATATTTGGATATAGTTCTAATGATAGTGAAGAATACTTTAATGCAGTTTGTAGCTGGTACAAAAGAAGATTTAACTGGGAAATAAATAGAGAAAATATTGTATTTAGTCCAGGAGTTGTACCAGCTGTTGCTATTTTAGTAAGAATATTAACTGATTCTAATGAAGGTGTAATAGTTCAAAAACCAGTGTATTACCCATTTGAAGCAAAGATAAAAAGTAATAATAGAGAAGTTGTAAACAATCCTCTGATATATGAGAATGGCACATATAGAATGGATTATGCTGATTTAGAAGAAAAGGCTAAGTGTAGCAATAATAAAGTACTTATACTTTGTAGCCCTCACAATCCAGTTGGTAGAGTATGGAGAGAAGATGAATTAAAAAAAGTTGTAGAAATATGTAAAAAATATGACTTATGGATAATAGCTGATGAAATACATTCTGATTTAATTAGAAAAGGATTTAAACATACTCCTTTACAATCATTATGCCCAGAGTACAAAGATAAAATAGTTACATGTATAGCACCAAGTAAAACGTTTAATCTAGCTGGAATGCAATTATCTAATATAATAGTGAATAACAATGATTTAAAAAAGAAATATCAAGAAGAGGTCACAGCTGTTGGAGTTGGAACTTCACCAAATCCTTTTGCTATTGTAGCTACTATAGCAGCATATAATGAAAGTGAAGATTGGGTTAATGAATTGAATGAATATTTAGATAATAATATAAGATTTATTGATGAATACTTAAAAGAAAATTTACCAAAAGTAAAACTTGTTTATCCAGAAGGAACGTATTTAGCATGGTTAGATTTTACTGCCTATGGATTAAATGAAATAGAACTTGAAGATTTAATGTTTAAGAAAGCTAATGTATTATTTGATGAAGGCTATATATTTGGAAAACAAGGAATAGGATTTGAAAGAATAAATGTAGCATGCCCACAGTCTTTATTAAAAGAATGTATGGATAGATTAAAGGCTACATTTGAAAATTTATAAGTATAGGTAAAAATTTATAGGATGCATAGAAATAAAAAATATTAAACTTGACAAATTTTAACTAATCACTTATCATACTATTATGAATAAATAGAAAACATAAGAGAGTTAAATTTTATTAGATTAAATTCTTAAAGACTTTGAAAGGAAGAGTAGTTATAGAATGTAGTTAAAGCGAGTTGGTGATGGTGTGAGACCAATATGAAGTCTATAATGAAGAACATCCTGGAGTTGCTAACCGAAATTTTAAAATAGTAGGCTTAGTCGGAACCAAACCGTTATCATATTGGGATGTATCGAGTAATATCTGTACATTATGAGCTGGGTTTAAATTTATTTTAAACTAATCAGGGTGGTACCGCGGAAAGATAACCTTTCGTCCCTTTTATATAGGGATGAAAGGTTTTTTTAATGGAAAAATATATAAATATAGGGAGTGAATAATATGAGTACAATAATACCAAAGGATTATAACAGTAGTTTGAATGTAATTGATACACAAGTAGCTATAAAAAAATTAAAAGATTTTTTTGAAATGAGATTGAGTAATGAACTAAATCTAATAAGAGTTTCTTCTCCATTATTTGTATTGCCTGAAACTGGTGCAAATGATAATTTAAATGGAGAAAAGGCTGTAAGTTTTGATATACCATTTATGAATAAAAATGCAGAAATTGTTCAATCACTTGCAAAATGGAAGAGATTAGCCCTTAAAAAATATGGTTTTGAAGTTGGCAGTGGTTTATATACAGATATGAATGCGATAAGAAAAAATGAAGAGTTAGATAACATACATTCTCTTTATGTAGACCAATGGGATTGGGAATTGGTAATAGATAAAAGTAGTAGAAATGAAAATACTTTAAAAGATGTTGTAAAAAGACTATATGGAGTATTTAAGGATACAGAGATATTTGTATGTAGCATGTATGAAGGAATAAAAGAAATCTTACCAGAAGAAATAACTTTTATAACATCACAAGAGTTAGAAGATATGTATCCAGAATTATCTCCAAAGGAAAGAGAAGATAAAATTGTAAAAGATAAGAAAGCTGTATTTATAACTCAAATAGGAAAGACGCTAACATCAGGAGAAAAACATGATGGAAGAAGCCCTGATTATGATGATTGGGAATTAAATGGAGATATACTATTTTATAACCCTGTTTTAGATTCTGCATTAGAGCTATCTTCAATGGGAATTAGAGTTGATGAAGAATCTCTTGATAGACAACTTAAACTTGCTGGATGTGAAGATAGAAAAGAGTTTGATTATCATAAGATGCTTTTAAATGGTGAACTTCCATATACAATTGGTGGAGGTATTGGTCAGTCAAGAATATGTATGTATTTCTTACAAAAGGCTCATATAGGAGAAGTACAGGTTGGAGTATGGCCACAAGATATGATTAAAAATTGTAGTAGTGCAGGAATTGAATTGTTATAATTTGAATATATACTAGTTGATAAAATTTATATATAATATACTCATCAAATTAATTATATCGGTTATAATGTAGAATAACCTATAATTATAAGAGGTGATAAATATGGAATTTCTAAAAAGAATGGTTAATATAATTTTAGATTTTTTAAAAAAAATTTTAGTGAGATTTAAAAAGGCTAAATTTGGTTTGCTTTTTATATTTGATTTACTTAAACTACCTGATTTTATGACGGATAAAAGAATCAATATAGTCTATAAAGTAAAAGTAGTTTCCGTTTTAATTTTTACTATATCTTACTTTGTATCTGGAGTTGATATAATTCCTGAGATGCTTACTGGAGCATTTGGATTTATAGATGATATTATAGTATTAATTTGGAGCATAGGTATTGTGAATGAAGAAATTAATAGATATAGAAATATAACAAAAGAAGATAAACATTCAAATATAATTGAAAATGTAGAATTTTCTATAAAAGATGAAGAAGAATAACAATTTATATATGTTATTCTTTTTTTTATTAACAAAAAATGGCTAAATTGTTGACGGAGAGGTAAAACTCTATTATCATAATAAGTGGATATCCAATATTTAACTAAGTATTCAATGTACAAGAATGCTTAATTTAAAAAATTATGGAGGGTAAAATATTATGAAGAAGAAAATAGGTTTAGTGCCCAAGCTAATCATCGGTATCATAGTCGGTATTTTAATCGGAAGTTATGCACCAGAAATAATAGTACAAATACTAGTAACAGTTAGTACATTATTCTCAGCATTCTTAAAGTTTGTAATACCATTTATAATTATAGGGTTTGTAACAGCAGGTATAGCAGATTTAGCAACAGGTGCAGGAAAATTATTAGGAATAACTACAGCAATAGCGTATGGCTCTACTCTAATAGCGGGATTATTATCATTTGCAGTATCTACGTTAATTTTCCCAAATTTTATTGATGCAAGCGTAGCAAGTCAAATTGGAGACCCAGAGGCAGGAATGTTAGCTCCAATCTTCACAATTCCATTGGAGCCTATGGTAGATGTAACAGCAGCAATTGTGTTTGCATTTGTAATGGGGCTTGGAATATCAGCTTTAAGAAATCATGGAAAAGGAGAAGTTTTATTTAAATTCTTCCAAGAGTTCCAAGAAATTGTAACGAAAACGTTGTCAACAGTAATTATACCTTTATTACCTTTATACATAGCAGGGACTTTCGCAAATATAACTATAGCAGGACAAGTATGGACAATATTAGGTGTATTCTGGAAAGTTTACTTAGTGGTAATACCTTTACATTTTGTATATATGGCATGTCAATTTACCGCAGCAGGAGCATTTTCAGGAAAAAATCCAGTAAGAATGTTAAAAAATCAAGTACCTGGATATTTAACAGCTATAGGTACTCAATCTTCAGCAGCAACTATACCAGTTAATGTTGGTTGTGCAGAAAAAAATGGAGTAAGTAAGCAAATCAGAGAATTTGTTGTGCCTCTTTGTGCAACAATACATTTATCAGGTAGTATGATATCAATAACAGGGTTTACAACAGCAGTTTTAATGATGAATGGTATGCCACATGGAATAGGTGTATTATTCCCTTATATTGCAATGTTAGGTATAGCAATGGTTGCAGCACCAGGGGCACCAGGTGGGGCTATAATGAGTGCACTTCCTTTCTTACCAATGGTTGGAATACCATCAGATGGAGGTCTTGCAAGTTTAATGATAGCTTTATACTTAACTCAAGACAGTTTTGGTACAGCATGTAATGTATCAGGAGATAATGCAATAGCAGCAGTTGTAGATAAAATAAATGATGGAATGAGTAAAAAAGGAAACAAAGAAGAACAAAGTGCTTAGTTTGTTAATAAACAAAAATGAGTTATCTCAAATAGAGATAACTCATTTTTTATACTTATAAAGTTACACAATAAAGTGATTTTTCTATTCAAAAATTGCTTTAAGAGATGATATTAATAATTTATTTTCATTAGGTTTTAGTATACATACCCTGAAGAAATATTCATCTAGCCCATCAAATGAATAACAATCTCTTATTATTATTTTTTGTGGAATTAGTTTATCACGAAGAGCTTTAGCAGTAAATTCCTTTGTTTTAATTTTACATAATATAAAATTACCTTTAGTATCATATACGTTTAAATTTTTTATGCTTTTAAGTTCCTTAATTAAATAATCTCTTTCAGTATTCATTAAAGAAATCGTACTTGATATAAAATTCAAATCACTAAACATGATTTCTCCCATTTTTGAAGCGATTATATTTATATTCCATAAATCTAGGTTTTTATTTATTTCATTTTTAACCTTAATGTCAGATATAAGACCATATCCAAGTCTTATACCAGGTGTAGAAAAAAACTTTGATGTACCCCTTATAACAAATAAATTAGAATAATCATCAACTAACTGAGTACAAGAATATATGTCTGTATCAGTAAATTCTACATAAGTCTCATCAATCATTAAAAAAGAGTCTGTGTTTTTTAAAATTTCTCTTACTTGTATTTTAGTAAATGCAAATCCAGTAGGATTACTAGGGTTGCAGATGATAACCAAATCATAATTTTTAGCGTTAATAGTTTCTATAAGATTTTCTAAATTTATGTTAAAATTATCTTCTTCTCTGGCGAAGTATTTATCTATAGAACAATTAACTTTAGATAGCTCTTTTTCATACTCTGAATATGCAGGGGAAAGTAAAAGAGCTTGTTTAGGGTTGATTGTATGTATGAATGATGAGATTAATTCTGTAGCTCCACTTCCAAGGACTATATTATCTATAGAACATTTGCAGTAACTTGATATAGAAGTTTTTAAGTCTATGTAATCAGGGTCAGGATACATAGATACCATATCTATATTGTTTACAATGTATTGTTTGGCTAAACTTGATGTACCAAAAGGATTTATATTTGAACTAAAATCCATAAATTCTTCTTTTGAAAAGCCATACTTACTAGATAAACTATATAAATTAGCTCCATGATTTGTGCTCATAAAAGTACCTCCAAAAATAAAATTATATAATTGATAAAAATAACTGATTAATACATGTACATATAGATTATAATACAAAGGAATGTTTATTCCAAATTTTTAAGATAAAAAGCAAAAAAGTATGGATAAGCTGTTACTTTACGTTTAAAAATGATGAAAAATATTTTAATTGATATTTTGGTATGCTATAATATATAGGTTAATAGATGGAAAGCGGGAGGGTACAAGATGTACAAAATTACAGGAAAAATGTTGACAGAAGAACAAATAAAAGAAAAAGTTTATGAATTAGGAAAAAAAATAGAAGAAGATTTTAAAGGTGAAGATTTACTAGTAGTAGGTATCCTTAAAGGAGCTAGTGTATTTGTTTCAGATTTAATAAGATGTATAGACTTAGATGTAAATATAGATTTTATGAGCGTTACAAGCTATGGCAGTTCAACAGAATCTTCTGGAACAGTTAAAATATTAAAAGATTTAGATGTAGACATTGAAGGAAAAAATGTATTAATTGTGGAGGATATAATAGACTCTGGATTGACATTAAGTAACCTAGTCGCAGCTTTGAAGACTAGAAGCCCAAAATGCCTAAAGCTATGTACTTTACTTGATAAACCTCAAAGAAGAAAAGCTAATATACCTGTAGACTATGTGGGATTTGTTATTGAAGATAAATTTATTGTTGGATATGGAATAGATTATGCTGAGAAGTATAGAAATTTACCTTATATAGGTATAGTTGAGGATGTAGAATAAGACTTAAATGTGAATTAAAAGCACTAATCTCTAAGGGATTTAGTGCTTTTTAATTAAGTATATAAAATATTAGTAAAGGAGACCTCTATATGGATATTCAATTAAGTATATTATTATTTTTCCAAAATTTAAGAAATCCAATTTTGAACTTTATATTTCTTGTATTCACAATAAGTACAGAAGCACCACTATTAATATTAATTACAACAATCATTTACTGGTGTATAAATAAAAAATGTGGGCAGAAAATATTGTTTGCTATAATTGGAAATTTTGTTGTGAATTTAGGAATCAAAGAATTTGTAAAAGCTCCTAGACCAATAGGAATAAAAGGTCTTGAGTCACTGAGAGTTTCTACTGCTGGTGGTTACTCTTTTCCAAGTGCTCATACTCAAACTGCAACTACATTTTGGGTTAGTATTATGACTATATTTAAAAAGAGATACATTCATTTAATAGGTGCATTAATGGTATTAGGTGTTGGTTTATCTAGACTATATTTGGCAGTTCATTGGCCTATAGATGTAATAGCTGGGTGGACCTTAGGTATATTTTTTACAGTTATATTTGTAAAAATATTTGACTATATTGATGATAGTAAAAATTATATTTTTCTTGTGGTTTTACTTATACCATTTGTTATAATAGCTATATTTTTAAATAGCCCTGACTATTTTGAAAAATTTGGTATCATAGTAGGGTTTATATTTGGATATATAGTTGAAGATAAATTTGTTAGATTTAATACAGACAATAATAACAAAAAAATTAATTTTAGTAGTAAAAATAAAAATAGTAAAAATATAATATTTTCAAGAATATGTAGGTTTTTGGTTGGGATAGTAACAATAGGCATGTTATATATGGGGATTAAAGTATTTATTTCAATGTTAATTGTTACTTTAAATCTAAGTGATTCTAATATGAGTATAATTTTTATGAACTTTATTAAGAATACTGTAGTTGTTTTTTATGGTGTGGCAGGAGCTCCTGCATTATTTAAACTTTTGAAGCTAAATTAAGCTAAACTACTTTATTAATAGTTTAACTTAAAAAATTAAGGGAAGAAAAGAGTGATTATTTGAAGAAGGTAGTAGTAATAGGTGGCGGACCAGCAGGGATGATAGCAGCATCAACTGCATGTGAAAGAGGATTTGATGTAACATTGATTGAGAAAAATCATAAATTAGGTAAAAAACTTGCAATAACAGGAAAAGGTAGATGTAATATAACTAATGCTTGTGATATAGAAGAATTAATAGAAAATGTTCCTACAAATGGAAAATTTTTATATAGTGCTTTTTATACTTTTACAAATGATGATGTAATAAACATGTTTAATAATCTTGGTGTAAAAACTAAAACAGAAAGAGGAAAAAGAGTATTCCCAGAAAGTGATAAAGCATTTGATGTTGTAAAGGCTCTTGAAAAACAACTCAAAAACAAAAAAGTAGATATATTATTAAATTCGAAAGTGGAAAAAATAATATCTAAAAATAATAAAATTGAAAAAGTAGTTTTATCCAATAAAAAAGAAATTAAGTGTGACTCGGTTATAGTAGCAACTGGAGGATTAAGTTATCCACTTACTGGTTCTACTGGTGATGGATATAAATTTGCTGCTTCACAAGGTCACACCATTGTAGATACAAAACCATCTTTAATTGGTATTGAAGTGCAAGAAGGCTTTATAAAAGATTTGGAAAAGTTATCATTAAGAAATGTTGAGATAAAAGTATTTAATAGCAAACAAAAGAAAGTTTACAGTGATTTTGGAGAACTTGAATTTACTAAGTTTGGCTTAGATGGACCTATAATTAAGTCTGCAAGTTGTAGAATGAAAGACACAACTAAAGAAAATTACACTATATTCTTAGATTTAAAACCAGCACTAGATGAAGAAAAGTTGGATAAAAGAGTTCAAAAAGATTTTGCAAAGTATACAAATAAAAAATTTGAAAAAGCATTGGATGATTTACTTCCAAAAAAACTTATACCTATAATAATAGATTTGAGTGAGATTAATCCAGATACAGTTGTTCACCAAATTTCTAGAGAACAGAGAAAACACTTAGTGCATTTACTAAAGAATTTAAAGTTTCCTGTAAAAAGATACAGACCTATTGATGAAGCTATAATAACTTCTGGTGGTGTAAAAGTAAATGAGATAAATGCGAGTACAATGGAGTCAAAACTAATAGAAGGTCTATTTTTTGCTGGAGAGATAATAGATATAGATGCATATACAGGAGGATTCAATTTACAAATAGCTTTTTCTACTGGATATTTGGCAGGTTTTAATTGCTAAAAATTACCTGAATTAAAAATGTTTAAAATCACATAATATTATCAGCAACACAAAATAAATTAAACAGAAGGAAGGTAATCAACATGGCAAGTAACAATAACAACAACAGAACAGTAGTACCAGGAGCAAAAGAGGCTTTAAACCAAATGAAATTAGAAATAGCTAACGAACTTGGTATGAGTAATTATCAACAAGTTGATAAAGGAAACCTTACTGCAAGAGAAAATGGTTATGTAGGTGGATACATGACTAAAAAATTAGTTGAAATGGCTGAACAACAAATGGCTGGAAAAAGCAACAGATAGTTAATAAATAATTATTTATAACTATTAGGCTATTAGTTTAGCTAAAGCTATCTCAAATATAGAAAGTAATTTCTAAATTGAGATAGCTTTTTTTTATTAAATTTTACACAGGTGCATTTTTATGTAATAAATTTTATGAATTTGGATAAAATAATACAAACGAATATGTTACATAAGGAGTGATGTAAAATGAGTAGTGTAAATTTTGAGGATTTAAAAAACAAATTTATTAATAGTGATTTAGATGAAAAAATAAGAATATACACAACAACAGAAGGTTTATCAGTAGAACAATTTAAAGAGCTATTAAAATATTATCCAATACAACATTTATCTAAATTAGAAAAAGCTCTTGGATAATAATCTTTAATTAAAAAATTAAAAAGGCAATTTATTTAATATTAAAATAATTCTTATTAAATAAATTGCCTTTTTATAATAGCTTTATATTATCATACTTTTGATATATAATTATAGATTCTCTCATTTCCAAGCTCAATAGACCCAGTATTAATTAGAGTAACGATTCCTTCTATATCCTTAGGAGTTAAGTATTTATATGGAATCAATAAATTATAACCTGTATCATTTAGTAAGTTTTTTAATTGGATTATTTGAGAGATATTGAAACACTTTACAGTCTTAGTAGATTTTTTTCTAGAGTTAGATAAATTTTCATTTTGTATTTTTATCAAAGTTTCTATATAGTCTATATAAGATAACTTAAAGTCGTATTCCTTAATTATTTTTTCATCAAGTATACTACTAATGAAACCTTGAGATAATATATTATCTGCAAATTTATCTGCCGTTAATTTACCAGATGTTATACCTTTTTGGTATTTTCTAAGTATTTTTTTAGTGTAGCAGTATATTTTATTTCTTGTTTCTAAATCAAGTTGTTCTATTTGCACACAACCACTTCCTTTTAATTGTAAAAATATTTATTTTTAGAAATCTATACTTAGTCTATAAAGTTTAACTAACTTATTTACAATAAATACTAAATTATAAAATATTTGTTATTTTTTATTATTACCAAGTATAAAAAATATTATAATTGTAAAACTTACAAATATATGTAAAATATTTAGGAGTGATGAAAATGTTAAATGGGATAATAAAGCTTTTTTATTCTGAAATTGTAAAAACAAAGATTAATAATTTAGATTCAAGTGGATATTCTTTAAGAGATGAATGTAAAGAAATCAGAAATATAACTTTAAAAATAGACAGTGTATTTTTTAAACTTTTAAAGTTAGTTTTTGGTTCAATATTACTTATGGTAGCTTTTAATTTAAACTTGATTTTGGGCATGGGTGTATTTTTAGTAGGTGTAGTTTATATTTTATATAAAAGAAATATGGAAGAACAAGTAAAAGAGCATATAAATAATGTAAAGAACAATATAGACATATCTAAAATTACTTTTATGGATGAAAAAGGAAGAACAGGTCTAAATGCATTAATTACATTGCTTCTTATAGGATTATTGACAGGATTTAACTGGATATTAGTTGCTAGTTTTGTCGTTGTTTTTGTTTTTACTATGAAGAATGTATGTTAAAATACTAATAAATAGTTTAATATATAGGGGGAGAAATTGAGTATGACTAATGGCAGTTATAAAATGAAGAATTTAGTGGAGATATCCGCTATGGTGACGGAATCTACGGATTTTTTTAATATAAAAGATGACATAATAGAAAAGATGTTAGAGGTTGTTCACCCTACAAAGGCATGTGTAAATCTATTCTATAAAAATGATTCTAAACATGCCTACTTAGTATGTTCACAAACCTTAGAATATGTACCTCAAATTTTTCCAATTAATAGTCTTAAAGGTGCAAAAATTGATTTTGACACATATCCAGAATATATACATGAAGCTGTAAATGAAAAGAAGATAATATATGTAAAAAATGTATTTGAAGATTCTAGAGCTGAAGGTGAACGAGATTTAGCAAAATCTGAAGGTTATATTGGGAGAATAGTTTTTCCTTTTATAATAAACAATTTAGTTGTTGGATTTATGACTTGTTTTTTAAAAGAGGAGGATTATTTAACAGAACAAGATATAGACTTTATATCTTCTGTTGCATCACTTCTGAGTTTATCAATAGAAATAACTAATAAAAATAATAATGTACAAATTTTAATTGACAAGTTAAGAGGTTCGATAAGTGCTATAAATGAAGCCACTAAAAAATTATACCTTAATAAGAGTATAGATGGATTTTTAGAAAATTTAAGTAAACAAGCTTGCAACATTACTAATAGTAAAGAAGCTTTAATAATTATAACTGGCCATGATAATAAGGATAAAATATTTAGCTGTTATAATACTGAGCAAAAAAAGAAAACTAATTTATACCCTATGCTTGACACATTTTTGAAGAAAGAGTCATTAGGAGGATATCTAAATAACTTAAAACCATGTTCAAAAAAAGGAATAAACTTGGAAAGTTATATATATTATAAACTTCAGGATAAGAATGAGACTATAGGATGTATAGTTTGTGCAAATAGCAAAAACTATACTAGTGATGATTTAAATATTCTTAGTATATTATCCAAACAAGTTTCTGTTGGGATGCAATTATATGAGCATAATGAAAAAGAAGTAAAACATAAGGTTCTTGAAAATGAGTTGAATATATTAAATAAACAGCAACAACTTATTATGGACAAAGGAAAAATGGATTGTAATGAAGATAAAGAACTGTATTTTTATCATAAACCAGCGAGAGTAGTAGGAGGAGATTTTTATTATGCCACAAAAGTAGATGATGAACATATAGTCTATATTGTTGCTGATGTAATGGGACATGGAATGGTATCAAATTATGTTGTTGCGATGATAAAAGGTGCTTTTAAAGTCTTATGTAATCAATATAATACACCAAGAGAAATAATGACACATTTAAATAGCATGTTATATGATGAGTTTGATAAAATGGGTGTATTTACAACGTGTTTGATAGGTATTATAGATACTAAAGAAAATATTATTACAATATCTAATGCTGGTCACTATAGCCCTGTATTTGTGAAGAAGAATGGGACAATAGAAAATAATTTGAATTGTAAAAAGGGGATACCTATTGGAATAATGGAAGATGCTACCTATGAAAATAATACTCTTTCAATGGAAAATTATGCAATGGTATGTATGTATACTGACGGAATTTTAGAGATAAAAAATACGTCAAAAGAAGAATATGGTATAAATAGATTAGAAAACTTTCTAAAAGAAAACTTTAGATTAAATCAGCAGTTAATAGTAGAAAATTTAAAATTAGATTTAAAGAATTTCTCATCAAAAGATAATTATGATGATGATATTTTAATAGTTATGTTAAAGGATAGGTAGATTGATTATGGATTTAAATGATAAAAAAGAACTTAAAAGTCCAGAGATTATTATAATAAATGGAAGCCCAAGAAATAATAAAAATTGCAGTTTTATAGCAAATGAAGTGAAGGTTAAGTTAGAAGAGAGTGGATTGAGTAGCAGAATATTTAATATATATGATATGGATATTGAATATTGTACAGCATGTGGATTTTGTGAAAAAACAGGTTTTTGTAAGTTTAATGATGACATGAAACCATTATATAAAATGTTTGATGAGTCAAAAGGAACTATAGTCATAAGCCCTGTGCATTTTGATTCAATCTCAGCTAAATTAAAAACTGTTGTTGATAGAACTCAAGCTATATATGCAAGTAAATATGTGTTAAAGAAGCCTTCAATTGATAGGAATAAGAAGCGTGTTGGTATGTATATTGCAGTAGGAGGTAGTAAATCCTATGATTCACAATTTAAAGGTGGACAGATTGTCATGGATTTTTTCTTTAAGAGTATAAATACTAAACTTTTACACAATATATATTTAAATAATACAGACAATATACCTTATATGGATAATCAAGAATTTAAAGATATAATATATAAAAATTTAAAGATATATATTGATTTAATATAATTTGATTTTGTAGGTAATATTATGTATAATTGTATTGCAATAATTTAAAATAATTAAAAGGAGGGAATTTCAATGAAATTACCAATAGCATTATCTAATAAACATGTTCATTTAAGTCAAGCTGATATAGACGTATTATTTGGGGCAGGTCATGAATTAACTAAATTTAAACCATTATCTCAACCAGGACAATATGCCTGTGAAGAAAAAGTAGATTTAGTAGGCCCAAAAGGAACTTTAAAAGGAGTTAGAGTATTAGGACCAGCTAGAGCTCATACTCAAGTTGAAATATCTTTAGCAGATGGTTTCCCATTAGGAGTAAAAGCACCAATAAAAGAATCTGGTGATATAGCTGGAACTCCAGGTGTTAAATTAGTAGGACCTGCTGGAGAAGTAGAAATGAAAGAAGGAGTTATAGTTGCTTCTAGACATATACATATGAGCAATGAAGACGCTGCTAAATTTGGTGTAGCTGATAAGCAAATAGTAAAAGTTAAAACTTCTGGACCAAGAGCATTAGTATTTGAAAATGTATTAGTAAGAGCTAGTGATAGCTTCAATCTAGAAATGCATGTTGATATGGAAGAAGGAAATGCAGCTGGTGTTAAAAATGGAGAGTTAGTAGAATTAATAGTTGACTAATATTATAAATGAAGTTTATGCTAGTGGATGTTCTATTTGCTAGCATATTTTTTTAAATGTAATAAATTTCTATCTGATAAGTTTAATCTATTAGATTAATTTATAAAATAAAGGGGTATTATGAAAAATATAATAAAAACTTACAAAAATATGATGTAATATGGTAAAATTATATATATAAAAATTTACATATAACAAAGATAAATATTTTGACTTTGTACTAATATATACAAATAGATGAAAAAGTTTGAAAAATCTAACTTAATTTATTATATATTGTATACAAAATTATGAAAAAAACTTAACATATTTAATTTAAAAAAAAATCTACTTAAATATGTAATTAATTTACAATTTTCAAAGGAATTTTATCTAATCTGTAGTATTATATTAGAAGATAGAGTATTTGCGCGACTATATGTGTGTTTATATTTTTGTTGTGTAAATTATATGTAAATATAAAAAATAGACTTGTTATAAACAAGTACAATTGTAGCTATCAAGGAGGATACATATTATGGCTAAGTTTATGAAAACACTTGATGGAAATACAGCTGCAGCTCACGTTGCCTATGCGTTTACAGATGTAGCAGCTATATATCCAATCACACCATCTTCAACTATGGCTGAAGTAGTTGATGAGTGGGCATCACAAGGAAGAAAAAATGTATTTGGACAAGAAGTTAATGTTGTTGAAATGCAGTCAGAAGCAGGAGCAGCAGGAGCATTCCATGGTTCTTTACAAGGAGGAGCTTTAACTTCTACTTTTACAGCATCTCAAGGTTTATTATTAATGATACCAAACATGTATAAAGTTGCAGGTGAGTTATTACCAGGAGTATTCCATGTAAGTGCTCGTGCTTTAGCATCTCAAGCTTTATCAATATTTGGGGATCATCAAGACGTTATGGCTGCTAGACAAACTGGATGTGTATTATTAGCTTCTGGTTCAGTTCAAGAAGTAGCTGATATAGCACCAGTTGCACATTTAGCTGCAATAGAAGGTAGATTACCATTTATACATTTCTTTGATGGATTCAGAACTTCACATGAAATCCAAAAAGTTGAATTATTAGAAAACGAAGATTACGCAAGTTTATTAAATTTTGAAGCAGTTCAAGCATTTAGAGATAATGCATTATCTCCAAATCATCCAGTTACTCGTGGTACTGCTCAAAATCCAGATATATATTTCCAAACTAGAGAAGCTTCTAACAAATACTATCAAAATATAGTAGGTATAGTTGAAAAATACATGGAAAAAATGAGTAATTTAACAGGTAGAAAACATAGTTTATTTGATTATTATGGAGCAGAAGATGCTAAGTATGTATTAATAGCTATGGGTTCTGTAACAGAGACAATAGAAGAAACTATAGATTACTTAAATGCTAAAGGAGAAAAATACGGTTTAGTTAAAGTTCATTTATATAGACCATTCTCAATGAAACATTTCTTAGATGCTATGCCATCTACTGTTGAAAGAATATGTGTACTTGATAGAACTAAAGAGCCAGGTGCAACTGGTGAACCATTATACTTAGATGTACGTGATGTATTCTATGGAAAAGAAAATGCTCCTATGATAATAGGTGGAAGATATGGATTAGGTTCAAAAGACACTACTCCTTCAGATATAAAAACTGTTTTTGATAACTTAGTTTCAGAACAACCTAAGAATGGATTTACAGTAGGTATAGTTGATGATGTAACTAATACTTCTTTAGCTCCTGCTGAGCCAATTAAAATAGCTTCTAAAGGAACTATAAGATGTAAGTTCTGGGGATTAGGTTCTGATGGTACTGTTGGAGCTAATAAACAAGCTATAAAAATAATCGGTGACCACACTGAAAAATATGCTCAAGCTTACTTTGATTATGACTCTAAAAAATCTGGTGGTATAACTATGTCTCACTTAAGATTTGGTGATACTCCAATAAGAGCAACTTATTTAATAGATGAAGCTGACTATATTGCCTGTCATAAACAATCATATGTTTATCAATATGATTTATTAAAAGGTCTTAAAAAAGGTGGTACATTTGTACTTAACACTATATGGGACCAAGCTGGAATTGAAGAAAACTTACCAGCTCATATGAAACAATATATAGCTAAAAATGATATAAAATTCTATACAGTTAATGCTGTTAAACTAGGACAAGAAATAGGTCTTGGAAATAGAATAAACATGATAATGCAATCTGCATTCTTTAAATTAGCTGAAATAATACCAGAAGAAGATGCTGTTAAATACTTAAAAGATTCTATAGTTAAAGCTTATGGTAAAAAAGGTGAAAAAATAGTTAACATGAACTATGCTGCTGTTGATGCAGGAATAAATGCTTTAGTTAAAGTTGAAGTTCCAGCTGCTTGGACAAATGCTGTTGATGCAGATAAAGAAGAAGTAAAAGAGCCAGAATTTATAAGAAATATATTAAGACCAATGACTGCACAAGAAGGAAATAACTTACCAGTAAGTACATTCAATGGTATAGAAGATGGAACATTCCCTTGTGGTACTTCAGCTTACGAAAAACGTGGTATAGCTGTTGATGTTCCTGAATGGATAACAGATAACTGTATCCAATGTAACCAATGTTCTTTTATATGTCCTCATGCATGTATAAGACCAGTATTAGTTACTGAAGAAGAATTAGCTAATGCTCCAAAAGGATTTGAAACTAAAAAAGCATTAGGTAAAGGATTAGAAGGATTAAAATATAGAATTCAAGTTAGTCCACTTGACTGTACAGGATGTGGAAACTGTGCTGACATATGTCCAGCTAAAGAAAAAGCTTTAGTTATGAAGCCAATAGATACTCAACTTGATACAGAGTTAGATAATTGGGCATTTGCAGTAGATACTGAAAAAGTTGCTCCAAAAGTAGATGTTATGCCTGCAAATACTGTTAAAGGAAGTCAATTTAGACAACCATTAATGGAATTCTCAGGAGCATGTGCTGGATGTGGAGAAACTGCATACATCAAGTTAGTTACACAATTATATGGAGATAGAATGATGATAGCTAATGCTACTGGATGTTCTTCTATATGGGGAGCTTCTGCACCATCAACTCCTTATACTTGTAACCATGAAGGTAAAGGTCCATCTTGGGCAAACTCTTTATTTGAAGACAATGCTGAATACGGATTTGGTATGTACACAGCTGTTAAGCAAATAAGAGCAAAAATAGTAGATGCTATGACAGAATTAGTTTCTATGGATATCTGTGAAGATGCTAAAGCAGTATTTACAGAATGGTTAGATTCTAGAAATGATGGAGAAGCTTCTAAAGTAGCAAGTGCTAAAGTTGTTGAATTATTAGCAAAACCATCTTGTGATTGTACAGATGCAAAAGCTAAAGAATTAGTAAAAGCTATAGAAGATAGAAAAGATTATCTAGTTAAGAGATCTCAATGGATACTAGGTGGAGATGGTTGGGCATATGACATCGGTTACGGTGGATTAGACCATGTTCTTGCATCTGGTGAAAATGTAAATGTACTTGTATTTGATACAGAAGTATATTCAAATACAGGAGGTCAAGCTTCTAAAGCTACTCCAGCTGCTGCTATGGCTAAGTTTGCTGCAGCAGGTAAGCAATCTAGAAAGAAAGATTTAGGAATGATGGCTATGACTTACGGAAACGTATATGTAGCTCAAGTTGCTATGGGTGCTGATAAAAACCAATTTATCAAAGCTGTTCTAGAAGCTGAAAAACATGATGGACCATCTTTAATAATAGCTTATGCTCCATGTATAAACCACGGATTAAAAGAAGGTATGGGAAGAACTGTAGCTAATGAAGCACAAGCTGTTGCTTGCGGATACTGGCATTTATACAGATTCAATCCAGAAGTAAAAGCTGAAGGTAAAAACCCATTCACTTTAGACTCTAAAGAACCAACTGCAAGCTTCAGAGATTTCATACTTGCACAAGTAAGATACTCTGCTATAGCTAAGCAATTCCCAGAGCAAGCTGAAGGATTATTTACTAAAGCTGAAGCTGATGCTAAAGAAAGATATGAAGGATATAAAAAATTAGCTGAATAATATTAAAATGTTATAAGCTTATGTAAAATATAGATTTGATAAAAAGAGGCTGTCTCAAAATAGAGATAAGCCTCTTTTTTATTGTTGAAATGATAAAAATATATTTGATTTCATACAAAAAAGAGTGCCTCATGAACTAAAAAGTTCATTTGAGACACCTCCTTTTTCTATAAAATATTAAAATTTTGTTTCTGTATTTTGAATATCTTTTTTAAGTGATATTTTAGGAAGAAACATTCCAGTTTTTTTACGGTAAGTAATATAATTATCCCCAAATTCATTTATCATTTCATTTTCTTCTTTCCTTGCTAATCTATAATATACAACTACTAATATAGGCCACATGATTAAAAGGGGAATAGTCGCCCATTCAAATATCATACCAAGTGTTATTAGTAAAAATCCTGTATATTGTGGATGTCTTATATGTCCATAAATTCCTGTTGTGACCAATATTCCTTTTCAATTCTCATATCCCAAATATTTTTCGACCGATGGTCAGATTTTCTTTATTGTATCATGTTTTCGACCAGTGGTCACTTTTTGAGCCTATGTTATAATACAATATGAAGGGAATGAGTATGTGGATAAGAAGGAATTGAAGAAGGTATATTCAAGTGTGAATATACTTTAGAAGTTTCAGAAATAATTTCATCTGTTTTCACGTTTTTACTTGACCCAGGTATTTTTACTTGAGATAAAGAAGAAAGAAATCGTAAATTAAAAGCATTAAGTTTAATTTTAGAAAGAATTTTAATGGCACCTAAAGGGAGTTTTGATTTTTTTACGAATGATTTTTGAAGTACATATTAGTAAATGATGTTTATACTGTATTTACTTGTATTTAATAGTTTTGAATATAGATACAAAAGAGTATCTCATTTGTGATTTTATTTAATCATTTAGAGATACTCTTTTGATATATGGGAAAAGAGTATTTTATCCTACAAAGATTTGTGTCCAATAAAGTGAACCACCACTTTTTTGAGCTACTCCAACACCTATTTTACTAAAATTTGGATTTAGTATATTTTTTCTGTGACCTTCAGAATTCATCCACGCATTTACAACTTCTTTTGGAGTTTTTTGACCCATAGCTATATTTTCACCAGCTGTTTTATAGCTTATCCCAAACTTTTTCAACATATCGAATGGAGAACCATAAGTTGGAGAATTGTGTGAAAAATAATTGTTATCAATCATATCTTGAGACTTCTTAGTAGCAACATTTGATACAGAAGAATCAAGAGTAAGAGGATTTAATCCAGCTTTAGATCTTTCTATATTTACTAAATCAACGACTTCTTTTTGGTAAGCTGAAAAATTTCCATTTGTAGAACCTGAATTATTATCTTCAGGCTTATTAGATTCTGAGTTGTTGTTATCCTCAGGTTTATTAGTAGAGCCTGAATTATTATCTTCAGGTTTGTTAGATTCTGAGTTATTATTGTCTTCAGGTTTATCAGTAGAGCCTGAGTTATTATCATTTTCAGGTTTATTAGTAGAGCCTGAGTTATTATTGTCTTCAGGTTTATTAGTAGAGCCTGAATTATTATTGTCCTCAGGTTTATTAGTGTTATTGCAATTCTTGTCATTATGGTTCTTATCTTTACAAGAATTATCTTTATCAGGTTTAAGCTCTGGTTTTACAGAACAATTTGGTTTTGCTGAAAATTTGTATTTAGTATTACTGTATACTAAACTTTTGTTACTTAGATTTACATTGTTTTCAAGCGATGAAGCACTTGCAGTAACAGCACTAGATGCTGTAGCTAAGGTTAACACTCCCAATGCTAACATAGTTTTTAATTTTGTTGGTATATTTTTTTTCATTATAAACACCTCTCAATCTAAAAATTCTAAAAATGTTACTAATTTGTAACCTTTAGTGTAGGGGGTACCCGTGCATTTATACTAACATAAGAATAAGCATTTTTTCACTGTAAAGATATGTAAAAAGAGTATACATGGAATAAACAGGTATATTTAAGAAAGTTTAATAATTTGTCTCATAAAGCTACATAGTATGAAATCACTAGCTTTGAGAAAAATATATTTTTATAATGATTTTATGATGTAAATTTATGGTTACGAAAAAAAAATTTATATAGCTATTGAAATTTATTTAATATACATTTTAGTGCAAATGGTAAATTTTCATTATTGAAATCTTTGAAAAATAATAAAGTCATCTGTTCCAATAGATGACTTTTTATATGGTAAATTATAATATACTTTAGTTTAATACATCAGTAATCCTAACGTAATTACGATAATTTCTGCTATTAATGAACCAACCGCAACTACAATGAAAGTTTCTTTAAATCCGGTTTTATGTGTTAACTTAGATAAACTTAAGAATGTAAGAAAAACACCACTTTGTGGAACTATAGTAAGTATATTTGAAGCTATTGTAGCAACACGATGAATTAATTCTGGATTCAGACCAGTGCTTAAATAATAATTTGCGAAGTTTGGCATTACTATTCCTAATGCACCAGAAGATGAACCTGTTATTGCTGACATTGTTGAAGTTAATACAGTAAGACTTATAAGTGGGCTACCTGGTATTGACATAATAAGTTTGCTGAATACATTAAAACCTGGTGCAGTCATTATTACTGCTCCAAATGCAACAGCAGAAGATGTTGCAAATATAGGTCCAATAGAACCACTAGCTCCTATACTCAATGTCTGTATTTTGGATGATAAAAATTTACGGAATAAAAATGCAGATAAAAGGATTGCAACTATTAAAGCTATGTAAATTACATTTTTTTTCAGAAATTCTGAGCCAAAAGTACTTCCTACTATTGCTATAATTACAAGTGCTAATAGAGGAAAGATGCTTGCAAAAAATCCTGGTAATTCTCTATCTAGAGATTCTTCTTCTGATTCTGAAGTATAAGTTGCATACGTTTCACCCTTTTTAATACTTTTATTCAGAGCGTATTTCATGTAGATAAGACCAAACACAGCACAACCTATACTGCCTGCAATACTTGGTATAATAGCTGCAGTAAGAGAAGTATTTAGATATTGAATAGGAATAACATTTTGAATGGCTGGTGTCCCAGGAATCATAGTCATTGTAATTGTAGCAATTCCAAGCCAAAGAGGAATTTGAATAAGATTCCAAGAAATATCAAGTTTTTTAAATAGAGTTCTTGCAAGTGGAATGACTGCAAACATAACTACAAACAGACTTATACCACCATATGTCAATATAAAGCTTACTATAAATATCGCAACTAAAACTCTATAAGGATGTTTAGAGCCAAACTTGTTTAAGATAAAATCTGCTATAGATACAGTGGCTCCACTTTCCTCCATAAATTTAGCAAGTATTGAGCCTAATAAAAATATTGCAAAATAGCTCATTATATAATTGCCAAGTGCTCCCATGTAATTATTTTTGCCAGCACCTAGCATTGATGTTACAACATCCATTTTATTTAAGAGAACAACTATTAAGGTTGCTATTGGAGCAGCTATAGTTATATGAATTTCTTTAACTGAAAAATATATAATAGCTATTATACCAATAATTATACCAATTGGTGCTATAATACTCATAAACATTCCTCCTTATTAGAGGGACTTGAAGAACAGTTTCTTCAAGCCCTAAATATAAAATAACTACTGTGCAGTATATCCTCCATCTAGTATGCACGCTTGTCCTGTAATTCCTTTAGCTTTATCACTTGCTAAGAACATAGCATAATCTGCAATTTCTTGAACATCTAATAGACGTTTTTGTGGCACAAGTGGATATAAAACTTCTTCTAATACATTTTCTAATGGGATGTTACGAGTTTTTGAAAGGTCATTAAACTGACCTCTAACAAGTGGAGTATCCACATATCCAGGGCATAAAGCATTAACTGTTATACCAGAATCAGCAGCTTCAAGGGCAGCAACCTTTGTTAATCCTATAAGTCCATGTTTTGCTGAGTTATAAGCAGCCTTACCAGCAAATCCTATTACACCATTGATTGAAGCCATATTTATTATACGACCAAATCCTTGTTTTTTCATTATAGGGAATACTTTTTTAGTAGCTATAAAAGGTGCTGTTAGCATTATTTTTATCATAAATTCAAATTTATCAGTTGGGAAATC
Organism: Clostridioides difficile; assembly: GCF_001299635.1. GTDB lineage: Bacteria > Bacillota > Clostridia > Peptostreptococcales > Peptostreptococcaceae > Clostridioides > Clostridioides difficile_A. The sequence goes on along the minus strand of NZ_JRHN01000044.1, from coordinate 231,803 downwards.
TTCTATCATAGAAACATGTTGAAGTCCAGCATTGTTTATTAATATATCTAATTTACCGTACTTTTCAACAGTTTTGTCTATAGCATGGTTAATTTCTTCTTCTTTAGTTACATCACACTTTACATTCATGCAATCATAGCCTTCTTTTTTTAGCTCTGTTGTAACTTTGTCTAAAGCTTCTTGATTTATGTCAGAGAACATTACTTTAGCACCATTTTTTAAGAATGATTCAGCAATTTGTTTACCTATTCCACTTGCAGCTCCTGTTACGAATACAACTTTGTCTTTAACCATTTTCATTTCCTCCAATTTTATTTTATTTTTATATTAATATTTTGAATAATATAAATTTACATCTAATACATTTGTATTTTTAATCACTTTAAACAGCTGATATGCTTCCATTTAATGAGTCTGATAATATTAAAGGTGCTTCAGTAGCAGAAATAACATCATCCAAAGTGAAAGCAGGGTTTATTTCTTTAAGTAAAATTCCATCTGGTGTCACTTCCATAACGCCCATTTCGGTAACTATCAAATCTACAGCATTAGTTGCAGTAAGTGGAAGAGTACAATTATTTAATATTTTTGCAGAACCTTTTGAAGTATGTTCCATTGCTACAATGACTTTCTTAGCACCAGTTACTAAATCCATAGCTCCACCCATACCTGGAACCATCTTGCCTGGAATCATATAGTTTGCTATGTTGCCACATTTATCAACTTGAAGTGCACCAAGAACTGTTATATCTACATGACCACCTCTGATTATTCCAAAAGAGGTAGCGCTATCAAAGAAACACCCTCCAGGAAGTATCGTAACTGGTTGACCTCCAGCATTTACAATAGTTTCATCACTTAGATTTCCATCTTCAGCTACTCCTAAACCTAGAAAACCATTCTCAGATTGCAAGATAACGTTTACATCATCTGGAATATAATTTGCTACTTTAGTTGGTAGGCCTATACCAAGGTTTACAACAGTTCCATCTTTTAATTCTTTAGAAACTCTATTTGCAATATATTCTTGCATTTCTAATTTATCCATTATAAATTACCTCCTTCAATGATGTAATTCACAAAAATACCTGGTGTAGTAACTTCATTTGGGTTAATATCACCAATTTCAACGATTTCATCTACTTCAACTATTGTAATCTTGGCAGCCGAAGCCATTAAATTATTAAAATTGTTCATAGAACCTTTATAAACTAGATTACCTGCTTTATCAGCCTTTGATGCAAAGAGAAGAGCAATATCTGCATGGATTGGTTTTTCAAGAAGGTATTCTTTATCATCTATGACAATTTTTTGTTTTCCTTCTTCAACAAGAGTACCAATCCCAGTAGGTGTTAATATACCTCCCAAACCATAACCAGCTGCACGTATTTGTTCAGCAAGAGTTCCTTGAGGAACCAATTCGACATCTGTTTCATTATTATTCATTTGTCTACCAGTTTCTTTATTTAATCCTATATGAGAAGCAATTATCTTTTTGAATTGCTTATTCACAACCATTTTTCCAACACCTTTGTCAATAAAGCCAGTATCATTACAAATTAGTGTTAAATCTTTTATATTTTTATTACACAAATAATCAATCAAATTTTCTGGTGAACCATTAGCCATGAATCCACCTACCATTATTGTATCTCCATCTTTTACATGAGATAGAGCTTCATTGATGTTAACTATTTTATTCATATTTCCTCCTATCGTGAAACTACCATTGATATTCCTTGGCCACCACTGATACAAAGTGTTGCAAGACTAGTCTCAGTTTTACGTTTTTGTATTTCATAAAGTAGCGTAATGAGTATTCTAGCGCCATTTGACTCTATTGGATGTCCTAATGCTATTGCACCACTATTAACATTTAATTTTGATGAATCTATTTGAAGTTCATGTCGAGTAGTTATCTTTCTTGAATGATAATTAAAAATTTTCTGAATAAAAAAATTATAATAAAGTACTTTTAATACAAGCTTGCTTTTAAGTATTTCAATTATTTTTATCCTTAATGCTTTAGGTTTTCCTGTTTCTAATTATAGATTACGGCGAAAAAAGCGTTTTGTCTAAGTCTAATTTTTTATATAGTGTATAAGAAAAATTTATAGGATAGAAATTTCTGCCATGTTTAGAAAAATATTTTGTTAAAATATTAATGAAATTATGTTGATTTTCCTATAGAATATTACTATAAGAAAAAATATAATCTAAACTATATTTTTAAGAAAGGGGGTTTAAAATGGATATAAAACAGTTAAAATATTTTGTTGAGATAGTAAAATCTGGTTTTAATCTATCAATAGCATCTAAGACACTTCACATATCTCAACCAGCGTTAAGTCAAATCATAAAAAATTTTGAAGAGAGTGAAGATGTATACTTATTTGAGAGGTACAAAGGCAGGTTAAATGGCTTAACACCAGCAGGAGAGAGATTTTATGTAAATGCAGAACATATTATAAATGAATACAAAAACATGATGGAAGATTTAAGGGAAGATTCAGTTCAATTTAAAGGTAAAGTTAGAATAGGAATACCACCACTTATACTTGGAATAGCCTTTTCAGATGTAGTTGCACAGTTAGTTGCAAACAATCCAGATATAGAATTTGATATAGTAGAGAAGGGAGCATATGATTTAAGTAGAATGCTTATATTACAAGAATTAGATTATGCGGTGTTATTACATCCACATAAAATTGATAAAAGTGTAGTGACTGAACATGTACTTCAAGAAGACGAGCTTACAGCTTTTTTAAATGTAAATCATCCACTTGCTAAAAAAAATAAGATAGACTGGAACGATTTGAATGAGCAGTTACTTGCAATATTTAATCCTGCTTTTATGATACATCATAAGCTAATGCAAAAATTTACTGATGAAAACGTTAAGTTAAAAAGATATATCATGTCTGGTTCATGGGATTTTCTATTGTTATCAACTACAAACTCTGATTTTATAACCATTCTACCATCACCAGTCCACGATTTCTTTGAGAATAGTAAAATTATAGAAAGACCATTTAATCATCCTATTACATGGAAAGTTGTATTATGCAGACCTAAGAAAGAACGTTATAGTCATGTAGATGAACATGTATTTAAATTTATTATAGATTTTTTTAGTAAAAAAAATTCGTGAAAGTGTTATTAAAATAACAATAAAAAGCAAACAAATTTTAAAAAATTACAATAAACTATTAGTTTTTTATCTATATATTTAATAGACAATAATAGGTTTTACATATCAGAATAAATTAGTATTGAAAATTATAATATACAAAATATATTTTCTAAAAATAAAAAATAAAAACAGTGAGTATCTGTAGATAGTCATTGTTTTTATTTTTCTATATAAAAGTTATTAAGTATTACTAGAAAACTTTTTACTTATTATAGTCAAGCTCATAACTGTTAAAAATATAAGTAGACCTGGAAATACAGCTAAATATAACTTATCAAAAATATGTCTTTGAGCATCTTGAAGCATATTACCCCACGATGCAAGAGGTAATTGTATTCCAAGGCCTAAAAAACTAAGAGCGGATTCAGTTAAGATAGCATTAGCAATATTTAATGAGCCTGCAACTACAATAGTTTCTTTTAAGTTTAAAACTATGTGTCTTAATAGTATATTTCTAGTTTTAATACCTGTAGCTTTAGCAGCTATACAGTATTCATTTTCCTTTATTTTTAATGTTTCTCCACGGACGATTCTTGAGACTTCCATCCAACTTAAAAATCCAATAATTAGTATAATAGTGGAAACTTTAGGTGTCAAATAAGTATTTAACACAATCAAAACTAAGAAGCTAGGGATACTCATAAGCATATCTACTATTCTCATTAAGAATTGGTCCAACTTACCTCCAATATATCCACTAATAACACCTACAGCAGTACCAAATACTATAGAAATAATCATGGATAAAATACCAACACTAAGTGAAATTCTTCCACCATAAAGAGCTCTAGAGAAATAATCCCTCCCAAGTTCATCTGTACCAAAAATATGCTTTAAACTAGGTTCTTGAAGTTTGGAAGTAGTGTCAATTGCATTAGAGTCTATATTTAATATAAAAGAAGCTATGATTAATATGATTATTATACTAAGAGTAATGCATGCAAAAGCAAAGGATTTGTCTTTTTTTAATTCTTTTAGAATATTTGTAAACATAATCAGAAGCCTCCTTTACTAGATTTAATTTTAGGGTCAATTAATAGGTATAATATATCAGCTACTAAATTACCTAAAATTAAAAAGAGTGCTGATAACATAGTTATTGCCATAATTATGGTATAATCTCTTGAAAAAATCGAATCAATCATTAATCTACCCATACCTGGCCAAGAGAAAACTACTTCTGTAACAAATGCACCAGTAACTAATTTTTGTATACTCATACCAAGAATTGTAACTAATGATGTCAGTGAATTTTTCAAAACATGTTTGAAGAGTATGATTTTTTCTGATAATCCTTTTGCTCTTGCAGTAACAACATACTGTTTTTTTAATTGTTCACTTACACTAGCTTCTACATAATTTGTGAAAATAGCTGTATTATATAAACCTAAAGTTATTACAGGTAGAACTAAATGTTTTACTAAATCTCCAAGACTATCATTTCCAATAGTATGCATACCTCCTGATGGAAAAATATTAAACTTAACTGAAAAAATTGAGATAAGTATCATGCCTATCCAAAACGAAGGAATAGAAACACCTATATAATTAAAAATAGATGATATTTTACTAGTTATTGAATTTTTATTTACAGCTAAAAATATTCCAAGAGGTATAGCTACTAATATTGAAAATATTAAAGAAGTTCCCATAAGAATAAATGTATTTCCCATTTTCTCCATAATTTGTTCTGTAACAGGCATATGGTTTATATAAGAAACACCTAGATTTCCACTTAAAGTGTTTTTTAACCAACTCAAGTATCTTATGTGTACTGCTTTATCAAGTCCCATGTTAACTCTTATATTTTCAATATCTTGTGCAGACATTAAAGGATTTATATACGCATCTGCTGGGTCACCAGGAGCTAATTCTAAAAGTCCAAATGATAATATAGATATTAAGATTAACATAGGTATTAAAACTTTTACTCTATTTAATATTAATTTCAACATAAATTAATTCTCCTAATTAAAGGAGATGTCTCGTTTTAGAATAATAAAACAATGCAATGGACACTAAGTTCAAAGTTGCCATATTATTTTTAGACATCTCCCTTTTTAATTAATAATATAAAATTTTACATAAATTATTCTACATATAGTTTAGACCAGTCTTCAAATAATATTGCAGGAGATGGTTTAGCATCTTCCATTCCTTTTAAACTTTTTTGAGCTGCCATTAAATTCTGTTCATAATCTATAGTGTAAATAGGTGCATCTTTAGATATATCTTGTTGTATTTGTTTGTATATTTCTTTACGTTTTTCTTTGTCTAATTCAGTAAATCCTTTTTCCCATAAAGCATCTATTTCAGTATTAGAATATTTAGTTTGGTTACAATATTGACCAGTTTCAAACATACCTCTATATGGATTTGGCTCTAATCCCCAAGCATATCCATTTACATACATATCACATTCAGTACCATTACTAAATAATATATTGAAGAAAGCTTTACTTTCATAAGGAACTATTTCAGCTTCTATACCAATTTTTTTCAACTCTTGTTGAGCTACTAAAGCATAGTTTTTATGTCCAAATCTGCCTGTGTTATAACCTATTTTTAATTTATCAATTTTAACACCACTCTTAGCTAATAGGTCTTTAGCTTTATTTGTATCTTGGTTATATTCTTCAACACCTTCTTCAGTGTAGAAGTCTGCTTCTGGAACTAATATAGATTTAGCAGGTACAGAACCTTCTTTTCCATATGCCGATTCTATCATTTCATTTCTATTCAAAGCATATGATAATGCTTGTCTTACTTCTTTATTAGCCATATTTGCTATATTTTGGTTAAATACAATATAATTTAATCTTTCTTCACTGTAAGTGTAAGTCTGTAAGTTTGAATTTGATTTTGCTTTTTCATATCCTTCAGCAGATGTCTTCATAAGTGAAATTTCACCATTATTTAAAGCTGCTTCTTGAGATGCTTCATTAGGTATTATTTTTAATGCTATAGAGTCTGCTTTAGGTTCTCCACCGAAATAATCTGCATTTTTTTCAAATACTATGCTTTCACCTTTTTTCCATTCTTTAAATTTGAATGCCCCAGAACCAACTGGATTATTATTTTTTTCTGACTTAGCTATATTTGATTCTCCTTCAAATATGTGTTTAGGTATTGGAGCTATTTTAGATATACCATACAAGAAAGATTCACTTGCAGTTGGTAAGGTAATCTTAACAGTTAAATCATCAACTTTCTCTACTTTAACTGGTTTTTCGCCTATCAATAAGTATTGTCTTGATGGTGAATTTTGTTTTTCATCTAAAACTGTATTAAATGTGAATAAGACATCTTCAGCAGTTATTGGTTCCCCATCATGCCATTTTAAATCAGATTTTAATTTTATAGTTAATTCTTTACTATCTTTAAAATCTACTTTTTCTGCTAGATAATTTACTAAATTTCCTTTTTCATAAGTATAAAGAGGAGCATAAACTATATTTGACGCAAGAGAATCTTCTTTAACATTTGCAAAAGCTCCATTGATTATGTCAGGGTCACTTGCCATAGGAATTACAACAGTTCCACCAGATTTACTTTCTCCTCCTCCACTAGACTTGTCTTTATCATTAGAACTACAAGCTGTGAATGTAAGCATTAATGCCGAAACTAAGATTAATGATGCCAATTTTTTAAATTTCATATTCTTATAAAACCTCCATAAAATAATATTTGACGCATATTTTTCATTTTATAATAAGAATCATTATTAAATCAACATATATAGAAATTAACTATCACACTGTTCTAATTGATAGAAAAAAAGAATAAAATGTTGTAATTTAAAATTTTATAAAATACAATCAAAAAGTGTATGTTATTTTAAGCAATTTCGCTGAGAGGAGAAAATAATGAATAAAACACTAATTGAGGTTAGAGATTTAAAAGTCTATTTTCATACAGATAAAGGCATTGTAAAGAGTGTAAATGGAGTAAGTTTTAATATAAATGAAGGTGAAACTATTGGAATAGTTGGAGAATCAGGATGTGGTAAATCTGTAACAGCTATGTCTTTGATGAAGCTACTTCCAACATCAAAAATAGAAGGTGGAGAAATAATATTTCAAGGTAAAGACATTTTAAAGATGAATGAAAATGAACTTATGGGAATAAGAGGCAATGAGATATCGATGATTTTTCAAGAGCCAATGACATCTTTAAATCCAGCATTTACTGTGGGAAATCAAATTATTGAAGGAATTATGTTGCATCAAGATTTATCAAAAGAAGAGGCTAAAAAAAAGGTAATAGATATGATAAAGCTAGTAGAAATACCAAGAGCTGAAGAAATATATAATTCATATCCACACGAGTTATCTGGTGGTATGAGACAAAGAATAATGATAGCTATGGCTTTATCCTGTAATCCAAAATTACTTATAGCTGATGAACCAACAACAGCTTTAGATGTTACTATTCAAGCTCAAGTTCTAGATATAATGAAAAATATAAAAGAAAAATTAAACACATCTATAATGATGATTACCCATGATTTGGGGGTAGTTGCAGAAATGTGTGATAAAGTAATAGTAATGTATGCGGGCAAAGTTATAGAAGTAGCAGATGTTGTTGAATTATTTAAAAATCCAAAACACCCTTACACTATTGGACTTTTAAAGTCAAAGCCTATTCTTGGAGAAAACAAAGAAAAAAGATTGTATTCAATTCCAGGACAAGTACCAAACCCAATTGGAATACCAGATTCATGTTACTTTAGTGATAGATGTGAAAAAGTATGTGATAAGTGTAGGACTCAGATACCTCCTTTAATAGAATTGAATAGTGGTCATAGTATTGCATGTTGGTTATATAAACAGGAGGAGATATAAATGAAAAAAGAAGAAAGTTTATTAAAAGTAGAAGGGCTTAAAAAGTACTTTGAAGTTAAATTTGGATTGTTTAATAAGGAAGTCAAATATGTAAAGGCAGTTGATGGAGTCTCTTTTGATTTGAAAAAGGGAGAAACTTTGGCTATAGTTGGAGAATCAGGATGTGGAAAATCAACTGCTGGAAGAACAATTCTTAGATTAATTGAAAAAACTGAAGGAAAAGTTGAATTTAATGGTATAGATATATATAAGTTAGAGAAGGAAGAACTTAGAAGATTAAGACCAAAAATGCAAATGATATTTCAAGACCCATATAGCTCATTAAACCCAAGATTAAATGTAGAGCAAATAATATCTGAGGCAGTTATAGAACATAATTTAGTACCAAAAAATGAAATAAAAGATAATATATTAAATGTTGTAGAGAATTGTGGTCTTTCTAAGTATCATTTAAACAGGAAACCAGGCGAGTTTTCTGGAGGTCAAAGACAGAGAATCGGTATAGCAAGGGCATTAGCATTAAATCCAGAATTTATAGTTTGTGATGAACCTGTTTCTGCATTAGATGTTTCTATTCAATCTCAAATTATAAATTTACTTATGGATTTACAAGATAAATATAAACTTTCATATTTGTTTATATCTCATGATTTAAGTGTAGTAAATCATATTGCACATAGAGTATGTGTCATGTATCTAGGTTCTATAATAGAGATTGCAACGAAAGAAGAACTTTACTTGCATTCTCAACATCCATACACAAAAGCACTTATGAGTGCAGTACCAATACAAGACCCTACAATTAAGAAAAATAGAATTATATTAAAAGGGGATATACCATCTCCAACAAATCCACCAAGTGGATGTAAGTTTCATACAAGATGCCCTTATTGTAAAGAAGTATGTAAAATAGAAGTTCCAGTTTTAAAAGAAATATCAAAGAATCATTTTGTCGCATGTCATCTAGTATAGATATTTTCAAAATTAAATCTGAGATATATAATAAGAATAATAGGATAAATTGAAAATTTTTTGATGCTAAAATTATATGCTATTAATATTAAGTTAGTTGATATATAAGTTTAATCTATAATGTAATTATTGAAAAGAGGGGTAGACGTGTCAATTTTAGTAACATTGTTAGGGTTATTGGTTTGCACAACAATTTCAACTGTACTTAGTAAAAAGTGGAACAGTATTCCTCTTGCAATATATCAAATTGTATTAGGAGTTATATTGTCTATTTTGCCATTTAAATTTTCATTTTCATTTAACCCAGAAATATTTGTAATATGTATAATAGCTCCATTATTATTTAGTGAAGGTCAAAATGTATCGAGAAAAGAGCTGTTAGAACTTAGAAAGCCTATTTTACTTCTTGCATTTGGTCTAGTTTTGACAACAGTATTTGCAGGTGGAATCTTTATACATTTTCTTATTCCTGAGATGCCTCTGTCAGTTTCATTTGCTCTAGCAGCAGTAATATCTCCAACTGATTTAGTGGCAGTAAAATCAATCACACAAGGATTAGATTTCCCTAAAAATATGATGAGTATACTTGAAGGTGAATCTCTATTAAATGATGCTGCTGGAGTAGTAGCATTTAAAGTTGCAGTGCTTGCAACAGTTACAGGAGCATTTTCAATAAAAGAAGCAGGGATTCAATTTATAATTACTGCTTTTGGAGGAATAATATTAGGATGCCTTTTAGGATATATAATTATAAAAATAAGACTTAGTTTACATAAGTGGAATCTGGAAGAAATTCCAATGGTAATAGTTATACAAATAATGACTCCACTTTTTGTGTATTTTGTGGCAGAAGAAGTAGGGGTATCTGGAATTCTAGCTGTTGTAATAGCAGGGATAGCCCATGGAATTGAAAAAGAGCATTTACAAAATACAACTACTAAACTAAGAATAATATCAGACAATACATGGTATGTTTTAGAGTATGTATTGAATGGATTTGTATTTACATTGCTTGGTTTTTTATTACCAAGCATATATATAGGTCTTAGCACTAAAAATGAAAATATGGCATTGAAATTGACTTTTATTGCTGTTTTAATTGTATTTATTTTATTTGTAATAAGATTTATATGTGTATATTTATGGCATGATTCTTTTATAAAAACTAAAAAGAATCCATTAAATAATTTCTTTATAGGATTTTTAGGTTTTAAGAATGAAGAAGTTGTAAAAGACAGTATTTCTAGATGTAAATACTCATTAATAGTTGCTACTTGTGGTGTTCATGGTACCTTTACACTAGCAACTGCATTATCCATACCATTTTATTTAGCTAATAAAGATATATTTCCGATGAGAGATACTGTTTTATTTATATCATCAGAAGTTATTCTTATAAGTTTAATATTGGCTACAATTTTATTGCCAAGATTATTAAAAAATAATATACAAGAATCAGAACATTTACTATCTGATAAAGAGGCATATCAATTAATTTTGAAAGAAGCTATTTTAAAACTTAGTAATGAAAAGGCACAAGAAGTACAACCAGTTATACATGATTTAAATGAACAGTTGGTAGACTCTGAAAAGGGAATATTAAATACTCCAGATAACAAACTTATAAGTATGATGATTGCACAAGCAGACCATCAAGGTTTGTTGGCTGTTCAAAAACTATTAGAAGATGGAAAAATTTCTGATAGAGCTTTTAAATTGTATAGGTTTTATATTACAAAATCAAGAAAATCTATTCAGAAGTCTATATTTAAGATTGCAAGGCTAAAAATAAGTATGTGGATTATAGATAGAAAAGTAAAACTAGAAGTAAAAGAAAAAATTACAAAAATAATATCCGAAAATAAAGAAATAATTAAAGAATTTCACCATGCATATGCACTTTCTACTAAAACTGCTATATCTTTTATAAATGGAAATACTGATGAAAACAACAGACATGAGTCCATAATAGTAATCAGATTTTATAATCGTTACTTGAATTGGCTGACTAGAAAGATTCAAAATGATGATAAGTTTGAAGCAAAAGTAGAATACTACAGGTTAATGGCAATCCAAAGTGAAAGAGATAGTGTTCAACAATTAGTTGAAACTAAACAAATATCAAGAGAAGTCGCTAAGGAGTTATTGGAGAATATTCTTTATGATGAGATGATGATGATAGAATCATAAAAACAATGCGATATAGTGTGTGTTCTTTGATATTAAAATTAATGTTAAAAAATAGGAAATAGTTTTCAATAATTTGCTTGACAGATATATTTATTTATAATAGAATAAAACCATAAATTGAATACAATATTTATTAGCATTAACAAATTGGATTGTTACTGGAAAGCAGGCAATACCTAAGTTAAGATATACAGGTGAATTGTATCTTAATTTAGGTGTTTTTTTATGAATAAGTGAATTTGTATTTTGGGAGATATATTGATTATGATTATTCAACAAATTTATAATAATAATGTTGTATTGGTTCTAGATGAAAATATAAAAAAAGAATTGATATTAACAGGATGTGGGATTGGATTTCAGAAAAAGAAAGGTCAAGAAGTAGACAAAAGTAAAATTGAAAGAACCTTTGTTATACAGGATGAAAGTTTTGTAGATAAAATTGGAAAACTGGCAAGCCAGGTTGATGAAAAATTTTTTGAGATTAGCACAGATATAATTGCTTATGCAGAGGGAATCTTGAATACTGAACTTTATGAATATATTTATGTAGCACTTACTGACCATATTGCATTTGCGATTAAAAGGTATAATGAAAATATAACTATAAAGAATGATTTACTACATGAAATAAAAAGAATACATAAAAAAGAATATGAGATTGGTAAATGGGCTGTAGATTATATAAATAAAGAATTTAATGTACAATTTCCACTTGATGAAGCTGGTTTTATAGCCATGCATATAGTAAATTCAAATTATAAAGGAAGTTCAAAGGAATCTCTATTAATTACTAAAATAGTAAAAGACATACTCAATATTATAAGATACTACTATAGAGTTGAATTTAGAGAAGATGATATAAATTATGATAGGCTTCTTACTCATCTGAAGTTCTTTGCAAATCGCTTGGTAAAAAGAGAAGAAATAAATGATGCAAATAATGAAATTATAGATATAATAAAAGTAAAGTATGAAAAAGATTATAACTGCGCATATAAAATAAAAACTCATGTAGAGAAGAATTACGATTACTATGTAAGTCAAGATGAATTACTGTATTTAACATTACATATCAAAAGAGTTATATCTGTATTAAACTCATAATAAAAGGGAACTCGATACAAAGTATATAGGTTAAATATATTATTTAAAATTTAATACAAAATAATAATTTTAAAACATTAAGATTGTTACTGATGATGCAGGCAAGACTTAGGTTTATAAAAAAATTATAATAGTTTATTTTTAATTCTGAAATTAGGTTAATATAGGTCTATTTATATTAGCATAAGTTGGATTTTGGAATTAGGTGGACTAATGTAATTTTTTATAAACTTAAGTCTTTTTTATTTAAGAAATATAAAATAATAAGGAGAGAAGAGTATATGAAAAAAATATTTGGTATTTTACAGAAAGTAGGGAAATCTTTAATGCTACCAGTTGCATTACTTCCAGCAGCAGGTATATTACTTGGTATAAGCAATGCTTTAGCAGGAGATGCATTATTAGCTCATTTTCCAGCTTTAGCTAATCCTACATTTCAACTTATAATAAGTATAATGGAAAGTTCAGGTCAAATTATATTTAATAACTTACCACTTATATTTGCAGTTGGTGTGGCTGTAGGTTTGACTGAAGGAGAAGGTGTTGCAGCATTGGCAGCCATAGTAGGTTTTTTAATTCTCAATACATCTATGGGGGTTATGGCAGGTGTTACAGAAGGTATGATAGATAATTCTATGTATGCAAGTATTGTTGGAATACCAACGATTCAAACAGGTGTATTTGGTGGTATCATAATAGGGATAGTGGCTGCTTATCTTTATAAGAAGTTCTATAAAATTGAGTTACCTCAATATTTAGGTTTTTTTGCAGGTAAAAGATTTGTTCCAATTGTTACTTCATTGGCAGCCATAGCAATAGGAATCATATTGTCTTTTGTTTGGCCTCCAATACAAGAGGGATTGCTTAGTTTCTCAAAAAATGTCATAGAGACAAATCAAACACTAGCAGCGTTTATGGAAGGTTCTTTAGAAAGACTATTAATACCTTTTGGTTTACATCACGTTTTTCATAATCCATTTTGGTATCAATTTGGAGAATACATAAATAAAGCTGGTGAACTTGTAATGGGTGACCAAAAGATATTCTTTGCCCAACTTAAAGATGGAGTAACCTTCACATCAGGTACTTTTATGACAGGAGCATTTCCTTTTATGATGTTTGGTCTTCCAGCAGCAGCGCTTGCTATGGTACATGAAGCAAAGCCTGAAAAGAAAAAATTTGTAGCAGGTATAATGGCATCAGCAGCATTGACTTCTTTTTTAACAGGAATAACTGAACCAATAGAGTTTGCATTTTTATTTGTAGCACCAGCATTATTTGCAATACACTGTTTATTTTCAGGTTTATCATATGCAGTGATGCAATTATTGGGAGTTAAAATTGGTTTTACATTTTCAGGAGGACTAATAGATTTCTTGTTATTTGGTGTACTTCCTAATAGAACTCCATGGTATTTAGCTATTTTAGTAGGTCTTGGGTTTGCAGTATTATACTATAGTGTATTTAGATTTATGATAAGAAAGTTCAATTTAAAGACACCAGGAAGAGAAGATGAGTCAGAAACCAATGTAGGTACTGTTGAAATGTCTAAAAATGAATTAGCATCAGAGATTTTAGTTGCCCTAGGGAATAAAGAAAATCTAAAGAGTCTAGATGCTTGTATAACAAGACTTAGATTAGTTGTAAATGATATAGATAAAGTAGATAAAGAAAAGCTAAAATCACTTGGAGCAGCAGGTGTTATGGTTATTGGAAATAATGTTCAAGCTATATTTGGACCTAAATCAGATGCAATAAAGTCTGATATAAAGGATATAATAGAAGGAAAAATAAAAGTTGAAGACAAGAATATTAAAGATACATATAAAAATAAAGTGGGAAAAAACAATACAGAAATCGTCAACATGGGAGATTCTTTATTAGAAGAAGAGGTTTATGCCCTTACAAATGGAGAGTTACTAGACATAGAAGATGTGCCAGACTCTGTATTTTCAAGCAGATTGATGGGCGATGGATTTGCAATTAAATCTGATGATGGATTAATATATTCACCAGTTGATGGAACTATTGGAGTTGTATTTCCAACTAAGCATGCGATAATAATAAAATCTAAGAAAAGTGGAGTAGAAATACTTATACATTTAGGAATAGAAACTGTAAACTTAGAAGGTAATGGATTTGAAGTATTTGTGAATGTAGGAGATGAAGTCAAAGCAGGGGATAAGTTAGTGAAAATGGACTTAGAGTATATTGAGAAAAACGGTCTATCAGTAATAAGCCCTGTAGTATTTACTAATTTAGAGCAAAATCAGAAATTAAGCATTAAAAAAGGAAGAATCATAGCAAAAGAGAAGAATCGTGTAAGCATAGTAAGAGATAATGTTGAAAAGATTGGATAGATATATAATATTTTAATCTATTTTAAAATATTAGCAACCATGAGATATTAGTAAGATGAATAGACTAATATCTCATGTGTTTATTAAGACAACATTTATAACAAATAATTTACTCATCTAAAAGAGTAATATCTAAAGGGCTTTTATTGTTTATATAATTTTTGGGAGATACCCCATAGTACTTTTTAAATGCTCTTACAAAACTAGAATAATCGTTGAATCCACATTTACTACAAACTTCGCTCATAAGATTACCATTAATTATTAATGATTTTGCCAAAATTAATCTTTTCTGGACTATATAATTGTGTATGGATGTCCCAGTATAAGACTTAAACTTTCTCATAAGATAATATTTACTTATAAAAAATTCAGATGATATGCTATCTATGGAAAGCTTATTATCTATATTTGAATTTATATAGTTTAATATTTTTTTTATAGTTTCATCATAAAAAACATCTTCTGTTGATTCTGTATTTTCACTTTTTAAGAAAATTCTATTTAAGAATATCATAAGTTGTATAAACAATGTATTTCTCAATAGTTCATTTCCAAATTCATTGTTAGATTCAGAAATATTTATTTGTTCAATAAAAGTCTTAATGGATTGAATATCATGTATATTTAAACGTAATCTATTACATTTATTTTCTGTGGCTATTTTAAAACATTTTTCTAAGTCACTAGTAATATTACTATTTTTTTTCATAAATTCTGGACTAATCCATATTGCAATTCTCTCATAAAATACATCTGAATCTATAACTGGTTTATGGATTTCATTATTACTGATAAAAAGTATATCCCAAGGTTTTAGTTTATAGGGAATTCCTTCAACAAAATAAGTGACATTTCCATCTATAAATATAATTATCTTATTAAAATCATGATTATGGTATTCAAATTTTATATCTTTTTTGTCTCTAATATTAAATATTTTAAAATTATCATTTAAGTACCCAATTTTTTTATCCATAGCTTTTATATGAGACCTTTCTTGAGTTATATTATAAAAAATTATAGAGCATTTTTTGCAATATTTCAAGCATTTTTAACCATTCACATAGTAAAAAATTCTTAATATAATATTATATGTAGTGTAATTTTAGCAGAAAGAGTTTAAAGGGAGGAAAGCATTTATGAAATTAAATGATATTATACAAGGTTTGGATATAGTCAATGTCAAAGGTGAATTAAATATAGATATTAATAATGTACAATATGATTCAAGAAAGGTTACAGAAGGTACATTATTTGTATGCATAAAAGGATTTGTGTCAGATGGTCATAAGTATATAAAAGATGCTATAGAAAAGGGAGCAAAAGCCTTTATTGTTGAAGAAGATGTAGAAATAAAAGGATATACATTTATAAAGGTAAAAGATACAAGAAAAGATATGGCAAAGATAGCTGACAATTTTTACAATCATCCATCTCAGAAATTTAATGTTATAGGAGTTACAGGTACTAATGGAAAAACTAGTATAACTACTATATTAAATGAGATATTAACTTTAAATAAAAATAAAGTTGGTCTTATAGGAACTATAAAAATTTTTGATGGTGAAAAAGACATTGTTTCTAGTTCAACGACTCCAGAAAGTATAGATTTACAATATCATTTTAATAATATGTTAGATAATGGATGTGATTACTGTGCGATGGAAGTTTCATCACACTCATTGGCATTAAATAGAGTTGATGAGACAGACTTCAAGGTGGGCATATTTACAAATTTAACACCAGACCATTTAGACTTTCATAAAGACTTAGAGGACTATAGAAAAGCCAAAGAAAAGTTGTTTTTTAAGACTACTATGGCAAATATAATAAATATAGATGATGAAGGTGGAAAAAAGATATACGAAAATATAAAAGATTTAAATGTACCTTGTTACACTTATGGTGTTGATACTAAAGCTGATTTTATGGCTAGAGATATAAAATCAGATTCGGATGGAGTATCTTATAGGTTGATAACACCTTCTTATGAAGAAGTTATATTTATACCTGTTCCAGGGATGTTTACAGTATATAATACATTGGCAGTTATAGCTGCTTGCTATGTACTTGGCATACCTAAGCCAGTGTATAAAGAAGGTCTTAGACTTTCTAATGGAGTATCAGGAAGGTTTGAAACAGTTCCAAATGATAAGGGAATCAGTGTAATTGTAGATTATGCTCATACTCCTGATGCACTTGAAAATGTATTGAAAACAACTCAACAATTTGCAGAAGGAAAAATAATTTCTGTGTTTGGATGTGGTGGAGATAGAGATACTGAAAAGAGACCTTTAATGGGAGCTATTGGACAAAAGTATTCTGATTTATGTATTATAACTTCTGATAATCCAAGAACTGAAGAACCAGAAGCAATAATAAAAGATATACTTGAAGGAATTGATAAGAAAAAAGAAAATTATCATGTTGTTTCGGATAGAAAACAAGCTATAGCAGAGGCTATAAGTATGGCAAAGAAAAATGATGTTGTTATCATAACAGGTAAGGGACATGAGACTTATCAAATTATAGGTAAAGTTAAGCATCATTTTGATGATAAAGAAGTTGCAAATGAATGTTTAAGTAAAATGTAATATGAGAATCTAATAAAACAAGACATCTAAAAATGTAATATCAAAATCTATTTTGATATTACATTTTTATTTTGTATATGGAAATTATTGTAAAATAAGTAATACAATAATAGGAGTTCTAATATCTACATTAATTAATTTATTATTGTAATAAAGTTTATAATTTTGTATAATTACAGTAAATATGGAAAAATAAGTATCATTATAAAATGCTTACAGTAATTGACATAAAATAATAATTATATATAGAGATTCTAGAAAGGCAGGAAGCATAATGTTAAGTGATGCAAAAAATAATAGGCATGGTTTGTCCATAATTGCCATAATAAGTATCTTAGTAATTACAATTTCCTGTTTGATTTATGGTTCAAAGTTGAATAAGACATTAGGTGAAGAAACGAATCAATATCTTTCAGAAATAGCAAATCAAAGCGTCAATGTGTTGAGAAAACAAATTAATGGAGACATAAAGTTATTACAATCAATTTCAATATTTGTTGAAGGAGAAGGGTCTTATGAAGTAGATAATATCCTTTCTATACTTAAAAGAGAAGCTGTCAATAGCTCATTCAAAAGAATGGGGGTTATTTTACCAAATGGCACAGCATATACTACAGATGGGCATATAGAAGATTTCTCGAAAAGGGATTATTTCTTGAAATCAATGCAGGGAGAAGTGGCTATAACAGGCAAATTAAAAGATGTAATAAAAGATAATGAAAATGTTAATAGCGACATTAATGTATATTCTGTACCAATTTATAAAGGTAATGAGGTTAAAGGGGTCATATTTGCCACACATAACACCAAGTTGTATGAAAAGATTCTTTCTGTGCAAACCTTTAATGGAAGAGGTTATTCTTATATAGCTAAGAGTAATGGAGATATTGTTTTAAATCCAAGTAGTAAAAATGCCAACACTAATAAGGAAAATTTATTTACTTATATTGGTAAAAGTGATGCTTCATCAAAGTCTACTCTTAATAACATGAAGTCAAACATAAAAAATTTTAAGTCTGGTTCATTGAGTTATAACATGTCTGGAAGGGGATATTATTTAAGTTATGCACCAATAAGAATCAATGATTGGTATCTTTTTTCTGAAGTACCTAAAACTGCTGTATCTGAGAAGTCATATGCTATTATAAAGCTTACATTATCAGCATGTGTAGTTTTGATTATAATATTTACTGCATTAACAATTTACATATTGTTTATACAAAAAAAGAGTAAGGAAAAATTAGAAGATTTTGCTTTTAAGGACAACGTTACAGGTATCGGAAATTCAAATAAATTTAATCTTGAGGGTGGCAAATTTTTATCATCTCATGAGAAGAAGAACCTAGTTTTAATTTATTTTGATGTGGATAAGTTTAAGCTAGTAAATGATAGGTTTGGATATGAAGAAGGAGATAGAGTATTAAAAGAAATAGCAGAGATAATTAAGAGTATGTTTAAAGAGCAATCTGTATTTTCAAGAATTTCAAATGATAATTTTGCCATAATATTTGAAAAGAAAAATAATAGAGAATCAGTTATTGAAATATGTGAACTTATACGTAAAAAAATGTCAATGATAAAAACTAGCATAGGAGTAGAGCTAAATTTGATTCCATCGATAGGAGTATACTTTGTTGAAGAGGGAGAAACAAATATTTCTACCTGTCTTGATAAAGCTATGATTGCAAAAACGACAGTAAAAAGAAAATATTTAAAAGTTTATGAAATTTATGCTGAAAACTTAAAAGAGACTCTCATAGAAGAACGTGATATTGAACAAGAAATGCATGATGCTTTAAAAAATGAACAATTTAAAGTTTATTTACAACCTAAAATTGAATTATCAACTGCTAAAATTGTAGGTGCTGAAGCTCTTGTACGTTGGCAGCATCCTAAAAAAGGATTAATAAGTCCAGGTGTGTTTATTCCTATTTTTGAGAAGAATGGTTTCATAACAGAATTAGATATGTTTGTATTTACTCAAGTTTGTAAAAATTTTAAACGTTGGGAAAATGAAAGTTTTCCTACATTTCCTATATCAATAAATTTATCAAGGGTGCATCTTGAGAACCCAGATTTTATATTTGAGCTTGAAAATATAACAAAAGAATATGGGATTGAACCAGATTTAATTGAAATTGAGCTGACAGAAAGTGCAATTTTTGATAATACAAAAATATTGTTTAAAATAATGCAGGATTTAAAGTCTGTTGGATTCAAAATTTCTATGGATGATTTCGGTTCAGGTTATTCTTCCTTGAATATGCTTAAAGATATGCCAATTGATGTATTAAAATTAGATAGGGAATTTTTTATAACAGTAGGAGATATGAAAAAAAGTCAAATTGTAGTTTCAAGTATTGTTCAAATGGCAAAGCAGCTTGATATAAAAGTTGTTTCAGAAGGAGTCGAGACATTGGAGCAAGCTGAATTTTTAAGAGTTATAGGTTGTGATATGGCTCAAGGCTTTTTATTTGCTAAACCAATGCCAATCGAAAAATATGAAAAACTAATCTTAGATAGATATATTGTAAAAGGAAAAGAAACAAATTAAATAAATTATAAAACATAACATAAAAATTTATAAAAAGTGAACCTTGTTTAATCAATGCTCACTTTTTTTATATAAAAATACACTATTACAAGAATCTAACTTGTTATAGGAATTAGATGATATTTTAAAAGAAATATATGAAATATTCTGATATAAACAGTTTGATAGTATGGTTTATGCAGTTAAGTATATTAAACATTATTTGAAAAATTGGGAGGATAAATTTGGAGAATATAATAATTAGAGAAATGGAAGCTGATGAAAGAAGGTTTGTGTGGGAACTTGGTAAATCAAGTTTTGGATTGGTTGAAGGCTTGGCATTCAAGAAACCAAAAGATGCTTTTCTTGCTATAGTGGATGGACATATTGTTGGGATGGCTTCTTATAGAATTTTTCATGCAAAAAATAGTCAAAAGATTGGTTACTTAGAAACAGCCTATGTAAAAAAAGGTTATGAGGGTAAAGGAATAGGAAGTAAGCTTTATAAAAAGGTAACTATGTTTTTAAAAGAGCAGGGTTGCAAAACAGTAACTGCCACTGTAAAAGATGATAATGTTGCATCATGGAAGCTTTTTGAAAATAATGGATATAATATTATGAGTTTTACACAGATGTTACAAAATTATGGGCTAATTGGGACTGTACAATTATGGATACACAGCACGCTTTTTATTGCCTCTGGGTTTCATCTATGGAGTACTTCAGCACAAAAAAGCAATTCATCAATTCGACAATTAGGAACTTACATAATTTTGAACTTATTGATATTGTTTCCTATTTTATTGTTTGATAATAATTTAATTGATTGTAGCGTCATGGTAGGTGCATTTTTTTCTTTGTTGATTATTTCCTTAATTAGTGGAATGTTTGCAACCTTAATTTTACCCGAGAAATGGATATTTACTGTTACACGAGGTGGATTGTTTATATCATTATTGGTGACAGTATTAGGTGGTATATGGCCAATGATAGGTAGATTTTATCCAAAAGACTACAAATCAACTGCTAGCTTTAGACGCAACATGGCTATTGAAGGATTATTTGAATGGTTAGGATTATTGTGTTTTGTTTTATGGATAGCAGTTGTAGGAAAATCAGAATTTAGTGAATACATAGTTTCACTTGGAAAGACTTTGTTGATTTTACATAGTATACCTTTTTATCCATTTGAATGTTTTGGTGGAAGGCGTATTTGGGATTATAGTAAAATACTTTCAGTAGCAACAGTAGTAATTTCTATAGGTGTATTAAATCTATTTTAGAAATATAATTTTATAACCAAGATTTGAGGCTAAAGTCTTATTAAAAAACAAAAAGTAACTTATAAATTTAATTGTTATATGTAATAGATTAGATTTTATCATACAAAAAAGAGAGTTTTTCATTGTGATTATTAGAAATCATTTGGAATAACTCTCTTTTTTGCAAAGAATCTATATAATTATTATAAGATAATAAAAAATTTCATTATTATAACTATAATATCCTAATCATAGTACTTACAATAGCCAAAGTCTACAAAGTTAATCATTTTAAACATTAAATCTAAATAATATAACATCTCCATCTTTAACTATGTATTCCTTACCTTCTAATTTAACTAATCCTTTTTCCTTAGCAGCAGCCATAGTACCATGCTCAACTAAATCATTAAAAGCTATTGTTTCAGCTCTTATAAATCCTCTTTCTATATCAGAATGTATTTTTCCTCCTGCTTGAGGTGCCTTACTTCCAACCTTTATAGTCCATGCTCTAACTTCTTTTGGACCAGCAGTTAAGAATGAAATTAAACCAAGTAAAGCATAAGAAGATTTTATAAGTTTATCAAGTCCTGATTGTTCAAGACCTAATGTCTCTAAAAATTCTTTCTTTTCTTCAGGAGAATCAAGTTCAGAAATTTCTGCTTCTATTTGTGCACATACAACAACAACTTCAGCATCTTCTGTTTCGGCAAATGCTTTAACTTGTTGAACATACTTATTATTTTCCCCATTATCAGCCAAATCATCTTCTGATACATTTGAAGCGTATATTACAGGTTTAGATGTAAGTAAATCTAATGAATTTACGAATACCTGTTCATCTTCTGTAAATTGCATAGTTCTTACACACTTACTTTCCTCTAAAGTAGACATGATTGATTTTAGTAAATCAAGTTCAGAGCCTAAAGTCTTATCAGCTTTAGCAGCCTTTTGAGTTTTATGGATTCTTCTTTCAAGAATTTCTATATCAGAGAAAATTAATTCTAAGTTTATAGTCTCTATATCACGAAGTGGGTCTACAGAACCATCTACATGTATAACATTTTCATCTTCAAAGCATCTAACAACATGGACTATTGCATCAACTTCTCTTATATGTGATAAAAATTTATTTCCTAAACCTTCTCCCTTAGAAGCACCTCTAACTAAACCAGCTATATCACAAAATTCTATAGCAGTAGGGACTATTTTTTCAGAATTATATAATTCTTGTAGTTTGTTCAATCTTTCATCTGGAACAGATACAACTCCAACATTTGGGTCTATCGTACAAAAAGGGTAATTTGCAGATTCTGCACCTGCTTGAGTTATTGCGTTAAATAGTGTGCTTTTACCTACATTCGGTAAACCAACTATACCTAATTTCATATTAATCGTCCTCTCTCTTATTCTTTTTTATATTCTTTATATAACTTTAAACAATCAATCTATAGGATTGCAAAATTGTTTTAATTATAGACATACATATTGATTATACATCATATATATTAAGCTTGTAAACTAGACTTTAAAGCAGATTGATTTAAATAATATTTGAATTTAATTTAAATAAAAATATTGCTTTTAGAAAATAATAAAAAGGATATAATTAAATAGAAGGTTGTTATATGTTAGTATGTATAATTAGAAAATAAATAAATTTCAATTTAAAAATTGATGTTTAAATAAAAATAGGAGGTACATATGGTTAATACTAAGAAAATAATAAATTTAGGTAATAATATTAATCTTACTTTGATAAAAACAGAGAAGTTTAAATCAAATCTTATAAGTTTGTATGTTCAAAGAATCCTTGATGAAAAAGAAACTACAAAAAATGCTCTAATTCCAGCAATAATAGCAAGTGGAAGTGAAAAATATCCTAGTGCAAGAGCAATATCTAATAAGCTAGATGATTTATATGGTTCATCTATGGGAGCTGATGCTGTAAAGCGTGGAGAGAGACAAGTATTGAGTTTCAAAATAATTAATATAAGTGAAAAATATTTAGATGAGAGTATATTTGAAGAAGTGGTGGAATTTTTTAATGAAGTGATAAATAACACTCTTGTTGTAGATGGTGGATTTAAAGAAGAATATTTAAATATTGAAAAAGAAAATTTAAGAGAAAAAATACAATCAGTAATAAATGATAAAAAAGAGTATGCACAAGATAAATGTATTGAAGCTATGTGTAAAGGTGAAAGATACAGTATAAGTGAATTTGGTTATGAAGATGAAATAGATAGTATAACTTCAAAAGATTTATATGAACATTATAAAAATATACTTAAAACATCACCAATAGATATAGTTGTAGAAGGTGATTTTGATGAAGATAAGGTTGTAGATATAATAAGTAAGAATCTAAAATTTGAAAGAGAAGATATTATAGATATACCAAGAGCTGATTTTATAAAAAATGTAGATGAAGTAAAAATTGTAGATGAACAAATGGAAATAACTCAAGGTAAACTTGTTATGGGTTACAGAGCAAATGTCGATTATGCAGATACAGATAAATATTATGCTCTTGTTGTTGGAAGCAATGTATTAGGTGGCGGACCTCATTCTAAATTATTTGTGAATGTAAGAGAAAAAGAAAGCTTATGTTATTATGTATTTTCTTCGATAGAAAAGTATAAAAGTATTATGTTCATATCTTCTGGTATAGAAACTAAAGATTATGATAAAGCTGTGAAGTTGATAAAAGAACAAGTAGAAAGTATAAAAGCAGGAGATATATCTGATGAAGAATTAGAAAATAGCAAACTTGCTTTAGTTAACTCTATGAAATCTATAACAGATAATATAGGTGGGATGTCTGATTTTGCTTTTTCTCAGTCTATGTCAAAGACAAATTCTGAAGTAGAAGACATAATATCTAGTATAGAAAAAGTTACTAAAAAGGATATAGTCGAAGCTATAAAAGGTATAGAGCTTGATACTGTATACTTTTTAAGAAATTAATGGAGGAAATGTCTATGGAAAAAATAGTTAATGATATATTGAGAGAAGAAGTTTATTATGAAAAATTGCAAAATGGACTAGATGTATACTTTATGCCTAAAAGAGGCTTTACTAAAAAATATGCTATTTTGGCTACTAATTATGGTTCAAATGATTTGGAATTTATACCAATTGGAGAAGATAAAAAAATTAGAGTAAATGAAGGCATAGCACACTTTTTAGAGCATAAGATGTTTGAACAACCTGATGGAGGAGATGCATTTGATAAATTTTCTAAATTAGGAGTAAGTGCAAATGCATTTACTAATTTCACAATGACAGCATACTTATTTTCTGCTACTGAAAATTTTTATGAGAGTTTAGAACATTTAATTGACTATGTCCAAACACCTTATTTTACAGATGAAAAT
Organism: Clostridioides difficile; assembly: GCF_001299635.1. Taxonomy (GTDB): domain Bacteria; phylum Bacillota; class Clostridia; order Peptostreptococcales; family Peptostreptococcaceae; genus Clostridioides; species Clostridioides difficile_A. Next base: position 207,365 of record NZ_JRHN01000044.1, on the reverse strand, counting down.
GTTGAAAAAGAAAAAGGTATAATAGCCCAAGAAATAAAAATGTACAATGATGACCCTGATTGGAATGTATACTTTAATTGCTTGAAGGCAATGTATGTAAATTATCCTGCTAGAATTGATATAGCAGGTACAGTAGATAGTATATATAAGATAACTAAAGAAGAACTGTATAAATGTTACAATACTTTCTATAATCCAGGAAATATGGCTTTATTCGTTGTTGGTGATTTGGATGTAGAAAAAGTTGTAGATGTAACTAAAAAAGCAAATAACTATGATGTAGATAAACTTTCTAAGAGTATAGAGAGATTTTATCCAGAAGAACCTAAAAGTGTAAAAGAAAAAGAAGTCATAGAAAAATTCCCTATATCTATGCCTATGTTTAATATAGGTTTTAAGGATAGTAATGTTGGTTTAAAAGGAAAAGAACTTCTACGTAAAGAGATTGTAACTGACATACTTGTAGGTATGTTATTTAAAAAAGGAAGTAAACTTTATGAAGATTTGTATATGCAAGGATTAATAAATGAAAATTTTGGAGCGGGATTTTCATCTCAAGTAGATTATGCTTTTAGTATAATAGCTGGAGATTCTAAGGAACCTAAAAAAGTAAAAGATATAATTATTGAGTATATAGAAAACTCAAAAAAAGAAGGTTTATCTAAAGAAGAATTTGAAAGAACTAAAAAGAAGAAGATTGGTTCATTTATTAAGTACTTTGATTCAATAAATTTTATAGCAAATAGTTTTATATCTTATGTATTTAAGGATATAAATATATTAGATTATTTAGATGTTGTTAAAGACATTACTTTTGATGAAGTAGAAGAAAGATTAAAAGAACACTTTAAAGAAGAGTATTGTGTTATTTCTATTGTAGAACCTAAATAAAGATTTACTTATAATAAGAATAACAAGATAAATATTAAATTGTTAGTTTGAATACTTATCTTGTTTAAATAAGAAATAAATTTATAAAATATATTTATGTAAATTAAGTTGAAAAATTTAAGAATAGTATATAAAAATGTATAAGAGGTTGGTGCATAAATGTGCCAATCTCTTTGATTTTAAAGAATTTTATAGTAATCATATTGGTATAATATATGTAATATATTATGAGTATTTGTAGAATTAGTTTTAATATTTTTTGTAGAATTAACATTAATATGTTATCATAATTTAGTATAATTACAATTAATTGTAAAGATAAGTATATTGCTTTGGAAATATTTTTAATTAATACGAAGAGGTGGAGTTATGGATAGAGTGGCATTTACACTATTTGGAATAGACATAATGTGGTATGGAATACTTATGGCATGTGGAATGATTCTAGGAACTTTAATTGCAATAAAAGAGTCAAAAAGAGTAGGAATTAAAGAAGATGATGTATTAAATATAGCTATAATAGCAATTCCAGCAGGACTAATCTGTGCAAGAATCTATTATGTAGTATTTAATTGGAGTTATTATGCTCAAAATATATCTCAAGTCTTTAATTTTAGAGGTGGTGGACTTGCTATACATGGAGGTTTAATTGGTGGAATATTAGCTGGGTATATATACACTAAAGTTAAAAACATTAACTTCTTAAAAATGGCTGATACAGTTATACTTGGAATGCCTTTAGCACAAGCTATAGGGAGATGGGGAAATTTTATTAATGGAGAAGCACATGGAGGTGTTACTAATTTACCTTGGGGAATAATGGTAGATGGAGTAAAGGTACATCCAACTTTTCTATATGAATCTATATGGGATTTTGGTATATTTATAGTTTTATTGCTGTTTAGAAAAAATAAAAAGTATGAAGGTCAAGTTATAGTTACTTATATAACTTTATATTCAATAGGAAGGTTTTTTATAGAGGGATTAAGAACTGATAGCTTAATGTTAGGACCACTTAGAATGGCACAAGTTATAAGCCTAGTTGGAGTGATTGGTGGTATAATTGCACATATTTATTTATCAAATAAAAATAAAAAAAATATTAGTGAATAATAGTTTAAATAGTGAATTTAAGGGAGGTAACTATGGAATTTCATCATGTATCAGTTCTTTTAAATGAGTGTATAGAAAATTTAAAGATAAAGCCAGATGGAGTGTATGTAGATTGTACTATGGGAGGAGCAGGTCATTCTAGAGAGATAGTAAAAAAACTATCAGATAAGGGATTATTTATAGGCTTTGACCAAGATAAAAATGCTATAAACACAGCAAGAGAGAGATTGAGCGAATATAAAGATAGAGTAAAGTTTGTTCATAGCAACTTTGAAAATATAAAAGAGGAATTAGAAAAAATAGGAGTTTACAAGATTGATGGCGTGTTGGCAGATTTAGGAGTATCATCTCATCAACTTGATGAAGCAGACAGAGGTTTTTCTTATATGCAAGATGCACCACTTGATATGAGGATGGATGTTAGATGTGAGTTTTCTGCATATGATGTTGTAAATACTTATACAGAAGATGAACTTGCTAAGATAATAAAAGATTATGGAGAAGACAACTGGGCTAAACGTATAGCTAAATTTATAGTTGAAGAAAGAGCAAATAAATCAATAGAAACTACAGGTGAATTGGTAGACGTAATTAAAAAAGCTATTCCTAAAAAAGCTAGAATAGATGGACCTCATCCAGCTAAAAGAACTTTTCAGGCTATACGAATAGAAGTAAATAATGAACTTGGAGTAATTACGAAGATGATAAATGATGCTTCTTCTATAATGAATGAAGGTGGAAGAATATGTATAATAACATTTCATTCATTAGAAGATAGAATAGTAAAGAATGCATTTAAATATCTAGCATCAGATTGTATATGTCCACAACATTTACCTATATGTCAGTGTGACAAAGAATCTGAGGTAAAAATAATAACTAGAAAACCAATATTACCTAGTGATGAAGAAATAGAAGTAAATCCACGTTCAAGAAGTGCTAAGTTAAGAGTAGCAGAAAAAATATAACTTATACAATTTAGGATTAAAAAGTAAGTTTATGTAAAGAAGAGCTATTATAAGCAATTAAAAAGTATGATAAATTGTGTAGTATTAGAAGGTAATTGTGAAATAATTGATATTATAAGGCATATTTCTGTTATTGATATAAGTGATTAAGATTGAGATATAAAAATATGGAGATATATAATATAATGAAGAGATTATTAATAAAAAATAGATAAATTAGTTACATATTGTACTTATGGAAAAGATTATCTGAATATAGTATAAGTAATAAAAATAAATAAAAATTAGTAAATAACCTATAGATTCAATATAAGAGTATAAGTGAATTTATAGGTTATTTTGTTGTGTATAGAAAAAAGTACAATTAGATTGTGTATTAGTGTATTAATTTAGCGATGGAATTTTAGAGGAAGAGATATGATTAATAACAAATATAGTATAGAGGAAAATTTAAAATCTATATTATCGGGGTGATAATTTGAAAAAAAATTATAAAATACATAATCTAAATGAATATAAAAATAAGAAAAAGAATAATTATAAAAAGAGAAATAATAAAAAAATAGGGGCTAAATGTATTTTATTGATTGCAACCTTTACAGTAATAATATTGAATCTATGTGGTTATTCAAAAATCTCAGAAATGAAGTATGACATTTATTATTTACAAAAAGATTTAAGAAAAAAAGAGATAGTACTAGAAGAACTAAAGGCAAAAGAAACTGAAAAAACATCGATAAAAGAAATTGAGCTAAAGGCAAAAGAATTGCTCAATATGGACTATCCAAAAGATGGACAAATAAAGTATATAGATGTGGATAACTAGGGGGAATAGATTTGAGAAAAGTAAAGAGGATAAGTAAAAAAAGACTGGTACTCGTTCTTATTCTAGCATGTGCATTGTTTTTTTGCCTTGTTATTAGGACTGGATACCTACAACTTATGAAAGGTAACTGGTTAAGTACAAAAGCATTAGAACAACAAACAAGAGATATACCAATAGAACCTAAAAGAGGAACTATATATGATAGAAATATGAAAGAGTTAGCAGTAAGTGTAACTAAGTATACTGTCTGGTGCAAACCTGTAGAAGTAGAGGATAAAAAGAAAGCAGCACAAAAGGTAGCTGACATTTTAGATGAAGATTATAAAGACATTTACGCTTTAATAAGCAAAAAAAATATGGCTCTTGTAAAAGTCAAAAGATGGATAGATGATGATAAGGCAAGCCAAATAAGAGATGCTAAACTGGGTGGAATATGGGTAGCAGAAGATAATCAAAGATATTATCCATATGGAAACTTTGCACCATATGTACTAGGACATACTTCTTCAGATGCAACAGGTATATCTGGTATAGAGATGCAATATGATAAAAAATTAAAAGGAAAGCCTGGGAAATTGATAGTGAGTACTGATGCTTCAGGAAGAGAAATACCACAAGGAATGGAAAAGTATTATGAACCTGTTCAAGGGAATGGACTTGTTTTATCTATAGACGAGGTAATTCAACACTATACTGAAAAAGCAGTACAAAAAGCTTATGAGATAAATAATGCAAAAAAGGTTACTGCAATAGCTATGAATCCTAAAACTGGTGACATACTTGCTTTAGCATCAAAACCAGACTACGACCCTAATGATTCGAGAACACCAATATATCCATATTATCAAGAAGAACTTGAAAAATATAATGATAAAGAGAAAATAAAAGGTTATTATCAAATGTGGAGAAATCCAGCAGTAAGTGATACATATGAGCCAGGTTCTACATTTAAACTTATCACATCTTCTAGTGCACTTGAAGAAGGAGTGATTAAAGATGGTGAGAAATTCACATGTACAGGTAGTGTAACTGTTGGAGGAAGAAAGATTAAATGTTGGAGACACTATAGACCTCATGGAACACAGGAGTTTAAACAAGCAGTACAAAACTCTTGTAACCCTGTATTTGTTGAGTTAGGAAGTAGATTGGGTGTTGGAAAAATGTATGATTATATAGAATCTTTTGGTCTTATGGATAAGACTGGTATCGATTTACCAGGAGAAGCTAAAGGAATACTGTATAATGAGAAAAATGTAGGTCCAGTTGAATTGGCTACAATATCGTTTGGTCAATCTATATCAGTGACACCAATACAACTTATAACAGCTATATCATCAATAGCAAATGGTGGAGATTTAATGCAACCAAGAGTTGTAAAATCTTATACTGATAATAAAGGTAATATAACTGAAACAGTAAAGCCAAAAAAAGTAAGAAGTGTTATATCTAAAGAGACATCTAAGAAAATGTTAGAAATTGCAGAGTCAGTTGTAAGTGAAGGTGGAGGAAAGATAGCGTATATACCAGGATACAGACTTGGTGGAAAAACTGGTACAGCTCAAAAAGTTATAGATGGTAAGTATGCACAGGGAAAATATATATGTTCATTTGTTGGAATAGCACCTTGTGATGACCCACAAATTGTAGTTCTTGCTATTGTTGATGAGCCAACAGGAGTGAGTGCATTTGGTAGTACTACAGCAGGGCCAATAGTAAAAGAAATAATGAACGATTCATTAAAATATTTAGGAGTTAAACCTGTATATAAAGAAGAAGAGAAAGCTGAATATGAAAAGAAACAGGTTCAAGTGCCAGATGTAAGAAATCTAAAAATTGGTGATGCTGTGAAGGCTTTAGAAGATGCTAAGTTAAAACCAGATTTAGATACAGATATAGAGCTTCCAGAGAATACAAAGGTAAAAGATATATTCCCAAAACCTGGAGTAAAAGTTAATGAGGATTCAAGTATAACACTATATTTTGAGAAGTAAAAAGTAACAGATAATTAACATATACCCATAAACATCTTCAAAAAAACAGAAATATAGTATATAATTATAAAGTTAAGAGTTATCGTAGGCAATGTATATATAACGGTATACATTGCCTTTTGTTGCTAAGACAATATAACTAAAGGTTTTAAAGGAGGAGTTTGATAATGGAGTGCTTAACAATAAAAGAGTTAGTACTTGCAACTAATGGGAAGTTAATATATGGAGATTATAATGACTGTGTAAGTGATATAGTTATAGATAGCAGGGAAGCAAATGCCCAAAATGCATTTGTAGCCATAGTTGGAGAAAATTTAGATGGGCATACATTTATGAAGTCTGCATATGATAGTGGATGCAAAACTTTTATAAAAAGTGAAAGTAATGGAATAAAATTAGAAAGTTCGGATATAAATTTAATAGAGGTAAAAGATACATCTTTAGCTCTAGGAGATATCTCAAGATATTATAAAGAAAAATTTAATATTCCATTTATAGGTGTTACAGGTAGCGTAGGAAAAACTACGACTAGAGATATGATATATTCTGCTATATCCGCAAAACTAAACATATTAAAAAATGAAAAGAACTTAAATAATCATTTTGGAGTTCCATTGACTTTATTTAATCTAAATAAAGAACATGAGTGTGCTGTAATAGAGATGGGAATGTCTGGATTTAATGAAATAAAATATTTAGTAGATATAGTAAATCCCAAAATTGCAGTAATATCAAACATAGGATTATCACATGTAGAAAAACTAGGTTCACAAGAAGGTATTTTAAAAGCAAAGATGGAAATCACTTCTAATTTTGATGAAACAAATACTTTAATTGTAAATGGAGATGATAAGTTTTTATCTACATTAAGAGAAAAAGAACATGTGTATAAACTAAAAACATTTGGATTCAACAAAAACAATGATATTTATTGTGAAAGTTATACTATGGAAGAAGATAGTCTTACATTTATATGCGTTATAGATGGAAAAAAAGAGGAAATATTTATACCAACAATAGGAGAACATAATATATATAATGCTATGTCTGCAATATTGGTTGGAATGTGTCTAAATATTTCTTTAGATTATATAAAAAAAGGTTTAAAAAATTTTAAAGGGACAAAAATGAGACTAGACATAATAAAGAATGAAAAATTAACAATAATTAATGATTCATATAATGCTAGTCCAGATTCTATGGATGCTGCTTTAAAGATACTTGGAAGATATAAAGGTAGAAGGGTAGCAATACTTGGAGATATATTAGAAATGGGTGAAATTTCAGAGTATGGTCATAGATTAGTAGGAAAATCATCTATGAATAATACTGATGTTATAATAACTATAGGTGAAAATTCAGTGTTTATTGGAGAAGAGGCAAAACAATTAGGATTTGATACAGCCAATATATATCACTTTGAGAATAGAGAAGAAGTACTTAACAAGTTAGATGAATTAGTAAAAACAGGAGACACTATTTTAGTAAAAGGCTCAAGAGGCATGAGATTAGAAAAAATAGTCGAATATCTAAATAAATAAGCTTAAACTAATGAGTTGATTGACAAGGGAGAGGAGTTTTACGATGTTAGGAATAACAGAGCTTACGTACACCGCATTGATTGCGTTTTTAATAGTAATTATAATAGGACCAATATTTATACCAATGCTTAGAAAATTTAAATTTGGTCAGACGGTTAGAGATGATGGACCTCAAACACATCTAGCAAAAAATGGAACACCTACTATGGGTGGAATTATAATGATAGTGGCAATTCTAATAACTGGACTTACAAGAGTAAAAGTTAGTCATGATATGGCAGTAGGTCTTATATGTATTGCAGGTTTTGGTTTTATTGGTTTTTTAGATGACTTTATAAAAATAAAGTTAAAAAGATCACTTGGATTAAAAGCATATCAAAAAATAATCCTTCAAGTTGCATTATCTTTTTATGTTGCTTTTTATCAGTATACATCATCATCAAGTGCTTCACAACTTATGATACCATTTACAGATTTTGTAATAAATGTTGGAATATTATATATACCAATAATGATGTTTATAATCGTAGCAATAGTAAATGCTGTGAATTTAACTGATGGATTAGATGGATTGGCATCAGGAGTAACTTTAATAGTTTCTGTATTTTTTATGCTATTTGCAAGTTCTATTGCTGGAAACACAGAAGTTGCAGTTTTAGCAGCAGCAACTGTTGGAGCATGTTTAGGCTTTTTAGGATTTAATTCATATCCAGCGAGGGTATTTATGGGAGATACGGGTTCAATGGCACTAGGTGGTGCAGTTGTAGCATTTTCAGTTCTAACAAATTCAGTGCTTATAATACCTATAATTGGAGGAATTTACTTTGCAGAAGCTCTATCAGTTTTAATTCAAGTTGGATATTTTAAAGCGACAAGAAAGAGATTCTTTAAGATGGCTCCAATACACCATCATTTTGAACAATGTGGTTGGCCAGAGACAAGGGTTGTATTCGTTTTTTGGATTATCACAGTTGTTTTGGCTTGGATAAGTATAATAGCAGTATTTTAGAGGTCTAGGGGGAATTAAAAATGAACTTAAAAGGAAAAAAAGTTTTATTAGTAGGACTTGCGAAAACTGGCATATCTACAATTAAACATTTAGATAAATTAGGTGCAAGTATAATAGTGAATGATATTAAAGATGAAAATAAATTGAAAAACATACTTGATGAATTGAAATCTATAAATGACATAGAATACATATTAGGACATCATCCAGAGGATGTAGATAACATAGATATGGTAGTAGTATCTCCAGGAGTACCACTAGACCTTCCATTTATCTTGAAATTAAAAAATTCAGGCAAGTATATAATTGGTGAAGTAGAATTAGCTTTTAAATTATCAAATAATCCAACTTTTATAGGGATTACAGGTACAAATGGTAAGACAACTACAACTAGCCTGGTAGGAGAAATTTTTTCGAGAGCAAAAAGAGATACATATGTAGTTGGTAATATAGGAAATCCTGTAATAGATACTATAGAAACTTCAAATGAAGAGTCTGTGCTTGTAACTGAACTAAGCAGTTTTCAACTTGAGAGCATAGATGAATTTAGACCTAAAGTAAGTGCTATATTAAATATTACAGAAGACCATTTAAACAGACATCACACTATGGAAAAATATATAGAAGCAAAAGCAAATATATTTATGAATCAAACTGCTGAGGATTTTTGCATATTAAATTATGATGATGAGATAGTAAAAGGTCTGGCTGACAAATGTAATGCTAAAGTAATTTACTTTTCGAGAACTCAAAAAGTAAATGGAGGAGTATATTTAGAAAATAATGACATAATAATAGATATAGATGATAAAATCAAGTTTCTAAATAAAGATGATGTAAGTTTACCTGGAGGTCATAACTTAGAAAACTGTATGGCAGCTATAGCAATAGCGTATGTCTGTAATGTTGACTTAGAAGTCATAAAGGATGTATTGATGACATTTAAAGGAGTTGAACACAGACAGGAATTTGTAAGAAACTTAAACAATGTAATATATGTAAATGATTCAAAAGGAACTAATCCAGACTCTACTATAAAAGCTGTTCAGTCTTACAATAGACCTATAATACTTATAGCAGGAGGAATGGATAAAGGCAGTAATTTTGATGAACTTTTTGAAATTGCAAAGTCATATGTTAAATCAGTAGTCTTGTTAGGAGAAACTGCATCAAAGATAGAAAATTGTGCCAAAAATAAAGGATTTAATGACATACATATAGTAAAAGATATGGAAGAAGCAGTTAAGACTTCTCATGAGATTTCAAAAAGTGGAGATATAGTGCTTCTTTCACCAGCTTGTGCAAGTTGGGATATGTATGAAAGTTTTGAAGTAAGAGGAAAAGACTTCAAAGATAATGTAAACAATTTAAAATAATCTCTTACCTCTAAACTTACTTAAATGGAAGAATGGAGGTATATTAGTTGGATGCCTAAAGAAAATTTGAAAAAACAAATTGACATAAGGATGAAGACTGAATTTGATGGAGTAGTATTTTATACTACTATGCTTTTAGTATTTGTAGGAATAGTTATGGTGTTTAGTGCAAGTTTTATACAATCTTCATTTAAACACAATGATGCGTACTATTTTCTAAAAAAGAATGTAATATATGCTATACTTGGGTTTATAGTTATGATTATTACATCAAGGATAGATTATAGTTTTTGGAAGAAAAATGCTACAGCAATTGGAGCTATAGCAGTAGTATTATTATTGTTAGTTCTAACCCCCTTAGGGATAGAAGCAAACGGAGCAAAAAGATGGCTAGGAATAGGTGCTTTAACATTTCAGCCTGCAGAAATAGCTAAGTTTGCTACAATAATATTAACTGCAAAATTAATTGAGAAAAATTATGATAAGATAAAATCTTTGACAAAAGGTGTTGTACCACTTCTCGTAGTTCCAGGGATATTTTTTGCGTTGATAATACTTCAGCCAAATCTATCAACAGCAGGTACTGTAATTCTAGTTACATTTGTAATGATATTTGTTGCTGGGATGGATATGAAAATTGTATTTGCTATGATTGGAAGTGGGGCTGCTTTATTTGCTGCATTAGTAATTGCTGAACCTTATAGGCTTAGCCGTGTTACATCGTTTTTAGATCCTTTCCAAGACCCTCTTGGTAAAGGGTATCAGGTAATACAAGGTTTATATGCACTTGGTTCAGGTGGATTGTTTGGTCTAGGCTTAGGAAAGAGTAAACAAAAGTATTTTTATATACCAGAGCCACAAAATGACTTTATATTTGCTATAATAGGAGAAGAGTTAGGATTGATTGGTTGTATAATAGTTATTATGCTATTTGTAGCCTTAGTCTACAGATGTGTAAGAATAGCTTTGAAGACTTCTAATGTATTTGCTTGTATGGTTGTCATAGGTATAGGGGCACAAATTGGAATACAAGCAGCTTTAAATATAGCAGTTGCAACATCATCAATGCCAGCTACAGGTGTAGCACTACCATTTATAAGTTATGGGGGAACCTCGCTCACCATCTTTATGGGAGCTATAGGTATAGTGTTAAACATCTCAAAGCATGTCAAAATTAATTAACAGGAGATGATGATTTGATGAAAGTTTTATTATCAGGCGGTGGAACTGGAGGGCATGTGTATCCAGCTATAGCTATTGCTAACAAAATAAGAGATGAGCATCCAGACGCTGAGATAATTTTTGTTGGGACGGAAAAAGGAATAGAATCAGAAATAGTTCCTAAGTATGGATTTGAATTAAAGACTGTAACAGTACAAGGATTTAAGCGAAAAATAGACTTCGATAATGTAAAAAGAGTTTTTAAGCTTTTTAAAGGTTTAGAACAATCAAGAAAGATTGTTAAGAAATTTAAACCAGATGTAGTTATAGGAACTGGTGGATATGTTAGTGGACCTGTTTTATTTAATGCATCTATGGGGAAAATACCAGCCATAATACATGAGCAAAATTCTTTTCCTGGTGTAACTAATAAGATTCTATCTAAAACAGTTACAAAGGTACTTACAAGTTTTGAAGATTCACATAAAAGATTTCCAGAGACAGCAGAAGATAAATTAGTTTTTACAGGAAATCCAGTTAGAAAAGAAATTTTATTATCAAGAAAAAATATTGCAAGAAAGAATCTTGCAATAAGTGAAGAAAAAAGAATGGTTCTTTGCTATGGTGGTAGTGGAGGCTCAAGAAAAATAAATGATGCAATGAGACTTGTGATAAAGAACATGGTGAATGAAGATATAGCTTTTATATTTGCAACAGGGAAAAGCTATTATGATGAGTTTATGGAAAGTATCAGTGATGTAAATCTTAAGCCATACCAAAAGGTTGTACCTTACTTAGAAGATATGGCAAATGCACTTGCAGCAAGCGATTTAGTTATAGGTAGTGCAGGAGCAATTTCATTAGCTGAAATAACTGCTCTTGGAAAGCCATCTATAATAATACCTAAAGCATATACTGCTGAAAATCATCAAGAGTATAATGCTAAAAGTATAGAAAAGCAAGGTGCAGGAATTGCAATTTTAGAAAAAAATCTAACTCCAGAGAGCTTAAATACAGCAGTATTTAAACTTTTAGGAGATAGAGAACTTTTAGTTGATATGGCAAATGCAAGCAAAACTATAGGGAAACCAGAAGCCATAGACCTTATATACGATGAGATAATAAAAGTATATAATTCAACACAAAAGTCCTCATCTAAAAAAACAAAAAAAGAAAAAGTTGCTGAAGAAGTAAAAGAAATAAAAAAAGAAGCAACTCCAAGTATAGAAGGTCAGGCTAAAGTGATAGGAATAAAGAAAAGGTAAATCAATATTTACCCCTAATTTATAATATATTAGATTTTCTAAATTATTATAAATTAGGGGTTTATTTGTATGCACACAAATTTAAAGGTATGAAATGTATATAGTATTTTGTATTTATTTTGATGAAGTATTGATTTATTTATATTTATTTATATTTTATTTAGATGTTTTGTAATAAAATGAAAAAATTTGACTTTAAATATTGTAATTTTCTTGTAGGAAAAATAAGCTCTAAAGGTGTATTTATTAACCAAAGGGGTTGATTATATTTGAAAAAGAAAAGGAAGTTAAATACGAATAATGTCATGATAGTTTTAGTATTTATACTTATGCTATCTTTTGGGATATGTATGATTGTAAAAAGTGATTTATTTGATGTAAAGAAAATAGATGTAATAGGAAATAAGAGAGTGACTAAATCAAATATAATGAAAGAACTAAATATAAATACACATGAAAACATCTTTGCATATAATTTTAAAGATATGAAAAATGAACTTATGAAAAATCCATATATAGAAAATGTAGAAATAAAAAGAAAATTTCCAAATAAAATAATTATAAGTTTAAAAGAAAAAGAAATATTTGCAGTATTAAAGAATGTAGACAATTATTGTTATATAGATAAGAAAGGTAACTTGTTAGAGGAACTTAGGGGTTCTAATGAAAGTAAAAAAGATTTAATAGTAGATGTTGATTATAGTGTTGATGATGATAAAACAATAAAATTTAAAAATTATAAAACTAAAGAGAACGTATTTAAAACTTTAAATTCTTTAAAAGAAGAAGGACTTTATAGAAAAATAAATTATGTAAACTTAAGAAAAGAAAGCAATGTAGATATGCTTACAAGAAGTAATATAAAAATCTTACTTTCTAATGATGATAACTTAGATTATAATATATCTAGGGTAAGTAAAATTCTGATTGACCTGCAAAATAAAAATACAAAAGGAGGGACTATAAATCTCAATTATGGAAAATTAGCTGTGTATAGTCCTGAAGGATAGACAATTGTAAGGAAGTGATATATTGAAAAGAAGATTTATAAATAAAAGCATAGTCATAGGAAGTATTGTATTGGGTGTTCTTGTTAGTTTACAACTTAAAATTATTAATATAGAAAATAGAGGTATGACAACTTTTAAAAGAGGAGAACAACTTACAGAAGAACTCAAATCTCTAAAAAAAGAAAAAGAGGATTTACAGTCAGAAATTAATAGTGTGAAGAAAGATATAGAGACTTATAGAGGTAAAAATGACGAAGGAGAGCAAGATATACTTAAGTCAGAAATAGAAAAATATGAGACCTTGGCTGGATATACAGATGTTGAAGGAAAAGGTATAAAAGTTGAGATAAATTCTGCAAAAGACTTAGGAAGTTCTGATAAAAACGATAGTATATTATATAATTATGATTTATTACTATCAATGATAAATAAATTAAATTCAGCACAAGCAAGTGCTATATCTATAAACGGACAGAGAATAGTTTCTAATACATACATGTATTTAAAAGAGGATAAGCTTTACATGAATGACACTGTCATAAAAGAACCAATTATAATAAAGGCAATTGGTGATTCTGATACATTAGCTTCTGCACTTAATATAAAATATGGTATTGTCTGGGAAATAGAAACGTATTATAATGCTAAGGTAAAAGTAAGTAAGGAAGAAAATGTAGAAATAGATGGCCATGGTGATATAAACAAAGTGGAGAGGAAATAATAGTATGAAAAAGAAAATGATTATATTAGGAGCGTTCATATTAGGCATTTTCATATCAACTTATATAAAGTCACTAGACCCAAATAAAGTGTATATAACATTGAGTCAGACTGAAAATATTGAAAGTGAGATAGAAAATACGAAGAAAGAAATAAAACATTTAAAAGAAGTACTTAAAAGTAACAAAAAAACTTTAAATGAATATAAGGAAGCAAAAGAGAATGGAAATGAATCTATCCAAACACTTATGAAAAAAGAGCTTGAGGAAGTTAAAGAATTAAGTGGTTATTCAACTGTTACAGGGCCAGGTATAACTGTCACTATGAAAGATAGTGATAGAGAGTTAAAAGATGGGCAGAATCCAAATGACTTGATTATACATGATATTGATATTTTAAGAGTTTTAAATGATTTAAAAAAAGCTGGTGCGAAAGCAATTTCTATAAATGGAGAAAGAGTACTATCAACTAGTAAGATAAAATGTTCAGGAGCCACTATTACAGTAAATGATACTACATATGGACAACCATTTATAATAAAAGCTATAGGCGATATAGATTTATTGAGTGCTGCTATAAATTCTCCAGAATCATATGCTAAGTCTCTTAAAGAGATATATGGAATCAACATAAAAATACTGGAAAATAATGGTAATAAAGTGGATTTATTCGCAAAATAAAGCGAAAAATATAAAAAAATAAAGAAAAAATAAGAAAATTTAATAAAAAGGATTGTAATATACTTGCGTTTCAAAGTAAAATAAAGAGGTGAGGATTTATGATATGGGTTTTAGGAGGATTAGCATTTGGTGTAGTAGTAGGTTACTACATTCCATTTACATATTCTATGGATTATTCCATATATATGTCAGTAGCTATTCTTGCAATAATGGATTCTATTTTTGGAGCGATAAAATCCAGTTTTGAAGATAACTATGACAATGTAATTTTTGTTACTGGTTTCATAGGGAATGCTATATTAGCTATATTATTGACTTATATAGGAGAAAAATTAGGTGTTTCTCTTTATTATGTTGCTGTATTGGTTTTTGGTATGAGATTATTTAATAATTTATCCATAATTAGACGTTATGTTGTTAGCGATATTATGAATAAAAAACGTAGAAATTAAAGAGCATTTGATATATATGTAAATTATTTTATACTCAAGAGTAATATTTGACAATATAAGTAAGAAAATTAAAAAGGAAAATTTACGTTTTTGTGGAATATGTTACTTAAAGGTTAACAAAATAAAAGAAGAAAATGATATAATTAATACATACGATAACTTTGAATCATGAGAGAAGGGGGTTTATGATGCTAAACTTTGACGTAGAATTAGAAGAATGTGCACAAATTAAAGTAATAGGTGTAGGTGGCGGTGGAAACAATGCTGTCAATAGAATGGTAGAAGCGCAATTAAAAGGCGTTGAATTTATATCAGTAAATACAGATAAACAAGCTTTATATACATCAAAAGCTGAATATAAAGTTCAAATAGGAGAAAAATTAACTAGAGGACTTGGTGCAGGAGCAAATCCAGAAGTAGGAAAAAGGGCTGCTGAGGAGAGTAAAGACGAAATAGTAAAATTGCTTCAAGGAGCCGACATGGTCTTTGTTACAGCTGGAATGGGCGGTGGTACTGGTACAGGAGCTGCTCCAGTAGTTGCAGGCTTAGCAAAAGAAATGGGTATACTTACAGTAGGTGTAGTTACAAAACCTTTTGCATTTGAAGGTAAGATAAGAATGAAGAATGCTGAAGGTGGAATAGCAGAACTTAAGTCAAAAGTTGATACTCTTATAACAATACCAAATGATAGACTTTTACAGATAGTACAAAAAAATACTTCAATGCTAGATGCTTTTGCAGTTGCAGATGATGTATTAAAACAAGGTATACAATCAATTTCTGACCTTATAGCAGTTGAAGGTTTAATAAACTTAGACTTCGCAGACGTTACTACTATAATGAAAGATAAAGGTCTTGCTCATATGGGTATAGGTAGTGCTAGTGGTGAGACTAGAGCAATAGATGCTGCTAGACAAGCTATTCAATCTCCACTTCTAGAAACATCAATACAAGGAGCTAAGGGAGTTCTTCTTAATGTTACTGGTGGACCTAACTTAGGATTATTTGAAGTTAATGAAGCATCTACTTTAGTTATGGAATCCTGTGACCCAGAGGCGAATGTTATATTTGGTGCTTCTATAAAAGAAGATTTAGGTGATGAAATAATGATTACAGTAATCGCAACAGGATTTGAAGGATTACAAAGTGGTGTATTAGACTTAGACACTAAACCTAAGTCAAGCATACGTTCTTCATTGAACACAACAGTAAAACAAGCTGTAAAAGAAATTGAAGAAGAAGTAATTGTTGAAGAAAAAATAGAAGCTCCTAAAAAAGCAAGTATAATTGAAGAAGACGATGATGAGAGCATGGAAATACCTACATTCCTAAGAAGAAGAAGATAATATGGAAATTTATAAAGAAGTCAGTAGACTTCTTTTTATTTTGCCTAATTTAATCTCCTAAAGCATAAAAATACATTTCAATATTTTGAAATGTAAAAGAAGTTTTTTAATAAATGAATAAAAACAACACATATAGAAAAAAATGATAGTTGTAAGAGTTAGTATAGTTTTTTATGATTAGACAAGGGTAGTCTTATTTGTTAATATTAAATCTGAATTAAATTGTAAATATTTGAGGAAAAAGACAAATTAAAGTCTGAAAGGGGATTAAGCATGATTAAGCTAAAAAAAATTCTTTCTTTAGTTATGGTAAGTGTTCTATCAGTATCAATTCTTGCTGGGTGTTCAAAAAAAGAAGATTCTAAGGGTAAAGATGGTAAAGAAAAATTAGTTGTGTGGTCTGCACCATTGACAGACCATGATGCAGATGCATGGAAACCAATATTAGAGAAATTTGAAAAGGAAAATAATTGTGAAATTGAATTCCAAATAGTTCCATGGGATAACTATGCAGAAAAATATGCAACTGCAATAAGTGCAGGTGAAGGACCAGACATAGGATACATGTATGCAGAGATGTTTCCTCAATTTATAGAAATGGGTGCAGTTGAAGATTTGACACCTTATCTAGAAAAATCAGGAACTTCAGATAATTACCTATACTTAGATAATGCAAAAATGATGGGTGGTATTTATGGATTACCTATAGAAGCTGCTAATCCAGGAGTACTATACTATAATAAAGATATACTAGAAAAATTAGGAGAGAAACCTCCAAAAACATGGGAAGATTTTAAAAGAATATGTGAAAAAGCAACAAAAGATACTGATGGAGATGGAAAAATCGACCAGTGGGGTCTTGCACAAGGTTGGGGTTCTAAAGTATTTGGAAGCTTAAACTGGAACTGGTATCCTTATTTATGGCAAGCTGGTGGAGATATATATAATGATGATTTAAAATCAGTTAAATTTAATAATGCAGAAGGTTTAAAAGCTGCAAACTTTATAAATGATATGAAAAAATATATACCAGACAATGCTTTATCAAAAGATAGTAATGAAATGGTTGAAAGTGTATTTGGACCAGGAAAAGCTGCATTTACTATAATGTTATCTTCTGCTGCTACAAGTACTTTTGATAAATCGTTTCCAGATTTAAACTGGGGATATGTAACTTCATTAGAAGACAAGACAGTTGGTAGTTTTGCTTCAGTGGATGATTTAACATTAATGTCAGCATGTAAAAATAAAGAACTTGGATTTAAACTTCTTGAGTATATGTTAAGCAAAGAATCAATGGAAGCATTCCATAAAGAAATACCAAGAGCTCCAGTTGCAAAAGGTGAAAAATATCAAGGAGACCCAAGATTTGAAGAAATGGTAACAAAAGATAAAGATATGTATAGACCATTGACTGTTGGGCCTCATGGAGTAGAGATATATGAATACTTATGGAAACAACTTCAAATGATGATAGCTGGAGATATAACTCCAGAACAAGCACTAGATGATTCTGCAAAATATGCAAACGGATTATTAGCACAATAATATAAATTTGAATTTATAGACTATGTAATTTGATTTTATACAAGTAAAAAATTTACTTGATATATTATTAAATTACATAGTCTTTTTTTATAAAAATATACCCCAAAAAGAACTAATAACTTCTACCTAGATATATTAGATTCTACAAAAAAGCTTATTTGTTTGATACTAAAAAAATATCTTTTGGCGACATAAAGTATAAGACATATATCATTGTTACTTTTAAATAGAATTTGTTTTGGATTCGACCATCAAAAGTGACATAAAATTTTGTACATACTATCTTATAATATGTTTAAAGGTTTTAAGGGGGGATACATGGTGTATATTGAGTACTATGTTATAGAAAACCTAGTAATAAATTATATTATTATAAGTTGTACTTCTATTCTCACTAAAAAATACAATCCTAAAAAAAATAAGTTATTGGGGGCTAGTTTAGGAGGTGCCTATTCTGTTGCTTATTTGTATCCATCAATGAACATATTATTCACAGTACCATTCAAAATAATAATTATGAGTATAATAACTTTAATTTCATTTAGAAGTAAGAGTAAAAAAGATTATATTCATGTAGCATTAGTTTTTTATCTAGTAAACATTTTTATTTCTGGAAGCACTTATTTTATAATTTATTTTACAGGAATAAGTCATTTAAAAATATCTTTCTTAATTGCATGTACTTATGTAAGTTGTGAACTATTAAAGTATATTTATAAAGACTTGAAAATGCTTAAATACATCAAGGAACTTACAAAGACTATAAATATAAACTTGTTAGAAAAAAATTTTTGTTGTAAAGCCTTAGTGGATAGTGGGAATTTATTAAAAGACCCAATAAGTCAAAGTGATGTAATAATAGTTAAGTCAAGTGTGTTAGAAGGGTTTATTCCAGAAAATCTATTAAATATTGACTATGAAGATATAGATATGAAGAAAGCACAAGAGATTATAGGGAGTCTAGATGATAAAACTTCAGGCAGGGTTAGGATAATACCTTATAAGCATGCTGGAAGTAATAAGACAAGCATCATAATAGGTTTAAAAGCTGATTATATAGAAGTAGATGAGCAGAAGATAGGAAATATAATACTTGGTATCTCAAATTTTAATGATAGAGAATATGGAGCAATAATGAATCCAAATATATTGCCTGGATTTTAGGTGAAAATTTAAGGGGGACAAGGAATGTTACGATTGAAAGAAAGAATTATAAGCTTTATTACTATGTTAGGTATTAAATTAAAAATAATAAAGCCAAAAGGAATATATTATATGGGAGGAGCGAATATACTTCCTCCTCCATTAAAACCAGAAGAAGAAATGGAAGTTTTACAAAAACTAGAAACAGATGAAAGTGTAAAATCAATTTTGATAGAAAGAAATCTAAGATTAGTGGTCTACATATCGAGAAAATTTGAAAATACAGGTATAGATGTGGAAGACTTGATTTCTATAGGAACTATAGGTTTGATAAAAGCAGTGAATACTTTTAAACTAAACAAAAATATAAAATTGGCAACTTATGCTTCAAGATGTATAGAAAATGAAATATTAATGTACTTAAGAAAAAATAATAAAAAGAAAACAGAGGTGTCATTTGACGAACCTTTAAATATAGATTTGGATGGAAATGAACTCTTGTTATCTGATGTTTTGGGTACAGAAAATGATGAAATATACAAAATAATCGAAGAAGAAATAGATAGAGATTTATTAGTTATGGCACTTGACAGATTAAGTGACAGAGAAAAGCAAATTATGGAATTAAGATTTGGTCTTATAGATAAAGGTATCGAAAAAACACAAAAAGAAGTTGCTGGAATGCTTGGAATATCTCAGTCTTACATATCTAGACTTGAAAAGAAAATAATTTCAAGGTTACAGAAAGAAATGAAAAAATTTGTATAATGCTAAATTAATTCTTCTTAAAAAGTATAAAAAAATTGGAAATGTAAATAATTTCAATAGATGAATACTTTTGAGAGAGGACTGAAAATGTATGCAAATTAATAAGGTTGAAATATGTGGTGTTAATACATCGGAACTTCCAGTTCTTAAAAATAAGCAAATGAAGGAACTTTTATTAAAAATAAAAAGTGGTGACGAAGAAGCTAGACAACAATTTGTAAGAGGGAATTTAAGATTAGTCTTGAGTGTAATAAAAAAGTTTAACAACAGAGGAGAAAACATAGACGATTTATTTCAAATAGGTTGTATCGGTCTTATAAAAGCTATAGATAACTTTGATTTAAGTCAAAATGTAAGGTTTTCAACTTATGCTGTTCCTATGATTATAGGAGAAATTAGAAGATATCTAAGAGACAATAACCCAATTAGAGTGAGTAGGTCATTAAAAGATATAGCATATAAGGCACTACAAGTTAGAGAAAGATTAATTAGAACAAATTCTAAAGAACCTACAGTATCAGAAATAGCAAAAGAATTAGAATTAGAAGTTGAGTCAGTTGTAATGGCACTAGATGCCATACAAGACCCTATATCTTTATTTGACCCAGTATATCAAGATAATGGAGATGCAATATTTGTTATGGACCAAGTTCAAGACAAAAAAGATACTGATGAAAATTGGTTGCAAGAAATATCACTTAAAGAAGCTATTAAAAAATTAAATAGTAGAGAGAAGTTGGTATTAGATTTAAGGTTTTATAAAGGAAGAACACAGATAGAAGTTGCTGATGAAATCGGTATATCTCAAGCACAAGTATCAAGAATTGAAAAAAATGCTTTAAAAAATATGAGAAAGTATGTATAAGTAATCCCTGGACTGTAAACATTATTTTAAATTTAAATGACCTATATAGGTCATTTTTTTTTACTCCAATACATATTTATTTTTAAAGAAAGGGTGAGTATAATATGATTAGAGTTTCTGATATAATGGAAAAAGAAATTATAAATGTAAAAAATGGAAAAAGGATGGGATTCATAATAGACATAGATATGGATATTCATGAGGGAAAGGTAGTCTCATTTACCATCTTTGGAGATGGAAGTAGAAATTTTTTTTCAAGAGGAGGGGATGAAGAAGTTATATTTTGGAATGATATACTTAAAATAGGTTGTGATACAATAATAGTAAATATAGGTTCAGAGTTAAGCTTAGATGAATTTGAGATATAGTAGTTAAAACAAAGGAGGAATATATATGCAATGTCCTTATTGTAATTATAAAGAATCAAAGGTAATAGATTCTAGACATACAGATTTAAAATCTATCAGAAGAAGACGTGAATGTGAATCGTGTAAAAAGAGATTCACTACTTATGAGAAAATAGAAACAACTCCTTTAATGGTTATTAAAAAGGATAATAGTAGAGAGTATTTTGATAGAGAAAAGATAAAGTACGGGTTATTAAAAGCATGTGAAAAAAGACCTGTATCGATAGAAGATATTGAGAGTGTAGTTGTACATATTGAAAATGAAATAAATAAATGTTTTATAGAAGAAATTGAAACCAAAAGAATTGGTGAGATGGTAATGGACAAATTGAAAGACTTAGATGAAGTAGCTTATGTAAGATTTGCTTCTGTTTATAGACAATTTAAAGATATAAATACTTTTGTAAATGAGCTTAAAAGTATACTAATAGAAAAAGGAGACAAATGATGAAAGATTATATAAATATAAAAAATGTACAAGATATTAAAGAGTATGTTGATTTAAATGGTAACTGTAAAGAACTTGACGAAAAGTTAAATTCTATAAATCTAGTTATAACATGTAAGAATATAGATGCAAAAAGTAAAGAAGATATGTTAAAAGTATGTAAAGAATGTGATTTAAAATTTGAAAACCTAACTAGTAATTCTCAAATACATTCAGATATAGTTAACATAGTAAATAAAGATACTATAGGAAAGAGAATAGATGGAGATGCACTTATAACAAACTTAGAGAGAGTACCTCTTTTATTATTTACAGCAGATTGTGTACCTATATCAATCATAGATGCTAAAAATAAAGCCATAGGACTGGCTCATGCAGGTTGGAGAGGTACTTTTAGTAATATAGGTCATAAAACAATTAAATTAATGTCTGAATGTTATAAAACAGTTCCTGAAGATTTGGTTTGTATAATTGGTCCATCAATTGGACCTTGTTGTTATGAAGTATCTGAGGATTTGGTAGAAAAATTTAACACAATTCTTACAAATAATGATGAAAAGTTCTATATAATAAAAGAAGGAAGTTACTATTTAGATTTATGGAAAATTAATGAATATATGCTGAGATGTAGTGGAGTGAAAAAGGAGAATATAATAAATTTAAATTTATGCACTAGTTGTAGAGCAGATGAATTCCACTCTTATAGAAAACATAATAAGGCATCAGAACGAATAGGAACGGTACTACAGATAAAATAGAGAGGAGCTTTTTAATGAATACTAAAGTGCTTGTTATAGACGATGAAATGCATATAGTTGAGCTATTAAAATTCAATTTGGAGGTGTCAAATTACGAAGTTAGTTATTCATATGATGGGTTTGATGGATTTATAAAAGCTAAGGAAATTAAACCAGATTTAATACTTTTAGATTGGATGCTACCAAATATAAGTGGAATAGAAGTTTTGAGAAAAATAAGAAGTGATAAAGATTTAAAAAATATTCCTGTTATAATGCTTACTGCTAAAAATATGGAAAATGACAAGGTCGAAGGACTTGAAATAGGTGCTGATGACTATATAACTAAGCCATTTAGTATAAAGGAGTTGTTAGCTAGAATTAGTTCTGTGTTAAGAAGGTATAACTTGACTAGCTTAGGTGAAGAAAATAATATACTTACTACAGGTAATTTAAAATTAGATTTATCAAAGCATGAGGTCACTAAAGGTTCTGAAAAGATAGAGTTAACACTTAAAGAATTTGAATTGTTAAAATTATTAATTCAAAATAAAGGTAAAGTACTTTCAAGAAATTATCTTTTAGATAAAATATGGGGGTATGAATACTATGGAGAAACTAGAACAGTAGATGTCCATATAAGATATTTAAGAAAAAAAATAGAAGATGAAGATAAGTCAGAAAAATATATAGAGACTATAAGAGGTGTTGGATATAAAATAGATTAAAAAGGTTATATTTTAGGAGTGTTATCTTGTGGAAGAATTAAATAGCATATATTTTTTTATTGTTATGTTATCAATAGCTATTGTGATATTATCTGTAAGATATACAATAACATTAAGAAAATATTTAAAAGAATTTATATATGTCTCAAAAAAAGTAAGTAATAATGAATACCATGCTAGACTTAACATATCAGCTAAAGGAGAGCTTGGAGAATTAGCTAGAAATTTTAATCATATGATAAAAAATATGGATAAAACATTAGAAGAAGTACAGTATAAACATCTACAGTTAAGGTCTATATTAAAGAGTATATCGCATGGAATTTTAGCTATAGATGTAAATGGAAATATACTTCTTATAAATGATGAAGCAAAAGAAATGATAAAAAGCGAACCAAATCAATTGGTAGAAGGACACAATATTAATGTTGTAATAAAAGAAGAAGAAATATTAAAGCAAATACTTAGATTTATTGGTTCTAAAGATAATGAAACTGCAAATATTACGACTAAAGACGATATAGTATATAAAATAAAAGTAGACCCAGTGTATCTTCAAAACACCAATAATGTAATAATAGGTTCTATAGTAAACATAGAAGATATTACTAAAAAAGTTAAGCTTGAAAATATGAGAAGTGATTTTGTCGCAAATGTAAGTCATGAACTTAAAACACCTCTAACATCTATAAGTGGATTTGTTGAAACACTAAAGTCAAATGAAAACATAGATGTAAATACTAGAAATAGATTCTTGGAAATAATAGAAAGTGAATCAGATAGATTAAAAAGATTGATTGATGATATATTATTATTATCATTCGTAGAAAATAAAGATACCCTTCTTATGGAAAATGTTGTAGTATATGATGTGTTTAAAGAAGTATATGAAATAACACAACATTCAGCTAGAGAAAAAAATATAGAAGTCTTATATAAATGTGATGACAAATCAATAAGCATATTATCTAATAGAGATTATATAAAACAAGTATTTTTAAACTTAGTTGACAATGCTATAAAATACACTCAGGATAATGGGATTGTACAAGTTGTAGTTTTAAAAGATGAAGAAAAAATAGTAATTAAGGTTATAGATAATGGTGTAGGTATACCAAAAGAAGATGTAGAACGTATCTTTGAGCGATTCTATAGAGTAGATAAAGCAAGAAGTAGGGACGTAGGAGGAACGGGTCTAGGATTGGCTATAACTAAGCATATAGTTAAATCGCTAAATGGATGTATAAAAGTAAAAAGTGAGCTTGGTATTGGTAGTGAATTTATTGTTACAATACTACAAAAAAATTTCCTTAAATAGAAGGAAATTTTTTTTGTTTTTTGCACAAACTATATAAGAGAAGGAGCTGAGAAAATGGAAGAAAGTTTATTGAATGCAAATTTATTTAGACACTCTTTTATAGTTGCATTAGTTGTAGGAGTATTATGTAGAGGATTAGTTTTAAGAGTTACAGACAAACAGTACCCATCAAGACCACAAGATTATTTAGAACAGATAATAATATCAGGGCTTTCAGCTTCATTAGGTGCGATAGCATTGCCTGCACTTATAGATAAAGAGTTTTCAGCATTGACTTTTTTTGCAGTAGCAATACAACAATTTCAAGGACTTGCAGAACAAGAAAGAATAACATTAAAGAATATTGATAATGAAGAATTAGTTCCAAAAGGAGATGCTTATGTTGAAGAAATAGCCTCTACCTATGAATCTAGAAGTTATATAAGTCTCTTTTCTGCATTAGTATCTTCTATAGTTTACATTGTTTTTGCAAGAAAGTATGACCTTAGCTTTTTTTATTGTACAGTATTAGCTATTGTATCAGGAGCTCTTGTTGGTTTAATTTTTAGAAGGTTTTTAAGAAGAAATAGCATAGCAGACATAGCAGATATAGTTCCTGCAAAAATAAGCTTTGAAGGGCCTATTTTAACAGTAAATGGAGTAATAATAACTAATATAGGTCTAGAAAGTACAAGAGAAAAATATAAAAATGAATGCCTAGCTATAGAGGTTATACCAAGAGACTTAGGTGCATTTGGAATAGTAAATGATGTAGGGCAAAGACAAGCTATAATACATAATCTATTTATTCATATGGGTATAGATAAAGATGTAGATGAGGTTGATATTGTGGCTATATCTAAGACTAATCTAGAAAAAAGTACTGTGGTTATACCATATATGCCAATACTCAAAGATATAGATGTCATGATAGATGTAGTAAAGAGTACACCTATTATAGAAACATCAAAAGGGAAACAGAGTGATTTTTCTAGGAAGACTTTGTAGATTTACATGTAAAATTTTAGAATAAATATTTTAGGAGTGATTTAATGGATAGAGTATTTTTTGTTGCTGTTATTATTGGTATGACATCCAGAATTATAATGTTAAATTTAGACCAAAAACAGTACCCAACACAACCAAACGTTTTGCTATCTCAGCTTATATTAGCATTTGTCGCTTCTTCATTAGGAGCGTTATTAGTTCCAGCTCTTATAAATCGTTCTTATACATCTATAACATTTTTATCTCTAGCAGCAGAACAATTTAGACAAGTAAGAGCTAATAGAAGGAATACATTACAAAACTTAGAGGAAGTTCAACTTGTAAAGAGAGGCGCTGCATTTATAGAAGAGATAGCTAGAACTTATGAAGTAAGAAATTATATGTGTATAGTTACATCCTTTTTAACAATAGGATTGTATTATGTAATACTTGCAGAAACAAAGATAAGTGAAGGCGTAAGTTTGATAATAAGTTCGGTTTGTGGATTAGTATTAGCCTTTATACTAAAAAAACTCCTTACTAGAAAAAGTATTGGAGATATAGCTGATGTAATGCCTGCTGAGATTAGTTTTGTGAATGAGTCGATATTGAAGGTAGGAGATTTAAAAGGGATAACAAATATAGGTCTAAAAAGTGATAGAGAAGTATATATTAATAGAGGTGTAGGAATACAAATAATTCCTAAAAATAAAGATTATGCTAATGCTGGAATATTATTTGATTCAGGTCAAAGACAAGCAATAGTATACAATATATATTCAAGGTTAGGTTTATATGGAGATTATGGAGAACCTTCATTTGTACCATTACCTAGAAGAAATAAGGATGATGAAAGTATAATGATTGCTTATTTACCAATAGATAAGAATGTAGAAAAAGTAATGGAAGCTGTAAAGTCATGTCCAATACTTTCAAGTTCTAAAGGTAAAAACTTATCCCTAAAAAATTATAAAATAGGAAAGAAAGGAAGTGCATAAGATGGGAATGGATATAGGTTTAAACGAATATACCCTAGCTATAGTTACTTTAGATAAGAATATGAAAAATGGTGGAGGTTGCCCAATATTTTATGCAAACGATGAGAAAGACTTACAAAATAAGGCAATGTTGATGTCTAAGTGTGTAGGTGGAATGGTTCATGATATGACAAATGGAACGTTAATCATAGTAAAACATTAAGGTTATAAAATATTTCTAACAACAAATAGTATTCAAATTTTTAAAATACTTAAATTTGAATATTATTTGTTTTAATCTTTTTTATAGCTAGTTACTTATATTGACTATTAGAATTAAAATGTGTTATTATGACATGAAATGCTTAAAAATGCTATTATAAAATATAATAAACTTACAAACCGTATATGAAAATATATTATAATAAGCTTTGATGAATACAAAAGAGTGGTGAAAAAATTGGAAGTAAATGTAAAAAAAATAAATAACATTATAAGTAAGGTTTACAAAGATAGTATTGCAGAAGAAATGGGTATAGAAATAGGAGATTTACTTATATCTGTGAATGAACAGCCAATACATGATATAATAGAGTATAGATTCTTACTAAGTGATGAATATCTAGAAGTAGAAATACAAAAAAAAGATGGCGAAGTCTACATATACGAGATAGAAAAAGACTATGACGAAGATTTGGGTGTTGAATTTACAAATCCAATAATTGACCAAGCTAAAAGTTGTAGAAATAAATGTATGTTTTGTTTTATAGACCAGTTGCCAGAAGGAATGAGAGAAACTCTTTATTTTAAAGATGATGATTCGAGACTATCTTTTTTGCAAGGGAATTTTGTTACACTTACAAATATGAGTGAAGAAGATATAAATAATATCATTAAATATAGAATAAGTCCTATAAATATATCTGTGCATACGACTAACCCAGAATTAAGACAAAAAATGATAAGTAATAAATTTGCAGGAAAATTATATGGTATAATGAAGAGATTGGCAGATGCTCATATAGAAATGAACTGTCAAATTGTTTTATGTCCAGGTATAAATGATGGAAAAGAATTAGAGAGAACAATAAGAGAATTAGCTCAACTTTATCCATACGTAAATAGTGTTGCTATAGTACCAGTTGGAATTACAAAACACAGAGAAAATTTAGCAAACCTAGACATATTTGATAGTGAAGGTGCAAGTAGGACGATAGAACAGATACACAATATGCAAAAAAAATATCTTAATGAAATAGGGACTCGATTTGCCTTTTTATCAGATGAATTTTATATATTATCTAATAGAGAGTTACCTACATATGAAGAATATGAAGGTTTTTTACAGTTTGAAGATGGTGTAGGAATGATACGTAAGTTAAAATCAGAAATCGAAGAATATTTAAATACATTACCAGAAAAAATTCTTAAAAAAGAGAAAAGAGTTTCAATAGCTACTGGTCATTCTGCATATGAATTCATACAGAGTATGGCAAATGCTATGATGGACAAGTTTAAAAATCTTCAGGTAGATGTGTATGAGATAAAAAATAAATTTTTTGGAGAGACAATAACTGTATCAGGTCTTTTAACAGCTAAAGATTTAAGAGAGCAACTTGAAAATAAAGAATTAGGAGAAGCTCTTTATATAACAAGAAGTATGCTAAAAGCAGATGAAGAAATTTTCTTAGATAATATTGAATTAAATCAATTAGAAGAACTTATGAAAATAAAAATTATCCCATGTTTGAATGAAGGAAAAGACTTTGTGGATAAAATTTTAAAATAGAAAACAAAAGATGGAAGGAGAAACAACATGAGTATAAGTAGGCCAGTTGTAGCTGTAGTTGGGAGACCAAACGTTGGTAAGTCTACAATATTTAATAAATTTGCAGGAAAAAGGATATCGATAGTTGAAAATACACCTGGAGTTACAAGGGATAGAATATTTGCTGAAGTAGAGTGGTTAGATAAGTATTTTACATTAGTAGATACAGGAGGAATTGAACCTGATAGCGAAGACATAATATTATCTCAAATGAGAAGTCAAGCTATGCTTGCAATGGACATGTCACATGTAATACTTTTTATAGTTGATGGTAAGGCTGGAATAACAGCAGCTGATAAGGAAATTGCACAGTTACTTAGAAAGACAAAAAAACCAGTAATATTAGTAGTTAATAAGATTGATAGTCAGAGTCAATTTGACAATATATACGATTTTTATGAATTAGGATTTGGAACTCCTTTTGCAGTTTCAGGAGCTAATAGTATGGGATTTGGAGATTTATTAGATGAGATAGTTGAAAATTTTCCAGCAGGATTAGATACAGAGTATGAAGAAGATATAATAAGAGTAGCTATAACAGGTAAACCAAATGCAGGTAAAAGTTCTATACTTAACAAAATACTTGGAGAAGAAAGAGTAATTGTAAGTCCGATTGCGGGTACTACTAGAGATGCAATTGATACTTATTTTGAGAAGAATGGACAGAAATTCCTTTTGATAGATACAGCAGGGCTTAGAAGAAAAAGTAAAATATATGAGACAATAGAAAAATACAGTGTAATAAGAGCCATGAGTGCTGTAGATAGAGCAGATGTAGTATTAATTGTAATAGATGCCTTAGAAGGTGTAACAGAACAAGATACAAAAGTTGCTGGTATAGCACATGATGAAGGTAAAGGATGTATATTTGTAATCAATAAATGGGATTTAATAGAGAAAGATAATAAGACTATGAGTAATTACACAAAAGATATAAAAGAAAAATTCCCATTTATGATGTATGCTCCAATTGTGTTTGTTTCTGCAAAGACTAATCAGAGAATGAATAAGATATTGGATACAGTTGAGTATGTATCAAATGAACATTCTAAGCGAATATCGACTTCAGCATTAAATGAGGTAATTGGAGAAGCAGTAATGTTAAATCAACCACCGTCTGATAAAGGTAGAAGGTTAAAAATTTACTATGGAACTCAAACAGACATTAGACCTCCTAAGATTACATTGTTTATAAATGATAAGGACTTAACTCATTTTTCATATCAAAGGTATCTTGAAAATAAGATAAGAGAAAACTTTGGATTTGAAGGAACTTCCATAAAATTTGAGTATAGACAAAAAAATAAGAAATAAATATTTAAAATATAACTAAAAGGGGGAATTTCAGTGGAGATATTTAGTTATATAATTATCGCTGTTGTTGCATATCTTTTAGGCAATATATCGACTTCATACATAGTTGCAAAGCGAATTGCTGGAGTTGATATAAGGACTCAAGGTTCAGGTAATGCAGGTTCAACAAATGTACTTAGAACACTTGGAAAAAGAGCAGGAGCAATGACATTTTTAGGAGATGTTCTTAAAGGTGTAATGGCTGTGTTAATATCAGAGCTTGCAGCAAGATTAGTTGGTATAGATACTCTTTTAGCTGGATATCTGGCAGTTATATGTGTTGTAGCAGGTCATAATTGGCCAGCAGTTTTAGGGTTTAGAGGAGGTAAAGGTGTTGCAACTTCGTTAGGGGCAATGCTTGCTGTAAATCCAGTAATAACACTAATGTGTCTAGCAGTATTTATATTGGTGGTAGTTATAACAAAGTATGTTTCATTAGGTTCTGTCGTAGGAATCGGATGTTCACCAATATTTATGATTATAGTAAAAAATAAAGCTGGCTTAATAGTAGCTTTGTTTTTAACTGCATCAGTAATATATAATCATAGAGCAAATATAAAGCGATTATTAAATGGGACAGAGAGAAAGATTGGTCAAAAGAAAGAATAGTAAATATATTATACTCAGGTGGTGTTAAACATGGAGAAAGTATGTGTATTAGGTACTGGAAGTTGGGGAAGTGCATTAGCTTTAGGTCTTGCAAAAAAAGGTAACGATGTGAGTATGTGGACTCGAAAAGAGGAACAAGCTAAAAAAATAAATAGGACTAAAGAAAATACAGACTATTTACCAGGAGTATTATTTCCAAATAATATAACTATAAGTACTGACATAGACAAAACTATAAAAGATTGTAAAGTGATAATTTTAGCAGTTCCATCACAGGCTGTAAGGAGTACTTGCCAAAAAATAAAACCATTTATAAAAGAGGGACAAGTTATTGTTAATGTGGCAAAAGGTCTTGAAAAAGGTACTGGACTTAGATTATCTCAAGTCTGTGAAGAAGAATTACCACAAAATCCATATGTAATACTATCTGGACCATCTCATGCTGAAGAAGTAGCAAGAGAAATCCCTACTACAGTAGTAGTAGCTTCTGAAGATTTAAAAATAGCACAGATGATACAAGATTTATTTATGAGCCCTAAGCTTAGAGTTTATACAAATCCAGATATAGTTGGAGTAGAACTTGGAGGAGCATTAAAAAATATTATAGCTTTTGGAGCTGGAATATGTGATGGATTAGGATATGGTGATAATGCAAAAGCTGCTCTTATGACAAGAGGTATTAGTGAAATGAGTAGACTTGGAATTGCTATGGGAGCTAATGTGTCTACATTTGCAGGTCTTTCAGGTATAGGAGATTTAATTGTTACTTGTACAAGTATGCATAGTAGAAATAGAAGAGCTGGTATACTTATAGGTCAAGGTATGAGCCTAGAAAATACTTTAAAAGAAGTAAAGATGGTTGTAGAAGGTATAACTGCCACTGAAGTAGCACACGATGTAGCTGAAAAATTGAATATAGACATGCCAATAACTAATGCTATATATTCTGTAATAAACAAAGGTTCAGATCCTAAGGAAGTTGGAATAGAACTAATGATGAGAAGTAAAAAGCATGAAATGGAAGAAGTCGTTTTAGGTGATGAGATATAAGTCATTGTAATACAAAATAAAAAAATAATAAATTTGTTTTAGCCCTCTTTAGTATAAAGAGGGCTATTTTAATTTTATATAGCATAGTCTATGTATATACAGTATAATAAATTATTTTATATGCAATTTATAGTTATCATGATTGTCATTATATCTTTTTAATATAATGGATTTTAATAAATTTAATTCACTTTAAAGTTTACCAGTTTCTGTATGTAGGGGAAATTAATATTGCTAGTCTTTATTTTTCTATTTTAAGAATATTAACCCCTAACTCTAAATATAATTTAATAAGATTAGATGTATAGGAGGAATAATATGAATAATAACATATACGAAGATATATCCAAAAGGACTCAGGGGGATATATATATTGGAGTAGTGGGTCCTGTAAGAACAGGAAAATCAACTTTTATAAGAAAATTTATGGAAAAGTTGGTTATACCAAATATAGACAATGAGTTTAAGAAGGATAGAACAAGAGATGAGATACCTCAAAGTGGCTCAGGTAAAACTATAATGACAGTAGAACCAAAATTTGTACCAGCAGATGGCGTAGAAATTAAAATAAAAGACACAGTATCTCTGAAAGTAAGAATGGTAGATTGTGTTGGATACATAGTTGAAGGAGCTTTAGGGCATGAGGAAGGTGGAAAACAAAGATTGGTATCAACTCCTTGGTCACAAGAAGCTATGACATTTGAAAAGGCAGCAGAAATAGGAACTAAAAAAGTTATAAAAGACCATTCTACAATAGGAGTAGTTGTGTTGACAGATGGTTCAGTTACTGGTATTGACAGAAAAAGTTATGTAGAGCCAGAAGAAAGAGTTATACAAGAATTAAAAAGCCTTAAAAAACCATTTGCCGTTGTTTTAAATACACTAAGTCCAAAAAGTGAGGAAACAAGTATGCTTAGAAATGAATTGGAAGAAAAGTATGAAGTTCCAGTTCTTCCAATGAATGTAGTTGAAATGGAAGAAGATGATATAGAGGAAGTTATGGAAGCTGTATTGTATGATTTCCCACTTACAGAAATAAGAATTAATTTACCTAAATGGGTTGAAGGTCTAGAAAGAAATCACTGGATAAAAAGTAGCATAATAACAACATTAAAACAAAGTATTATAGATATAGGAAAAATAAGAGATATAGAAGGAATTATGCAAGGATTTTCTGAGTTAGAGTTTTTGGAGGATACAGGTGTTGATAATGTAGAGCTAGGAGAAGGCGTTATAAATATTGATTTACAGACAAAGCAAGATTTATTCTATAATGTCCTTGAAGAAAAGAGTGGATTTAAAATTGAGGGAGATTATCAATTGCTTAGTCTAATAACTAGATTATCTAAGGTTAAGAATGAGTATGATAAAATAGAAAGTGCTTTAGTAGATGCTAAGATAAAAGGATATGGAGTAGTAGCTCCTTCTCTAGAAGAACTTAGTTTAGAGGAACCAGAAATAATGAAACAAGGAAAACAATATGGTATCAAGCTAAGAGCTAATGCACCATCACTTCATATTATAAAGGCAGATATATCTACAGAAGTTTCTCCAATAGTTGGTAATCAGAATCAAGGTGAAGAGATGATAAAATATCTTATGGAGGTGTTTGAAGAGCAACCAGCAGATTTATGGGAATCAAATATGTTTGGTAAGTCACTTCATGATTTAGTGAAAGAACAATTACAGAGTAAATTGTATACTATGCCAGAAGAGATAAGAGTTAAGATGCAAAAGACTCTACAAAAAATTGTAAATGAAGGAAGCTCTAATATTATAACTATTTTATTATAAGAATATAAGCTACTTATTAAAGTTAAACGATTGTTTACTTTATTAAGTAGCTTTTTATTTATAAAAATTGACAACAAGTGCTAATTATGGAAAAATTATATATATAAGATACATTTTTCAACATTATTATATTAAAATATTAGGAGTAAAAGATGAAGAAGTCTGAAATATTTATTTTTGTAAGCATAATAATACTCTGTTTTGTAATTTCTCCAAACAAGGTGTCTGGACAAGAGGATAATTGTTTTGAAGATTTTGAAAGGTGGGTTCAAGAAAATAAAAATAACAAAGAAGAAATAGTTTATACTCTTCCTTGTGATATGGTAATAGACGAAGAGTTTAGATTTTATATTCCTCATGACAGTAATTTTACAATAGATACCAACAAATATAAAATACTGATAAAAAATCATGGAAGATTTATTATTGATGATAATGAACTAAATATAATAGGTGAAGGAGGAAAAGAAGGAGTAATACATGTAGAAACTGGTGGAAGTATAAGTATCGGTATAAATAACATAATTGCTACTGATGGGACAGCCTTATACGTTGAAGAAGGAGGAGACTTATATATTAAATCATCCTATGAATCTGTTGAAAAAATAAAGGCAAATGGAAAAGATGCAATAGGAATTTATACTGAAAATGATATTAGAATATTAAATAAGGATATTGAAGTGAATGGAGAGAGTGCTATAGGTGTTTATTCTAAAGGTGATGTTGAGATAGAAGAATCTTCAATAAAAGCTTATAGTAGTAGCAAAGAA
Organism: Clostridioides difficile; assembly: GCF_001299635.1. Lineage (GTDB taxonomy): Bacteria > Bacillota > Clostridia > Peptostreptococcales > Peptostreptococcaceae > Clostridioides > Clostridioides difficile_A. The sequence goes on along the minus strand of NZ_JRHN01000044.1, from coordinate 173,707 downwards.
AATGGATTATTAAGAGCTAATAATAAGGCTGCACAATCAATTGTATCAGAAAGCAAGAAAGTTTATATAATTGATAACTCTAATGAGCTTATCCCAGCTATATCTGAAGATTCTGGCTATAATATTATAACATGTTGCCATAGGGGAATTGATGTATTTAGTGAAGAAATAAAAGTAAGTAAAGATGATAAAATAGAAGATATAAAATTTCCGAAAGATATGGTATTAGAAACATCTAGTGGTAATCAACTTGATATAGATGTAGAATGGGATTTTACTGGTTATTATGAAAAGTTAAAAAAAGAAGAAACTTTTAGTATAACAGGAAAGTTTAAAATAGAAACATTAAATAGAGAAAAAATTGTAATAAATGATGATGTTGTTCCTATTTTGGACATATCTGTTGCAGAGAAAAAACCAATAGATAATTTGGAATTAGATTATCAAAACACAAGAGATGGATATGTAGCTATTTTGTATTTTGATATGCCATACAATGCAAATAAAGTTTTTGTTGAATATTCAGCAGATGGAATCAATTGGACATCTGAGGAACAGGAAGATATTAGAGACCAAGCTATACTTTTTTTTGAAGATTTTAAGCTACGTTGTTTTAGAGTAAGAGTGGAAGGCGGATTAAAAGAAGGTTATTCAAATATGGTTTTTAAACCAGGATTTATAATGGGTGGTGGTGACAATCAAGAGACACCAGATGATGAAAAGGGAAATGATGATATTGATGGTGACCGTGGCGGTGGTGGTAGAGATGACCCAGATAGAGAAAATGATGAATTTGATTTAGATGATAATAAGAAAAATGATAATTCCACTGAAGAAATACCTGAAGATTCTAACAATATAACAAATTTCAATAATGAAGAAAAAGATAATATTCACCAAGAGGATGAAAAAAATGATAAGTCTAATGAAGATATTATAGAGAAAGATAAAGAAACTAATAAGACTAATATCAATAACAGAGATAATGATATTAAGAATGATGAATTAACTATTATAGATAAGTATGAGAATAGTTTAATTCAAATATTAAAAAGAGATTATGAAGAAAATCAGGAAGGTAAAAATACAACTGATAATAAAAAAATATCAAATGAAAAAGAGACTTTTAAATTAGATAAATTTAATAATAGCTCAAACTCTACTTCTAATTCACATAGTAAAACTCAGAAATTTCAAGATAGGAGTGTTATTTGGGGTGGAATTATAGTATCAGTTATGTCATTTTCAATAGTAGTAGTAAATCCTGGTATCATAAAATATGTAGATAAATTTATAAAACATAAAAAATAGACAGAATCGTTTAAAGCATTTTAAGCTTATTAAAAAATTAATAGGAGAATAATATGAATAAAATAAATAAAATTTTTCTTCTTATAAATTTATTAACTATAATTTTTATAATTTTACCAAGTAAGAGTTTCTCACAAGAAAATGATTGTTTAGAAGATTTTAAAAATTGGGTTGTAAAAAATGAAGATAATAGGAAAGAAATAGTTTATACTCTTCCTTGCGATATGATAGTAGATAATTATTTTGAATTTAGTATTCCATATGGAACTAATATTACAATAGATACAAATAAATATAAGATACTTATAAAAGATAAAGGACATTTTAATATTAATGGAAACAAGCTAAATATAATTGGAGAGGGTGGAAGTGAAGGAGTAATACATGTAGAAAAGGGAGGCAAATTAAATATAGGAATAGATAATATAGTTGCATTAAATGGAACTGCGTTATATGTTGAAAAAGATGCAAATTTGAGTATAGATAAATATTATGAGGAGATTGGAAATATAAAAGCAAATGGAGAAAATGCAATAGGAATTTATTCGGAAAATGATATTAGAGTAGATTCTAAAACAATTGAAGCTGATGGAGAAAATGCAATAGGAATTTATTGTAAAGGAGAAGTCGAAATAGAAGATACCTCAATAATTATACATAGTGGTAATAAGAAGCAAAATGTATTATTGGAAAATAAAAAAGTTAAGTCGATTGTATCAGAAGCAAATAAGATTTATATTATTGGAGAACAGAATACAATTACTCCAGATATACCTCAGAATAAGAATTACGAGATAGTAAATTGTAACTATAGAGGGATTAGAGCTTTTGAAAAAGAAATGAACATATCAAAAGAGGATAAAGTAGAAGATATAATATTACCAGATAAAGTACGTTTAAGAACTTCTAGTATGAACTCTATAGATTTAGATGTTGAGTGGGATTTATCAAACTATTATAATGATTTAAATAATAATACAGAGTTTATTATAATAGGTAAATTTAAAGAAGAAGATTTAAATGAGAAGAACATAATTATAAACAATGATGTTATTCCTGTTTTACATGTCTATATTGTTAATAAAGAACCTATAGATGATTTAGAAGTATCTTTCTTAAATTCTAAAAATGGTTATCTAGCTATACTAGATTATAGTATGCCATATAGTGCTAAAAAAGTATTTGTGGAATATTCAGAGGATGGTGTAAATTGGGTAAGTGAAGAATTAGAGAATATTAGTAATCAGGTTATGCTTGATTTTGAAGATTTCAAGTTACGATGTTTTAGGATAAAGGTAGAAGGTGGATTGAAAGAAGGTTATTCAAATATGTTTTTAAAGCCTGGATTTGTAATGGGAGGAGGAGGTAATCAAATTACACCAGATGATGAACAAGAAGTCGATGATGATAGTGGAGACCGTGGAGGTGGAGGTAGAGATGACCCAGATAGAGAAGACAATAAGGTTAATTCAGGTGTAAATAATAAAAATAACAATAATACTGATGAGCAAAGACCATTAGATTCAAGTAATGTCACAGAAGATAATGGAGAAGAAAAAAATAATAATCGACAATATGAAGAAAATAATAAGTCACATGAAAAACATACTGAAATAGATAAAGAAATACACAAAGAAAAGAGTGAAGAGAATATCAATAATAAAGTTAAAAATAATAATTTGATTGAAAAAAATAAAATTGAAAATAATTTAGAACAAGACCTAAAAGAAGGTTATAAGGAAAATAATGAACTTTCTAAAAATACATATAAAGATAAAGTAATTTTAAGTAAGACAGATGGTATTGAAGTAAATAATTCTAATGATAAACTAAAATCTATTTCAAAGCCATATGATAAGACTCAGAGTTCTAAAAGTGAGCTTATAATTGGAGTTGAAATCATAGTTTTAACCATGTTATTTTCAGTAGTAGTAATAAATAGGGATATTATAAAATATATAGATAAAATTATAAGATTAAGAATTAATAAATAAAATACATTAAAGAGACATAATTTTACTTGACAGAATAATCAAATAGGAGAAAAAAATGAATAAAAAAAATAAGATATTTCTTCTTATAACTTTATTAGTAAGTATTTTTATAATTTTACCAAAAAAGAGCTTTTCGCAAGAAAACAATTGTTTGGATGATTTTAAAAATTGGATTGTAAAAAATGAAGATAATAAGGGAGACATAGTTTATATTCTTACATGTGATATGGTAATAGATAATTATTTTGGATTTAGTGTTCCAAATGGAGCTAATGTCACAATAGATACAAACCAATATAAAATACTTATAAAAGATAAAGGTAATTTTAATATTAGTGGTAATAAGTTAAATATAATTGGAGAAGGAGGGAATGAAGGTGTAATACATGTAGAACGGGGAGGAAAATTAAATATAGGAATAGATAATATAGTTGCACTGAATGGAACTGCTTTATATATAGAGAAAGAAGCTGAACTAGTTCTAGCTACATATTATGGAAAAACTGGTAATATACGTGCAAGTGGAGATAATGCAATAGGAATTTATTCAGAAAATGATATTAAAGTAGAATCTAGAATAATTGAGGTTAATGGAAAAGATGCTGTAGGTATTTACTGTAATGGAGATGTGGAAATAGAGGATACATCAGTAATTGTTAATAAGAATAACCAACAAAATACAATAGCAAATAATACAAAAGGCGAATCAATTGTATCAAAAACTAAGATTGTTTATATCATTGGTGATGGGAATGTAATAATGCCAGACATACCACAAGATGAAGATTATAATATTATAAGATGTAATCTTAGAGGCATTAGTGTATTTGAAGAAGAATTGATATTAACAAAAGATGATAAAATTGAGGATGTAGAACTCCCAAAAGAAGTAAGTCTAAAAACTTCAAGTGGAAAAATTGCAAATATAAATGTGGAGTGGGATTTATTAAATTACTATACTGATTTAAATAAAAATCTAGAGTTTATTATAAGAGGTAAATTTGATGAAAATATTCTAAATGAAAAAAATATAGTATTAAATCAAGATGTTTTTCCAGTTATAAATATCTCTATTAGAAATAAGGAGCCTATAAATAATTTAGTTGTGTATTTTAGAAACCGGGAATATGGTTATACAGCTGCTTTAGATTATGACATGCCATATAATGCAAAAAAGGTATTTGTGGAATATTCTGATGATGGTATAAATTGGATAAGCAATGAACTAGAGTATATTACAAATCAAGCCACAATTGATTTTGAAGATTTTAAGTTGAGATGTTTTAGAGTAAAAGTGGAAGGTGGATTAAGAGATGGGTATTCAAATATATTTTTAAAACCTGGATTTGTATTAGGAGGGGGTAATAATCAGATTACACCAGATGATGAACAAGAAAATGAAAATGCTGGTGGTGACCGTGGAGGAGGAGGAAGAGATGACCCAGATAGAGAAGAAGATAATAATGGTAATCTAAATAATGACAATAAAGATAATAATAGTAGTAATGATGAAAAAACTCCTAATACTCCAAATGACAACAATATAGAATCTGATTCTAGCAGTACTACAAGTAAGAATCCTCCAAAAGATAACGATGATAATAATATAACTAATGATAAAGAAAAAGATGAGATTTTAAAAAATGAAGATGAGTTAAAAAATGAGGATAAATCTAACAAAAGTTTTATCTTAGAAAATGATAATAAAGGCTTAAAACAAAAAACTGTATTTAGCACTAATAATCAATCATATTTTTATAATGAAGATTTTTATAATGACAATTTAGATATGAATAATAATCAATCAAAAATAAATAATCAAGTAAATCACAATAATGAAAATAAAGATGAAATTAATACTAAATTATCACCTAAAAAATATAGCATTGGGAAAGAGAGTTTCATTTTAATTGGAGTGTTAAGTTTAACTATGTTTTGCTCTATATTGATTGTAAATCCTGGCACAAGAAAAAATATAATTAGATTCATAAAAATAAAAAAATAATTTTTAGAAAGGTATTGCTTATCAAATTATGAGTTTGTTAAGTGATACCTTTCATTATTATGAAAACTATATATTGTTATCAATAAAATGTACAATACATATAATTTGACTAAATAGTATAAAAATAATAGAATATTGAAAAAAAATTGACAAATGAAGGTATAGGTATTAAAATATATTAAATATATACATAAAAAGTGATTTACTAACAAATAAATGAAATATATGCTAATAAAAGGTTCAATTTGTAAAAATGTAAGATTTATAAAAAAATAAGGGAGGATATTATCATGAGAGCAATTTTAACAGTAATTGGGAAGGACAAACCAGGTATAGTAGCAGGAATCAGTGATGAGTTATTCAAGCAAAATATTAACATAGTAGATATTTCACAAAAGATATTACAAGAGTATTTTACAATGATTATGATAGTTGATTTAGAGAAAGCATTAAACTCTTTTGAGCAAACGGTTGAAGACTTAATAAAAAGAGGAAAAGAATTATCAGTAGATGTAAAAATTCAAAGAGAAGAAATATTTAACTCAATGCATAATCTGTAAAAAACAGTAATAGGGAGGTGATAATAGTGAATGTAGGAAATATACTTGAGACAATCAAAATGATAGATGAAGAACAATTAGATATAAGAACTATAACTATGGGGATTTCTTTATTAGATTGTATAGACCCTGATGGAGATAAGGCTAGAGAGAAAATATATAACAAGATTATGAATTCTGCTAAAGATTTAGTAAAAGTTGGAAAAGATATAGAGCGTGAATATGGTATTCCAATTGTAAATAAGAGAGTATCAGTAACTCCAATATCTATTATTGCAGGTGCAACAGATGAAAGTGACTATGTAAAGTTTGCACAGACATTAGATAAAGCTGCGGAGGATTTAGGTATAGATTTTATAGGTGGATTCTCAGCATTGGTTCAAAAAGGGTATACAAAGGGTGATAAGATATTAATTAAATCAATTCCAAAAGCCTTGGCAAGTACAAACAAGGTATGTGCTTCAGTAAATGTAGGTTCTACAAGATGTGGTATAAATATGGATGCAGTAAAAGAAATGGGAGAAATTATAAAAGAAACTGCAGAATTAACGAAAGATGCAAAGGGATTTGGTTGTGCAAAACTAGTAGTATTCTGTAACGCAGTTGAAGATAATCCATTTATGGCAGGAGCTTTCCATGGTGTTGGTGAAGCTGATAGAATAATAAATGTCGGTGTAAGTGGTCCTGGGGTTGTTAAAAGAGCCTTAGAAAAGGTAAAAGGAGAGCCATTTGATGTTGTAGCAGAGACAGTTAAGAAGACTGCCTTTAAAATTACAAGAGTTGGACAATTGGTAGCAAAAGAAGCTTCTAGTAGACTGGATGTACCATTTGGAATAATAGACCTATCATTAGCACCTACACCAGCCATTGGAGACTCAGTGGCAAATATATTAGAAGAAATGGGTCTTGAAGTTGTTGGTACTCATGGTACTACAGCAGCGTTGGCTCTTTTAAATGATGCTGTTAAAAAAGGTGGAGTCATGGCGTGCTCACATGTTGGAGGTCTAAGTGGTGCATTTATACCAGTATCAGAAGATGCGGGTATGATTGATGCTGTTATCAAAGGTGCTTTGAGTATAGATAAGCTTGAAGCAATGACTGCTATTTGTTCTGTAGGTCTTGATATGATAGCTGTTCCAGGAAGTACTACAGCAGGTACACTGGGAGCTATGATAGCTGATGAGGCAGCAATAGGTATGATTAATAATAAAACTACAGCAGTTAGAATTATACCAGCTCCAGGATGTGACGTAGGTGATATGGTGGAATTTGGTGGTCTTTTAGGGCGAGCACCAGTAATGCCTATAAATACAAATTCGTCTGAGTTATTTACTCAAAGAGGAGGAAGAATTCCAGCTCCTATACATTCATTTAAAAACTAAGTATGTTTACAGATAGTAATATTTATAAAACTGAATTAAAGATATTCATATATTAAAAAATTATAATTAAAACAATAATTCTAAAAATTATTTATTAAAATTATGATAATAATAAAGCGATATATAACCTAGTAAAATGGTCATATATCGCTTTATTTTAATACTATCTAATTAATATAAAATTTTTTATGTATTTTAAAAGTTATGTTATCTAATAGTAATTATACTAATTTTTGATGTTTGGTATATCAACTAAATAAAAAACTAAATTAAAAAATAAAAAAGTTAAAAAATAAAAAAGTTAAAAAATAAAAATTTATCTAAATATTCAACACACATAATAATTATAAATATAAATAAAAAATAAAACGCTTGCAATAAATAAAATTGCTACAATATAAAACTCTACTATTTAAAATATTGACTTAAAATATAAATTTATAAATCTTATAAATTTAAGCAATTTCTTCTTCTACATCAGTACCACGTATTTTGTCAGCAGTAAGAACTTTAAAGGTACTGAATATTTTTGAGCCTACAAATCCTGCAATTACATTAAATAAAGCACATAGCCCAGCTGTTATAAGAACCTGATTAACTGGATTATAGGCAAACATTATAGCAAATCCAGCCACAGGTGTAGCTGTACCTGGTGTCATGTTTACAAGACCCATCAAAGCTACAATGATACCAGAAAAAGCTCCTCCAAAGAAATTAGTAGAATATATTGGTATTGGATTAGCTGAAATTATGTCTGATTGAGTCAGGGGTTCAATAGCAACAGATATAATATCTTTTTTAGAACCTAACTTTAATCTTGCGAATAGTGTTGAGTTCATAAAAGCTGAACCAAAAGCTCCTAATGCTCCTATTGCCATAGGAAGACCAGTAAGACCGATTATAGATGTAAGAGCCATTGAACTAAGTGGGGATGTTCCAACCACTGTTATCAGACCTCCTAATATAATTCCCATTATTATAGGGCTAATATTAGTAGCCTCTATTAGAACTTGTCCAATTTGTAATAGTGTACTATTAACTAATGGGTCTACATTTGATGCTATAAAACGAGATAGTGGAGCACATAAAAGTATTACAACTACTAAATCTACTCCAGGTGGTACTTTTTTCTCTATAAACTTAATTAAGAAAGAAACAAAGTATCCAGCAACGAATCCAGATAATATAGAGAAATCTAAACATGATAATCCTATTAAAACTGCATAAACTGGGGATACTCCTAAAGCTAAAGGTACAAGTATAGCAGCAGCAACTCCACCAAGACTACCATTAGCAGCACCAACACTTCTAAAAAATTCCATACCTAGAACATCACCAAGTAAAGAAAGGTTGAATGCCTCTACTAAAAAAGTAGCACATGCAGCATTTGCTAAGGCTCCCATAGCTTTCATACCATATGGAGCTTTGTAACTAAAAATTGTGAAACAACATAGAACCAATAAAAGTAAACCTGTTCCTAATAAAATTTCTGACATAAGAAAATCCTCCTTGTATTTTTTTTAGGACATAAACCTTTGTTGTGATAACGTTATCCTAATGCATGAATGCCTAAATGAATTAATATCAACAAAACAAAAGTCATTTTAAATTTTAATTGGTTTTATATTGCATCTAAAAATAAAAATAACTATAAAAGAATATAAAGTAAGTTTGAGATGTAAAATGTAAATTAAACTTATACTTTATAATATAATTATATATAAATAATACAGTCTTGTATAGGAAGATTGATAAAAAATAAATTTAATATGAAAAAAACAATTATTAATACATAAAATATTAGTCTATAAAAAAGGAATAAACATTTTTTAGAAGAAGTACTTATAATGATAGAAATTTTATAGGGGGAGAGTTTTTGAAAAAGATTAAATATACCAGATTGATGATACTTGGTATTCTTATATATTTAGTATTTAATGTTTTAGTAATGATTATTAGCAAAAATGTAGATACATTGGTATTAAAAGTAGAAAAATTTGATGCAAAGATTCATGTAGAAGGAAATATAGAAAAAGATGCTAATGACCAAAGCAATTATCTATCAGCATACATAAGTAAAGAAGATTCTAAGAACTTTGAAAAAAATCAAAATGTAGCAATTGAATATCGTGAGCAAAAAATAGATGCAAAAGTTTACAAAATATATAAAAATAATAATAAAATAATGCTAAAATTAAAAATAAGTAACCAAATTGTTTCAAATCAGGATACAAGTGTCGAAGAATTTGATATAATATATAATCAGATGGAGTGTTTAAAAATACCTAAAACTTCTATAAAAACAAAAGACAATAAACGTGGTGTATATGTAATTGATGAACAATCACAAAGTGTAAAATTTGTCATATTAGAAGGAATAACTTATGAAAATGAATCTTCTGTATTTGTGGATTATTATAAAAATGACATAAATGGGGTGACAAGTGTTAATCTATATGACAAAATAATTTTAAGACCTAATTGTATAAACACAAATATAAGGATAAAGTAGGTGATAGTAATGGGTTCTATTAAAGATAATTTATCTGAAATAAGAAGTAAAATTGAAAAGGCTGCAAAAAAGGTAAATCGAGATAGCGAAGAAATAACCCTTTTAGCAGTCACAAAAACTGTGGATGTGGATTTAGTTAATGAGGCAATGAATGAAGGAATTACTTCTGTTGGTGAAAATAAACCACAAGAATTGGCTAGAAAGTATGATATTATAGGTGACAAATTAAACTGGCACTTGATAGGAACTTTGCAAACGAATAAAGTTAAGTACATAATAGATAAAGTTTGTATGATACATTCTTTAGATAGAATTGCATTATGTGAAGAGATTCAAAAACGTGCAGAGCAAATAAATAGAGAGATAGATTGCTTAATACAAGTGAATATATCTAAAGAAGAATCTAAGCATGGACTTGATAAAGATGAAGTTATAGATTTTGTCAAAGAAGTGTCAGAAAAATATAAAAATATAAAGATAAAAGGTCTAATGACAATGGCACCTTTTATAGAAGATGAAAATGAAATAAGAGGTGTATTCAAAGGTCTTAAAGATTTATCAACACAAATAAAAGAGCTAAATATACCTAATGTAGAAATGGATGCTTTGTCAATGGGAATGAGTCATGATTATGAGATTGCTATAGAGGAAGGGGCTACCATTGTTAGGGTTGGAACATCAATCTTTGGAGAAAGAAACTACAATAAAAAATAATTACTCAAATTTGAATAAATTCTAAGGAGGAAGTTAATAATGTCAAATGGAATAATATCTAAATTTAAGAACTGGATAGTTGATGAAGAAGAAGATTACATTGAAGAAGAATATGAAGGTGGTATGGACGATATAGTTCAAGAAGAAGAAATAAATAGTGGATTTAGTACTGCAAAAGCAAATAAAATTGTAAATTTACATACAACAAGTCAAATGAAAGTTGTAATAGTTGAACCTAAAGTTTATGATGAAGCTGCAACTATAGCAGACCATCTAAAACAAAGAAGGGCAGTTATAGTGAATTTGGAAGGGTTGACTAATTCTGAAGTTCGTAAATCTATATTTAACTTTATGAATGGAGCAGTTTATGTTTTAGATGGAAGTATACAAAAGGTTTCTAAATCAATATTTATACTAGCTCCTAACAATGTGGATATAGATGCAAATATGAAAAAAGAATTAGAAAGTAAAGCATTCTTCCCTTGGCAAAATAAATAGTAAAAAGGCGGTTAATATATGGGAACAATAAGAATTGCACTTTATTATCTTTTGGATATAATAGCATGGATGATAGTTATAAAAAGCTTGATGACTTGGTTTCCAAATGGAAGACAAAGCAAAATTTTCGAGATTTTAGAAAATCTTACAGAGCCAATAGAAGGACCAATAAGGTCAATAATGTACAGATACACAAACGGACCTATAGATTTTTCTCCTTTAATTGCAATAGTATTATTGATGTTCCTAAGACAATTAGTATTGGTTATATTCTAAGGTGATAGAATGGATAAATTAAAATTAACAAATCACATAAAGGATATAGACTTGAAAAATAAAATGTTTAAAGTAATAGACAAGGCTAATAGTTGTATAAAAAACTATGATGTTAAGTTTACTGAGTTTCTTAATCCATATGAAGTGAAAAATGCTGTAGCGATATTAAATTCTACAAATGAAATAAAATACAGTGTGGATGGAGGTTATGAACAAGCTGAAAGAAGCACTGTATTTATTTATCCATTTTACATGGAATATGAGGATATAGAAGATACTCTTAGATTTTTACAGATAGAAGGGAATTTCAAATTTAAGAATATATCTCATAAAGATTATTTAGGTGCAATTATGAGTCTAGGTATAAAAAGAGAAAAAATTGGAGATATAATTATACATGATAGCTTTTGTCAAGTAATTGTAAGTAGTGATATTTGCGATTTTATAATCGTGAATTTGGAGAAAGTTTCGAGAAATAATGTAATTGTAAAGGAAATTTCCAGAGAAAACATTGTTAATAGTTCTTCAAAATATAAGGAAGTATCATTTACAGTATCTTCAGATAGGTTAGATTGTGTCATAAGTGGTCTTTACAATATATCTAGACAAGATAGTGCAAAATACATAAATGGAGAAAAAGTCCATGTCAATTATGAAAAGATAACTTCAACCTCTAAAATAGTTAAAAATGATGATTTGATTTCTGTTAGAGGCAAAGGAAGAGCTAATGTAACACAAATAGGAGATATTACTAAAAAAGGTAAAATAAAAGTTCAAGCAAGATTAATTGTATAAGGACTAATTTAAATTATAGCTGGGAGGAAATGTAATGCTAACTCCAATTGAGATAGAAAATAAAGAGTTTAAAAAAGGTTTAAGAGGGTATAGAGATGAAGAGGTTGATGAATTTTTAGACATCATTAAAGAAGATTATGAATCTCTATGTAGAGAAAATACAGCTCTTAAAGAAAAATTAGGATTATATCAAGACCAAGTAAACAAGTATGAAAATATTGAAGAGACATTAAAAGCTACTCTAATAACTGCTCAAAGTGCAGCAGAAGACACTTGTAGCGCGGCTAATAAAAAAGCTAAAATAATTGTTGAAGAGGCAGACTTAAAAGCTAGACAAATTATAGAACAAGCCAATAATCGTGTTATAGAGATAAGAAAAGAGTATGATGCTTTAGTTAAAGAATTTAAGATATTTAGAAATAAATTTAAATCACTATTAGAAGATGAGATAAGAAGTGTTGATGAAATTTTTTATGATGTAGATGAAAAATGTGTAAATGCATTTGAAGGAACAACAGTGTATAATTATAGTAATGATGAAGCTGCTACAACTCTAGAATAAAGCTATGATTTATTGGATTTTTAGGTGAAATTATTGTAGAAGTTTGAGAAATCTATAACAAAAATTTAAAATAGGATAAAAATGTAAGAAAAATAGAAATTATTATATTTTTCAAAAATATATTGACTATTCAAATTATTTGTTATAGAATTTCATATAAACACAGATAAATTTTTAAAAGCGTTGATAGAGACAATTATCTTTAGATAATTTTACAGAGAATTGGGTATGCTGAGAACCAATGAATTTATAAAGGTAAAAATCACTCTTGAGCTGCAGGCTGAACGATTAAATTCTATTAAGCTGTGCCGGTTAGTACCGTTATACTATTAGAGTGTTATATGTGGATAGAATTAAATTCACATATAGAATTAGGGTGGTAACGCGATTTATAACTCGTCCCTTTGTTTAAAGGGGGCGAGTTTTTTAGTATTTAAATTTATGTGAAAGAATAAAAAATTTTGGAATTATAATATTTATAGGAAAGGGTGATTTATATGGCGAAATTTAAGCCATTAGTAGACAGTTCAGTAAAACAAGCAGAAGCACAAGTTTTTGATTATTGGAAAGATATAAATATACTTGAAAAAACTTTAGAAAAAGGGGAAAATGACCCAAGTTTTGTATTCTATGAGGGACCTCCTACAGCCAATGGAAATCCTGGAGTACACCATGTTTTATCTAGAACACTTAAAGATTCAGTTTGTAGATATAAAACAATGTCTGGTTATCAAGTAAAGAGAAAAGCTGGTTGGGATACACACGGATTACCAGTTGAAATACAAGTAGAGAAAGAATTAGGTCTTACTAGTAAGCAACAAATAGAAGAGTATGGAATAGCTGAGTTCAACCAAAAATGTAGAGAATCAGTTTTCTCATTTGAAAAACAATGGAGAATAATGACTGAGAGAATGGCTTATGAAGTTGATTTAGATAATCCATATATAACTTTAGACAATAACTATATAGAGTCTGTATGGTGGATACTTAATAAATTCAACAAAGAAGGATATATCTATGAAGGGCATAAAATACTTCCTTATTGCCCAAGATGTGGAACTGGTCTTGCTAGTCATGAGGTTGCACAAGGATATAAAGAAGTAAAAACTAATACAGTTATAGCTAAATTTAAGAAAAAAGATGCTGATGAATATTTCCTAGCATGGACAACAACTCCATGGACTTTACCATCAAATGTTTCATTAACAGTAAATGCTGATGTTGATTACTTAAAAGTTAAGAAAGGTGACGAGGTATATTATGTATCTAAACCTTTAGCTAATAAAGTACTAGGTGAAGATTATGAAGTTTTAGAAGAAATGAAGGGTAAAGACCTAGAAGGATTAGAATATGAACAATTAATGCCTTTTGTAGAAGTTGACAAAAAAGCATTTTTCATTACAGTAGGAGATTATGTAACTACTGAAGATGGTACTGGAATAGTTCATACAGCACCAGCATTTGGTGAAGATGACTATAATACAGGTAAAAGATATGATTTACCAGTTGTACAACCAGTAGATGAAACTGGTAAATTTACAGCTACTCCTTGGGAAGGTAAATTTGTAATGGAAGATGGGCTAGATGTTGAAATAATAAAATGGCTGGCTTCTGAAAATAAATTATATAGTAAAGAAAAAGTAGTTCATAACTATCCGCATTGTTGGAGATGTCAAACTCCACTAGTATACTATGCAAAACCAAGCTGGTATATAGAGATGACTAAACTTAAAGATAAATTAATAGAAAATAACAATGGTGTAAAATGGTTCCCAAGCTTTGTAGGTGAAAAGAGATTTGGAAACTGGTTAGAAAATCTAAATGACTGGGCAATATCAAGAACTAGATATTGGGGAACTCCACTTCCTATATGGAGATGTGAATGTGGTCATACAGATTCAGTAGGTTCAAGAGCTGAATTAGCTCAAAAAGCTATAGAAGATGTAAATCCAGAGACAGTTGAACTTCATAGACCATATGTAGATGATATACATTTAAAATGTGAAAAATGTGGAAAACCAATGACAAGAGTAACAGAAGTTATAGACTGTTGGTTTGATAGTGGGGCTATGCCATTTGCTCAACACCACTATCCATTTGAAAATAAAGAGAACTTTGACCAATTATTCCCAGCTGATTATATATCAGAAGGTATAGACCAGACTAGAGGTTGGTTTTACTCATTACTTGCAGTATCAACATTTGTATTAGGTAAAGCACCATATAAGAGTGTGTTAGTTCCAGACCTTGTACTTGATAAAGAAGGAAAGAAAATGAGTAAATCAAGAGGAAATACAGTAAATCCAATGGAGTTATTTGACCAATATGGAGCAGATGCATTAAGATGGTATCTACTATATGTTTCTCCACCATGGACTCCAACTAAATTTGATATGGATGGATTAAAAGAAATACAAAGTAAATTTATAGGAACTATGAAGAATGTATATAACTTCTTCACTTTATATGCAAATACAGATGATATAAATCCAACTGAATTCTTTGTAGAATATAAAGATAGACCAGAACTTGATAGATGGATACTATCTAAGTTTAATAATTTAATGAAAGATGTAGAAGAAAATTTAGCTATATTTGAATTAAATAAGACTTTAAGAATGATACAAGATTTCATAAACGATGATTTATCTAACTGGTATATCAGACGTTCAAGAAGAAGATTCTGGGCAACTGAGTTAACAGAAGATAAAAAGGCAGTATATAATACAACTTATGAATTATTACATGGTCTTTGCAGAGCTATAGCTCCATTTGCACCATATATGTCAGAAGAAATGTACAGAAATCTAACAGGAGAAGTATCTGTTCACTTAGCTGAATATCCTAAACCTAATGAAGAATTAATGGATGCTAAATTAGAAGAAAAAATGGATTTAGCTAAAAATCTAGTTACTTTAGGTAGAGCTTCAAGAGAAGTTGAAAGAATAAAAGTTCGTCAACCATTACAAAAAGTATTAGTAGATGGTAAGTTTGAAGATACAATAAGTGATGTAGTTGATTTAATAAAAGAAGAACTTAATGTTAAAGAGGTAGTATTTGCTAAGGACTTAGATGAGTACATGAACTTTAGTCTAAAACCAAACTTTAAGGCAGCAGGACCATTACTAGGTGCTAAGATGAATTTATTTGTAGGAGCATTAAATGAATTAAATGCACATGAAGCTGTTAATAAACTTGAAAATGGTGAAAGTTTAACAGTTGATTTAGATGGTGAAGCTTTTGAGTTTAATAAGGATTTAGTGTTAATAGGTATAACTGCTAAAGAAGGATTTAATGTATCTGTTGAAAACAATCTTTTCGTTATACTAGATACTAAGTTAACTGAAGAATTGGTTGATGAAGGTTATGCTAGAGAATTTATATCTAAAGTACAGCAATTAAGAAAATCTAATAACTTTGAAGTATTAGATAATATAGTGATAGATTACTGTGGTGATGATGAAATTGCTAAGGCTGTTGACCATTTCGATGAATATATCAAGTCTGAGACTTTAGCTTTAGAAATAAACAGAGTGGATGATAAATCTTTAGAAGAACAAAACTTAAATGACCATATGACAGGTATAAAAGTTACAAAAAAATAAAAATAATAGTTAGTTAATTAAAATCCCTATAGAAATTAGTTTATAAATTTCTATAGGGATTTTTTAATACAGTATAATTATCTATTCAATAAAATGTTGAAATATTCCAAAATTTACAGTAAATAAATCTATATAAATCATATAAATTATTTATAGTATGTGATAGAATATTAGTGAATAAACGTTTAAGTGAGGATGAATAATATTTTAGAGTAAACTACTTCTAATAAATTTATTTATAAATTTATTTATAAATTTATTGTGTATAATGCAGGGTGGTTTATTTATTATGCAAAGGGGTGCGTTTTGATGTATGGTGAAAGTAAAAAGCTAAGTATTGATAATAACATATTTTTACAATATGGTCTTATTATATTGGGTATGATTCTATCAACCATAGGAATAAATTTATATCTAGCACCAGCCAAGTTATTAAGTGGAGGAGTAGCTGGGATTTGTGTTATATTATATAAGTTATTTGGTATAAATCAAGGAATATCCAGTTTTTTGATGAATATACCAATATTTATTATAGCTAAAAAGTATTTTGATAATAAATTTTTGTTAATAAGCTTTGTTAATATGCTGTTATTTTCTGTTGCTCTTGGATTAACACAGAATATTGCTAAATATTTTCCAATAGATGACACTATGCTACAGTGTATTTATGGTGGTGCCTTAACTGGAATAGGTATGGGGTTGACTTTTAAAGCAAGAGCTACTGCTGGAGGTCTTGACATAATAGCAGCTATAATGAAAAGAAAGTATGATATACCTATGAAAAATACATTTTTATTTATAAATTTCTTTGTAGTATGTGCAGGTGCATTTTTATTTGGAGCTAAGTTGGTAATGTATACTTTAATTGCTATGTATATAATTTCTTTTACAATGGACATAGCAAAGGATTGTTTTGATAGAAAAAAATCTATACTTCTAATATCTAATAAATATGATGAAATATCCAAAGTAATAATGAATAAGATGGGAAGAGGAGTAACTTTTCTAGAGGCAGAAGGAGCATATACACAAAATAAGAAAAAAATGATTTATTGTATAATATCTGCAAATGAGATAGGTAAATTTAAAGATTTGATTTATGATATGGATAGTGAAGCCTTTATTTCTGTTAATAATGTGGAAGAAGTAAAAGGAGGAGGTTTTAAAGATAAGTTTCTTTAAAATGGCAATGTTAAAAAATACCATATGTATTGTGATTGCACCTAGTTAGATGTATACTATAATTAATGGGGTACATGAAGTACTCAATAATATACTAGGAGGTATAAGAATATGTTAAGAGAGAGATTTGTAGTAAGAAATCACCATAATCCACATACAAGTGGATGTTGTGGAACTGGGGGAGAAGGCTGTTGTGGAGGAGATAATCATGAGCATTCACATCAACATTCTCATAGTCATGGGCATGGACATGAACACGTAAATGGTGTAGGTCACGACCATAATCATGAGGATGGTTTCTCAGGGACTCATGAGCATAGTCATGAGCATGCACATACACATGGGCATGAACACTCAGATGGACATACGCATGAACATAAATAGAGATATTTAAAATTTATAAAAGATTTTTATTTTGTGATTCCATGAAGGTTTAAATAAAAATTAAATGTTTTAAATAAAATTATTAATAATAAATAAGAAAGTGAACTGTTAAATTCAAAGAATTTAATAGTTCACTTTTGTTACATATTAAGCATTAAATTTAAATCCAATGGTTAACTAAAAAAGAAGCTATATTTTCATAAGGTATTTTTTCTGTCCTTAATAAGCTTTGGACAACTAAACCATCTACTATAGACATAAGTAAGAAGGAAAATGATTCAGCATCTTGTTCATTTTCACTTCTACTGTATTTTTCTAAGGACTCAACAATTTCAGATTTAAGAGTAGTTCTCCATTCAATATATTTTAATCTCATTCTTTCTTTCAAATCATCATTTGAAGTAATTGCTTCACAAATAAGATACATATGTACTCTACCACGACTTTCTATAGTAGATATTTTCTCTAAGATTAAATTAACCATTTCTATTTGAGAATTTTTTGATTTGACGTTTTTTACACAGTTTAATATAGCACTGGTTATAACTTCTAAATGAGTGTCTGCAATATCATATATAATATCATTTTTAGATGCGTAGTGATAATACAAAGTACCTTTACTTATATTTACATCTTTTGCAATATCAGCAAGACTAGTATTTTGAACTCCATTTTTGGCTATTAAATTAGTTGCAGATGATAAAATAGCCTGTTTCATATTGTTTGTTTTCATAAAACCTACCTTTCTATGTATATTTATAACAAATTAATAACATTATAAGCTTATGGATATTTATTGTCAATAAAGCAAGAATCTATATCTATTGACTTTTTTTCATTCAAAATATAAAATAGTAATTAAATCGGTCGTACGACCGACTGAATAAATAAAAACAATATCTTATAGTGAGGTTAATATGGATAAAATAAAATTGATAGTGGATAGTGCATGTGACTTACCTAATGATATAATAGAAAAATACAACATTGAAGTTGTTGGTTTAAATGTATCTTTTGGAGAAGAAAGTTATATATCTGGAAAAGAAATAGATAATGAAACTTTCTATAGAAAAATGAGTGAAAGCAAAGTACTACCAAAGACATCATGTCCTTCACCTGATAAATTTTTAGAAGCATATCATTGTCAGGAAGAAAGTATATTGGTGATTAATATAAGTTCAAGACTGTCTGGTACTTATAATAGTGCACTTTTGGCAAAAGATATGTTTGAAAAGGAAGGGAACAATAAAAAAATTGAGGTTATAGACTCACTTAGTGGGTCAATTGGAATAGGACAACTTGTGTTAAAAGCAGCAATATTAATCAAAGAAGGAAAAGAAATCGAAGAAATTGTTTCAATAATAGATAAATACAAAGATAATCCACCATTTTTGGGGACTTTAGAGACATTAGAAAATGCTATCAAGGGTGGAAGAATAAACCCTATAGCAGGAAAAATTATAAATACATTGAATTTTAAGGCTATAATACAAGTTGCAGATGGTATTGTAACTCCAATAGATAAGGCAAGAGGTGAAGGGAATAGCTTGAAAAAGTTGATTAATTTGGTAGAATCCAAGATTAAAGACAGAGAAGAAAAGGTCTTATTTATAGGACATGCAAACTGTCCTGAGAAGGCTCAAAAAGTAAGGGAAGTTATGGAGAAAGATGTAAAATATAAAGATGTTGTAATCTGTGAAGTTGGCTCAGTTATGGGTACATATACTTCAAAAGGTGCAATTTTAATTACTGCTATATAAATCATGATGTGAAAAATTGAAGCCATATAAAAATGCTTAAAGCATTTTTATATGGCTTGTTTTAATTTTAGTAAGTTAATTTTATAATTAACCAACTACACATATTTCTTTATCATATTTATTTAATATCTCACAACCATCTTCAGTAACAAGTACTAAATCTTCTATTCTAACTCCGAATTCACCTGGTAAATATATACCTGGTTCTATAGAGAATATCATTCCTGGTTGTACAGTATCTGTATTTATAGAAGATACATCTCCCTTATCATGAACTTCAAGTCCTATAGAGTGACCTGTTCTATGAGTGAAGTATTGTCCATATCCTTTTTCAGTTATGTAATCACGAGCAGCAGCATCTATATCACAGAATCTAACTCCTGGTTTTACAATAGCTTCAGCTCTCTTATTAGCTTCAAGAACTATTTCAAATATCTCTCTACCTTTTTCAGGTATTTCTTTATAGAATACAGTTCTTGTCATATCAGCACAATAATTGTCTTTTATACAACCTATGTCTAATATTATTGCATCTCCTGGTTTTACAAGTGCGTTTCCAGGTTCACCATGTGGGTTAGCTCCATTAGGTCCAAATCCTATAATAGGGTCAAATGAAAATCCATCAGCACCTAAATCTTCATATATTTTAGATAATTTACCAACAAGTTGTTTCTCTGTAAGTTCACCAGAAACAGTAGCTTTAAGTTGCTCCATACCCTTGTCATTTAATCTTGAAGCTATTCTCATTAATTCTTTTTCTTCTTCATCTTTACACATTCTTAAAGTATCTATTATATAAGATGAATTTACAAATTTGCTTCCTCCACCTAATTCCATTAAGCTTAATAAGAATCTAGCTGGCCAGTTTTTATCAACACCCATAGTAGCATTTTTGTCTATATGTTCAGTTATTATTTCTACTGGATTTTGAGTATCATTAAACCAAATCATTTCAACACCTAAATCTTCTGTAACAGGGAATAATTCATTTATAAATAATTTATTATTTCCATTTAAATTTAGGTATAATGCTAATAATCTTTCGCCTGGGTGGATTAGTGCTCCTGTTAGATAAAATATCGAAGTAGGGTCACTTACCAACATTTGAGAAATATCATCTTTTTTCATTTGTTCAAGTACAGCATTCAATCTTTGAGTCTTCATAATAATTTCCTCCTAATCAAAATTTAATACAAATCAATTTTAGCATTATTAAACAAAAAAGAGTATACTTTTCTTTTAGAAATATAAAAAATTTTTGTTATATATTTTTTATATTAAATTTAATCATCACTTTTACATTAAATATAGAGGTAAATTATTTTTTATTGTGAAAAATTTATAAAAATAATAAATAAAAGATATAAATTTGTGATTTTAAGTTTTTTATATCATCATGAAAAATAACAAATAAAATTTTATATTAAAATAATATTGAAACAATTTTAAAAATTTAGTATGATTAGAATTAAAGTGGCAGAGCTTTTGAGATTTACCACTTTTAATAAAATTTGATTTCAAAGTATTTAGATTTTTTTAATAAAAGACCTTAATAATTTAAAAACTCTGAATGCTATTGATTTAATGACAGTGAATCTGTTTTATCAATTTTGAAATCAATTTTTAACTAATTAATAGAGAGGAGAATTTAAATTAGGATGGAAAAGAAAAAAATAGGCCTGTGGAGTTTGGTATTTATGAATGTATCAGCTTTATATGGTATCAGATGGATAGCTAAATCTACAGCATCAAGCTTTGGTTTAGGATTAGGTGCAATACCTATGTGGTTATTATTCTCATTTATATATTTTGTACCAGGAGCTTTAATTTGTGCTGAATTAGCTTCTACATATCAAAAAGGCGATGGAGGTTTATATGATTGGGTTAAGGAAGCCTTTGGAGAAAAATATGGATTTTTAGTTTCTTGGCTAAATTGGACAGCTAAAATATTTTGGTATTCTTCATTCTTAACTTTTTTAGCAGTAAATGTTTCTTATACAATAGGAAATCCAGCACTTGCAGATAATAAGATGTTTGTACTTATATTATCTTTAGTAATATTCTGGGCATTATCTCTTATAGCAACTAAAGGAATAAGTTTTACAAAGATATTTACTAATACAGGTGCATTAGGTTCAACAATACCAAGTGCTATACTTATAATATTTTCATTTGTCGCAGTATTTGTATTGAAAAAACATGATATAGCTTCAACATATACAATAGCTTCAATGACTCCAAAGCTTAACATGGATGCATTTGTCGCTATATCAGCTATAATGTTTGGTTTAGCAGGAGCAGAAACTGCAGCTAACTTTATAACAGAGATAGATAAGCCTGAAAAGAACTTCCCTAAAGCTATATTGATATCAGCTGGGATAGTAGCTTCATTATATGTATTAGGTTCAATTGCAATAACAATGATAATACCACCAGACCAAATTACTGCTTCTAAAGGTGTATTGGATGCACTTGCAGCTGTTTGTCAATCTTTAGGAATAGGCTCTTGGTTGGTTCAATTAATAGCTTTTGGTATAGCTTTCTCAATACTAGGAGCAATAGTTCTTTACATAGCATCACCAATAAAAATGTTATTTGGTAGTGTCAAAAAAGGAGTATTCCCAGATAGCTTAGTAGAAGTAAATGAACATAAAATACCTTCTAAAGCTGTTATACTTCAAGCAATAATAGTTACTATAATATTATTAGTGACTACATTAATGCCTTCTGTTGATGCTATATATAATGTTCTTGTAACTATGACAGCATTAACTGCTTTATTCCCATATGTGTTATTATATGCTTCTTATATTAAATTAAGAAAAGAGAGACCAGATGAAATTAGACCTTATACTATGGCAAAATCAACAAGTACTTGTATAGGTTTAGCGAAAATGGTTCTAGTAGTAACTGTAGTTGGTATACTATTATCTGCAGCACCAGTTATGCCTACATTCGCTGAAAATATCATATATGAGATAGAGATGATTGGTGGAGGTCTTCTAGTTATACTATCTGGTATATGGTTGTGGAATAGATATGAAAAGAAAACAGCTAAATAAAAATGTATTTTAATAATTTCTTTTGGATATTATAATATATAGTTGACAATTTATAGTGTAAGGAATATTATAAAATAAAGAAATTAATAAATTTAATCCTGTGATAAGAAATAGTAAATAAATATACTTTTGTACAGAGAGTTAAGGGTGCTGAGAACTTAATAAAAAGTGTTTATTGAATGGGTCTTTAAGGAGTAAGGTGAAATGTAGTTTAAGGCTACAGAGTATCTGATATCGTGTGTGCACGTTACAGCATATATTGAGATATATATATTCAACTTTGAGTATATATAAATTTAGGTGGTACCACGGAAAATATATCCGTCCTATTGATTTAGGACGGATTTTTTAATATAGAAAATTTAGGAGGAAAAATGAACGTAATAGGAATTATAGGTGCAATGGATGAAGAAGTAAGTATTTTAGTTAATTTAATGGATATTAAAGAAACTGTAAAAAAAGCTAGTTTAGAGTTTCATCAAGGAACATTAGAAGGAAAAAATGTAGTATTAGTAAAATGTGGTATAGGTAAAGTTAATTCTGCTCTTTGTGCACAGATACTAATAAGTGAATTTAAAGTTGATGCTATTGTTAATACAGGTGTAGCAGGTGCTTTGAACGAAAATCTTGATGTTAATGACATAGTGATATCGACTGATTCTATACAATATGATATAGATACTACAGCATTTGGAGACCCTAAGGGAGTTATACCAAGAATGAAGACTTCTGTATTTAAAGCAGATGAAAGACTTATAGATGCTGCTTACAAATCTTCTGTAGAGGAAGTAAAGACTCACAAAGTACTGAAAGGAAGAGTTGTTACAGGAGATAAATTTATAAATTCTAAAGAATTAAAAGATGAATTAGTAAATGATTTTGGTGGGTATTGTGGAGAAATGGAAGGTGGAGCTATAGCTCATGTATGTTATCTAAATAATACTCCATTCGTAATAATAAGAGCAATGTCTGATAAGGCAGATGGAAGTGCTGATGTTACATATGATGTATTTGTACACGATGCTGCCAACAATTCTAAGGATATAGTTTTAAATATGTTAAAATCAATATAAATATAAGGAGGTACAAGTAAAATGAGTGAAAAAAAAGTTATATTTAGTGGTGCACAACCATCAGGAAAAATGACTTTAGGAAATTATATAGGAGCTATAAAAAACTGGACTGAACTTCAAGATAATTATGATTGCTATTATAGTATAGTTGATTTACATGCAATAACAGTACCTCAAGACCCTAAAGTTTTGAGAGCTAATGCTATAGAATTGCTTGCTCAATATATAGCTTGTGGATTAGACCCAGAAAAAAATACTATATTTATTCAATCTCATGTTAAAGAGCATGTTGAACTTATGTGGGTATTAAGTACAATGACTTATATGGGAGAATTAAGCAGAATGACTCAGTTTAAGGATAAATCACAAAAAAGTGAAGCAAATCTAAATGCAGGTTTGTTTACTTATCCAGTCCTTATGGCTGCTGACATATTATTATATCAAACTGATTTGGTTCCAGTTGGAGATGACCAAAAACAACATTTAGAGTTATCTCGTGATTTAGCAAATAGATTTAATAATAGATTCTCACCTACATTTGTGGTTCCAGAAGGATACTATCCAAAAGGTGGAGCAAGAGTAATGAGTTTACAAGAGCCAACTAAGAAAATGAGTAAATCTGATTCAAATGAAAATGCCTTTATATTATTAGCAGATGATTCAGATACTATAAAGAGAAAGATAAAGAGAAGTGTTACTGATTCTTTAGGTGTTGTAAAATATACTGATGAGCAACCTGGTATTAAAAATCTACTTGATATATACTCTAATTTAAGCAAAAAGAGTGTGGAAGAGATTGTAAACATGTATGAAGGTAAAGGTTATGGAGTATTTAAAGAAGATGTGGCTGAAGTAGTAGCAGAAAGTTTAAGACCTATAAGAGAAAGATATGTGGACCTTCTTAATAATAAAGATTATTTAGAAAAAATATATAGTATGGGAGCAGAAAAAGCTGAAAAACAAGCTAGAAAGACTCTTAGAAAAGTTTATAAAAAAGTTGGTTTTATAGAAAGAAGATATTAATGGTTAACTATAGATAAACATTTATCTTTTTAGTTAAATAAATTATAATAATAAATTAAAAATAATATTTATTTATGAAAAGGTTGTAAGTAGATTTGTATAAAAATACATTTACATACAACCTTTTCTTATCAAATAAGTTTAATAATTATTAGAAGATTTACTTAGATTCTTTTAATTTTCTCCATAAAGTACTTCTGCATATCCCAAGCTTATCAGCCACTATTTGTTTATTCCATTTACATTCATTTAAATAAGATAAAATAATTTCTCTTTCCATTACTTCAAGGGTATCTCTGTGTATCTTAATAATCTCCTTACTTTCTTTTTTGTCTTCTACAACATTATTTTCCATAACATCAGTTGTATTTTCTAAACAATTATAAATCAAATTATTATTATTATTTTCTTTGCCATAAAGAAGTACAAATCTATGAATAGTATTCTCTAATTCTCTAACATTACCTGGCCAATTATAATTTGTTAATATATCCAACTCATGTTTTTCTAAATATGGAATGTTTACTTTGTATTTTTTTGAATAGTAATTTAAAAAATGAATGGATAAAATCTCAATATCTCCCTTTCTATCAGAGAGAGTAGGTAAGTTCAAATTTAATATATTTAAACGATAATACAAGTCAGTTCTGAATTTATTATTGCGAGTTAATTTATTCATATCTTGATTTGTAGCTGCTATTATTCTAACATCAACTGAAATTATAGAATCTGAACCTATTCTATTAAATTCTTTTTCTTGTATTACCCTTAACAATTTACTCTGGAGAGAAATTGGTAGAGAATTAATTTCATCTAAAAAAATTGTTCCTGTATGAGCTAGTTCAAATAAGCCTTTTTTTCCATTTTTTTTTGCACCTGAGAATGCTCCTTCTTCATAACCAAAAAATTCACTTTCAAGAAGATTTTCAGGAATTGCTCCACAATTTATAGGTACAAAAGGTCCATTTTTTCTGTTACTTTCATTATGTATACTTTGTGCTAATAATTCTTTTCCAGTACCACTATTTCCAGATATTAGAATGCTTGCATCTGTTGAAGCATAGATGCGTGCAGAATTAATAACATTTTTAATAGCATTACTTTTTCCTATTATATCATCAAAATTATACTTTGCTACAAATCCTTTAGCATTCAATTTTGACCTAATTTTCTGTTCTTGCTCTTGAATTTTTTCAACGTTATGGAAACGTAATATCTTTTCTGCAAAACCACTTTCATTAAGATTGGATTTTTCTATCAGAAAATTTGACTTATCAATTTTGATTATTTCTTTGTCCTTACCTTCTTTATTTAAAAAATCAGCTATTGTGTTGTTTATGTCAACAATTTTTTTATTAAACACCTGAACATTTTTAATACCTAAGATATCTTCTAATGTTGAGTTAATCAGTACCACTTTATCACCATTAATTGCCATGACACCTTCTGATATATAGTTTACAATTAATTTTAGACTTTCTAATTGTTTTCTTTCTTTTTTTCTTACTTTAATTATAGAGAGAGCTTGTTTTATAGCTTCAATTACAGAAGTTTTACTTGATTTAACAAATACTACAGGCATTTTATTTGATGTACCACTTTCTAATGCGGCTATTCCTCCGCCCACCATTGCATCCATACCATCGGATTTTCCACAAATTACTTGGTTATGAATGTCATCTATAGTTTCAAAAGCATATATTTTAAGTTTATGTAGATTAAGGATATTTTTAATTATGTCAACTTTGTCTGTTATCAATTCTATTGTTTCTGAATGCATTATAATACCTATATTATCACCATATATCTTTGCAGAATTAACCGCATTTATAATATCAAAGTAATCAGGCTCCATTCTAATTATAACTGTATTTTTAAATATTTTACTTATGTGACTTGCCACACCACCTCTACTAATTATTACTTCAGGATATGAATACTCTGTAAAAAGATTGTTTAATTTACTTATTAAATAATCATTTATATTGTATCCCTCAATTACAGTTGGATATAAATTCATTTCATTAAGTATCTCAGATAGTTGGGATTCAAATCCCTCATAAGGAGATAAAATCACCAAATCTTTTTCTAAATTGTTTGTTTCTGAATTAGTTATTTTCAATTTAATCACCTTCAAATCGTAATAATATGTCTAAATCAAGTGTTTAAAGTGTATCTATTAACAATCATTATATATATGTTTGTTTAATTATTCAACAAAATGTTTTATAAGATTATATAAATAAACATTATTGATTTATAACTGTAATAAATATTAAACATAGAATACCCGTTTGAATCTATTTCAAAGAGCTGGAATAGCATTGATGAGCAAGAAAACGATTTTTTAAAAAATTATTTGGCATACTTGTTGCTTATTATACTGTTGAAAGACTTAATTACATTTAGATAGGAGAAATATAATATGATTGATTTAAGAAGTGATACACTTACACAACCATCAGAAGAAATGTTAAAAATGATTCTTTTAGCACAAACTGGAGATGCGGGTAGAGAAGATGAGTATGGTAGAGGAGAAGATAAAACAGTTAATGAATTAGAAGATTTTGCAGCACAATTAACTGGAAAAGAATCTGCTGCATTTTTTCCTTCAGGAACATTGGCAAATACTACAGCAATCCTTACATATTGTAAGCCTGGAGATAAGGTACTTGTAGATGAAAAACAACATATTTTACTTAGCGAAAAAGTGGTTTTTGATTCACGTTTTGGACAGTTGTTGCCAATTAAATTTAAATTAGCAGAAGATGGTATTCCTGATAAAAGTGATATCATTAGACTAATTAAAACAAATAATATCAAATTGATAAGTATTGAAAATACACACAATTTTGCAGGTGGTAAATGTATACCTTTGGAAGATTTAAAAGAATTAAGAAAAGTATCTATAAAACATAATATTCCTATTCATATGGATGGAGCTAGACTATTTAATGCATCTATTGCAACAGGGGTTGATGTAAAAGATATTTGTAAGAATGTGGATTCAGTTATGTTTTGTATTTCTAAAGGTTTAGGTGGACCTATAGGTTCAATTTTATCTGGGAGTAAAGATTTCATAGGTGAAGCTAGAAAACTTAGAAAGCTATTAGGTGGTAATATGAGACAAGCTGGCATAATAGCTGCTACTGGAATCTATGCTCTAAAGCATAATGTAGAAAGATTAGCTATTGACCATAAAAATGCAAAATATTTAGCCGATAATTTAAAAGATATTAAGGATATAAATATAGACCATAATGTTCAAAGTAATATTGTCATTATAAATATAGGCAAATCTAGAGTAGCTCAAGAGGAGTTTTGTAATAAATTATTACAGAATGGTTTGAAGGTCACAGTATTGCCATCTGGAGAGATTAGATTAGTATTTTATAAAGGAATTACTACTGAAAATGTAAAGCAAGCTGTGAAAATCATAAAACAAGTTTTAAATGAAATATAAAAAGTTATAAAAAAGATTAGTGTTTATAAAAGTTATTAAAAAACGTATAAAGGGGTGGCA
The DNA here is from genome assembly GCF_001299635.1 of Clostridioides difficile. Taxonomy (GTDB): domain Bacteria; phylum Bacillota; class Clostridia; order Peptostreptococcales; family Peptostreptococcaceae; genus Clostridioides; species Clostridioides difficile_A. The sequence continues at coordinate 145,486 of NZ_JRHN01000044.1, read as the reverse complement.
AGTTTTATGGAAAAGGTAGATAATAATAAAAAATATATTATTTTAGGTATACTATTTATTGCTTGGTTTGTAGGGTATTGTGATAAGATGGCAATTAATGTTGCTGCAATACCAATAAGTAAAGAGTATGGTCTAAATCCAACACAAGTGGGTTTTTTAATTAGTTCATTTTCTTTTGGTATGGCCATTATGTCCCTTTTTGGAGGATACTTTGCTGATAAATATGAATCTAAAAAATTGATTATAGTAATAGTATCTATATGGGCTATATTTTCTACACTTACAGGTATGTCATGGTCATTTGTTTCTCTTATGGTGATAAGGTTTATGTATGGATGTGCAGAAGGAATATTTCCACCAGCAAGTTCAGTTACAATAGCAGAGAATTTTAAAAAAGAGCAATTTGGAAGAGCAAAGTCTTTTCTTATATCAGCAGGTCAGTTAGGGACTGCTTTTGCGGGTTTAATTATAGCGTATTTGGCATTTTCTTATGGATGGAGAAAAGCATTTTTCATTTTTGCCATAGCTGACTTAATAATTGCTTTGTCTTTGTATTTATTAAATAAAAATGAAAAAAATACAGGTAAGAGTACACAAAAAACAAAATCAAAAAAAGTTCCTCTTAAAGAAGCTTTTAAAAATCCTATTGTGTGGAAGACACCAATTATTCAATTTGGCGTAGGATTTTTAATGTGGGGATTAAACTCTTGGTTGCCACAATACTGGGTGAATGTCAAACATTTAGATATTAAAACTATGGCTACTTATTCAATGATACCAGCACTTGCATCATTTGTTTTTGTAAATATATCAGGATGGATTATTGACAAATATTTTGTTGGACGTGAGAAAATAGCTATTATTGCTTCTCTAATCATAATGTGCATTTCTGTTTTCTTAATGTATAATACTGGAAGTATTGTTTTAGGATTTATATATCAAACGATTGCTAATTTGGGAGTATGTTGTCTGAGCCCAGCATTTTATACATTAGTGTTAAAATATGTTCGAAAGGATTTAGTTGGTACAGCAACTGGATTTATAGCTTTTGGGTCATCTGTTGCTGGAATTATTGCACCATTAATAATGGGTCTTTCAATTACTCTTCTTAAAGGGTCTTATATAGCAGTTTTCGGAATGATTATAGTTATACTTATATTATGTATATTTCTTGCAGCTACAATTAATACACGTGAACAAGCTGAAAAAAACATGAATGAGCAGAATTTGTAGTGAATAAGGTTTTTTAATATTTGGAATGAATAATATTTATAAAGGGAGTGTGTATTATGTATTATAATTTTGAAAGAATTGATGAAGTAGAATTTAAGAAAGAGCTTATTAAGGTTCGCAGAGACTTACATAAATATCCAGAATCAGCATGGACTGAGTATCGTACTACTGTAAAAATAATTGAAATGTTTGAAGAATTAAAAATTCCTTATATGTATGGAACTGAAATTCATTCACCTGAACATATGCTTGGAAAGCCTGATATAGATATTCAAGAAGAGTGTATTAAACGTGCTATCAAAGAAACTGGAAGAGAAGATTTAATCAATAAAATTGCTGGAGGATTTACAGGAGTAGTTGGTATTATTGAAGGAGAACAAGCTGGTCCTACTGTTGCAATTCGTTTTGATATTGATTGTAATGATTTGATAGAAAGTGACGAACCTGGACATGTTCCTGTAAAGGAAGGTTTCAATTCAGAGCATCATGGATGTATGCATGCCTGTGGTCATGATGCACATACTGCTATTGGATTTGGGACAGCAAAGATTTTATCAAAATACAAAGACAAGATTAAAGGAAAAGTTATGCTTATATTTCAACCTGCTGAAGAAGGTGGAAGAGGTGCAATTTCTTTAGTAGAAAAAGGAATTCTACATGAGGTTGATTACATATTTGGTGGTCATATTGCAAATGTAACAGGTAATTTAGGAGCAATAGCAGCTGGTAGTTATGGATATCTTGTTAGTAGTAAATTTGATGTCTGTTTTGAGGGAAAATCAGCTCATGCAGGTAATTGTCCAGAGGTTGGTCATAATGCCCTTGCTGCTGCAGCAACAGCAACACTAAATATGCTTGCTATACCTAGAACTGGAAAAGGTGCAAGTCGTATTAATATTGGAGTGTTGCAAGCAGGTACAGGGCGTAATGTTATCCCTGATAATGCTATTTTGAAAGCTGAAACAAGAGGTATTACAAATGAAATTAATGAATATATGCTTGAAAGTGCAATTAGAGTATGTGAATCTTCTGCATTAATGTATAAGTGCAAATATAGTCTAAATTTTAAAGGAAAATCTGCTGATTCTTATTGTGATAAAGATTTTGTAGGGTTTGTAGCAAAATCAGGTAAATGTATTGATGGGATTAAAGAAATAGTTGATTATGCTGATTTGGGTGCAGGAGAAGATTTTACATTTATGATGAATGATGTTCATAAGCATGGTGGAAAAGCGACATATCTTCTACTTGATGCTGAATTAACTGAAAAACATCATAATAGAAACTTTGATTATAATGAGGATATTATACCAATCTCTGCCATGTTATACTCTAAAGTTGTTTTAGATATCTCATCCAACTATTAAAGTTGTTATAAAAAATTAAGATAAATATAAAATGGGGGCATATCAAACAGAGAGTAGCCCCTATTTATATGTAAATGTTGATAAACTTAATTTTACATATATAGAAATATACATAAAAAAAGATGAGCTTCTGCTCATCTCAAAGGGGTTAGATTATTCTTACTTTGGGGAAAGTAGAATAAAGGTAAAAGTTAACTAACGTTAACTTTGTCTTTTTTGCATATCACTACTGAGCATAAAAAAATCAGAAAACCATAGCCTTCTGAACTAACTTTAAATATGTACTTTATACCCAATATGTAATTTATGAGTTAATTTTAACTCTTATAATAAAAATTGTCAATAATATATCAAAAAAACATTTTTTAAATTTATATAATTAAACGGATTTATGTTTCTATATAGATGATATGATACAATAACTATGGAATTTATTTTTATGTATTTAACTTACAGTAAAAATAATAAATTTAAAGTGTATGAATAGTTACTTTTTAAGAGGGAAAATATGAAAACATCAATTTTAATAGCATTAATAGAAAAAACAAGTCTTATTGTTGTATTATTTCTTCTGATAACAAAGTCAAAAACGTTTAAGCAAATATTTCAAAAAGAAGAATACAGTTTTAATGATTTGGTATGTATAGCATTAGTTTTTACCTTTTTGGCTATATTTGGTACTTACAATGGTATAAATTATATGGGTTCAATAGTAAATACCAGAATAATATCTATAGTATCAGGAGGTGTTTTATTTGGACCAATGGTAGGTATTACAGCAGGGGTTCTTTCTGGTATTCATAGATACTTTATGGATATTGGAGGTATAACATCTGTCCCATGTCTTTTATCAAGTATCCTAGCAGGTGTATTGTCTGGATTTCTATACAAGAGGATACCAAAACAACATAGAGTAATATATGGCATACTGGTAGGTATGGTTTCTGAAAGTTTTACTATACTACTTATATATTTAATATCGCATCCACATTCTTTAGCGATTCAAATAATTGGTGGAATATATTTGCCTTTAATTGTTGGACAGATTGGAATAGGATTTGTTATATCCATAGTTGAGGGGATTGAAAAAGATAAAAAGGATATAGAAGCAAGAAATAAAGCAGAAATAAAGGCACTTCAAAGACAGATTAATCCTCATTTTTTATTTAATTCCTTAAACACAATAGCTTCATTTATAAGATTCAGTCCAGATAAAGCCAGAGAACTAATAATAAATTTATCAACTTATTTAAGATATAATCTGGAATATAGTGATAATTTAATAGATATAAATAAAGAAGTTGAGCAGGTCAAATCTTTTGTAGAGATAGAAAAGGCTAGATTTGGAGAATTATTAACTGTATCTTATGATATAGATGATGTAAATATAAAGATTCCAAGTTTGATTATACAACCATTGGTGGAAAATGCAATAATACATGGGATTTTAGAAAGTGGTAGAGCTGGTACAGTAAAAATATCTATAAAAAAATTACAATATTCATTAGAAAATACTGTAAGAATATCAATTGAAGATGATGGTATAGGTATAAGTGAGGAAATCATAAATAATGTATATCAAGATAATATGCCTGAAAATAAGATTGGGCTTTATAATGTGCATTTAAGACTCAAATTAATGTATGGAAATGGGCTTAATATGAGAAGTACTGACAATGGGACTTTGATAGTATTTTATGTAAAGGAGTAGTAGGATGAAAGCTATAATAGTGGAAGATGAGTTTCCAGCAAGAAAGGAATTGAGATATTTTATTGAAAATAAAAGTAGCATTGAGGTAGTGAGTGAATTTACTAATGGCATAGAGGTGTTAGACTTTATTCAGGAAAATAAAATAGATGTAATTTTCTTGGATATAAATATACCTCATCTTGATGGTATATTGCTTGCAAAAACATTGAATCAATTTAAATCGAGACCTAAAATTATTTTTATAACAGCGTATGAAAATTATGCAGTTGATGCTTTTTCTTTGGGCGTATTTGATTATGTGCTTAAGCCATATTCTGAAGAGCGAATAATTTCTATGCTGAATAAGTTAGAAAAAAGTGAAATGAATAGTTCTGAACTATCTAATGATAATAATAATTTATCCAATGACAGGAAAGACATAATAAATCAAAATATAGAAGAAATAACACATAAAATTAGTCTTTGGAAAGGTGACAAACTGGTTGTAATAGATATTGATGATATATATTATTGTGAAGCCAATGAAAGGCAGACATTCATATATACAGAGAAAGAAAAGTTTATATTAAAAGAAGGAATTTCAGAAGTAGAAACTATGGTAAATGATAAAGCTTTTTTTAGAACACATAGGTCTTATATCGTAAATTTAAGCAAAGTAAAAGAAATTATACCATGGTTTAATAATACATACATATTAAAATTAAAAAATAGTGATTATGAGGTAACTGTAAGTAGAAGCAAAGTAAAAGAATTTAGGTTATTGATGCATATATAAAGTCATTTCATGTACTTAAATATGCACTTAATGTAATTAACATTTATATTAGCATAAAAAAGTATTACTATTTGAACTGGAAATAGTTTTCTTAAACTTATAAAAATTTATAAAGCAATTATACAAAAAACTAAGGGGATGAATTTATGGTAAGTTTTTTAGGTTCAATAGTAGTACTTATAGCAGGGTATTTTATCTATGGTACATTTGTAGAAAAGGTTTTTGGAATCAATGATAAAAATCAAACTCCAGCTATAGCTTGTAGAGATGGAGTAGATTATGTTCCAATGAAATGGAAGAGAATCTTTTTAATTCAATTTTTAAATATCGCAGGATTAGGACCTATATTTGGTGCTATACAAGGAGCATTATTTGGACCATCAGCATTTTTATGGATTGTATTTGGAACAATATTTGCAGGTGGAGTACATGATTTTGCTTCTGGATATTTATCAATGAAGAATAAAGGTACATCTGCATCAGAGCTGGTAGGTCTTTATTTAGGTAATGGTGCAAAAATAGCAATGAGAATATTTAGTGTTATTCTTTTAGTACTGGTTGGAGTTGTGTTTGTAACAGGTCCAGCAGGATTATTAAAAACATTGACAGGTATAAATACGCAAATATGGGTTGGGGTGATAATTCTTTATTATATTATGGCTACTGTTTTACCAATAGACAAATTAATTGGTAAAATATATCCTGTATTTGGAGCTGCTTTGTTAATTATGGCAGTAGGTGTAGCAGGAGGATTAATAATAAAGGGATATAACATACCAAATATAAATTTACAAAATATGAATCCAAATGGAACACCTTTATTTCCATACTTATTTATAACAATAGCATGTGGAGCAATATCAGGTTTCCATGCAACACAATCACCACTTATGGCAAGATGTGTTGAAAAAGAGAGTGAAGCAAGACCTGTATTTTATGGGTCAATGGTTGCAGAAGGTATAATAGCTTTAGTTTGGGCAGCAGCAGCTATGTCATATTTCCATGGTATACCTCAACTTAATGTAATATTTAATGATGGTGGAGCAGCAACAGTTGTAAATACAGTGTCTGTTGGATTGATGGGTCCTATTGGAGGGGCTTTGGCTATACTTGGAGTTGTAGCATGTCCTATAACTTCTGGAGATACAGCATTTAGAAGTGCTAGATTAACAATAGCAGATGCAATGAATTATAATCAAGATGCAGTTAAAAATAGATTTTTAATAGCTTTACCATTGTTTGCAGTTGGTGTTGCTCTTACATTTATAGATTTTAATATAATTTGGAGATATTTCTCTTGGGCAAATCAGACACTGGCTATGATAATGTTGTGGACTGGTTCTGCATATTTGGTTAAAGCAAATAAAAATCATTATATAACTACATTACCAGCACTTTTTATGACTGTAGTTACATTTAGTTACATAATGCAGGCAAAAGAAGGTTTTAGATTGCCAGTTAATATATCTAATGGAATAGGTATTGTTGTTGCAATAATCCTGGGACTTTTATTCTTTAAAAAGGCTAAAGATATCAAAGAACAAAATAGTCATAAATTGGCAAGTTAGAGAAATGTTTATTATAAAAAATTAAAAATTTATATTTAAATTATGTTCAAAAAATTGTAGGTAAATTTAAAATTTACCTACAATTTTTTTTATCAAATCTTATTTTTTACTGTATGTTTAATTTAGTTTTCCACATACTATTTTTATGATATAAATATGAAAATAGAGGTGTTGAAAATGGATACTAAAAAATATAAAGATAGATTATTAAAGGAAAAAGAAAAATTAACTAATTTAGTAGTAGATATGAAAGACAATACTTTATTTGGAGATACGACTAAACATACAAGCGAAAAGTATTCATCAGGAGAGCTATCTAGTTATGATAATCATATAGGAGATATGGGAACAGATGTATATATGCAAAATATGCAAAATAGCTTAATAAATCATGAAGAAGGAAGAATGTATCAAATAGATTTAGCCTTATCTAAAATAGAAGATGGAACGTATGGGATTTGTGACTTATGTCATAAAAAAATAGATTTAGAAAGATTGGATATATTACCAGATACAAATTTATGTAATAGTTGTGCTAATAAGAATGATGATTTATTAGGAGATGCAAGTGAAAATCCTGAAGTTGAAAATACTAATTTTTATTCTGAATACTTGACTGATTTGACTGATTTAAATAAAAATGAATTATTGAAAGACTAAAAACTGACATCACATATTATTCAAGTGAATTGGAAAAGAGGTAATGACATGAAAAAGGTAATATGGGGTATATGTATATGTTTATTATCACTAGTAGGTGTGTATACATATAATCATAATCAAGATAACTTAAAAGAAACTTATAGTTTGAGTGATAGTAAAATCAGTGATTATGAAGATGTGATAATAAAAAAAGGAAATGATGATGAAAAGGTTATAGCTTTGACCTTTGATGATGGTCCAGATGAGGTCTTTACACCACAAGTACTTGATATACTAAAGAAAAATGATGTGAAGGCAACTTTTTTTGTGGTTGGAGAAAAGGTAGAATATAATAAAGAATTATTAAAAAGACAGTATGATGAGGGACACGAGATAGGGAATCATACGTTCACACATATAAATGTTGCAAAAAATAGTTATGGTAAGGTAGAAAAAGAAATAACAGACACACAAAATGCTGTAAAAAATGTAATTGGAGTAGAACCCAAAATATTTAGACCTCCATATAGAGCCATGAGTAAGAGTGTTTGTGATATTATAGTTTCTAAGCGTATGAACATAATTCTATGGTCAAACTTAGACCCTAGAGATTGGTCTAATCCTGGGGTGGGAAGTATTATAAATACTATTCTTACAAAAGTTCAAAATGGTAATATAATACTTTTACATGATTATAATAATAAAAGAAATGATAAGTCACAAACTATACAAGCCTTAGAAGTAGTAATACCTAAATTAAAAGAAAAAGGATATAAATTTGTAACAATATCAGAACTTATAGCTCACTTAGATAAAAATGAACAAGTACAAAAATAAAAAATACTTATTAAAATATTAATGATGTTTGTATTGCAAATTTACAAGCATCATTAATATTTTAAGATAGTTGCTCTTTGGAGTATTTTTTTTGTATAATAGTAATAGCGTGTTTCAAATAAAATTGATTTTTAAATAATTTATAGGGGGAAAAATAATTGCTATATGTATTAATAATAATTCTACTTATAGGATTAGACCAACTGTCTAAAATATGGGTATTGAATAATTTGGTAGATGTATCAACAATACCAATAATAAATAATGTATTTCATTTAACTTATGTAGAAAATAGAGGTGCAGCATTTGGATTACTACAAAATAACCAATGGATATTTATAATAGTTGCATTACTTGCAACAGTATTTGGATTATATTATCTTAATACAAGAAAAGTACATATATTTGGTAAGCTGGGTATTATATTAATAATATCAGGAGCATTAGGAAATCTAGTTGATAGAGTTAGACTGGGTTTTGTAGTAGATTATTTTGACTTTAGGATTATATGGGAATATGTATTTAATATAGCAGATGTATTTGTAGTTGTAGGAACTGTATTTTTATGCATATATGTTTTATTTTTTGAAAGTAAAAGTAGGTGATTTAATGGATGAAGTAAAAGAGTTTTTGGTACTTGAAGAAGAAGAAGAGATTAGACTTGATGTTTATCTAGCAGAGCAACTAGGTGATATGTCACGAAGTTATATACAAAAAATTATAAAAGATGGTAAAGTAAAGGTTAATGATAAGGTAGAAAAGGCTAAGTATCTAGTTAAAGAAGACGATAATATTGTTATAGAGATACCAGAACCTAAAGTTTTAGAAGTTGTAGCTCAAGATATTCCAATAGATATTGTATATGAAGATGATGATGTTTTGATAATAAACAAACCTCAAGACATGGTTGTTCATCCGGCTCCTGGAAATTATGAAAATACATTGGTAAATGGGATTTTATACCATTGTAAAGATAAATTATCATCAATAAATGGTGTTATTAGACCAGGTATAGTTCATAGGATAGACAAAGATACTTCTGGTCTTCTTATGATAGCTAAGAATAATTATGCACATAATTTTTTAGCAGAACAATTAAAGGAACATACTATAACTAGAGAGTATGAATTTATATGTTATGGTGTGGTTAAAGAAGATAAAATAACTGTAGACAAGCCTATAGGAAGAAACCCTAAAGATAGGCTAAAAATGGCTATAGTAAAAGATGGTAGAAATGCAACTACGCATTTTGAAGTAGTAGAAAGATTTGATAAATTTACTCATATGAGGGCTAGACTTGAAACTGGTAGAACTCATCAAATAAGAGTTCATGCTTTATCTATAAATCACCCGCTTTTAGGTGATAGTGTATATGGTCCAAAAGAAAATAAATTTAAATTAAAAGGACAAACTTTACATGCCAAGAAGTTAGGATTTATACATCCTACTACAAAGGAGTATATTGAATTTAATTCAGAATTACCCGAGTATTTCAAGGAAGTTATTAGAAAAATTAAATAAGAGTTTGTGTGGTACTATAAATCATTTATTTGTTTTTGTATAAGTGATAAATTTAGTGAAATTTAACTAAAATATTTTATATTAAAGTATTTTGCTTAAAAAAGCTTGAAAAATTTGAAATATAAATATATAATTTGAGTTAATGGATTATAAAAATTATCTTTAAACGATACAGAGATATCGTAAGACAATTGCTAAATTAGACTGTATATTTTTATATAAGAGCTTCTTGTCTTGTGATGAGGAGTTTTTTGTTGTTTAAATTGAAATTTTAATTAAGAATAAAATTATAAAAATTAAAAGAAAGGAGTAGACTTGTCAAAAATATATATTATATATTTGACAATAATTATGATATGGTAGAAAAAGCTCAATTAATGGATGAAAAAGCAATAGTAAGAGCAATTACTAGGATAAGTCATGAAATAATTGAAAGAAATAAAGGTGTAGAAAATCTAGTTTTAGTTGGAATAAAAACCAGAGGTGTACCAATTGCAAATAGAATTTCTAAAAGAATAGAACAAATAGAAGGAACAAAAGTGGATACAGGAGATATTGATATAACCTTGTATAGAGATGATTTGGAAAAAATTGATGTGGAACCTGTAGTTAAGGGAACGTATTTAGATTTTAATGTAAATGATAAGACTGTGGTTCTAGTTGATGATGTTTTGTATACAGGAAGAACTGTGAGAGCAGCGCTGGATGCTATTATTGATATAGGAAGACCTAAGTCAATACAATTGGCAGTATTAGTGGATAGAGGACATAGAGAGTTGCCTATAAGAGCAGATTATGTAGGAAAAAATGTACCTACTTCTAGACATGAAATTATATCTGTTAGTTTACTAGAAATTGATGGAGAAGATTCAGTTATAATCAAAGAATAATAATTTTAATATATTGTATAAAAGCTTAGCATTGAATAGTCAGGGAGGAGGATAAAGCTTACATAGATTGCACAAAATAAATATTATAATTTTATGTATGTGTGTCTTAATGTAGTCTTTATTCTCCTTTATTTGAGTTTTTAATGTCGTAAAATGTAAAAAAAGATAAGTTTTATGATAAGTATATAGAGATTAAAAAATAGAATCTAGGGAATGATAATTAATTAAAAGATATTAATTAAACAGAGGATTTATTTATATATAATAATTTTGGAGGTTTTTATGAAAAAAACGATAATGTCTTTACAACATCTATTAGCCATGTTTGGAGCGACGGTATTAGTTCCCATTTTGACAGGCTTCAATCCGTCAGTTGCGATTTTCTGTGCTGGTGTTGGTACATTGATATTTCATTTTTGTACAGAGGGAAAAGTACCTGCCTTTTTAGGTTCAAGTTTTGCATTTATACCAGTTATACTGGCTGCTAAAGAGGCATATGGTGGAGACTTAGCATATGCTCAAGGTGGTATAATAGTAGCAGGATTAATTTATATTATAATGTCAATTATAGTAAAAGTAGTTGGAGTAAATAAAATTAAATTGTATTTTCCAGCACAAGTTACAGGAGCTATGATAGTAGTTATAGGATTAAATTTATTGCCAACAGCTTTTAGTATGGCTTCAGCAAATTTTGTAATAGCATTTATAACTTTAGCAATAGCAATTTTAACTAATAAATTTGGTAGAGGATTTATAAAGCAATTAGGAATATTAATAGCTGTTTTTTCTGGCTATATAATATGTCTAATATTAAATTTAGTAGATGTAACTACAATTACAGAAGCAAGTTTATTTGCAATACCTAATTTTACAATACCTAAGTTTAGCTTGGGAGCAATTGTAATTATATCTCCAGTTGTATTAGCTGTATTTATGGAACATATAGGAGATATGACTACTAATGGAGCTGTAGTTGGTAAAAACTTTATAGAAAATCCAGGTTTAAACAGAACTTTACTTGGAGATGGATTTGCAACTATAGTTGCAGGTTGTTTAGGTGGACCAGCTAATACAACTTATGGAGAAAATACAGCTGTACTTGCTATAACTAAAAACTATGACCCTTCAATACTTAGACGTACAGCAGTCTTTGCTATATTACTTGCTTGTGTAGGTAAGTTTGGAGGATTTCTTCAAAGTATACCAAGCTCAGTTATGGGTGGAATTAGTATAATGCTATTTTCAATGATAACTTATGTGGGATTAAAAACTATAAGAGATAGTTCTTGTGTAGAAAGTAAAATCAATTTGTTAATAATAGCAGTTATATTACTAATAGGTCTTGGAACAACATACCTGTCTAATAAAGGTATATCCATAGGGATACCAATAACAAGTACAGTAAAGATAACAGGTCTTAGCTTAGCTGCAATTGTTGGAATTGTATTAAATAGAATTTTAAATAATAAGGATTTTAAAGTTGAAGAATAGTAAATAATGACTTGTGTAATTTTAAATAATTAAATTTATATAGACATTTATAATTAATGTTGATATAATGGTTAAAAATAAATGAAAGAAAGGGCAAGGTAACTGGGACAATGAGAATATAATCTATTTTTTATAATTTAAAGTATTGTAATTTTTGAAAAGCCTATTTTGGTGGCTTTATTTACGATGCTTAAATTAAGGAGAGTAGATTATAGTCTATACGTTTGTTTGTTATGCCTATTTATGCAAATCTCTCCTTATATTTAAGTGTGTTAAGGAGGGATTTTTTTATGTTGTTAGTAAAAGTAGAAAATTTAAAGAAATATTATTCTGATAGATTAATTTTAGATATAGATAAGTTTGAAGTGTCAGAAGGTGAGAAAATAGGTCTAGTTGGTTCAAATGGTCAAGGAAAAACAACTTTATTAAAGGCAATATTAGGTGAAATAGAAATAGATGAAGGTCATATTCATCTTACAGATAGCTATTCTTATATAAGTCAAAGTGAGAATAACATTGAAATGTGTAGTAATAGTAAAGAAAAGAGTATTTTAAATGCTCCAGATAGATTTGAAGAGTACTTATCAGGAGGTGAAAAAATCAAGCTAAAGATAGCAGATGCGCTAAGTGATAAGAAAAGTATATTAATAGCTGATGAACCAACTTCAAACTTAGATAAAAAAAGTATTGGTATTTTAGAAAATATGTTTAAAAGGTATGAAGGTGCATTATTATTAATATCTCATGACAGACGTTTCTTAGATGAGTTATGTACAACTATAGTGGAGTTAGAGGATGGAAAATTAAAAGCTTACAAAGGTAATTACACTGATTATTTAATGCAAAAAGATGAAGAAGTAAAAAGAGCTGATTTTGAGTATCAGGAATATGTTAAAGAGAAAAAAAGACTTGAAAAAGCTCTTTTATACAAAAAAGCTTTAAGTGATGGTGTAAGAAAAACTCCAAAACGAATGGGCAACTCAGAGGCCAGATTACACAAAATGGGTGGGCAAACTAATAAGAAAAAATTAGACTCAAATGTGAAGGCTATAAAAAGTAGAATTGATAATCTTGAGATAAAGAATAAACCTAAGGTCTCCACTGAAATGAAGATTAAGATTCAAGATGGTATGGAGATAATTAGCAAAAACTTAGTAGAGATAAAAGATATGACTTTAAATCTAGGAAATAAATGCCTACTAGATAATGTTTCTTTTAAAATAAAAAGAGGCAAAAAAATAGCTTTATTAGGTGAGAATGGATGTGGAAAAAGTACTCTGATAAAAGAAATATTAAGTAATAAAAATGACTGTATAAAAATAAATAACAAGGTAAATATAAGTTATTTCGACCAACATCAAAATATCTTAGATGAAGAAAATAGTGTTTTATACAACGTTAAGGTTAATAGTTCATTTGATGAGTCTTTTATAAGAATAAATTTAAATTTATTTGGATTTAATGGTGATGATGTCTACAAAAAGGTAAAAGTACTAAGTGGTGGAGAAAAAGTAAAAGTAGCACTATGTAAAATAATATTGGAAGATAACAACTTTTTAGTGTTTGATGAACCAACAAACTACTTAGATATAAAATCTATGGAAGCACTAGAAAAGGCATTGATAAATACTGATAAAACTATGCTTATAGTATCTCATGATAGAATATTTACATCACATATTTGTAACTACATTATGGAAATAAAAAATAATAAAATAAGAGAGTTTGATTGTTCTTATGATGAATATATAATCAATAGAAATAAAAAAACTCCGAGTAGAGAAAACAAAACTAAAAAAGAAAATCTTTTAGTATTAGAAAATAGACTTACAAATATTATCTCTATGTTGTCTATAGAAAAAGATAATATAAAGAAAGAACATTATGAATCAGAATATAATGAGTTGTTAAAGCAAATCAGTAAAATAAAAAGTAGTTTGTTAGAAGATTAAATGTATCTTCATCATTTTAACAATGAAAAAGAGGCTATCCCTATTTTGAGATAGCCTTTTTTCATTTGACAGACAATGTATAATTATTTGATATCAAATCTTGTATTTAATTTAAAATTTATTCTGATTTAACTTTAAGCTTGGCTACCATTTCTTCTTCAGGAGTAACATAAATAGTACTATTAGTCTCATAAATAACCATCCCTGGTTTAGAACCACTAGGTTTTTTTACATTTTTTCTTTTAGTATAGTCTATAGGTACCTGAGAAGAAAGCTTTGACTTACTAAAAAATGCTGCTAGCATTGCCCCTTCAAATATAGTGTTATCAGGAACTTCTTTACCAGCACATTTTATTATTACATGAGAGCCAGGAATATTCTTTGTGTGCATCCACAAGTCATCATTATCAGCAAGTCTTAGTGTAAGATAGTCATTCTGTTTATTATTTTTACCAACTAAAATCTTAAATCCATCAGAAGAAATAAACTCATGAGGTTTTGTAGAAGGAATAGTATCTTTTTTACTGTTCTTCTTTTGAGCCTTGATATAACCAACCTTAGCAAGTTCTTCTTTTATATCTTGTAATTCAGCTAAATTTTCGCAGTTTTCAATACTTAAAATTATATTTTCCAAGTAATCTATTTCTTCCTTATTTAATGAAATCTGATGAGATATTTCAACTTTAGCATGTTTCATTTTATTATACTTTTTAAAATATTTCTGAGCATTTTCAGATGGTGTCAGGTTTTTATTTAATTCTATAGTTACATTCTTACAATTTTCATCATAAAAATTAGCAACTTCAATACTCTCCATACCTTTTTCTACCATATAGATATATGAAGTAATCAACTCTCCTTTTACCTTGTAAATATCTGCATTTTCAGACTCTGATAATTCTTCCTCTTGTTTTTTTAGTTTATTATAAAGTCTATCGAGTTTAACTGATATACTCTTCTTTAAGTCAGATGAACGTTGATTAATTCTATCCTTAATATCTTTAGTTCTATAAAAATCTTCTAGAATACGAGACATACTATCTTTATTGATATATGATAAATCACTAAATAATGTAAGATTTACACAACTGAAATCTACTACTTTATCCACTTTTTTATCTATAACAATACAAGGTGAGTATTTGCTAGCATTTATAGCACTGAACAAACTACAAAATTCTTTGTATAAAGAATCAAACTGTTCACTAGTTACATCCTTTATAGAAGTATTTTGATTTATATTTGCTCGGCAACAGATTTCTTTTGCTATAGTAGGGCTTATGCCTAGAAATTTAGAATATATAGACTTAAAAATAGGTCCTTCAAATTCATTCAAGTTATTAATAAACAAATCTTTAGATATACTCTCAAGAGGGTTAAGTTTATCTTGTTTTGGTGGCAACGAATAGCTATGAGCAGGTAAAACCTGACGCACTCTACTTATGCTAAAAGGTACTCTTTTTATTGAATCTATAATTTTGTCATCTTCATCATGAGTTATTATTATGTTGCTGTGTCTTCCCATAATTTCAATCATAATATTTTTAGTTGTCTTTTCTTTTAGTTCATCCAAAGATTCAATACTTATCTTTATTATTCTTTCAAAACCTATTTGAGAAATCTCTACTATGTTACCACCTTGTATGTATTTTCTAAGTAACATACAAAACATAGGTGCTTTTAGAGGGTTTTCTTTTTGATAATTACTTGTAAGATAGACTCTAGGATTTGAAGCACTTGCACTTAAGACCAATCTAAAATTTTCTTTATTATTTCTTATATTAAAAATTACCTCATCGTCTTCAGGTTGATGTATTTTATCTATTTTACCACCTGTAAGTTTTGATGATAATTCATCTACTATTGAATGTATAACTAATCCATCTAATGCCATATATAGCACCCCTTTCTTTGACCAAAATAGTCAGTAAATTAATTATACACATAATATATGCTTTGTGACTAGGGGAAATTTAAACAAGATAGTAATATTTAAATTGAATAATTATTTATGCTTATTATGAAAGGAAATACTATATTTTAAAATTAATAATTTAAAGTTGATTAAATGTAAAATAAATATAGTATAATTATTGTGTAAAGTATAAGTTATTATATATAAGCTTTAAAAAATAAATCAATTTTAAAGTGTAATAGTATATAAATTATGAAAGAAGGTCGAAAAAATGAAATTTATTGATTTAAGAAGTGATACTGTTACTATGCCTACTGATGAAATGAGAGAAGCTATGGCAAAGGCTCCTGTTGGAGATTCAATCTTTAGGGATGACCCAACTGTAAATAAACTTGAAGAATTAGCAGCAGCTAAAGTTGGAAAAGAAGATGCTATTTTTCTTCCAAGTGGAACTTTTGGAAATCAACTAGCTTTATTTACTCACTGTCTAAGAGGACAAGAAATCATTATTGGTAAAGGTTATCATATTGTAACTCATGAAGTTGGAGCACCTGCTGTAATAGCTGGAGTTCAACTTAGAACTATAGATGAAGATGAAAATGGAGCTCTTAATCCTGAACTTGTTGAAAAGGCAATTAGAAGAGATGACATACATGAACCACAAACAGGTCTTATATGTGTGGAAAATGCGTATTCAGGCGGAACTGTTGTGAGCCTTGAAAATTTAAAAGAGATTAAAAAGATAGCTGAGAAACACAACTTACCAGTACATCTTGATGGAGCAAGATTATTTAATGCTGCCTTAACTTTAGGTATAGAAGCTAAAGAAATGGCAAAGTATTGTGATAGTGTTATGTTCTGTGTATCAAAAGGTTTAGCTGCACCAATGGGCTCTATACTTGCTGGAAGTAAAGAATTTATAGCAAAAGCTAGAAGAAAGCAAAAAGTTATGGGTGGGGGAATGAGACAAGTTGGTATAGTTGCAGCTGCTGGTATCATTGCCATTGAAAAAATGACATTAAGATTAAACGAAGACCACGAAAATGCAAAGTATTTAGCCTGTGAATTAAATAAAATAGATGGCATTGAAGTAAACAACATTAATCCAGATATAAGCATGGTATTCTTTAAAATGAGTGAAGATGTTATAAAAGAGGATGTTTTAATAAAAGAACTTTTTGACAGAAATATAAAAATTAATAAAATGGAAAATGGTGAGTATAGATTTGTATCTCATGTAGATATTACGAAAGAAGATTTAGACTATGTTTTAAAAACACTTAAAGAGTTAATAAATGTATGTTAATATAAATCTAAAAAAGAGAATTATAGATAGTTATTAGAAATTTAATTATAAAATTCATAGATAGTTTAAATAAAACATACATAAAATTCATATAGAAATATTATTATATAAACATAGAAAGAACTAGCTTAAAAACATAATATAATTACCCTAATTGTAATGGCAACTCTCCCTCACATCCTCAAATTATAGTTGTCATTACAAAACTTTTCCCATAAATTATAAGTTTATGGGAATTTTTTTATGTTATAATAGTTTAAGTGTTAATTTACAAAGGAGCGATACTTATGAAATTTTGGAAACTACATGGAATAGGTAATGATTTTATTGCAGTAGATGGAAGATTCGACAATATAGATTCATCAAATTATACTGCTTTAGCAAAAAAAGTATGCCATAGAAGATTTTCTGTAGGAGCGGATGGCTTATTAGTCGTAAAAGATTCAAAAGTTGCAGATGTAGAAATGGTATATTACAATTCTGATGGCTCAAGAGCAGCCATGTGTGGAAATGGTCTTAGATGTTTTTGTAAATTTGTTTATGATAATGGAATAGTAAAAAAAGAAAATTTTACAGTAGATACATTGGATGGCATTAAAGATATAAAAATAAATCTTACAAATGGTGAAATAAATTCCATAAGAGTTAATATGGGAAAAGGAAGTTTTATAGCTAAAGATGTTCCAGTATCTACAGATAGAGAGCGTTTTGTACAAGAAAGTATAAAAGTTCTAGATAGGGATTTTATGCTTACTTCTATGTTGATGGGGGTTCCCCATACAGTAGTTATAGTAGATGAGCTAGATGTAGATGATGTTTGTAAATATGGAAAAGAGATTGAAAATAATAAAATATTTCCTGAAAAAACGAATGTAAATTTTGTAAAGGTAGAAGATAAGTATAATATACATGTTTACACTTGGGAGAGAGGTTGTGGATATACTTTAGGATGTGGGACTGGTATGACTGCATCAGCAATAGTATGCAATTTACTTAACATGGTAGAAAGTAGTGTAAATGTAACTTCTCAGGGAGGAACAGTTAAAATAGATGTAGGAGAGTTCTCTCATATGACAGGTCCGGCAGTAAAAATATGTGAAGGTGTTTTGGAGGATTAATTAATGGCTATAAGTATGACTGGTTTTGGAAGAGGGGAATACAAAGATGACAATTATTATTTTTTAGTGGAATGTAAAACAATAAATCATAAGTATTCAGATATAAATATACGTCTTCCAAGAAAAATTTCATTTTTAGAGGATAAAGTTAGAAATTTAGTAAAAAATTATGTAAAAAGAGGAAGAGTAGATTTATACATAAAATTTGACTTATTAGGCAAAGAAGATGTAAACTTAAACTTTGATGAAGGACTAGCTTCTCAATATATAGAGATACTAAAAGGAATAAAAAATAGATTCGATATTATAGATGATATTAGTGTTATGAATGTTGCAAGGTTTCCTGATATTGTAAAAATAGAAGAAAAAGAAGATGATGAAGATTTATTATGGTCAATGTTGAATCAAGCTGTTGAAGATGCATTAATAAAATTAAAAGAAATGAGAAGCGAAGAAGGTAAAAAATTAGCAGAAGATATTACTATGAGATGTGATTTATTAAAAACTCATATAGAAGAAATTGAAAAATATTCAAGTAGTGTTGTAGAAGATTATAGAGAAAAATTGAATTTGAGAATAAGTGAATTATTGGATGACCCAAGTATAATGGATGAGAATAGATTAGCACAAGAAGTTGCAATATATGCAGATAAAAGCAGTATAACAGAAGAAATAGTTAGATTTAAAAGTCATATAGGTCAACTTAAAAACACTATATTTAAAGATGATTCTATAGGTAGAAAAATAGATTTCTTAATACAAGAGATGAACAGAGAGACTAATACTATAGGCTCAAAGTCGTCTGATATAAATATAACTAATTTAGTAGTGGAAGTAAAAAGTGAATTAGAAAAAATAAGAGAACAAATACAAAATATAGAGTAAGAATACAATATTAGAAGGGGAATGCTTAAATGTTTGCGAAAAAAGGATTATTGCTAGTTGTATCAGGACCATCAGGTGCAGGAAAAGGTACTATTTGCAAAGAACTACTTAAAGAAAATGATACAATAAAACTTTCTGTATCAGCTACTACAAGAAAACCAAGGACTGGAGAAGTTGATGGAGTAAATTATTTTTTCATAAGTAAGGAAAAATTTGAAGAAATGATAAAAAAAGGTGAGTTTTTGGAGTATGCTCAAATTTATGATAACTTTTATGGAACTCCAAAAGCAGCAATAATGGAATGTTTAGAAAAAGGGCAGGATGTGCTATTAGAGATTGAAATGCAAGGAGCAAAACAAATAAAAGAAGTTTGCCCAGAGGGAGTATTTATATTTGTACTACCACCATCACTTGAAGAACTAAAAAATAGAATTGTTGGAAGAGGTACAGAAACAGAATCTGAAATAGAAAAGAGATTTAGTTGTGCATATGAAGAGATTAAAATGATTAAGGATTATGATTATTTTATATTTAATGAAGATGTAAAAACATCTGCTAAAGAAATAGAAGGTATAATATCATCTGAAAAGAATAAAGTTAGCAGATATAAAAATATTATAATAGAGAAATTCAAGGAGGAATTATAATTATGTTAAAACCATCTATCAATGAGGTACTAGAAAAAATAGACAACAGATACTATTTAGTAGGGACTGTTTCAAAGAGAGCAAGAAAATTAATTGATGGAGAAGAACCATACGTTTCAAATAAAGCTAAAGAGAAGCCTGTATGTGTAGCCACTAAGGAAGTTGCAAGTGGAAAAATAACATATAGATTGTTAACAGAAGAAGAAATCGAGATAGAAGAAGCTAGACACCACGCTGAGCAACACAAACAAATTTCAGAAGAGGAGTAAGGTCATGCTAAAAGATAAAACTGTTGTAATTGGCATAAGCGGCGGAATAGCTGCATATAAAGCTTGTGATGTTGTAAGTAAGTTAAAAAAACTAAATGCAAATATCCATGTTATAATGACAAAATCGGCAACAGAATTTGTTAAACCACTTACACTTCAATCGCTAAGTCAAAATTATGTAGTAGAAGATATGTTTGAAGAACCAAAGACTTGGGAAGTTGAGCATATATCATTAGCAAAAAAGGCAGATTTATTCTTAATAGTGCCAGCAAGTGCAAATATTATAGGAAAAATTGCAAATGGTATAGCTGATGATATGTTGACAACTACTGTTATGGCAACTAAAGCACAAGTTTTGATAGCGCCAGCTATGAATACTAATATGTATGAAAATCCAATTGTCCAAAAAAATATTCAAACTTTAAAGGACTTTGGGTATAAATTTATTGAACCAGAAAGTGGAAGACTTGCATGTGGAGATATTGGAGCAGGTAAATTGGCTAATCCAGATGTAATAGTGGAAGAAGTCTTAGCTAATATGACTAAAGAACAAGATTTAAAAGGTCAAAGTATTATAGTTACAGCTGGTCCAACTGTAGAAAGTATAGACCCAGTAAGATATTTAACTAATAGGTCTTCTGGGAAAATGGGATATTCTATAGCAAGAGAAGCTATATATAGAGGCGCTGATGTAACATTAATATCAGGTCCTACAAATCTTTCTATCCCACAAAACCTTAAAAAATTTGTAAAAATAGAGTCAGCACAGGATTTGTATGAAGCAGTAGTATCAAATCTAAGTGAAAATAAAATAGTAATTCAAAGTGCAGCAGTTGCAGATTACAAACCAAAGACATATTCTGACAAAAAGATTAAAAAGAAGAATGATGATTTATCAATAGAACTAAGTAGGAATTATGATATTGCTTATGAAATAGGAAAAATAAAAGAAGACAGGATATTAGTAGGATTTGCAGCTGAAACTAACGACCTTATAGAACATGCCAAAGGAAAAATAAAAAAGAAAAATCTAGATTTTATTGTAGCAAATGATTTAACTAAAGAAGGTGCTGGTTTTAGAACTGACACTAACATTGTAAAAATAATAGATGTAGAAGGAAATATTACTGAGTATCCTAAAATGAAAAAAGAAGAAGTAGCTAATGTTATTTTAAATAAAATTAAAGCGTTACTTGAGAAATAAGAACTTTTTTAAATATGATATTTGTGTATTTTATCACAGCTAAAGTAGCTGAAAGCTGCAATTTAATTTTAGCGAGTAAAAACTCGCAAATGTCAGTTAAATTGTAGTTTTCAGCATTTATTTTGCCATAAAGTATAAAATATAATTAATAGTTAACTATTAAGATATAGTTAATATTATTAATGACTTGAAATTTTTTATAAATACTGAGATTTTTGACATTTTGTAAAATATATTAGAATATGAACAGTAGATTAAATTTAAGTAGAGGTTTTACAATGAAAAAATATGCAAAGGTAATAGTGAGAAGTAATACTATATACACAGATAATTTATTTACATATCAAATTCCTGTATTTTTATCGGAATCTATAAGAATTGGACATAGAATATTAGTTCCATTTGGAAGGGGTAATAAACCAACAGAAGCCTTTGTATTTCAATTTACAGATAATTTAGAAGAAAAAATAAAGACAAAAGAAATAATTGATGTATTAGATGAGAATCCAATATTTAGAGAAGAAGACTTGGAATTGGTTTATTGGATGAAAAATAGATATTTGTGCACTTATATAGAATGTATAAATTTAATATATCCAAAAGGATACAAATTAAATAATTATAAGGTAATATTATTAGGTGAAAATTTAATTGAGTTAAACGAAGCTCAATTAAAGGAAAAGATATTGACCTTAAGTGATAAAAATAGAGAAATAGTAGAAAAAGTAATTGATAGTAAAGGAAAAATTAAGGTTGATAAGTTAAAATATATACCAAATCTAAATAGTTCTTTGTACACGATGAATAAAAATGGAATTATAAAGTTATGTTGGGAATACAAAAACCACAAAAATGAAAAGAAAGTATGTTATATATCTTTGAGCTTGGAAAGTGATAAAATTGATGATTATATAGAACAAAATAAAATAAATGTGGGAAGCAAGCAAAAAGAGATATTAAGTTTTCTTAAAAATAATGAAAATGTAGAGATAAATGATTTATTAGACTTATTAAATGCTTCAAGACAAAGTATAACTTCTTTAAATAAAAAAAAGTTAATAACATTAGAGTTTAAGGATTATTATAGAGAACCAAAAAGTATTTACAAATCTACATCAAAAAGTATAAAATTAAACAATGAGCAACAACAAGCGGTTGATGAGATAAAGTCGAATATGTTTGTGGATGATAAAAAACCATACTTAATTCATGGTGTAACAGGAAGTGGAAAAACTGAAGTTTATATGGAAATAATAGAATTCGCATTAAATCAAGGTTTAGATAGTATATTTTTAGTTCCTGAAATAGCATTAACTCCTCAAACAATAGATAGGTTGAAGAGTAGATTTGGTGATTTAGTAGGAGTGTTTCACAGTAAACTATCTGAAGGAGAAAAGCACGATGTCTATAAAGCTGTAAAAGCAGGTAGAATAAGAATTTTAATTGGAGCTAGGTCAGCTATATTTGCACCTTTTAATTCTTTAGGACTTATAATAATTGATGAATTTCATGAGTCATCATATAAGTCTGAGAAGAATCCAAAATTTAATGCCATAGAGGTAGCTAGATTTATGGCATTAAAAAATAATTTAACTCTTATTTTAGGTTCAGCTACTCCTTCAATTGAAGAATATTATAAAGCAAAATCTGGAGAATACAAACTCATAAATATAAAAAATAGAGCAAATGATAAACCTCTTCCTAATATTGAAGTTGTAGACATGAAAGAAGAACTGAATAAGGGAAATAGGAGTATATTCAGTTTTAAACTACAAAAAGAAATAAGTTGTGCAATTGAAGAGCATAGTCAAGTTATACTATTCTTAAATAGAAGAGGTTATGCAAATTTTGTATCTTGTAGAAAGTGTGGGTATGTGTTCCAATGTGAAAATTGTGATATATCTTTAACTTATCATAAGAAAAGTAACACTGGAAGATGTCACTATTGTGGTTATGAGAAAGAAATCCCAAAGGAGTGTCCTGAGTGTAAAAGTCATTATGTTAAACCTTTTGGAGTTGGTACTCAAAAGATTGAGGAAGAATTAAAAAGCATTTTTCCAGATGTAAGAACATTACGAATGGATAAGGATACAACTTCAAAAAAAGGTGCTTTAGATGAAATACTAAATAAATTTAAAGATAAAGAAGCA
Organism: Clostridioides difficile; assembly: GCF_001299635.1. GTDB lineage: Bacteria > Bacillota > Clostridia > Peptostreptococcales > Peptostreptococcaceae > Clostridioides > Clostridioides difficile_A. The sequence goes on along the minus strand of NZ_JRHN01000044.1, from coordinate 122,005 downwards.
GATGTACTTATTGGGACGCAGATGTTAAGTAAAGGGTTAGATTTTGATAATGTAACTTTAGTGGGTATTTTATCTGCAGATATGATATTAAATTTTCCAGACTTTAAAAGTTTTGAAACTACATTTCAGTTGATAACTCAAGTCTCTGGAAGAGCGGGGAGAGCTGATAAAGAGGGAAAAGTAGTACTTCAGACCTATGACACTGAACACTATGCTATTAAGCATGCTATTGAATATGATTATGAGGGTTTTTATGAAGATGAGATAAAAATAAGAAAAGCGTTTGGATATTCTCCTTTTAATAACATGTTGAGTGTAGTTGTTAGTGGGGAAAATGAAAGGTTAGTAATAAAAAATATAAAAAATATGCATGCATCATTGATTTATTTATTAGAAAAAAGGGGTATAAATGATTTAGGATTTATATTAGGTCCAAACCCATGTTCAATATCAAAAATAAATCAAAATTATCGATGGCAGATACTCTTTAAAGATGAAAATATTGAAATTAATCTGTTAAAGGGTATAATAAAATATATATGTATAACAAAACGAGATTTGATATTTGATAAGGATATCAATGTATCTATAGATATTAATCCAAACAGTGTATTATAAATTTAGGAGGAAATATAATGGCTTTAAGACAAATAGTTCAAATAGGAGAACCAGTATTAAGAAAGAAATCAAAAAAGGTTGAAAAAATTGATGAAAAAATAATACAATTATTAGATGATATGGCAGAAACTATGTATGATGCTGATGGTGTTGGATTAGCTGCACCTCAAGTTGGAATTTTAAAAAGAGTAGTAGTAATAGATATTGGAGAAGAACTTATAGAACTTATAAATCCTGAAATAATAGAAACATCTGGAGAGCAAATAGATGAGGAAGGATGTTTAAGTGTTGTTGGAGAAGCTGGAGATGTTAGAAGACCAAATTATGTAAAAGTTAGAGCTTTAAATAGAAATGGTGAAACTATAGAGCTAGAAGGAGAAGAACTTTTAGCTAGAGCATTTTGTCATGAGATAGACCATTTAGATGGAATTTTATTTGTTGACAGAATAGAAAAGTAGTAGGAGTTGATTTAATGAAAATAGTATTTATGGGGACACCTGATATAGCTGTTCCTTGTTTACAAAAAATAATAGATGAAAAGTATGATATATTAGGTGTTGTAACTCAGCCAGACAAACCAAAAGGAAGAGGTAAAAAACTGGGAATGAGTCCAGTAAAAGAGATTGCAATTGAAAATAATATACCTGTATATCAACCAATCAAAGCTAGAGATGAAGAATTTATAGATACAATGAAATCTTTAAATCCAGATGTAGTAGTAGTTGTAGCTTTTGGACAGATACTTCCAAAAGAGATACTAGAAATTCCTAAACTTGGATGTATAAATGTTCATGTGTCTTTGCTTCCAAAATATAGAGGTGCGGCACCTATAAATTGGGTAATAATAAATGGTGAGGAAAAGACTGGTGTTACAACTATGTACATGGATGAAGGTTTAGATACTGGAGACATGATATTAAAAACAGAAGTAAATCTTGATGAAAATATAACAGCAGGAGAACTTCATGATAAAATGATGAATATAGGTGCAGAAACTTTAAAGGAAACATTAAAGTTAATTGAAGAAGGCACTGCACCAAGAGAGGTGCAAAACCATGAAGAATTTTCTTATGCCCCAATAATGAATAAATCATTAGGAAATATAGATTTTTCAAAAAATGCTATGGAAATACACAATTTAATTAGAGGTGTAAATCCATGGCCAAGTGCTTATACTACTTATAATGGTGTTACAATGAAAATTTGGAAAACTAAAGTATTAGATGAAAAAAGTACAAAAAATGCAGGTACAATAATTGATGTAAATAAAGATGGTATAAAAGTTAGTACTAAAGATAAGGTACTTTTAATTGAAGAAATTCAGATGCCAAATAAAAAGAGAATGTTGGTTGGTGAATATATAAAAGGGAATACTATAGAAACTGGTTTAGTATTGGGTTAGGTGAAAACTATGACAGATATAAGGAAGTATTTAACAAGTGTTGGGATTTTAATTTTAATATTAGGGATTTTAATAGGAGTTGTAAACTTTTTTATAATGAGTTTAACTCAAATATTTTCTTTAGCAATAAATATTATAATAATATCACTAATACTTATAATACTATGTTCAACAATAATTACTTATAGAGTAATTAAAGGTAAGAATGTTAACTCAAATATAATGAAAATAAACTTTAAGATTGCCAGTTGCTTATTTCCCATTGTATCTTTCATTGCATCATCATTTGGTATGTCAAAAAGTGAGATTAGAAGGATATATATAAAGTTAAATAATGAATATATATACAGTAATAAATATAATTTTAATCCAGAGGATATAATAATTTTAATACCTCATTGTATTCAAGAGAATAGTTGTAAATTAAAAGTTACTAATGATATAGATAATTGTAAAGAATGTGGAAGATGCAACATAGGAGAATTAACTAAGTTAAAGAAGAAAAGTAAAGTAAAAATTTTTGTAGCTACAGGTGGAACTTTAGCTAGAAAGATTATAATAGACAATAAACCTAAAGCTGTTATAGCTGTTGCATGTGAAAGAGATTTAACATCTGGAATACAAGATATAAAAAAAATTCCTGTTTTAGGTGTATTTAACAAAAGACCTAATGGACCTTGTGTAAATACTAATGTAGATATGATAGATATTGAAAAAGCTATAGATTTTTTAACAGGAAAATAAACTAACTTGTAATTAAACTGTTTTTAAGCTATATGAATATTAAGAGGATGTGTAAAAATATATTTTAGGAGAGTGTTATTTATGTACCCTGTATATGGCGGGTTTTGGGGATTTGACCCTACGATGATTATATTAATTCCAGCTATACTATTCACTGCATATGCGCAATTTAAAGTGAGTTCAACAACAAATAAGTATTTGAGAGTAAAAACACGTCGAGGATATACTGGAGAACAAACAGCAAGAAGAGTACTTGATTCAAATGGTCTATATGATGTAAGTATAGAAATGGTTAGAGGTCATTTAAGTGACCACTATGACCCAAGAAGAAAGGTAGTAAGGTTATCAGAAGATGTATATTATGGTTCTTCTATAACTTCTGTTGCAGTAGCTGCACATGAGTGTGGTCATGCAATGCAGCATGCTAAAGGTTATGCTCCTCTTCAAATAAGAAGTAGCTTAGTGCCAGTAGTAAATTTTGCATCAAGTATATCTTGGTTTCTAATATTTATAGGATTTATTATGGCTGGTCCGTTTTTAAAAATTGGGATACTATTGTTTTCAGCTTCAGTATTATTTCAGATAATAACATTACCTGTAGAATTTAATGCTTCAAGTAGAGCAATTGTTCAACTTGGAAATTTAGGGATTATAGATGAAAGTGAGTCAAGACAAAGTAGAAAAGTACTTTCAGCAGCTGCTTTAACATATGTTGCAGCAGCATTGGTTTCAATACTTCAATTACTTAGATTGTTACTAATAGCTCAAAGAAGAGATGACTAAAAGTAAAGTGGGTTGTTTAGAAACAACCCTTTTTTATGTTTAATAAAAGGGAGAAATTTATATGGACGCAAGAGAAATTGGATTTAAAGTATTATGCGATATAGAGAAAAACAATAACTATTCAAATATTGCAATAAACAAACATTTTAAAAACTTAGAAATAAGTGATATGGATAGAGGACTTGCAACAGAATTAATCTATGGAGTAATAGAAAATAAGTATTATTTAGATTACATAATCAATAAACTTTCAAAAATAAAAGTAAAAAAAATGTCAACTTATGTTAAAATCTTTTTAAGAATGGGAACATATCAAATTTTATTTTTGGATAGTATATCAGATTATGCAGCAGTTAATGAAACTGTAAAATTAGCTAAGAAATACGATAAAAAATCTTCTGGTTTCATAAATGCTATTCTTAGAAATGAAATAAGAAGTAAAGATACTATAATGGACATAACTGAGGAAGATAGTGTAAAATACCTATCTATAAAGTATTCTTATAATTCTTGGATTATAAAAAATTGGATGGATAATTTTGGACAAGAATTTACTGAAGATTTATTGGAAGCAAACAATGAAAAGCCGAGTATCTATATAAGAACAAATACACTTAAAACAAGTAGAGAAGAACTTATTGAAAAATTAAATGCAATGGGTATTGTATGTTTTAAAGTTCCTATGGTAGAAGAAGCTATTAAAGTCGAAAAAATGAAGAATATAGAAAAAAATGAATTATTTAAGGCTGGTTTATTTACAATTCAAGATATAAGTTCTATGATAGTAGGGAAAGTAATTAATCCAAAAGAAGATTCATCTGTTTTGGATGTATGTAGTGCTCCTGGTGGAAAATCTACTCACTTAGCTACTTTGATGAATAATACTGGTAAAGTAATAGCTAGAGATATTTTTGACCACAAATTAAAGCTTATAAAAGCTACTGTAAATAGGCTAGGTATTAAAAATGTATGTGTAGAAAAGTTTGATGCTTCTGAAATTGATGAAAATAGTATAAGTAAATTCGATTATGTTTTGGCAGATGTTCCTTGTTCTGGCCTTGGCATAATAAGACGTAAGCCAGAAATTAAGTACAAGAAAGAAGAAGAATTAAAAGATATTACTTCTATACAAAAGCAAATTTTAGAAAATGCATCAAAGTATGTTAAGATTGGTGGAAATTTAGTATATAGTACATGTACAGTTCAAGATGTGGAAAATATAAATATAATTACTTCTTTTATTGAAGACAATAATAATTTTGAATTAACTCCAATTGATACAATAAATGTAGACTTGGATAATCAAGATAAAGGATATTTAAAGATATATCCTAATATTCATGGAATAGATGGTTTTTTCATAGCAAAATTAAAGAGAATAAGGTAGTGAAGATAATGGAAAAGAAAAAGGTAGTATTAAAAAATTTTACTGAAGATGAACTTAAAGAATTTATGAAAACTATAGATGAAAAGCCTTTTAGAGGAAGTCAAATATTTGCCTGGATATATAAAGGTGCAAAAACTTTTGATGATATGAATAATATACCAAAAAGTTTGAGAAATAAATTAGAGGAAGTCTCATGTATAGGACATATAGATATAGAATTAAAATTAGAGTCTAAAGTAGATGGTACAAAAAAATATTTGTTTTTATTAGATGATGGAAATATAATAGAAACTGTGATGATGGATTATGATAGTAGGGTTACTGTCTGTGTTTCTAATCAAGTGGGTTGTAGAATGGGATGTAATTTCTGTGCATCTACAATGGATGGATTGATTAGAAATTTAGAACCTTGGGAGATTTTGGACCAAGTTATTAAAATTCAAGAAGATACTGGAAAGAGAGTATCAAATCTTGTATTGATGGGAAGTGGCGAGCCACTTGATAATTTTGAAAACACAAAACAATTTTTAAAGATAATTAATGAAAAAAATGGACTTAATATAGGGTATAGACACATAACTCTTTCAACTTGTGGGATAGTACCTAAAATGTATGAATTGGCAGACTTAAAAATAGCCATAAATTTAGCTTTATCACTTCATTCACCATATGACGAAGAAAGGCGAAAAATTATGCCTGTAGCCAATGCTTACTCTATTAAAGAAATATTGGATGCATGTAGATATTATATAAAAAAGACGAATAGAAGGGTCACATTTGAATATTCTCTTATAAAAGGAGTAAATGACTCAGAACAAGAAGCAAGGGCATTAGCTAAGCTCCTAAAAGGTATGCTTTGCCATGTGAATTTAATTCCAATAAATAAAGTTGAAGAAAGAGAATATGAAAAGCCTGATAAAGCATTTATTTATAAGTTTAGGGATAGTTTAGAGAAAAATAATATACCTGCCACAGTTAGAATGTCTATGGGTTCTGATATTAGTGGAGCTTGTGGACAATTGAGAAGAAAATACAAGTAATTTGTAAGGAGGAAGTCGTATGGTTTATAGTTGTGCCTCCCATATAGGTAAAATAAGAAAAAACAATGAAGACTATTGTGAGGGAGAAGTTATAGATACAGAACATGGTCCAATAGGAATATTTGCCATAGCTGATGGAATGGGCGGACATAAAAAAGGTGAGGTCGCCAGTAAATTAGCAGTAGAAAATATAATTGATTTTCTAAAAGAAAACTTATTACAGCATGATAATGTAAAAATAGACTATATAGATGATATATTAAAACAGGCTTATAATAATGTAAACTCAATTGTGCACAAAAAATCTATGGAAGATATAGAATTTGAAGGAATGGGAACTACATTAGTTACAGCTATAGTGTATAATAATGTCTTATATGTGGCAAATGTTGGAGATAGCAGATGTTATTTGTTAACAGGTGAAAAATTTGATAAAATAACTATAGACCATTCCGTGGTTGAAGAACTTATGATGGCTCATGTTATTACAGAAGAGGAGGCAAGAAGACATCCACAAAGGAATAGAATAACTAGAGCAATTGGAACAGATGATATGGTTGTTGTAGATATTTTTAAGAAAGAAATTAAAAAAAGTGATATAATACTTCTTGCGACAGATGGATTAACTGGGTTTATTGACGATGAAGATATAAGAGATTTAATATTAGATTATGAATACGAGAGAATTAGTAATATAAGTGAAGAATTGATAAGTATGGCCAATGATGTTTCTGGTAAAGATAATGTTTCGGTTATAGTGATAAAAGTATAATTAGGACGGTGATATTGTGGGAGATACAATTTTAGGAAATCGATATGAAATCATCAGAAAGATTGGTGATGGAGGTATGGCCTTTGTATATGAGGCTAAAGACAGGTTATTAAATAGGACCGTTGCGCTCAAGGTACTTAGACCTGAATTTGTTGATGATGATGAATTTTTAACAAAATTTAAAAGAGAGGCAGAGGCAGTAGCGAGTCTTTCTCATCCAAATATAGTAAATGTTTATGATGTTGGTGAAGATGGAAAAGTTCACTACATTGTAATGGAGTTTGTAGATGGTAAGAACTTAAAAGAGATTATACAAGATGAAGGTACATTAGATGAATATACTGCATTAGATATAACAAAACAAATAGCTATGGCACTTAGTGCTGCGCATAAAAAGGGGATTATACATAGAGATATAAAACCTCATAATATTCTCATATCCAATGAAGGAAGAGTAGTAAAAGTAGCTGATTTTGGTATAGCTAAAGCTGTCTCAAACTCAACAATGACCAATATTGGGAGTATAATTGGTTCAGTACATTATTTTTCACCAGAACAAGCTAAAGGTAAATTTGTAACTAATAATGCTGACTTGTATTCTTTAGGTATAGTCTTATATGAAATGTTGATAGGAAAAGTTCCATTTAGAGGAGATAGTCCAATTTCTATAGCTCTTCAACATATTAATGATGATATAGATTTTACATCAGAAGAAAAGGTTAGGATTCCACAAAGTGTAAGAACTACAATAAAAAAGCTTACAGAAAAATCTAGTGCAGATAGATATCAATCTGCTGAGGAATTGATAGAAGACATTGAGTATATAGAAAAAAATATTGATTTAGATTTTATAAAAGAATATGATGATTTTGCAACTAAGAAAATTGATGAAAAGGAAATTAATAAAGTTGTAAATCCAATACTTGCAAAGCCAGCTCCCGAAAAAGTAGTCAAGCCTGTTGAAGTTGCTGATTTGGATGAAGATGATGATTACTACGATGATTTTTATGAAGACGATGATGATGAAGATGAAGATGAGGAAGAGATAATGAGAGCTAAGAAGAATCAGAAACCGAAGAATACTCCAAGTAAGAGGGCTAAGAAAAAGAAGAAAAAACAGGAAAGTCCAAAGTCTAGAAAAAGATTAAAAGTAATAGCTGCTATTTTAATAGTGATATTATGTGCTCAAGTATTCTTAGCATATAAATTTTTATTTGCAGGAGGATTTGGGAATAAGTCTTTAAGTGTTCCTAATCTTGTAAATATGACTTTAGAAGAAGCTCAAAGTACTGTTGAAAAAGAAGGATTATCCTTAAGTGTAAAAAGTGAAGAATATAGTAGTGAAGTAGATGAAAACTGTATAATATCACAGACACCTGAAGGAGGAAGTACAAATGTTAAGAAGGGTGATACTATAAATGTTGTTGTAAGTAAAGGTGCAAATCAAGCTTCTGTTCCTAATGTAGTAGGACTCACTTTGAGTAATGCAAAACAACTTATTGAAGAAAATAATTTAAAAGTGGGAACAGTTAAGTATGAGTATAGTTCAATATATAAAGAAGGTACAGTTTTAAATCAAAGTCCAGGAGCTAGTTCATCAAGAGCTCAAGAGGGTGATGAGATAAACCTATATGTGAGTAAAGGCTCAGAAAAATCAAATACACAGACACCAACAACACCAGACAAAACACCAACAACACCTGATGATGATACAAAAACACCTGGTTCAAACTCAGGAAATAATGGTAGTAACTCAGGAGGCTCAAACTCAGGAAACAGTGGAGGAAATTCAGGAAATAATGGTAGTAACTCAGGAGGCTCAAACTCAGGAAATAGTGGCGGAAACTCAGGAAATAATGGCAGTAACTCAGGAGATAATGGAGATAACTCAGGAGGTTCAAATTCGGGCGGAAATGGAGATAACTCAGGAGGCTCAAACTCAGGAAATAGTGGAGATAATTCAGGAGGTTCAAGTTCAGGAGGAAATGGAGAAACTCCATCTGGAACTGGCGGAAATATTGGTAAAACAGAATAAACATTAGCAAAATAAGAGCTGTCTTTTTATGGAAACTATTTTCTTTAAAGAGGCAGTTTGTTTTGTATAAAATATGAAATTGGTTATAATAAAGGAGAAAAGCATTTATGATAAATAAAACAGTTTTAATTACAGGAGGAGCTAGAGGTATTGGTAAAGCTATGTCTGAAGCTTTTGCAAAAGAAGGATATAATGTATTAATAAATTTTAATAAGTCAGAAGATGAAGCTAATGAGTTATATACTAAATTAAGTGAAAAAAATTCCTATGTAAAACTTTTTAAAGCAGATGTTTCAAATAGAGTAGAAGTAGAGAATATGATAGATTACTGTGTAAAAGAATTTGGTGGATTGGATGTACTTGTAAATAATGCTGGTATAAGTCAAGACAAGTTATTTACAGATATAACTGATGAAGACTGGGATAGGATGATGAATATTAACTTAAAAGGATGTTTTTATTGTTCACAAGTGGCTTTAAAATACATGATATCAGAAAAAAAAGGGAATATAATTAATATATCTTCGATTTGGGGAATATCAGGTGCTTCTTGTGAAGTGCATTATTCTATAACAAAAGCAGGTATAATAGGTATGACAAAGGCATTAGCTAAAGAAGTTGGACCATCAAATATTAGGATAAATAGTATAGCTCCAGGAGTCATTAATACTGACATGCTATCTGAATATAATAGTGAAGATATAAATGTTCTTGTAGAAGAAACTCCACTAATGAGGCTAGGTACTCCAGACGATATAGCAAATTGTGCTATTTTCTTAGCATCAGATAAATCAAATTTTATCACTGGTCAGGTAATTAGCCCAAATGGAGGATTTGTTATTTAAAAAAAATGTGGTATTATATAAAAATAGGAAATAATAACACGATATACTGCTAATGAACAGTATGTGTTTATATAAATTTTATAAAGGGAGGCATTTGATGCTAGAAGGAAAAATTATAAAGGGGATTAGTGGATTTTATTATGTTGATACAGATAATGGTATTTATGAATGCAAGGCTAGAGGAATCTTTAGAAAGAAGAAAATAACACCTTTAGTTGGTGATAGAGTAAAAATAAGTATTGTTGATGAAGAAGAAAAAAAAGGTATTTTAGAAGAAATAGATAGTAGAGATACAGAACTTATAAGACCTCCTATAGCAAACGTAGATAAGGCGTTAATAGTATTTGCAATAAAAAATCCTAAACCAAACTTGTCTCTTTTAGATAGATTTATAGTTTTGGCAGAAAAAGAAAATTTAGAAACTGTAATAATCCTTACAAAAGCAGATTTAGATGATAATGATACGTTAGAAACTGTTAAAAATATATATGAACTTAGTGGATATAAGGTTATTCCAGTAAGTAATATTACTAAGTTAAATATAGAGAAAGTAAAAGAAGAATTAAAGGAAAATGTTGTAGTATTTGCAGGCCCATCTGGAGTTGGAAAATCAAGCTTATTAAATGAAATAGATGCGAACTTTAAACTACAAACTGGAGTAGTAAGTGATAAAATAAAAAGAGGAAAGCATACTACTCGCCATGCAGAACTCTTAAAGTTGGAATTTGGTGGAATGGTTGCAGATACACCAGGTTTTAGTTCGCTTGCACTTGAAGACATAGAAGAAGTTGAGCTTAAAGATTATTTTATAGAATTTGATAAATTTAATGATTGTAAGTTTGGTTCAAAATGTATTCACGAAAATGAACCTAATTGTGCTATAAAAGAAGCTGTTGCAAATGGAGAAATATCTAAAGAAAGATATGATAGTTATATACAGCTACTAAATGAAATAAGACAAAATAACAGTAGGAGGTATTAGAAGTATGATTAAATTAGCACCATCAATATTATCAGCAGATTTTGCGAAATTATTGGAAGATGTAAGAAAGGTAGAGAGTGCAGGATGTGAGTATCTTCATATCGATGTAATGGATGGACACTTTGTACCAAACATTACATTAGGTCCACTTGTAGTTAAAAGCTTAAAAAAAGAAAATATAAATATGGTATTTGATGCTCATCTTATGATAGAAAATCCAGACCAATATATTGAAGAGTTTGTAAAAGCAGGATGTGACATAATAACTGTTCATCAGGAAGCTTGTGTGCATCTACATAGAACTATACAAAATATAAAATCACATGGAATAAAAGCTGGTGTTGTACTTAATCCAGCTACACCAATAGATACTATTAAGCATGTTCTACCTGATTTGGATATGGTATTATTAATGTCTGTTAATCCTGGATTTGGAGGTCAATCATTTATACCTTGTGTTCTAGATAAAATTAAGGAGTTAAAAGCTATTATAGATAATCAAGGCTTAAACATCGATATAGAAGTTGATGGTGGTATAAGCCCTAAAAATGTGGCTGAAGTTGTAAAAGCAGGGGCTAATGTAATAGTAGCAGGTTCTGCAATATTTGGAAGTGATGACATTCAAGAAACAGTTAATTTATTTAGAAAGAATGCTTCTCTTGAAGAATTGGTTTAAATTTAATAATGAAAATATGTATTATTTTAAATGGAGAAATTGAAGATTACGAAATTACAAGAGATATTATAACTAAAGAATGTTATGACTATATAATATGTGCAGATGGAGGGGCAAATCATGCCTACAAAATGAAAATCATGCCAGATTATATATTAGGCGATTTAGATTCAGTGGAAGAAGAAAAGGTAGATTTCTATAGAAACAAAGGTGTTAAATTTGAAAAATTTCCATCTAAGAAAGATGAGACTGATACAGAGCTTTGTCTTTTTTTAGCTAAGACTCTTAAAGCAAATCATATTGATTTTTTTGGAGCTTTAGGTGGAAGGATTGACCATACAATTACCAATGTAAATCTATTATACTATCTAAAAGAAGATGGTATATATTCTAGAATACTATCAGATAAAGAAGAAATGTATATAGTTATGAATGAGGAAATTACCTTATATGGCAATGTAGGTGACACTATTTCTGTAATAGCTATAAAAGGAGATGCTAAAGGGGTAACACTTACTGGTTTAGAATATCCTCTAGATAACTATTATATGAAATACTCTGTGCCTATTGGAATGTCAAATGTTATGCTAAGTGATTCTTGCAGAATTAAAATAGAGCAAGGGTGTGCACTTGTAGTTAGAAATTTATAAAAATCGATTTTGACAATTGATTTTATATTACAAAGCAGATACAATCAAGTAAAATATATTTATGATTGTATCTGTTTTTTAGTATATAATTATAAATATATGATAAATTTTGGACATAAGGGGGATTTTTTTGTGGTAGATAGTATTATTTTTGATTTAGATGGAACATTATGGGATTCAACTGAAGAAGTATGCAAGGTCTGGCAGGATGTTTTAAATAAACATGAAGATATAGACTTAAATGTCACAAGAGAGTTGTTTAGAAGTGTTATGGGTCTTTCTTTTGATGAAATAGCTAATCGTTTATTTCCAAATCTAAATGAAGAAGAAAGAAAGAATTTATTGAATGAATGTTCTTTAAAAGAATGTGACTATTTATCTGAAAATGGAGCTAAGTTATTTGACGATATAGAAGATACTCTGAAGTTGTTATCTCAAAAATATAAATTATTCATAGTAAGTAATTGTCAGGCTGGATATATAGAATCTTTTTTAAAAGCACATAAATTAGAACAGTATTTTATAGATTTTGAATGTCCTGGAAATACTGGTTTGCATAAAGGTGAGAATAATAAGCTTATAATCGATAGAAATAAATTAAGTAATCCAATTTATATTGGAGACACTCAAGGTGATGCAAATAGTGCTAAGTTCGTGAATATACCTTTTATATATGCAAAATATGGATTTGGAAATGTGGATGGATATGAATATTCTATAGACTCATTTAAAGATTTATTAGAACATGATATATTAAAATAAGGTGAGTTTAAAGATTATATTAATATAATAAAAAAGTTATGGGGGGATTTAAAAATGGAATTACAAGATACTATTTTTAAAAGACAAAGTGTAAGAAAATTTAAAAATGAAGATGTTTCAGATGAAGATATTTTAAAAATGATAAAAGCAGCTGGAGCAGCTCCATCAGGGAAAAATATTCAAAACTGGCATTTTGTAGTTATAAAGAGACGTGATTTAATGGAAAAAATCGCAGATGTAATAACTAAAAAACAACAAGAAATACTTGTAGAAATGGATAAAGTATCAGTAGAAAAAGCTAATAGATTTAGAAAGTTTGTACCAAACTTTACATTATTCTACTTAAAAGCTCCAGTTTTAGTATTAGTTTTTACAAAAGTATATAATCCATCAGGGTATTATGAATTAGAGCTTATAGATGCACCTAAAGAGACTATAGATAAGTTATTTATAAGAAATCCAGGTATGCAAAGTTTAGGTGCTGCAATTGAAAACTTTACATTATCAGCAATTGAATTAGGGTATGGCTCTTGTTGGTTGACAAGTCAAAACTATGCAGCAGATGAGATAGAAGCCATTTTAGAAGCAGAAACTGGATTTGAAAAGGGAGAGTATTTTTTAGGCGCAATGTTAGCTCTTGGAGTACCAGAAGACAACCTAAAGAGTCCATCTAAAAAGCCAGTAGAAGAAATATGTACATTTATAAAGTAAAAATAATGATTTTTATAAAAATAAATTAAAATAAAAATAAGTATGTTAAAAGTTAAAAAGTAGATTTTATTGATATTATATTTCAAATCATTGATTTGATTAATACAATAAGAGCTACTTTTTTTGTGTATATTAATGTTGAACGTCTTTAAATCTTTAGAAAATCTTTAGAAAAGTATGTATAATATCTTTAGTTTTTAACTTTAATATTAAGTATATAAACAAAATAAAACAATACTAAATTGTGCTAGAGGGAGGTTTTTAAAATGGGAATTAAGTTCAAATAACTGAAATCAAAAGATATGAATCTATAAAAAAATGGAAAAACTTCTATCATATTGTATAATCATAGATGTAAAGAAAACTTTCAAACTAATTAATAAAAGGAGATTAAAATGAATTCATATAATATTTTGGTGGTAGAAGATGAGAAGGAAATAGCAGATGCTATAGAAATATATCTATTAAATCAAGGATATAATGTTTTTAAGGGGTACAATGGAGTGGAAGGGCTTAAAGTTATAGAAGACCAAGAAATACATTTAGCTATAATTGATATAATGATGCCTAAAATGGATGGAATAACACTTACAATGAAACTTAGAGAAAATCATAATTTCCCAGTAATAATGTTATCTGCAAAATCAGAGGAAGTTGATAAAATAATGGGACTTAACATAGGAGCAGATGATTATGTGACAAAGCCTTTTAAACCATTAGAGTTATTGGCTAGAGTTAATTCACAACTTAGAAGATATACTAAGTACCTAAAAATGATTGGAGATAAAGAGCAAAGTGTAGAAACTAGTGACAGTGTATTTGTAATAGGTGGATTAGAATTAAATGAAAACACGAAAGAAGTTAGTATTGATGGAAAATATATAAAAACAACTCCTATAGAATTTAAAATACTAAGTTTACTTATGAGAAATGCAGGAAGAGTTTTTTCTGCTGATGAAATATATGAAAGAGTTTGGAATGAGAATGCTGTAAATACAGATACAGTCATGGTACATGTTAGGAATATAAGGGAAAAAATAGAGATAGACCCAAAAAATCCAAAATATTTGAAGGTGGTGTGGGGTGTTGGATACAAAATTGAAAAAATTTAAAGATAAATATATAGTTACTGTTATAGTTTTTATACTCATGTTATCAGCATCATTAGGTATGATTAGTCAATATTCTACTATACAAGCAGGTGCTAAAGGTGGAGCTAAGAATCCATTTGAACAAGAAGGTTTTGTAGATGATATATATAAAGGTAGTTATGTTTTATATCATAATATGAAAGAAGATCAAGAAGGTAAAATGATACAACCATCAAAGCTTTTTATAAATGAAGAGACTATAAACTATATAAAAAATGTAAGTAAAGAAAAAAACTTATATGATGGTTCAGAAAGCTATTATACAGATGAGAGTATTAATGCAGATTTTAATGAAAACTTTGAAAGTTGGGAGTCTTTTATTAATAATTCAGGAAAAAATTTAAAATATTATTTGATTGATAAAGAAAAAAATTTCGAACTTTTCAATGAAGATAAAGAATTAAGGGCTCTTGATACAACAAAGAATGATAGTTCAGGAGAAAATTCTGATGAAAGTCAGGCAAAAAATACAACAATGAGCAATGAAGAGAGACAAAGTAAGCTTAAGGATATAAAGGATAATTATAGATTTTATGTTGCAATGAATTTTGATAAAGATGGAAAAGTAAATGTTGTAGATTCTTATGGAGTAAATCAAAAAGTTATTAACCAAATGTTGCTATCTAAAGCAAGAGAAGATTTAATGAATACCAATTTAGGTGGAAATTCAATTTCATATAAACTAACACCAATAAAAAATGTAACAGTAGTATATGCTGTGCCTAAAGTAATAAGCAAAGATGATAGTACAGAGTATGGTTATGGAAGTATTTATAACAGTGATAATATAAGTGCATATATAAACAATGTAGAAAATAATTCTTATTATAAAATTTCTGGAATGATTTTAAAAATTATATTAGCTATAGTCGTGATTGTAGCTTTGGCATTCCCATATAGAAAATCTAAGGAATTAATGGGATTTGATACATTATCAAAAATACCATTAGAGATACTTTTTATTGCTATTGTTATTGTACAGGGGATTGTAGACTTATATCCAACTGGGATAATAAGTGGTACCTTGAATGGAAATTATGTAGAGTATCTAATAAATAATGATATAAGTGCTAAAATGGCAAGTATATTGGTAAGCTTGATGAATCTAACTTATTGGTTTGTAATATTCTCAATAATATTTGTATTTATAACACTTTTAAAATATATTTTAAATGTTGGAATAAGAGAGTATTTTGTAAAGAGTACTATAACAGGAATGTTCCTTGTATGGTTTAAAAAAGTAGGAAAAAAAGCTATTAATCAAATTAGAACAATAGATTTGAAAGAAAAACCAAATAAAACTATAGTTATAATTCTTGGAGTAAACTTATTAATTATAGTTATAATGTGTAGTATGTGGTTCTTTGGGATAATACTAGCAATAATTTACTCAATAGTTTTATTTAAAGTACTATCTGATTATTCTAAAAAGACAGTATGTGAATATAATCAACTTTTAGATGTTACGAAGAAAATTTCAGATGGAAACTTAGAAGTAAATATGGAAAAAGATTTAGGATTTTTTAATCCTATAAAAGATGAACTAGGAAATATTCAAACTGGGTTTAAAAAAGCTGTTGATGAAGAAGTTAAGAGTCAAAAGATGAAAACAGAGCTTATATCAAATGTATCACATGA
This sequence comes from Clostridioides difficile, assembly GCF_001299635.1. Classification (GTDB taxonomy): domain Bacteria; phylum Bacillota; class Clostridia; order Peptostreptococcales; family Peptostreptococcaceae; genus Clostridioides; species Clostridioides difficile_A. The sequence goes on along the minus strand of NZ_JRHN01000044.1, from coordinate 105,809 downwards.
CTTAAAAACACCTTTAACATCTATAATCACTTATATAGATTTATTAAAAGATGAAAATATAACAGAAGAAAATCGTAGATTGTACATTGATACATTGGATAGAAAATCACAAAGATTACAACATTTAATAGAAGATTTGTTTGAAGTAAGTAAGGTAAATAGTGGAGATGTACATTTGAATATAGTAAATGTGGATATTGTATCTCTAATGAAACAGACACTTTTAGAATTAGATGACAAAATTACAGATTCATCTCTAATATTAAAAAATAATTTTTCTAGTGAAAAGATAATATTACCACTGGATAGTCAGCGTACATTTAGAGTATTTGAAAATCTTATAATGAATATAAGTAAGTATGCAATGCCAAGCTCAAGAGTGTATATTGATATTTTAGAAACAGATAATAAAGTAACTGTTATGCTTAAGAATATGTCTGCAACTGAGATTGATTTTAGTGTAGATGATATAATGGAGAGATTTGTAAGAGGGGATAAGTCACGTAATACAGAAGGCTCTGGACTTGGTCTAGCAATAGCAAAAAGTTTTGTAGAGTTGCAGGGTGGAAAGATGAATATAAGTGTGGATGGTGATTTATTTAAAGTTACAATTACTTTTAATAAAAACTAAAGTAAATTTTTATAAGTACAATATTAAAATATAATTACAATTTGTTAAAATAAAAACGGTGAATCCTAATATATAGGATTCACCATTTTTGGTCTGTAGAATTGAGTGACTTACTAATTATCTCTTGTATATATTACTATAGCATCTCTCAAAAACTTTGCTAGCCCAGGCTGTTCTTTATCATAGTATGATGTAAAGCGTTCATCATATACATACATCTGCGCTAAAGAGGCATGAGCTTCCTTAGAATATGTATTCCAAGTGTAACTCAACCACTTATGATGTAATCTTGCAACTTCCTGAGAAAGTTCATTAGAAGCATCACCAGTTTTAAAAGCTTTCTTGAGTTTAGCAATTATTTCAATACTTAAGTTTTGCCAATCTTCATAATCTTGTTTAGACATATTTTTAAATTTTTTATTTGATGCATCTACTGCATCCTTACCATATTTTTCTCTAATTTCAGTTCCATAATTTTTTTCATTTTCATCAATCATTTTTTCTTTAAAACCTTCAAATTTTTCTATATCTGTCATATTGTATTTTCCCTCCCTTAAAGCTATAGTTTTATTTACATTTTCTATTAACAAGTCAATTTGTTTTCTTTTAGCTAGTAACTTGTTGTGATGTTCTTTTAATGCATTTAGACTGTCAAAAGTTGGTGAATTTATAATATTCTTTATATTTTCTAAGCTAATGCCTAACTCTCTATAAAAAAGTATTTGTTGTAGTTTATTAACTTCATTTTGACCATATATACGATAACCTGACGAATTTATTTTAAGTGGTTTAAGAAGTTCAATTTCATCATAGTATCTAAGTGTTCTAGTGCTTATACCAGCTATTTTGCTTAATTTTTGAACTGTATATTCCATGAGTAATACCTCCTATAAATTAAATATACACTTTTACGCAACGTCAATGTCAATATATTAAAATATAAAAATTCATATCTTTTAATAAAAATATAAAAAAATATCTTTACTGGATATTTTACACACAAGTGTCAATACTCACTAGTGAAAATTAAAAAAATAATATTTATAGATTTTCTTTATTGAAATATAGAGAGTCTGTAATCTAGGAGGAACTGTATGAATTTAAAAAGAAGCAACGAAAAACGAGAAGAGTATATAAGAATGTATTCAGATAAAGAAAGTTTTTTAAGTTTGATTCAAAATTTTACAAGTGTCTCAATAGCAAAAGAATTAACTCTTAAAAATATAGAGTTAGAAACATCTTTTATATGTGAATATAAAGGAAAGGAAGTTGATATAATATATAAGGTTTTTTCTAAAAATCATAAGGTATCACATTATATAGTACTGGAGTTTCAAACAGAAATGGATACTGATATTGTACCAAGGTTAAAATCATATAGAGAGCAAATTTGGAAAAGCTTTATTATGAAAAAGAGTCTTGAAGAAATAGAAGACAAGAATTTTAAACTTCCCAAAGTTATACCAGTGGTTTTATATAATGGACCTGAAAGATTAAGCAGAAAAAGAGGTATTTTAGATATGATAGAATCTATATCAGAGGAGAGTAATAATTCTAGTATAAAAAATTAAAATTACATATTATGTTTGTTGGTCTAAAATGGAAAACTATCGCATAAACTTGAATATGAAAATATTTATAGATACAAGTTCTATGTGGAGGTGTTCCATGAGAAATAACAAGTCTAAGGTATTGCTAGGAATACTATGTCTGGCAACAGGAATGGCTGTAATTTTGTCTATGTTGCTTCCTGGCTGGATTTGGTCAGCACTTACCGCATTAATACTTATTGGATGTGGAGCATTATTATTTTTTTGTTAAAATAATTTTAACTATAAAGTGTGGGGTGAGTATTGATGAAAGTAGTAACAATAAAGTTACCAAAATGGATTTCAAATATAGTCTTAAAATTCATGAGAAAGAGTAAAAATGATTAAATTAAAAAGCCTACTTACGGAAGTAGGCTTTTAAACGTGGTTACTAAGCTCTTTCAATCTTACCAGAACGTAAACATCTAGTACAAACTTTTACTCTCTTAGGAGCTCCATCTATAATCGCTCTTACGCTTCTTAAGTTAGCTGACCATGTTCTTTTATTATGTTTATTTGAGTGTGATACTTGGTTTCCAGAAACCTTACCTTTACCACATACGCTACATACTTTTGCCATCTACGCACACCTCCTTAAAATGATAACTATTTAAAGACTAAAAACATATTTATATTATCATAAATAACAAAAATTTGCAATAGAAATATATATTTGCCTTACACATATTGAAGAATTTCTTATTATCATATAAAATTATATATATAATTTTATATAAAGTAAATATATTTGGAAAATAATTATTATTTTTCTTTGAATATATATACTATAGAAGAAATTTTATCCAAAAACTTTTCTAGGTTTAAATTATACCATATTTATAGTATGATATGATTATAATTTTATATAATAAATAAGTAAAAATAGTAAAAAATAAATTAAGAAGTATTTTTAATAAAAATAAGCTTAAGGGGGTCAACCATGAGTGCAAAGGTAACGAATCAATATGGAAGTATAGAAATAGATAATCAAGTAATAGCTCAAGTCATATATAGAGCTGCAATGGAAAGTTATGGTTTAGTAGGTTTAGCGTATAAATCTAAAGGAATAGTAGAGTTATTAAAAGGCGAAAACGCTACTAAAGGTGTTAGAGTTGAAGAAGTTGAAGAAGATGCCATAGCAATAGAACTTTATGTTATAATACAATATGGTACAAATATATCTACTGTTGCCAATAATATAATAGATAGAGTAAAATATGTAGTTGAAAAAATGACTGGCGTAAGAGTCACTAGAATTGATATTAATGTACAAGGAATAAGAGTTAAGTAATTTCATAGGAGGAAACAAATGATTCAGTATATAGATGGTAAAAGGTTAAGAGAGATGTTTATTTCAGGTGCAAACAATCTCCAAAACAATAAAGATTTGGTTGACAAGTTAAATGTATTTCCTGTACCAGATGGAGATACAGGGACTAATATGTCATTAACTATATCTTATGCCTTAAAAGAATTAGCAAAAGTGGAAACTGATAACATATCGGACATAGGAAAGGCATTATCTAAAGGTTCTTTAATGGGAGCTAGAGGAAACTCAGGAGTTATACTTTCGCAAATAATAAGAGGTATAGCTAAGTCTATAGAAGGAAAAAGTAAATTATCAACAGATGATTTAGCAAAAGCTTTTAAAAATGGTTCAGATACAGCATATAAAGCTGTCATAAAACCAATTGAAGGAACTATACTTACTGTAGTTAGAGAAAGTGGCGAATTTGCAATAAAAGCTGCCAAAAAAGAAAAAGATATAGTAAAGTTTTTAAGTATGCTTGTAAAGGAATCTAATGCTTCATTAGAAAGAACTCCAGACCTTCTAAAAAATCTAAAAGATGCTGGTGTAGTTGACTCTGGTGGAAAAGGTCTTGTACTTATATACGAAGGAATGTTAGCTTCTATAAAGGGAAATGATATAGAAATAAAAAATGCTAACTTGGATGTTAATACTTCAGCAAGTATGGATTTTGCAAAGAGTACTACTAGTACAGATGATATAAAATATTGTTATTGTACAGAATTTATACTAGAAAGTTCTAAGGTAGAAGACACTAAAATAAGAGATATAATGATGGCTTATGGTGATAGCTTAGCAGTAGTTGGAGACGATGGAGTCATAAAGGTACATGTACACACTAATGACCCAGGAAATGTGCTTCAAGAAGCTCTAAAGTATGGTCAATTATTAACTATAAAAATAGAAAACATGAAGTTACAACATGAAAATACATTATTAGATGTAGAAGAGAAGAAAGAAAAAGAAGAGGAACCTTTAGAAGAAGAAAAAGAGTTTGGGTTTATAGCTACTTCTATGGGTGAAGGATTGGCAAATATATTTAAAGACTTTGGAGTTGACCATATAATAGAAGGTGGTCAAACCATGAATCCAAGCACAGAAGACTTTATGAATGCCATAAATAATATAAATGCTAAAAATATATTTATTTTCCCAAATAACAGCAATATAATAATGGCTGCTAATCAAGCTAAAGAATTGAGTGAGAAAAATATAATAGTTATACCTACAAAAAACACACCTCAAGGATTTGCTGCATTAGTAACATTTAATGGAGAGTTAAGTGAAGATGAGAATAAAGAAGCTATGATGGATGCTTTAAACTCAGTTAAATCAGGTCAAGTAACTTTTGCTGTTAGGGATACAGTAATGAATGAAATTGATGTTAAAGAAGGTAATATAATTGGAATTGCAGAAGGAAATTTATTATCAGCAGGAGATTATGTGGATGAAGTAACATCAAACCTTATTGAAAAGTTGGTTGATGAAGATACTGCTATAATAACATTATTCTTTGGTGAAGATGTTACAGAATCTCAAGCAAATGAACTACGTACTTCTTTAGAAGAAAAGTTTGAAGATGTAGATGTAGAATTATATTATGGAGGACAACCTCTTTATTATTACTTAATTTCAGTTGAATAATGATTATAAGAACCTGTATGACCAAGTAGCTTTTATAAAGTTGGTTGTACAGGATTTTTGTGTAGTAGGTGATATATTTGTTGGATTTATATAAAGATGTTCAATATGTTAAGGGGATAGGACCTAAAAAAGCTGATAAGCTGAATAAATTGGGAATATTTACTTTAAAAGACTTATTGTATTATTTTCCAAGACAGTTTGAAGATAGAAATAATCTAAAGAAAATAGCACAATTAGAGGATGATGAGAAAGTTACAATAAAAGCAGTCATATCAAGTATAAATACGTTTAGTCCAAAAGAAGGTATGACATTGACAAAAATTGATGTGAAAGATGAGACTGGTTCAGCTAAATTGGTGTTTTTTAACAAGAGTTATATAAAAAATACATTTCGTCCAGGTGATTCAATATTAGTTTTTGGTAAGGTTAAGAAAAAATTTAATAATTTAGAGCTTACATCATGTGAGTTAGAGTATCTTACTAATTCACCTAAGAATACGTGTAGATTTATGCCTGTGTACCAGCTTACATATGGTGTTACAAATAAAGAAATTATGAGTATAATTAGAACAGTACTTGAAGATAAAGAACTAATTATACAAGAATATATGCCAAAGAGAATTATAGAGAAGTATAGACTATGTAATATAGATTTTGCAGTTAGAAATATACATTCTCCAAGCAATAAAGAATCATTAAAAATAGCTTTATATAGAATTGTATTTGAAGAATTACTTATACTACAACTTGGATTATTTGTATTTAAAAGTGGAAGAAATAAAGAAGATGGAATAAAATTTGAAATAAGTAAAGATTTAAAAAACATAATAAGTTCTTTACCATTTAAATTGACTAAAGCTCAAAATCGAGCATTGGATGAAATTATACAAGATATGGATTCGGATAAAATAATGAATAGGTTAGTTCAAGGTGACGTAGGGAGTGGTAAGACAGTAGTAGCCCTTTTGGCACTTGCAAATTGCGTTTTAAATGGATATCAAGGCGCTTTGATGGCACCTACAGAGATATTAGCAGGACAACACTATATTTCTCTTACTGAATCTCTGAAAGATTTTGGAATAAATGTAGGCTTATTAATAGGTAGCCTTACAAAAAAACAAAAGGATACAGTATTAGAACAAATCAAAAATAATGAAATTGATATATTGATAGGAACACATGCACTAATAGAAGACAAGGTTGAATTTAACAATATTGGTTTAGTTATAACAGATGAGCAACATAGATTTGGTGTTATGCAAAGAAGTAAGCTTTCAATGAAAGGTGCAAATCCAGATATATTAGTAATGACAGCTACACCAATACCTCGAACTTTAGCACTTATACTTTATGGAGATTTAGATATTTCTATTATAGATGAACTTCCACCAGGGAGACAACCAATAGAAACACTTGCTATCGAAAATAATAAAAGAGATAGAGCCTATAATAACCTTGTAAGAAGAGAGGTTGAAGCAGGCAGACAGGTATATATTGTATGTCCTTTGGTAGAAGAAAGTGAAGCCATAGAAGCTAAATCAGCTGTTGAACTTGTAGAGGAATTAAGAGCTGAATATTTCCAAGATTTAAGGCTTGGATTGCTTCATGGTAAAATGAAGTCAAGTGAAAAAGACGAAGTAATGGGTCGTTTTAAAAATAAAGAAATAGATATTTTAGTATCAACAACAGTTATAGAAGTTGGTGTCAATGTCCCAAATGCAACACTAATGATAATAGAAAATGCAGAGAGATTTGGACTTGCACAATTACATCAGCTTAGAGGACGAGTTGGGAGAGGAAGTCATAAATCGTATTGTGTACTAATTTATGATTCTAAAACAGAAGTATGCAGACAGCGAATGGCTATAATGGAAGAGACAAATGATGGTTTTAAGATTTCAGAGAAGGATTTAGAAATAAGAGGGCCTGGCGAGTTTTTTGGAACAAGGCAACATGGACTTCCAGAACTCAAAGTAGCAAACTTGTTTAAACATATAAAAATATTAAAGTTAGCTCAACAAGAAGCTAGATATATATTAGGTGAAGATAATAATCTACAATTGAAAGAAAATATGCCGCTTAAAAAAGAAATTATAGATAAATTTAAAGATACATTGAAAGAAATTTCATTAAATTAATTTTAGATTATGTTAAAATATTATTAATGTAATAATGTGCTGAAGGGAGATTGTCATATTGAGAGTAATTTCAGGAAAAGCGAGAGGATTAAAACTAAATACTCCAAAAAATGAAGATGTAAGGCCAACTACAGATAGAGTAAAAGAATCTCTATTTAATATAATAAATTCATATATAATGGAAAGTGAAGTTCTGGATTTATTTGCTGGGACGGGTTCTTTAGGAATAGAGTGTTTATCTAGAGGAGCCAAGGCATGTACTTTTGTAGATATCAGTAAGGAAAGCATAGATATTGTTAAGTCTAATATAAAAAAGGCAAGAGTTGAAAATGAAAGCATTATTTTAAACCTAGATTTTAAAACTGCTGTAGACAAGCTTAAATCACAAAATAGTAAATTTGACATAATTTTTATGGACCCTCCATATTATAAAAATATGTTTATAGAAGCTATTGAAAAAATTGATAATTCTAATCTGTTGAATGAAGATGGAATAATAGTTGTAGAACATGATACTAATGATTTGTTTCCAGACAAAATATGTAAATTAGAAAAAACTAGAGATAAGAAATATGGAAATACTACATTAACTTTTTATAAGATGGAGGCATAATATGGAAAATAAACCTAGAAAAGCTATATTTGCAGGAAGCTTTGACCCAATTACTAATGGACATTTAGATATTATTTGCAGGGCTTCTAAGTTATTTGACGAATTACAAATAGGAGTATTAAATAATCCTAATAAAAAAGGTCTATTTAGCTTTGATGAGAGAGTAAAGCTTATAGAAAAAAGTACAAGCCATTTAAATAATATAAAAGTTGTAACTTTTGATGGTTTATTAATAAATTACTGTCAGGAAAATGGGATTGGAGCGCTAGTTAGAGGTGTGAGAAGTGGTGCTGATGTTGATTATGAACTTCAAATGGCTCATATGAATAGAGAACTTAATCCAAATATAGAGACTATAATTTTACCAAGCTGTACAAAATACTCATTTATAAGCTCATCTTTGATAAAAGAGGTTTTGCTCTTTGATGCTGATATAAAAAATTTGGTTCCAAAGATTGTTTTGGAAGAATTAAAGAAAAAAACTACTGGGGGTAATTGATATATGAAGATAGATTTAGAAATGATTGAACTATTTGATCAATTAGAGGAGATATTCAGAAGTGCCTCTACGATTCCTTTCTCACATAAATGTACGGTAGATAAAGACGAAGTTTTAGCCATAATTAACGACATAAGAACTTTGATACCAGAGGAAGTGACACAAGCAGTATGGATTAATAGAGAAAGAAATAAAATAATAAGCCAAGCTAAGCAAGATGCTGCAAATATAGTTGAACAAGCAAAAAAAGAAGCTGAAAGAATACAACAAGAGTATCATGAGAATATAGAAGAGTTAAAGAAAAATTCTGAAGATGTGGTAAAAGCATATGTAGAATCAAGTGAACCTGTTGTTCAAGCAGACCAAAGAGCTAAGGAGATAGTTGAGAGAGCTGAAAGAATAGCAAATGAGATAAGAATTGGGTCAATTGAATATGCAGAAGATGTGCTTTCTAGTGTTGAGTATAATCTGAAGGAAATATTAGAAGAAGTAAAAAGAGATAAGAATGAACTTAGACCTAAAAAGTAAATTTTAAATGAATAAAGTGGGGCTATCATACAAATAATTTTAAATGATTTGTGATAGCTCTTTTTTATTATAGAAATTCTTTTAGATTAGAGTTAAAATGTGCAAAATTATAAAATCATGTGCAATTATTTGGTATGGAATTATATATAGAAAATATAGATAATAAAATTAAGGAGGTAGTATGAAAGAAAGGGCTAAAAAAATATTAGGTTTTATTATTAAAAATAATAATGTAACATCACAAGAATTACAAGAAAAGTTTAATGTATCAAAGAGAACTATTTATTATGATATCTTAGCTATAAATGAACAACTAGGAAAAAATGGTAATATAAAAAATGTAAAACACAAATTTACATTTGAAGGTAACTTAGTTAATGCAAGAAAAATAATTTCAACTGAAGAAGATAAGTTTTTGGATAGTGACTATAGAAGAACTTTTATATTAAACAAAATATTACTTGGTGAAAAGATATCTATAGAAAAACTAACAAATGAAATGTTACTTTCAAAAAATACAGTAGTGCAGACAATAACTGATGTAAAAAAATACCTTCAGACAATGGGATTGAAACTAGAATATAATGGAAAATACAAAATTATAGGTGATGAATATGCTATTAGAGAACTATTTTTATTACTTACACAAGAAAATGTACTAGAAATTAATTGTATAAGTGAGGAAGTCACTAAATTTGATACAAAAGGATGTATAAATCTTACAGATTATTCTTTATTAAATCTAACTAAGTTTACAGAATTTGTAAATAAAAGGATAAGAGATGGGAAAACATTATACTCATATAAATACCTAAATGAAGCTAAAAAAATTAGTTACTTTAATAATTGTAAAGACCTTCTATGTGAAGAAGCAAATGAAAATGAACAGGCTTATGTATGTACTTATGTAAGTTCACTACCTAGTTTAAATAGTGAAATTAAGGGAGATGTTGTTGAAGAATATGTAGATAAACTTATAGACAAGTTTGAAGTGAATACAGCAATAAAATTAGAAAGTAAGCATGAATTTAAGAAAAACATTTTAAGACATCTACATTCTTCTTACAACAGAATAAGATTTAAGTTCCCTATTAGCAACCCCATGCTAGATGAAACAAAGTATAAACATGAGTCACTTTATAAAATTATAAAATCAATTATAGAGAATGAAGAAGAGTTTCCTATATTTGAGGGTATAAGGGAAGAGGAAATAGGGTTTATAGCAGCATATTTTGGTGGATACCTAAGAGGGTCTAGAGATAATGGTCTAAGAAGAAATAAAGTTTTATTAGTTTGTCCTAATGGTCTTATGGTATCGAAAAGCTTGGAAATACAGCTATACAAATATATACCAACTATAGAAATAGTGGGGATAGTGTCTATTAAGCAACTGAAAGAAGTAAAAGTATACTACGATTACATAATTACGACTATCGATATACAAGATGTAAGTAATGTAATAGTTGTAAATCCTCTTTTAACAGCATCAGATATTCAATTACTTATGAATAAACTCATAAGTGTAAAGGAAAATGATAAATATTTCAATCTTGAACTAATAATGCAAGTTATAAGAAAAAATGGAGTTATTAATAATGAAGAAGCACTAAAGTCTGATTTATTAAACATAATACACAAGATAGATGAAGGAGAGATGTATCAACCAATGTTAAAGGAATTAATTAATGAAGAAAGAGTTAACATAGTAAGTAGTGTTAAAGATTGGAAAGAGGCAATAAAAATAGCCTCAGAACCCTTATTAGAAGATAATTCTATAGAAGAGTTATATGTAGAGAATATGATAAAATCAGTTGAAAAATATGGACCTTATATTGTTTTAGCTGACAGATTTGCTCTACCACATGCAAGTTCTAAAGAGGGAGTAAACAAGCTAGCGATGTCTTTACTTATAGTAGAAGAAGAAGTTGACTTATTAGGAAAGCCAGTAAACATATTCATGGTACTGGCTGCTATAGATAATACTACTCACATTAGAGCATTAGCATCACTATCAGAGATGATGTATGAAGAAGAAAATATAAAGTTAATAATTAATAGCAATAAAAGTTCAATACTAGAGCTTATAAATAAACAAAATTAGGAGGACTGAAAAATGAAGATATTAGCAGTATGCGGATTTGGTGTAGGTTCATCAATGGTGTTAAAAATGACAATACAAAAAGTTTTAAAGCAGTTAGATATAGAAGGTGAAGTAGAAAATACAGATATAAACTCAGCTAGAGGAACAGATTGTGACTGTATATTTACAAGTCAAGAATTATTAAATGAATTAAAAGGAACTTGCAATGTGCCAGTATATCCAGTTAAGAAGTATATGGATTTATCAGAAGTTAAAGAAGTTGTTCAAACTTTTTTAAATGATAAGAAATAGTATAAATTTTTAAAAATAAATTTAAGATAAGTAAAATAGAATAAAAGATTACTAAAACTGAAAATAGTAAGAGGGAGAGGAGGAATTTAGTGGTACAAAACTTAAATAGTTGACCTATCACTAAAAAAATATAATGCTTGATTTTATTTCAAATAATATTTTACGTAATCCATCTATGCTAATTGGATTAATAGCAGCATTTGGTCTTATATTGCAGAAAAAGAAAGCATCAGATGTCATAAAGGGGGCATTACTTGCAGCTTTCGGAATCATAATCATGGAGACTGGAACAGGCATGTTAGTCAGTTCAATAGCACCAATTAATGGAGCTTTCCAGAGTATAAGTGGTGGTGCAGTAACAAAAGGTTTAAGTGATGTCACTTTTACTGCAAGTTATGGGGGGATTATAGGTTTAGCCATGTTTGTAGGTCTGGCTCTTCATTTAATGATAGCGAGGTTTACACCTATTAAGACTATTTTTTTAACAGGTCACATGCTTTACTGGTTCCCATTTATATTTGTAGCATCAGGAGTTGAAGCGGGATTAAGTGGTGGAGTATTAATAGCCTTTGCAGCAGTATTATCAGCACTTTACTGGTCAATAATGCCTTGGTTATTAAGAAAGTATGTATTTGATGTTATTGGAGACGAGTCATTTACACTAGGACATCCATCAGGTTGTCTAGCGCTTATATCAGGATTTGTTGCTAAGTTAGTAGGAAATAAAGAAAAGTCTACAGAAGATATAAACATACCTCAAAGTATATCATTCTTTAGAGAAATATCTATAAGTGGAGGAATGGCAGTATTTCTAATGTTTATAGTTGTTGGAATAGTGATACCAGATGCGTTTAAAGATGCTAATGAATTTATTGGAACATATGCAATAAAACAAGGTCTTTCTTTTGGGGCAGGTCTTATAATAATGCTTCATGGTGTAAGAATGTTAATAAATCAAATAATGCCTGCATTCCAAGGTATATCAGAAAAAGTTGTGCCAAATGCGCTACCAGCTTTTGACTGTCCAATATTATTTAATTATAAGCCAAATGCTGTATTAATAGGATTTTTAGTTGCCATGTTAACATCTACAGCTATGATTTTAATATGTAACTACTTTAATGTATTTAATATGTTACTTATACCACTTGTTATAACTTCATTCTTTGAGTGTGGAGCAGCAGCCGTAATAGGAGAATCACAAGGAGGCATACGTGGAGCTATAATAGGTACAGCTGTAGCTGCAATATTTATGGTAGCTTTAGTAGGAGTATCTGCTGTAATTTACTCAGGTACTATTCAAAACTGGATACTAATATTTGGTGGTAATGACCTTTCTTTATTTGGCATAATCAGTAAATTTATGGGGTCATTATTTGGAGGAGTATTATAGACATGGAATTTAAATACATAAGTGAGATAAAGAGATTAATCGATATAATAGAAAATGAAGAAAAAGCCAATATGGAAAGAGCAGTGGAAATCCTTGTTCAAGCAATAGAAAACAAGAAAGCAATATTTTCTTTTGGAGCTTCACATGCAGGAATACTAACAGAAGAATTATTCTACAGAGCAGGTGGTTGTGTTCTTATAAATCCAGTATTTGCGAAATCTTTGATGTTAGATACAGCACCTATAACCCACACTAGCAAGATGGAAAGGTTAGAAGGATATGGTTCAGCCTTAGCTGATAAGACTCCAATTAAAGAAGGAGATGTAGTTATAATTCACTCAGTATCTGGTAGAAATCCAGTAAGTATAGAATTTGCTATAGAGGCTAAAAAAAGAAATGCAATAGTAATATGCATAACCAATTTAAGTTACTCAAAGAGTGTATCATCAAGACATTCTTTAGGGAAAAATCTTTATGAAGTATGTGATTTGGTAATAGATAATCATGGTCAAAAGGGAGATGCTTGTGTAGAAATAGATGGTCTAAATCAAAAAGTTAGCCCAACTTCTACTGTAATTGCAACTACTGTTATGAATTCTATTATAGCTCAAATTACTCAAGAACTAGTTAATAGAGGATTAAAGAATCCACCAATTTTTTATAGTGCAAATATAGATGGTGGAGATGAATTAAATAAGAAGATTTTTGAAGAGTATAAAAATGTAATTCACTACGAATATTAAGGTGAAGGATATGTTTTAATAAATTCTAACGTATTATAACAATATAAATAAGTAGTATAAAATAAAGAGGATATCTCAAAATAGAGATAAGCCTCTTTTTAATTGTTGAAATGATGAAAATATATTTGATTTTATACAAGAAAGAGTCCTCATGAACTAAAAAGCTCATTTTGGGAAACGTTGTCATAGAAAAAAACTATAATAAAAAAAAGTGCATAGAAAAAACTGATTAGACAATAAATACACGCTTTGATAATATTTTAAATGGAATAAAATATGTAGAATTATAATGAAAAATAAAATAAGATGGAGGGAATAAAATTGGGTATGTTGAAAAAATTATGTTCACTAGCTATGGTGGCAATTATGACTACAACTCTTATAACAGGGTGTTCAAGCGGGAATGGAAAAGATTCAAAAAAGGATGGAGAAAAAGAAAAGTTAGTTCTTTGGATGCCACCAGTAGAAGATAATATGAAGGAAGTTTGGGACCCTATTTTAGATAAATTTGAGGAAAAAAATAACTGCGAAGTAGATTTACAGATAATTCCTTGGGACAATTATTCTGAAAAATTTGCAACAGCTATAAGTGCTGATGAAGGTCCGGATGTGGGATATATGTATGCAGAAATGTATCCACAATTTATACAAAGTGGCGCAGTAGAAGATTTAACTAACTACGCAACTAAAGAAGACAAAGAACAATCTATTTATATAAAGACATCTGAAATGATGGGTGGAATGTATGGAATGCCATTCCAAGCAGCAAATCCAGGTGTACTGTACTATAACAAAGATATCTTAGAAAAAATAGGAGAAAAACCTCCTAAAACATGGGAAGATTTTAAAAGAATCTGTAAAAAAGCAACACAAGATACTGATGGTGATGGAAAGATAGACCAATGGGGATTGGCTCAAGGATGGGGAGCTAAAACTTTTGGTAACTTAAATTGGAACTGGTACCCTTACTTGTGGCAAGCTGGTGGGGATATATATAATGATGATTTAAAATCAGTTAAGTTTAATAATAAAAATGGTTTAGATGCAGCAAATTTCTTAAAAGAATTACAAGCATATGTACCTGAAGATTCTTTATCTAAAGATAGTAATGAAATAATAGAAAGTGTATTTGGTCCAGGAAAAGCAGCATTTACAGTAATGCTATCTTCTGCTGCAACAAGTGTATTTGATAAATCATTCCCAGACTTAAACTGGGGATTTGTAACTGGATTAGAAGATAAGAAAGCAGCGACTTTTGGAGCAGTAGACCATTTATCTCTAATGTCATCAGCAAAAAACAAAGAACTTGCATACAAACTAATACAACATATGTTAAGTGTTGAATCGATGACAGAATTCCATAAAGCAATACCAAGAGCACCAATAACAAAAGGTGAACCATATCAAGGTGATGAAAGATTTAAAGAAATGGTTGAAAATGACAAAGATATATATAGACCATTAGTTGTAGGTCCTCATGGTGTTGAAATATATGAATATTTATGGAAAGAACTTCAAACAATGATTTCAGGAGATAAAACTCCAAAACAAGCATTGGATGATGCTGCAAAATATTCAAATGATTTATTAGCACAATAAAAGTTTACAGCTGTAAGACGTTTTATAGTATCTTGCAGATTAAAATTAGCATTGTATCATAGTACAATGCTAATATTTATATTGGAGAGGATAAAATGGAAAACTTAGTTAGAGATTTTGAAGGAAATTCAAAAAAGAAAAGAATAAGATTGAATATTAAACCATATATCTATATATTGCCATTAGGTATAATTTTAGTGGCATTTTATGTGATACCAATAATAATGTCAATATATTTTAGCTTTACAAAGTATAACATTATTAGTCCAGCTACATTTATAGGTTTAGAAAACTATAAAAAGTTGTTTACAGATGAAACACTAAAAGTATCTATTATAAATACAATTAAATTTACTATTGTTGTAGTACCATGTCAGACTATTTTATCATTGGTTTTGGCGGTTTGGATTACTGGGAAGGGAAATAGTAAAATAGCTTCATTTGCTAAAGGTGCAATATTTATACCAGTATTATCATCTATGGTTTTGATAGGTATGGTATGGAGAGCTTTATTAAATGGTGAAGGTTCAATTGTATATCAAGTATTAGGTGTTTTTGGCATAGAGTCTTCCAAACTTTTAGGAGACAGTAAGACCGCACTACCTACACTTATGTTTATATCTATGTGGAAAAATATAGGGTATTTTATGGTGATTTACATTTCGGGAATAATGAATTTACCAAAACATTGTTATGAAGTGGCAAAGGTTGATGGAGCTACAAAACTTCAAGAATTTATGAAAATAACAGTTCCTTTATTGAAGCCAACAACAATAATGGTTGTGTTTTTAGGAACTATATGGTCACTACAGGTATTTGACTTAATCTATACTGTGACTGGTGGAGGACCAGGGATATCTACTATGAGTATAGTTATGCATGCTTTTAACTTGAACTTTAAAAATTTTAATTCTGGATATGCAATGACTGTAGCAAATGTATTATTCTTGTTGATAGCTGTAGTCTCAATTTTGCAGAATAAATTTGTAAGACGAGATAGTTCAGATATTTAGAAAGGTAGGTACAAAATGAAAGCGACAAGAAGATTATTGAGTGACGGTTTGTTATTATTTATAGCATGTGTAAGCTTGGTACCTTTTATATATATGTTGATAATATCTTTAAAGGTAACATATAATTCATATAATTTAGATATATCTTTTTCAACAGTGACACTACAAAATTATATAGATATATTTACTAAGAAAGGATTTACACAATACTTTTTAAATACAGCGATAGTATCTTTTTCAGGTGTAATATTAAACTTAGTATTTAGTACACTAGCAGGATATTCTTTTGCAAAGATGGATTTTAAAGGTAGTGATAAGTTATTTTTATTTATGATAATGACTTTAATTATACCATCTCAAGTTACAATGATACCACTTTATATAATAATGAAACATTTAGGCTGGATAAACAGTTACCTTGCACTTATTATGCCAATACCAACTGCATTTGGTGTATTTATAATGAGACAAGCTATTTTAGGAGTACCAAAAGAGCTATTAGAGTCAGCAAAAATAGATGGTTGTTCGGACCTTAGGATTTTAATACAAATAGTGCTTCCTCTAATTAAACCAGCATTAATTACATTAGCAATATTTACTTTTATGGGAGCATGGAATGAATTTATGTGGCCTCTTATAGCCACAACTAAAGATACAATGAGAACATTAACAGTTGGATTATCAACTCTTAAGACATTCCAGATAACAAACTATGGACAAATGATGGCAGGTGCAACAATAACATTTTTACCTCCATTTATTTTCTATTTGATTTTACAGAGTAAATTTGTAGAAGGTGTATCTCTGTCAGGAATAAAGGGTTAGATACTTTAATTTAAAATATAAAATAGAATTATGTAGATGTGGAGGAGTTTAAAATATGGAGATTTCATATGTATTGAAGGATTGTACATTTAAACACAATAAATATTCAGTTATAGAAGCTGAGACTTGGGAACCTAAAGATTTAGATATTGTAGTAGCTAAGGGGGAGAAGTTTGCTTTTCAAATTATGCTAAAAGCGACGGAAGAATTTAATTGTACAATTGATGGAAGTAGTACTATATCATGGAAAGGTCTTGGAAATAGAGTAAGACTTAAGTTAAATGTACCTAATGAATTAGAAAATGATTTTAGTATCAATGTAATGGGATATGTTCAAGATGATACAAAGGCATTTGTAAATGATGCTATTTTGAGAGATAAAGATGTATTAGTAGAACAACATTTACCTCAAATGTTTTGGATTGAAGGTCAAGTACCTGAGGACTTTACAGAAGATAACTTTAATATAGGTATTGATGTATTCAAAAGCTTTGGATATGAAGATGAAGAAAAAGTTTGTACTATTGATGTACCTGTGGAAGTAAAAAATGTTGTATTAAAATCTTTAGATGAAAGCAGATTCTTTTTGGATTTATGGCAACATCCAAGTTGTTTAGCCAGAATGTATAAAGTTGAATTATGGTCTGATGTCCATTTTGAAATAATTGATAACTATTTAAAAGAACTAGCTTCTTTAGGGGAAAAAGTTGCAACTGTGATAGTTTCTGATTATCCATGGGCAGGGCAAAGTTGTTATAAAGTTTATAAAAATCCATCAAACTTATATGAATACAATATGGTGAGTGTTTCAAAAGGTATAGATGGAAAGATTAAATGTAATTTTGAAAGTATGGACAGGTATATAAATATAGCTAATAAGCATAAAATGGCTCAGGAAATAGATTTATTTGGTTTGTTGGGCAATTGGTGTGCTGGTGAATTTGGAAACCCTATAGAAGGCTATAAAGACCCAATAAGAGTAAGATATTATGATGAAAATGATAAGGTATTTAAGTTTATAAATAATACAGGAGATTTAAAAGAATATATAGGATTAGTTTTAAATCACTTAATAGAATGTGGGTTATGGGATAGAGTTAGAGTGATAGCTGATGAACCAAATAATCCAGAAGTAGTAAAAGAGTGTATCAAGTTTATAAACTCTACTGTAGATGAATATAAAGTTAAGTACAAATCAGCAACACATGACCAAAATTTCTTAGATAGAGCTAAAGATGAAGTTGATGATATGTCAATAAACTTAAAACTTACTATTCAAAATTACAAAGATATAGACAAGTTAAAGAAAAAGGTTAATGATAAGGGTGGAATATTAACTTGGTTTGTATGCTGTTTTCCAGAGAAGCCAAATAGTTTTATAAGTTCTCCTTTTGTGGAAAATAGAATAATAGGATGGTATACTTATTATTTTGGTCTTGATGGATTTTTAAGATGGGATTACAATTTATGGACGGAAGACCCTTGGAGGGATGCAAGTTACAAATTCCCTATTTGGAAGGCTGGAGATATGTTCTTTGTTTATCCTGGAAAAGATTTAAAGCCAGTTAGAAGTGTTAGAATGGAGAATTTAAGATTTGGAATACAAGATTTTGAATTATTTACTATGTTGGAAAAAGAAAAGGGAAGAGAATATATAGAAGTTGAACTTATGCAAGAATTATTAAATAAAAAAGAAAATGCTGAGATTAAAGGTTTTGGAAACATAGAACTAGGATATTCACTTGATAATTTTGGATATGATAAAGTTAAAAAACAAGTGTTAGATTTATTAGATAAATTGTAAAAAAATAAAAGGCAGTGTATTACTAAGTAGTTAAAACTATTTAGTAATATACTGCCTTTTTTTAGATGTATCAAGTATTTTTAAATTATAATCAATGTAAAGTTTATAAATGAGAATAATTATATATAACATGATGCAATTTAATTTGTTATAATAAAGATTGCATAATATTATGTAGAAAATAATATTGTTAGGGGGAGAGTAAGATAAAAAGAATAGGTGTTATTATAATATGTTTTTTAAGTATAGTGTTTGTTTGGTTTTATTTTATAATAAGAGGAAATAGTGATACAGTCACGATGCAACGAGGCATAAATATAGGTAATGCACTAGAATCACCCAAAGATTTTCCTTGGGATGTAAAAATGTCAAATAAATTTTTTGATGATATAAAAAATGCAGGTTTTGATACAGTACGTATACCTGTAAGGTTTTCTGATTATACATCAACTTCTAAAGATTTTAAAATTGATGAGGAATTTTTTAAGAAAATTGATGGATATATAAACTATGCGTTGGATAAAGATTTAATAGTTGTGTTGGATTTGCATCATTTTGAGGAAATTATGAAAGAACCAGAAGTTAATAAAGATAAGTTTTTAAAAATATGGCAACAGATAGCTAATAGATACCAAAGATACGATAAAAGATTGGTATTTGAATTGTTAAATGAGCCTAAAGAAAACCTATCTTCACAGTTATTAAATGAATACATTAAAGAAGCAGTAAATATAATTAGAAAAACTAACCCTAAAAGAACCATTATAGTTGGACCATACAATTTCTATCAAATTGATTATTTAAATGAATTAAATATTCCTAAAGATTCTAATATAGTAGTTTCTTTTCACTATTATGAGCCAAATGATTTTGCATTCCAAGGAAATATATACCACAAGGGCTTTGAACACTTGAGCAATATTACTTGGGAAGGAACCGATGAACAAATGGAGTATATAAGAAAAAGGTTTGATATTGTGGAAAATTGGGCAAATAAAAATAAAGTAAAGGTTTTTCTGGGTGAATTTGGAATAACAAAAGAAGCACCAGAAGCTTCAAGAAAAGCTTGGGTAAAAGCTGTAAGAAAAGAGGCTGAAAAAAGAAATTTTTCATGGGCTTATTGGGAGCTTGCTTCTGGATTTGGAATATATAATCAAACTGAAGGGACTTGGGATAAAGATATGTTAAATTCATTAATAGAAAAGAGATGATTTTTGTGAAAAAAAATTCAAAGAAAATACTTATAACTTTAACTATCATTACTAATATCATATATATTTTTTGGAGAATTTTTTATACAGTGCCTAAAGAAGAGGGGATGTTTGCATTAATATGCGCTATAATACTTCTTTTTGTAGAGATACTAGGAATGATGGAAATGTTTGTCCATTATTATGGTATGTCAAATATTGAGTGTCCTGAAAAGCCAATTATAAGTGAAGAGCTTTATACACATGTGGATGTATTCGTTGCAACATATAACGAATCTGTTGATTTAGTGAGAAAAACTATAAATGGATGTATCCATATGCAATATCCAGATAAGAAAAAGGTACATATATACATATGTGATGATGGAAATCGTGAAGAAATGCGTATTCTAGCAGAAAAAATGGGGGTTAATTATATAACTAGAACGGAAAGAGAAGGAGCAAAAGCTGGGAATTTAAATAATGCAATGAAACATACAAATTCTCCTTTGATTGTTACATTTGATGCAGATATGATACCAATGCATGATTTCTTGATTGCTACAATACCATACTTTTTGAAAAATGAGCAAGCTAAAAAAGATGGAAAAGAAGAGGAGTATGAAAAAGTTGGTTTTGTGCAAACGCCACAAAGCTTTTATAATCCAGATTTATTTCAATTTAATCTGCATTCTGAAGGTAGAATTCCAAATGAGCAGGATTATTTTTATAGAGATATTCAGTTGGCTAGAAACAGAACAAATTCTGTAATTTATGGTGGTAGTAATACTGTTATTTCAAGAGAAGCTTTAGAAGAAGTTGATGGATTTTATACTAATTCCATTACAGAAGATTTTGCAACAGGTATATTAATTCAAAGCAAGGGGTATAGATGTTATGCTATTCCAGAAGTACATGCATCAGGTCTATCTCCTACTGACTTAAAAAGTCTTATTAAACAACGTGAAAGATGGGCACGTGGGTGTATACAAACTGGTAGACGACTAAATATTTTATTTAGGAGAGGTTTAGGTTTTTGGCAGAAAATAAGTTATATTTCTTCAATTACTTATTGGTATGCAAGTATAAAACGATTTGTATATATAATGGCACCTATATTATTTTCTGTATTTAATGTGATTGTAGTAAAATGTACACTACTTCAAGTATTGGTATTTTGGTTACCTATGTATATTCTAAGTAGTTTATCTCTTAAAATATTTTCTCAAAACATAAGAAATACTAGATGGACCAATATATATGAAACTATAATGTTTCAGTCTTTAATGCCATCAGTGATACTCGAAACGTTTGCAATATC
Organism: Clostridioides difficile; assembly: GCF_001299635.1. Lineage (GTDB taxonomy): Bacteria > Bacillota > Clostridia > Peptostreptococcales > Peptostreptococcaceae > Clostridioides > Clostridioides difficile_A. The sequence continues at coordinate 84,578 of NZ_JRHN01000044.1, read as the reverse complement.
CAAAAATAAATTTTCAGTCACAAATAAGAATAAGTTAGAAGAAAATAAAATGTATAAGTTTTTACAGGGTATCCCGTATTTTATTTATATAGTGTTATCTATAATAGGAATTTTAAAAATGTTTATATCAATATTTAAAATAGGTTCAATGACATATTCAGTCGTCTTGTTTTGGCTAATAGGAAATCTTTTCAATCTTGTTATGGCTACTTTATTTATATCAGGAAGACAACAATTAAGAAAGTCTGAGCGTTATGTTGCTGAAATTGAATTTAAGTTAAAGCAAAATTCTTATATACTTTCTTCAAAGACAATCGATATATCAGAAAATGGATTTGCATTTTTGTTAGATAAGCCAGAATATATTTGTCCAGAAAAAGAGTTTGAAGTAGAGTTTAGAGAAAAATCAGGAAATGAGACGTATATAGCTAATATGAAAGCAAAGATTGTTAATGTTGTAGAAGTAAGTTCAAAATGGAAATATGCAGCCTATATTACACATATTGAAGATAATGAAGTAGATAACTGGATGTGTATTGTTCATGATAGAATACCTACTTTACCAATGACAATATCTAATCAACTAGGTTTCTTTGATGACTTGCAAATTAATGTAAAAAAACGTATTGAAAAAGCTAGAACATTATCACGAAGAAGTCCAAGAATCAATATGAATTTTCATATGGATGTGGAAAATATAGGCAAATTAAGAATGGTAAACTTTAATTATCAATATGTATTATTAAATTTTGAGAATAAAAATATTTATCCTAAAGAAGTAACATTGGAAATTAATGAAAATATTGTGTTAGAATGTGATTTATGTGAGGGCAAAACCGATGAAAGAGGTATTTTATATAAAGTAAATAACATTGACAGTATAATGCAAAATTTCTTTTTAAGAAATGAAATGATGGATTGGATATTACAAAATAAGACAGTTGTTGTTTCAGAACCTAGTAAAAAGAAAGAACAGAGTAATGATGAGTTTGAACCCATGGAATATATTTAGGAGAGATGAGATGAAGACTTTAAAAGTGTTTTTTTGTTCTGTGAAATATCTTATTTTGGTGTTTGTTTTTTTAATAAATGCTACTTTTATAAGTTCAGCAATGAGTGACAAAATATTAGATTTATCTTTTAAGAAGATAGATAATGACCTAAGTTCTAAGATTATACATGAAGATAGAAGTATAAAAATAGAAACAGATAGTTCTAAAAATGATAAGGAACATTATTTATATATTTATCAAAATATAAAAGAAAATTGGAGTATGTACCATAATTTTTATATTGAGATTCAAAATAAAAACAAAAGTTCTCAAAGAATAAATTTAAGTATACAAAGTAAGAATATGCTTGAGTTTAGGTTAAAAGAAGGAAGTGAAGTATTTTTTGAAGATAAAAATATAATATATTCAGATAGAATAAAAGATGGATGTATAGAAGTGCCAGGAGAGTTTGATGGTAAAATCTATGTGAATTTTAATAGTTTTATAAATGATAAGGATAATATATTACTGGATTCAAATATGCTATCAAATGTTGTCAGTTGGGGGATTACATTTATCCCATCTGATGAAGAACATAATGTTATTGCTATAAAAAAGTTATCTTTATTGGTTGAGGAGCAGTTAGAATCTTTGCATAACATTAAAATAATTGGTGATGAAGAAGTACAAATACCTGTATTGGGTCAAAGTATAAGTCAGTACGAGGTGCTAGGTCTTGAAAGTAATTCAAAAATTAAGTATTCTCTTACTGAAAAACAAGATAATGTAAATATATCTCAAACAGGTAAATTAACATTAAGTAATAAAGCTAAACCAGAACAAATTATTTTACAAGTTAATGTTGATGAGAAATTTAAAATTGGAAAGAAAATAAAATTGACTCAGTCTTGGAGTATTAATCAAAAAGATAAAGATGGTGTTCCATATACATTAGTATCTCCTAAACAATCACCAACAGTACAAGATATGAAAAAGATAAACTTTATGAACAATATTATAATATTTATTCAAATTTTATTTATATCTTTAGTAATAATATGTTTTGGAATATATTTGTATTGGAAAAAACGCTCAAAAACTAAGTAGAGAGAGGAGGTTTGAGTGTGTTATTTTCAAGCTTAATTTTTTTATTTTATTTCCTGCCAATAACTTTAGTATTGTATTATATGTTTAGATTTAATCGAACTATACAAAATATGATATTGCTTGTTGTTAGTCTATTTTTTTATGCTTGGGGAGAACCGAAATTTGTTGTTATTATGGTAGCTTCTATAATAGTGAATTACATATTTGGTTTACTAGTAGATAGATATAGGGAAAGTAAAATAAAAGTAAAAGTTTTTTTAGTTTTAATGTGTGTATATAATATAGGTGTTTTATTTATATTTAAATACCTAGCTTTTGCGCTAAGAAATATTAGTGAACTTATTAATACTGAGTTGACTATACCTAGTATTGTTTTACCTATAGGAATTTCATTCTTCACATTTCAAGGGATGTCTTACGTTATAGATGTTTATCGTAGACATGGAGATGTTCAAAAGAATCCTTTTTATGTGGGGCTTTATATAGCTTTTTTTCCACAATTAATAGCAGGGCCTATAGTTAGATATGAAAGTGTAGCAGAACAAATTCATAATAGAAAAGAAACTTGGAACAAGTTTTCCATTGGGACTTGTAGGTTTATAACAGGTCTAGGTAAAAAAGTATTAATTTCAAATAATATGGCTATAGTAGCAGACTATATTTATACCATGAATAGTCAAGGAGAAATAGCTACATCACTTGCATGGCTTGGTTCCATAGCTTATACCCTACAAATATTCTTTGACTTTTCTGCTTACTCAGATATGGCTATAGGTCTAGGTCTTATGTTTGGATTTAAATTTGAAGAAAACTTTAATTATCCATATATATCAAAATCAATTACTGAATTTTGGAGAAGGTGGCATATTTCTTTAGGAATGTGGTTTAAGAGTTATATCTATTTTCCGCTTGGAGGTTCTAGAGTGGCAAATAAAGATATTATGATTAGAAATATGTTTATAGTATGGTTATTTACTGGAATATGGCATGGAGCAGAATGGACATTTGTAATATGGGGAATTTTAAATTTTGTTTTCTTAATTATAGAGAGATTTATAATGCTTGAAAAAATTGAAAATCGTAATTTTATAAAGCATGTTTACACGTTATTAGTAGTTAATTTTGGGTGGGTATTATTTAGGTCACCTAATTTAAAAGAAGCATATAATTATTTTAAAGCTATGTTTGGAGGAAATGGAGCCATATGGAGTGATTATACATATATGTTTTTGAAAGAATATTGGATTTTCTTTATATTTGCATTTATTTTTAGCATGCCTATTGCGAAGAAAATCAATAAGTTTGTTGTTGAACAGGCTAAATACAGTATGCTATTTAATGTGTTTTATCCAATATCGGCAATTTTATTATTCTTTATTTCTGTGACATATTTAGTAACTGGAAGCTATAATCCATTTATTTATTTTAATTTTTAGTTAAGGGGGAAAAGTATGAATAGATTTTTTAAAGTAAGATTAATAACAGCAATCATATTCTTAATTGTTTTATTCGCTTTCTCTATCTTTAATATTTGTTATTCTGGAAAAGATATGATACAGGAAATAAAAAATTCAGTTGCTGAGAAAAGTAGTCTAAAAGATACAATATCATCTATTGATAATACCGTAAATGATAAAGTAATATATAAAAACACATTTATTGAAACTTATGGATATTTACAAAAGCTAATGGGTAAAAATGAGTTTTCAAAGTTTAGTGTTGTAAAGGATACTTCTGGGAAGATGCATTATACATATTTTGCTAAAGCTCCAAATCAAGTTGGAGTACTAGCAGATAGGGTGAGAAAATTCTCTGAGGAGATGAACAAACAAAACACTAAATTAGTTTATTTAATGACTCCAGATAAATATATAAAAGGAGTGACAAAATTTCCAAAAGGGATACCTTATTCTTATAGTAATGAGACTGCAGATAATTTTTTAAATCAACTAAAAAAGTACAATGTCGACTATATTGATTTTAGGGAAAGTATTTTAAAAAGTGGCATTCCAAAAGATGATTTATTTTTTAAAACAGACCATCACTGGAAAGTAGAAACTTCTTTTTGGGCGTTTGGTGAACTAGTTGAACAACTTAATAAAAAATACAGTATGAATTTAGATGAAAATCATTATTATAGAGATAAGGATAATTATAATTCAATTGTATACCCTAAATCATTTCTTGGTTCTATGGGAAGAAAGACTGGTATTTTGTATGGTGGTATAGATGATTTTACATTGATTTATCCTAAATTTAAGACTGATTATACTTATTATACAGATTCTAAGTCACAGAAATTTGAATTAAAAGGAAGGTTTGAAGAGAGTCTGATATTGTCATATCCTTTTAATGCAGACCTTAATTTAATGGATGGTCAATCTGATAAGTATTTTACTTATTTATTGGGAAATAGACCATTAGTTAAAATAAAAAATATAGAAAATCCAGAAGGATTAAAAGTGCTATTTGTTAAAGACTCTTTAATTGTACCAACAGCCGCATTCTTTTCTTCTGTTTGTTCAACTATAGATATGATAGACCCTAGATATTATGATGGAGATATTTTGGAATATGCAAAGTCTCAAGACTATGATTTTGTTTTTATATCTGTATATCCTCAAAATCTTACAAAAGAATTCTTTCCATTTTGTGAGTAAATTTGTAAATAAAATTTCTGATAAAATAAAAAATAAATGGCTAACTTATTGAAAGTTAGCCATTTATTTTTTTACTTATTTTAAGAAATATTTTTTTTACTAAATACTTCTTTATCGACTTTTCCAAGTGATTTTCCTACAGTAATTGATGATACCATAGCACCATTAACATTTATCATTGTACGTCCCATATCCAATATAGGGTCTATTGCAAGGATTCCACCAACTAATGGAAAATAAGAGCCAAGGCCAACTCCAGATATAACAACTGAAACTGCCATTGTAGCAGTTCCTGGAAGACCTGCTATTCCAAAAGAACTAATTGTTATAACTATTAACAACATAACATAAAAGCTTATGTCCATGTTTACGCCAGCCATATTAGCAAGTGTAACAGCCATTAAAGCAGGATATATACCTGCGCAACCATTCATACCCATATTTGCACCTAGACTTGCTGTAAAGCTTGATACACCCTCATCAACTCCATGATTTTGTACTAAGCTTTCTATCGTTACAGGCAATGTTCCTAAACTAGAACGCGAAGTAAATGCTAGAAGTAGAGCTTCAGTTGAATTTTTTATATAAGTAATGGGATTTAGTCCATTTAAAGTTATAAAAATTAAGTGTATAACAAATAATACCGCAACTGATATATAAAGTGCTAATATAAAATGTAAAACAGATACTATTGAGCTAATACCTTGTGAAGTTATTGTATTTGCAAGTAGAGCAACTACAGCATAAGGCATAAATTTGATAACAGTCATAGATACACTTACAATTATTTTGTAAGATGCTTCTATAAAATCTATAAATGGTTTTATCGTTTCAGAATGTTTTTTGTTTAATCTCTTTATTGATGTAGCTATAAATGTAGCAAATATTATTGTAGCTACGATATTTCCATTTGCCATAGCCATTACAGGATTTGATGGAAGTAATCCTCTTAAAGTATCCACAAGAGAATTTATTTCTTTAAGTTCTTGAGTTCCTCCTAAAGCAGGTAGATTAACTCCTACACCTAACTTCATTATATTTGCAACTACAATTCCAACAATAGCAGCTATAGCAGTAGTAGTAAGAAGCATACCTAAAGACCTAAAAGTAAGCGTCCCAAGATTATTATCTTTCATATTAATAATTACCTTTATAATTGATAAGAAAACTAAAGGTACTACTAACATTTTTAATAAGTCCATAAATCCAGAGCCAAATAGACTATACCATTTACTTACTTCTTGTAGCCAAGTAACTTGAGTTGTATCATTAGGAAAACCAGCAAAAGCTTGAATTATAATTCCTAATATAAGTCCGAGTATTGTAGCATATATTGTTCTCAATGAAAATTTGATTTTTTTCTTTTCAAATTGCCTAACAATAAAGAATGTACCTAAAAGCAAGATTATAAAAAAAATCGTTTTAAAATCTGTAATCATAAGAAATTGTGATAAGAATGAACTTTCCAATATTTTTTCTCCTTTATCTAAAAATAAATTTTTCTAAGTCTAAATAATATCAATATATTAAAAAAATGTCAATATTATATCATAATTTACTAAAATAGAATAAATTAATTTAATTTACGTAAATGTGATTAAATACAGAAAAATAGGGTATAATATGTGTTTAAAGAATTTGGCTTTGGGTAAGAAAAGATAAAATAGCTTTTGTGAAATTTGATTTCAAACAAAATGATGTGAAAAAAATAACAATAATTTATTATAAAGATGTGTACATAGAATATATATCAAATTAAAAGCTCAAAATAAGTAAAGAAATTAATTAGACATCAAAGGAGAGATAAAATGAGAGTAATAATAATTGGTGGTGTTGCAGCTGGGATGAGTGCTGCAGCTAAATTAAAAAGAATAAAACCTGAATATGAGGTTGTTGTTTACGAAAAAACAGAGATAGTATCTTTTGGTGCTTGTGGATTGCCATATTTTGTTGGTGGATATTTTGATGATGCTAATGACTTATTAGCAAGAACACCTGAAAAACTTAGAGAATCTGGAATTGATTTAAATATATTTAAAGAAGTTATTGAAGTTGATAGTGAATCTAAAAAAATAAAAGTAAAAAATATAAAAACAGGTGAAATACATGAAGATTATTATGATAAATTGATGATAGCAACTGGGGCAAGAAGTATTATTCCTCCTATAAAAAATGTAGAATTGAAGAATGTTTCTATGTTAAAAAGTTTAAATGATGGAGAATATTTAAAAAAGATTTTAAGTGACAAAGAAAATAAAAGAGTTACAATAATAGGTGCTGGATTTATAGGACTAGAAGCAGTTGAGGCATGTAAGAAGTTAGGCAAAGATGTACATGTAATTCAATTGGAAGATAGAATATTACCTCAAGTATTTGATAAGGAAATTACAGATGTTTTAGAGGAAGAAATAAGAAGACATGATGTTAAATTGCACTTGGATGAAATGGTTGTAGAGCTGTATGGAGAAGATAAAGTAGAAAAAGTTATAACAAATAAAGGAGAAATAGATACAGATGTAGTAATAATTGCTACTGGTGTTAGACCTAATACAGAGTTTTTGTCAAATACTAATATAGAAATGCTAAAAAATGGAGCTATAGTAGTTGATGAGTACGGAAGAACTTCTGTAAAAGATATATACTCTGCTGGTGACTGTTCAACCATAAAGAATATAGTAAGTAATGAAAATGTATATGTACCTTTAGCAACTGGAGCTAATAAATTAGGTAGGATAGTAGGAGAAAATCTAGGAGGAAGAGAAGTTTCTTATCAAGGTTCACTATCTTCAAGTTGTATAAAAATTATGGATATGGAAGCTGCTTCAACTGGAATTACAGAAAGACAAGCTAAAGCTTTAGGTATAAATGTTAAATCTAAATTTATTTCTGATTATAATCAAACTCATTATTATCCAGGAAGAAATAAGATATATGTAAAACTTGTTTATGATGCAGATACAAAAGTTATTTTAGGAGGACAAGTGGCTGGGTTTAAGGATGCTGTACAAAGAGCAAATGTATTGGCAGCTGCTATTTTTGGAAAAATGACCACAAATCAGCTTGGAATGTTAGACTTGTGTTATGCTCCTCCATTTGCAAGAACCTGGGATGTGTTAAATGTGGCTGGAAATGTATCTAAATAATATTATTTAGATTATAGCCAACAAGTAATTGAAGGAATGAATTTACACGAAAATATTTCTATAAATGTAAAATTCATTCCTAAGTTTTTGTTAATAAATATAAATAGATATTTATTCATCAAAATTTAAGTGTAGGCTTAGCCTATCTTCTCCAAGAATTGTATTTTCAAAAACATTAGTGGCATTTTCTAAGTACATATTAGGCATATCTAATGATGGACTAAAATGTGTTAATAAGAGTTGTTTAACATTTCCTAGTTTTGCAAGATTTGCAGCTTCTCTAAAAGTCATATGTTTGTTTTTAACAGCTTTTGATATGTCTAAATCATCGCCATACATAGCTTCACATATGAATAAATCACTATCTTTTATAAAGCTTGGTATTGATTCTATAGGTCTTGTATCAGTTGTAAGACTTATTTTAACGCCCTTTCTTGATTTTCCTAAGACCATATCTGGAGTGTACTTTTTTGAATCTAAAACTACACTTTGACCTTCTTGGAGTTTTTTCCACAATATTTTAGGAACTTCATTTCTAGTTGCCTTATCTATATCAAATTTAGGATTTCTTCTAAAATTAAAACTATACCCTAAACACTCTATGGAGTGTTCTAAATCAATTGTTGAAATTTCTACATTTCTTAAAAACTCATTATCTAAAGTAAAATTACCTTGAGGATTTTCTATAATTTTTAAAGTATATGGTATATATTCTACTAAATTTCTCATAGAACGAATACAATCAACTATTCCAACTGGGCCAATTATAGTTAAATCACTTGTACGACCACTATTTCCAATTGTTGATAAAAGTCCTAAAAGTCCAAATATATGGTCACCATGTAAATGGGTTATACAAATCAAGTCTATATCTTTAAAGCCACATTTTTTTAGCTTCATGGATACCTGAGTGCCCTCACCACAATCAATTAGTATTTTTCTACCTTTATAGTTTATGAACACAGAAGATAGAAATCTGTTTGGCATAGGGACATTTCCACCACATCCAAGTAAAGTTAAATCTATCATTTTTTCCCCTTTCTAAAATTAACACAAATCTGTTGTTTGTTTTTATTATAATATCCTATTATAATTATTTTAACATTAAATATATCAATAAATGTATATTTGAGTCAAGAAATATTGTCAAATAGTTTTTTGTATTGAAATATATAAAAACTTTACGAGAAGAAATTGAATTTTATTTTTAGAAACATTTAAAGGAGGATAAATTAATGAAAATATTAAAGAAAATAACTATTTTGTCATTGATTACATTAACTTTGGTTGGATGTAGTAATGGAGAAAGTAAAAAAACTATTGAAGGTTCTAAGAAAACTCAAAGCTCTAAAGAAGATGAACAAGCAATAATAGTACATAAAGATGCAAATATATTGAAAGATAGGTATGAGCCACCAAAAGGTTTTAAAAGAGTGGATGTAGAAAAAGGTAGTTTTGAATCATTTCTTAGAAATACTAAGTTGAAAAATTATGGAGAAAAGGTAAAGTATTATGATGGCAGAACTAAGGAATCAAAAGGCATTTATGATAGTGTATTCGATGTTGATATTGGTAATAGAGATTTACATCAATGTGCAGATGCAATTATGCTTATGAGAGCTGAATACTTATATCAGAATAAAAGGTATGACGAAATAAGTTTTGATTTTGTCGATGGTTTTAAGGCTAAGTATTCAAAGTGGGTAGAAGGATATAGAATTTCAGTAAAAGATAGTGGTTCAAGTTGGTATAAATCAACTGAATATTCAACATCTTATGAGAGCTTTAGAAAGTTTATGGATATAGTATTTGCTTATTCAGGAACTTTATCTCTTGAAAAAGAATTGAAACCTGTAGAAGTTGATGATATGAAGATAGGAGATGTTTTTATAATTGGTGGAAGCCCAGGACATGCAAGTATAATTATGGATATGGCAGAAAATGAAAAGACTGGAGAAAAGGTATTTATGATAGCTCAAAGCTATATGCCTGCACAACAAACTCAGCTTCTTATTAATCGCAAAAACGCAAACCTAAGTCCTTGGTATAGTTTAGACTTTAAAGGTGATTTAACAATACCTCAATGGACTTTTAAAAGAGACCAATTGAAAAGATTTTAAAATAATTTTATATAAAATAAAAGAAAAATACATATGAGAAAAAATGTAATTAGATTAAAACTAATTGGATATGGACAAAATTAAATTGATAGATAGATATTAAAGGTTATGTTAATTAATCTTATGTATATTTAATATTTATCTAAAAGGTTTTATGTAAAATATAAATTTTATCTAAAGCTAAAACTAATTTGAGGAGGATAATTTATATTGAAAATTAGGAGATATTTAATTTTGGTAATTATAATTCTAATTACAACAAGTCAGAGTGTTATTTCTTATGGGCTAGAGCAAATTGAAGAAATAACTATTTTTCACACTAATGACATACATGGAAGATATGCTGAAGGTAATGAACATATACAAATAGGTAATCTAGCTACATTGAAAAAAGACACTCCAAACTCAATTTTAGTAGATGCAGGAGATTGTTTACATGGACTTCCAATAGTAAATATGGACAAAGGGAAAGAAGCAATCGAATTGATTAAGTGTGCTGGATATGACTACATTACTCCTGGTAATCATGACTTTAATTATGGAAAAGATAGATTGTTTGAATTATCTCAAATGGCTAGTTCAGGAGAGAACAATTTAAAATTTTTATCATCAAATATCCTCAAAAATGGTGAAAAAGTATTTGATAGTAATGATATAAAAGAAATAGATGGTATAAAGATAGGATTTTTTGGACTTACAACTCAAGAAACAAAGAGCAAGACAGGATTTAAAAATGTGGAAGGATTGGAGTTTACAAATCCTATAGAGAATGCAACAGAGCAAGTAAATGAGTTGAAAGGAAAAGGTGCTGATGTAATAGTTGCAATATGCCATATTGGTACTAATAATTTAAGTAAGCCAAATAGTATAGATATAGCAAATGAAGTCCAAGGTATCGATTTAATTATTGATGGGCATAGTCATACTAAGTTTGAAAATGGCAAGCAAGTTGGTGACACATTGATTGTAAGTACAGGACAATATCTAGAACATATTGGCGAAGTAAAACTAACACTTAATACTAGTGATATAGAAAATATAAAAATAGAAAATAAATCAGCTAGATTGATAGATAAGGAAGAAGCATTAAAATATGAATTGGATGATAGTATAAGTAAAAAGATTGATGAAATAAAAGAACATCAAGAAAAAATATTAGATAAAGTTATAGGCGTAACAAAAAATACTCTAGATGGCTCATATGAAAATGTAAGGACAAAAGAAACTAATTTAGGTAATTTAATAAGTGATATTTTACTTGATAAGACTAAGGCTGATATTTCTCTATTTAATGGAGGAAATATCAGAGATACAATAGAAAAAGGGAACATAACAAGAAGAGATATTGTAGATGTATTTCCTTTTAATAATATGATAGTTACCAAAGAACTTACAGGAGCACAAATTAAAGATGTATTAGAGCAAGGAGTAAAACTCTATCCAGAAAAGAATTCAGCCTTTTTACAAGTAGGAGGAATGTCATATTATTTTGACCCAAAACAAAAAGAAGGAGAAAAAATAACGGATATTTTAAAAGATGGAAAACCATTAAATTTGGATAAAAAGTATGTGGTTGCAACTAATGATTATATAGCATCAGGTGGAGATGACTTTAGTTGCTTTTCAAAAGAGCCAGTATTAAAGGATTTCGGAAATTTAGAGAGTATGGTAATTGAATATATAGAGTACAAAAAAGAAATATCACAAAGTATAGATGGAAGAATTAGTATCAAATCTAAAAAAGAGATAGCAAGTAATAATCAAGAGAGTGAATTGATAGTAGGAGAAAATAAAGAAAATATTAGTGATAATGAAGGTAGTACATCTAATAATGATATAAAAAATTCTGATAGTTATAAAAGTAAAAAAACAGATAAAATAAAACCTATAGAGAGTTCTAATACAGGAGTATATAAAAGAGAAGCTAAAGAAAAATCTCCTAAAACAGGAGACTTAGGTTTTTCAAATAGTATGATTGTATTTATAGCATCAAGTACATTACTATACTTATTAAACTTTAATCAAATAGGTTTAAAAAACAAAAAGTCAAAATAAAAATTAATAAGTAAGAGTTAGCAAATAAAAATTTAATCTTAGACACTAATAAAAGTGCAAAGGTAATTAGTTGTATAAATACTAATTACCTTTGTTTTTTTGTGTTTAAGTATATTTATATCTAAGTGAAATCCAATTAATAATCTATAAATATTTATAAATTAATAAATAAAATGATTTTACTAGTATGATATAATTTAGCTAGTATGTATGATAATGGAGGATAGAAGGATGAATAATATATTACTTTTGGAAGATGATAAATCTTTAAATAGGGGAATCAGTTTTAAACTAAAAAAAGAAGGATACAATGTTTTTAATGCATTTAGCATAGAAGAAGCAAAAAATATTTTCGTAAAAGAAGAGATAAATTTAATTATTTCTGATATAGGTCTTCCTGATGGAAGTGGTTTTGATTTTTGCGAGGAGATTAGAAATAAAAGTGATGTTTACATAATAATGCTAACAGCCCTTGATGAAGAAGTAGATATTGTCACAGGATATGATTTAGGTGCAGATGATTATATCACAAAGCCATTTAGTTTGATGGTATTGATATCCAAAGTGAATGCACTTATGAAAAGGGTAAATACAGTAAAAAATTATACTTTATTAGTTTGTGATGATTTATTTTTTTATTATATAGAAAATAAGTTGATTATAAAAACAGATAATAAAGAAGAAGAGATAATTTTGAGTAAAACAGAAACTAAACTCTTAAGATATCTTATGGAAAATTCAATGCAGACGTTGACGAAAGAACAACTATTAGAATCTCTATGGGACAATAGTGGAAATTTTGTAGATGATAATACTATTGCAGTAAATATAAGAAGACTTAGACAGAAAGTAGAAAAAAATCCATCTGAACCTAAGTATATAAAGACAGTAAGAGGGGTTGGATATATGTGGGGGGAAAGGAGTATAAAAAAATGTTAAAAAATATGAATCTCAAAGATAACTTCAGTATGAGAGATGATTATATAATGAGAAGAGTTATTGGATGTTCTGTTTTATCTGTACTAATAATAACACTTATGTTTATACTCTTTGAATACAATAGATTACATAAATTATATGAATATCAAATAAAAAACACCCAAAGTATTGTAGGGGTATTGATTGATAAATATCCCAATGATGAAATAGATATAGTAAAATCTATTTACAATTCTGACTATAGTAAGGTAGATATTGGAGAAAAAGCATTTAAAAAATTTGGATATGGATTAGAAAATAAAATGTCAAATGATAAAAATTTTGGACTGTACTTAAAATCTTTTTTTAGAGAATCAGTTCTTATTTTTTTAGTAATGTTTATAGTTGTTACAAGCATAATCTATTATTTTATAAGATACATAAATAAAAGATTAAGTAAAATTTACTTTATAGTAGATAAGATGTCACAAGAAAATTATTTGAAAGACACTACTGACCTAGAAGATACTGGTTATCTAGTAGAGTATAATGAGTATTTTAAAGAAGGTACATTTAGCAAAATAAATAACTGCCTATATGAGCTGAATAGAAGCTTAAAGATAAAATTTATTAAATTGGAGAAAGAAAAAGAGAGTGTGAAATCATTAGTAACAGATATCTCTCATCAACTAAAAACTCCTTTAGCATCATTAAAATTGTATAATACATTGCTTATAGAAGAAGAATTAGATGAAGACGAAGCTCAAGAATTTCTATTAACTAACAAAAATTCTATAAATAAATTAGAAAACTTGATAAACTCTTTGGTTAACATATCAAGGCTAGAGATTAGTATGATAAACATAAAAAAAGAAGATAATGATATAAAAAATACCATTTTAAATGCTATAAAAAGTGTAGTGCCTAAAGCTAAGATTAAAAACATAACATTAAATATAAATGAATTCGATAGTAGGATTATACCTCATGATAAAAAATGGACTGAAGAGAGTATTTTCAATGTATTAGATAATGCTGTAAAATATACACAAATAAATGGAGAAATAAACATCTCTGTAGAAGAAACTGTTAATTATTTTAAAATTATAATAGAAGATAATGGTAGTGGGATTAAAAAGAGTGAGTTCAATAACATATTTAAACGTTTTTATAGAGGTATATCTGAGGAAGTTGAATCTATAGAAGGTAGTGGAGTAGGATTGTATCTAAGTAGAAAAATATTAGAAGAACAGGGTGGAAATATTATAGTTTCTTCTAAAGTAGGGGTAGGAAGCAAGTTTTCTCTGTTTCTTACAACTATGTAATATTAAATGAAAGGAAAATGTAAGCCTCTACATTTATTATATAAGTATAAACAGCTCCAGAAATAAAACGTAATAAAAAATGGAGTAATATAACTTAGAATGAGAGGATAATTTTATGAAAATACTATATACTGAAAACTTATCAAAACATTATGGAACAGGAGAGAGCTTAGTAAGAGCTTTAGATAATGTCAACTTAGAAATAAATGAAGGTGAATTTGTTGCAATAATAGGAAAATCAGGTTCTGGAAAAAGCACTCTTTTACATATGATTGGAGGTCTTGATATACCTACATCTGGGAATGTATATATAGATAATAAAAACATATTTACATTAAAAGAAGAAGAACTTGCTGTATTCAGAAGAAGAAAAATAGGATTTATATTTCAAAGTTATAACTTGATACCATCTCTTAATGTGTGGGAAAATGTAGTGTTACCAATTGGTCTAGATAGTAGAGAAGTAGATGAACAATTTATAAAAGAGCTTTTAAAATCATTGGGACTTGAAAATAAACACGATGTTTTGCCAAATACATTATCAGGTGGTCAACAACAAAGGGTGGCAATAGCAAGGGCATTAGCTACAAGACCAGCTATAATACTTGCAGATGAACCAACTGGAAACCTAGATTCTAAAACATCTGATGAAGTTATGAGTATTCTAAAGTCTATGTCTAAGAAATACAGTCAAACTTTAGTTATGATAACTCATGATGATAGTATAGCTCAAATGGCTGATAGAGTTATATTTATAGAAGATGGTAGGGTATCAAAGGTTGGTGATAAAAATGATTAATACTACTAAAATAGCAAAAAGTAATCTAAAGCAAAATAAATCAAAAAGTATTCTAATAATAATTACTATAATACTTTCAACTTTAATGCTTTCATCTATTGGAATTTATATTGTTGATGCAGGAACCTATCAGAAAGAAAATACTATAAAGTATTCAGGTAATTATCAAGGTATATTAGCTAATGCGGATGAAAAACAAGCTAATATATTGAGTAATCATGCAGATGTAGAGTTAACTGGTAAAATGAATGGAGTAGGTTTTGAGAAGTTAGAAGATGATTCAAATATTTCTCTAGCATACATGAATGAAGATGCTTTAAAATTAAATAATTTTGAGTTTGTCAAAGGGAAGTTACCAACAAAAGAAAATGAAATTGTGTTAGATAGAGGAGCTTTAAAAGCACTTGGTTATAGTAACAAAAACTTAGGTGAAAAGATAAAAATATCTTATAATGATTATAAAAGCGATAAAAGAATTGAAAAAGAATTCATTATAACTGGAATTTTAAAAACTAGTGAAATATCTGAAGCAGGTAAATTTTATTCAGCTATTATATCAGAAACATATATGAAAAATACTAGAGATATGTCACAAGAAGATTTTAATATATATGTGAAATTAAATGATAAAAGTAATTTATCGATAGAACAAGCAAAATCAAAATTAAATAAGGTTGCTAATGATATAGGATTGGATACTATTAATGTAGCTGTAAATGAAAATTATATAAATGCTTTAAAACCTGATATGGAAACAATTATGGGTGGAGTATTTGTAGGACTAGTAATTGTATTGTCTAGTATTTTAGTAATATACAATATATTCTACATTTCAATAGTTACGAAGGTTCAAGAATTTGGAAAGCTTAGAGCAATTGGTGCGACTAAAAAACAAGTAAAAAATATAGTATTTAAGGAAGGTTTTATCTTAGCAGGGATAGCAATACCAATAGGAACAATCTTAGGATATGCACTTTCAAATATTATAATAAAATCAGTTATGGATATAGATGTAAAATCATCACAATTACCAGTTATATTATTGGTTATAATAATAAGCTTTATGTCTGTTGTGTTATCACTTTTAAAGCCAATGAAAGTAGCATCAAAAGTATCTATAGTTGATGCAGTAAGATATACTGGAAATAAAATAAGTAATAAAAATAAGAGAAAAGGTTATAAAAATATAAATTTAAAGAGATTATCACAAGCTAATTTAGAAAGAAACAAAAAACGTACTTACATGACATTGGTATCTCTTATATTGAGTGGAACTATATTTATAACAGTATCAACTGCCTTAGAAAGTTTTGATGCTGAAAAGATGGCAAGAGCAAATTTTCCTTATGATATAGAGGTTAGACTTGCTGGTTATGAAATGGATAGTGATAAAAATCCTAAAAATAATTTGAATATTTTGCAAATGAATAATCCTTTAAGTAAAGACTTTTTAAATCAAATAAAAGATATAGAGGGAATTAAAAAGATAGAGTCTGCAAGAAGTGTAAAGGTTGGAATGGATGATTATGATGTTGAATTTAAACATGACCTTTTACAGAGTGTAGATGAAAATGATGTCAAAGCATTAAATAATAATTTAGTAGATGGAAAAATAAATTTTGAAAGACTGCAAACAGGAGATGAAATAGTAATTACTCATGTTGATACAGCAAAAGAAATGGGAGTAAAGGCAGGAGATAAAATAAAATTAACTCTATATGATGGAGATAAAATAATAAAAAAAGAATTTAAAGTTCAAGCAATAGCTATGGGGTCTCCAAGCTTTGGCATAGGAAAAGATTTTATAGATAGAACTTTGAAACATGATTCAACAAGTAGTTTAGGAATATATACAGAAGAAGGAAAGTATCAAGAAATAAAAGATAGTATAAAGAAAATCGCTAAATCTAATGGTTTTTTAGAGACAGATTTTTTAGATAGTAGAGTAGAATCAAATAAGGCTGTTATTTCATTTATAAAGATAATGGGATACACTTTAACAGGTATAATAGGTGTGATTGGATTTATGAATCTTGTAAATACAATGATAACTAGTATAGTTACTAGAAAGAAAGAACTTGGTATGCTTCAAGCTATTGGTCTTACTAATAAACAATTAGTAAAAATGCTTAACTCAGAAGCTATATATTATACTTCTAGAATGATGATAGGAAGTATTTTATCTGGAGGAATATTAGGATACATTGCTGTTATATTTCTAAAAAAGACTGGATTATCTTATGCAACATATGCTTTACCAATAGTACCAATCCTATTGATGGCTGTATGTATTCTTATAGCTCAATTTATAACAACGTATTTAATAGGAAAAAGTTTCAATAAAGAATCACTTATTGATAGAGTAAGATATAGTGAATAAAATATGGATATTTAATGGGTAGTTTTTAAGTAATAAAAAGAAGAATATAAAAAGATAAGTAAATAGATTAAAATATATAGATACAGAGTAGATATTCTAAAATGATATTTGCTCTGTATTTTATTGTGCAATTATTTGTATGTCTAATAGAGGAGATTGTTTATAGGGGAAATGTATTGGTACAATTTTAAAAAAACATAAAATTGTACCATATAAAATGAAAATTTTGTATAATAATCGTATAGAAAATAAAAAGGAGCTGAATATATATGAACAATAAAATTAATTATGCACCAGGACCAACAGAAACTAGGGAAAATGTAAGATTAGCAAGAGCAGAGAAGACAACAAACCCAGATATAGATGTTGATTTTGTTGAATTTTATAAAAAGACATGTGAAAAGTTTGGTAATATAGTTGGTACAAAAAATGATGTTTACATATTGAGTGGAGAAGGTATATTAGGGCTTGAAGCTGCCTGTGCATCACTTACAGAAAAGGGAGACAGAGTCCTTGTAATTGATAATGGGATATATGGAGAAGGTTTTAAAGATTTTGTAACAATGTATGGTGGAGAGTATGTGCTTTTTTCAAGTAAATATACTAAAAGTATAGATATTGATGAATTAAAGGCATTTTTAGATAAAGATAGTAACTTTAAGTATGCAACAGTTGTACACTGTGATACTCCAACTGGTGTACTAAACGATGTAAGTAAAATATGCCCATTACTTAAGGCATATGGAATATTAACTGTAGTTGATTCTGTAGCAGGTATGGTTGGAGAGAGATTAAATGTAGATGAATCTAAAATAGACATAATATTAGGTGGTTCGCAAAAAGCTATCTCTGCACCAGCAGGTCTTACTATAGTTGGGATAAGTAAAGATGCAAAAAATTGTATAAAGAATAGAAAAACGAATGTAACAGGTTTTTATTGTAATTTAAATATATGGGAAGGTTATTATGAAAAAAAATACTTTCCTTATACAATGCCAATAAGCGACATAATAGGTCTTGATAAAGCTCTTGATAATATATTAGAAGAAGGAATAGAAAAAGTATTAGATAGACATGAAAAAATAGCTTATAGTGTCAGAAAATCTATTGAGGAATATGGTCTAGAATTATTTTTAGAAGAAGGGTATTCTAATACAGTCACAGCTATAAAAATTCCTGAAAGTATAGGAGCTTTAAAACTTACCAAATACATGTTTAAAAATTATAATACACTTGTTGCAACATCATTAAATCAATACATGGACACTATTTTAAGAATAGGTCATATGGGAGAAAATGCTAATCTAAACAAAATAGAACATATACTAAATATTTTGGATAAAAGTTTAAATACATTAGGATTTAAAGGAAATGGAAGTTTATTAGATTTATTTAATAAGTATTATTTTTAATAGTTAGACAAGGGGGATGAAGCATGGAAATTATAGCTAAACAAAAATTTACGACGAAAGACATGGTAGAAACTTCACTATTAATAGCTTTAGTGTTTATTGCAACCAAATTTATAAATATAAGATTGCCAATATCTATAAATGGTGGGCTTGTTCATTTAGGAACAGCAATGTTATTCATATCAGCGATAGTATTTGGAAGTAAGAAAGGTGCTTTATCAGGTGCTATTGGTATGTCACTTTTTGATTTAATATCTGGATGGACTCTATGGGCTCCATTTACTTTTATAGTTAGAGGTATCATGGGTTATTTACTTGGAAAGATTGTATGGGCAAATGGCAAGAATGGAAACAATTTTTTAATAAATGTAATAGGAATAGTTGTTTCATCAATTTGGATGTTGTTTGGATATTATGTAACAGAGGTTATACTTTATGGAAATTTTGTAGTACCTCTTACATCAATACCAGGTAATTTAATGCAAGTATTAATAGGTCTTATAATAGCACTTCCTATTTCTAAAATATTGAAAAAATGTATGAAATGATAATAAAGTAGACTAAAATTTTCTGATAGCATAAATTATATTGTATAATATTAAGGTGAAGTACATAATAATAAAAATATTTTAGGATAGGGGCTAACTCAATATGTTATCAGTTACAAGATATTCAGTTAGAAGTGCTCGTTTAAAGCCATGGGTAAAGTTTATTTGGTATCTTAAGACAGATGAAAATATATTGTTAAACAATAAGTTATTACCTACAGATAGTATAGATATTATTCTTAATCTTTCTGATATTATAGAATATAAAATTGGAAACCAAAACTATACAACTAGTAATATACATTTTAATGGAATAAGAGACAAATACGGATTTATCATTCAACGTGGAAATATACGTGTTATGGGAATCTCTTTTTATCCATTTGGTCTTTATCCATTTTTAAAGGTACCAATTTCAGAATTTAATGGTCAAATTGTCAATCTAGAACAAGTATCAGATATCTTTGCAAAAAAGTTGGAAGACTCTTTAAATAAAACATCATCAGTAGAAAAGTATGTTTTATATTTAGAAGAAGTGTTATTATCTATACTAGAAGAAGGTTTGATTGAAAATAAATCTGTAAAAATTTTGGATTCATTTATATATGACAATAGGTATAGTAATATAAAATCTTTTTGTGATGATATGAATATAAATATTAAAACTTTGGAAAGAATCTGCTTAAAATATACAGGATATACACCTAAAATTTTAAAGAGAATATGTAGATTTAAAATGGCAAGTAATCAGCTTATTCGCACCTATAAAAATAATGAACTTTTTGATTTTATTTATGAAAATGAGTACTATGACCAAGCACACTTTATAAAAGAATTTAAAGAATTTTCAGGGACATCACCAATTAAATTTATTAGTGAGAATAAGACTATTAAAGAAAATATAAGGTATAGTTACTTGTAATTACACTGTCGATTTTTTACAATACCTCTAATTTAGTTTTTGATATGATATAAGAAAAATAAATTGGAGGTTTTGTATATGAAAATTATTACAGAGATAGTGGAGTTTAGTGTGGAAGAAAACTTGTCAAAAGGTGAGTTTATAGAGATTGTAAATGATTTAGAAATGAAATTTCATTCTATACAACCTGGTTTTATTGATACTGAGCTTTTACATGATGAAAAAAGCCAAAAATGGATTATGATACAACATTGGGACTCTATGGAAAATCTTAAGAATTCTTCTAGTAAGATGTTTAAGGATTCTTCAACTGAGAAATTTAGAAAAGCTTTAAAAAGTCAAACTGTTAAAATGAACATAATGCCACAAATTAAAAGCTGGAAATTATAGTTTTAAATCTAAAAAGTAATTAAACCACAAAAAAATAAATTAGCCAAATAACATTTTGTATTAAAATTGTTATTTGGCTTTTAGTATCTATTTTAATATTTAAATATTGTTATCTAAAAGAACTATTGCTGTACGAGAGGCAACAGGTAGTTTTGAAGATGGTGGGGCTGAGCTAAAATAGACATTATAGTCTAGTAAGTTTTCTTTTTTTGTGTTTCCTCCAAATTCTATCATATCAGTGCTTAGTACTGTCTTGTAGTTTGTATTTTGAAATTTTGAAATATCAACTGCCTGTATTAGATTAGGGTGGAAATTAAATATAAATAAATATTTGCCTTTACTGTATACTAAAAGTTTTTTATCATTATCCATATGTATAAGTTCGTAGCCATTTTGGATAAAAACATCACTGTATTTTGTAAGTTCAAGCATAGCTTTATCAAAGTTTAATAATTGTTTATATTTTAAAGTATCATTTTCTGAAAGGCTCCATTGCCTTCTAGCATACTTATAACTCCAATTGTTTCCTTCTCGTGGAAAATCAATCCATTCAGGGTGTCCAAATTCATTTCCCATAAAATTTAGATATCCTTCACCAGCTAGAGAAAAAGTTATTAATTTGATTAGCTTAATTAGAGAGATAGCTCTATTTATAATATGATTATTTGAGTTTATTTCCATGTTCCAGTACATTTCCCTATCAGCTAGCCAAAAAATAATTGTTTTGTCACCAACTAATGCTTGGTCATGAGATTCACAATAACCTATATTTTTTTCACCAGGGCGTCTAGTTGTAAGTTCATACCACATTTTACCCAAATCCCAATTTTCATCAGATAAGTTAGAAATAGTTTTTATCCAAAAATCTGGGACACCCATTGCAAGCCTATAGTCAAATCCAATTCCACCATCTTTTATAGGTATACACATACCAGGCATTCCACTCATATCTTCTGCAATACTTATTGAGCTAGGTTTAATCTCTTTTATCAATTCATTTGCAAATTGGAGATATGTTATAGCCTCAATATCTGTATTCATACTAAAATATTTTTTATAACTATCAAATGAAACTCCAAGACCATGGTTATGATATAACATTGAGGTTACACCATCAAATCTAAAACCATCAAAATGATACTCATCTAACCAAAATTTTATATTTGAAAGTAAGAAATGGATTACTTCAGGTTTACCATAGTTAAAGAGTTTTGTACCCCAAGCAGGATGATTTCCTTTTGGACCTGAGTGGAAGAATTGATGTTCACTTCCATCAAACTCATTTATTCCCTCTAGAGTATTTTTTACAGCATGAGAATGAACTAAATCTAATAAAACAGCAATTCCCATGGAATGAGCAGTATTTATAAGATTTTTTAAGTCTTCAGGAGTACCAAACCTAGAAGAGATTGCATAAAAATTTGAAACTTGATACCCAAAAGATGCGTAATATGGGTGTTCCATAATAGCCATAAGCTGAATAGTGTTATATCCAGATTTTTTTATTTTAGGAAGTATATTTTCAGTAAACTCACTATAAGTCCCAATAGATTCATTTTCAGTAGCCATACCTATATGACATTCATAGATTAGTGGAGAAGTTATGCTTTTTAAGTCAAACTCATTGTCAGTCCAAATAAATGGAGTCTCTGGCTGCCATACTTGTCCATTAAATCCACCAAAATCTTTTTGAATTACTCTTTTTATATATAGTGGTATACGGTCAAATGTTTTTCCATTTGCAATGACTTGTACTTTTACCTCTGACTTATGAGGTAAACTATCTTTGTTGGGAATAAATATTTCCCAATTACCAGAACCAATTTTTTTTAGAGGATGAGATTTTCTATTCCAATTATTAAAGTCACCAATTAATGATAAACTGTCTGCATTTGGAGCCCATTCCCTGTAAAACCATCCATCATTTGTCTGATGAAAGCCATAGTAAAGATGAGCATTTGCAAAAGAACTAAAATCTTTATAATTGGTTAATAATTTTGCTTTAACATCTTCATAATGTTTCATTCGCTTTTTTATATCAGATTCAAATGGCTGTAGGTATACATCAATATCTAAAATTTTAAATCTTTTTTGACTTTTCATTTTGTTTCTCCTCCATAATAAATATTACATCTAAAAAATAATATTTATCTCATACTATCTTCTCTATATAATTGATATATATTATATAATCCTAATAAAAAGCTTAAGCCACCAATGATTAATTTCATAATTTACCTCCTTAGTATTTACACTTATATATCATATTCATCAAAATTTAAAAGTTTGTTTAAAACTCTTTTAATAATATCATAATCAAAGCCTTTATAGGAAAGATGTTGAGAAATTTTTTGATATATTTTCTTTTTATCTTCCTTCTTTACCCTTTCAAACCTTTTCTTTGCTAGATACATAGCATTTTCAAATTCAGTATCCTTATCCAATTCAGACACAGCTTCATCAATTGTACTTCTATTGATACCTTTATTGTATAGATTTTGCTTAATTCTGTTTTTGCCACATCTATTTAAATTAACATTTGTATTAACTATTTTTTGAGCCAATACACTATCATTTACGAGATTATAATTTTTAAGAAAATCTATAACTCTATCAATTATGTTTTCATCAAATTCTGCTGATAACTTTTCTTTTATTTTTTTTTCGGACTGGTCAGCATGAGATAAAATATTTAGTGCTTTATTTTTAGCTTTTATATACATTTCATCGTCCAAAATAGGTTTTAATTCGTCTTCATTTATTTCATTCCCTTTTTTTAAGTTGAATGTATAAACAAGTTCTTTAAATATAGCAATAAAAAATTTATCATCTACATAAATATTAACTCTATCATCATTTCTTTTTTGTTGTTCTATCTTAGTAATTATACCCATAAATCCTCCCTTTTTGTATGTAATTATATTAACAAAAGCAACTAATAAAATTTAATAAAAAACTTACATTTATATGTTATATTTTATCAAAATTAAGACAAAATAGTAAAAAGTTATTTTTATTAAAAAGTAAAGTAAAAACATGTTAAATAATTATTTTTTAAAGCATTTTTTATCATATAAATATAATTATATACCAAAAAAAATAAATTATAAGCTTTAAGAAATAAAAAATAATGGTACAATAGTATTATAACATTAAAAGGAGACAAAATATGAAAAGCGAAAATCTAGTTAAGAAGGCGGAGTTGAAAAATACTGAAAAACTAGAGAAATTTAATCGCCATAAAGGCAAAATCAAAATAGGTATATTGGGAGGTACTTTTGACCCTATACATTATGCTCATTTAGCAACAGCAGAGTTTATTAGAGACAAGTATGACATTGACAAAATTATCTTTATACCATCAGGAAATCCACCACATAAGTTATGTATCACTACAGACAAGTATGATAGATATAATATGACACTTCTAGCAACTGAAAGCAATGAAGATTTTTTAGTTTCAAAAGTAGAAATCGAAAGAAAAAAAAGGACTTATACAATAGATACATTAAAATACTTGAAGAAAAAATACAAAAATGCAGATATTTATTTTATAACAGGGGCAGATGCTATTTGTAGTGTTGAAGAGTGGAAAGATGTAAAGAAAAACTTTGAGTTAGCTACCTTTATAGCTGCAACTAGACCAGGAATTAGTTTGTTAAGGTCACAAGAGACTATAGAAAAACTAACTAAAAAGTACGATGCTGACATTATAACAGTTTATGTTCCATCACTGGATATATCATCCACATATATAAGGGAACAGCTAAATGAAGGCAAGTCAATACGTTACTTAGTACCCGAAAATGTAGAAAATTATTTATATGAAAATAAACTATATCAATATGGAGATGATTAAATGAACTTAGAGAATATTAACCAGAGACTAAATCAAATGTTACCAGTGGGGAGGCTTAGCCACTCAAAAAATGTTGCAAAATGTGCTGAAAAATTATGTGAGATTTATGAGTGTGACAAAGAAAAAGCTTGTTTAGCAGGAATGATTCATGATTGTGCAAAGTATTTAAGTGATAAAGAAATAGAAGATTATGTAAATAAGTATGAAATATACTTAGACCCAATAGAGGATGGAAATCGCTCTCTATCTCATAGTGTAATTGGGTCATACATATGTCAGTATGAGTTTGGAATAGAAGATGAAGATATTATAAATGCAATCAAATATCATACAACAGGAAGAGAAGATATGTCTCTTTTAGAAAAAATAATTTACATAGCTGATTTAATTGAAGAAGGTAGAAAATTCCCAGTTGTAGATACATTAAGAGAGTTGGCATATGGAGGAAAGCTTGATGAAGCACTTTTAACTTCTTTTAACAATACTTTAATGTTTGTTATTAATAAAAAAGAAGAGATACATCCAAGAACAGTTATGGCAAGAAACTATCTAATTAAACGAAAGTTATTATAAAAAACATACATAAAGGCAAATATATTAATAAATTTAAAATTGACTATGTTACAAAGTCGTATTAATATGTTACAATAACTAAGTGTATTTTAATTAGGAAAGTGAGGAATTTTATATGACAGTGGAACAAATGACAAAAATAGCATATGATGCCATAGAAGATAAACTGGGTCAAGATACAGTTATAATAAATATAGGAAAAGTTTCTAGTTTGTGTGATTACTTTATTATCACTACAGCATCTTCTCAGAGACAGGTAAAAGCTATTGCTGATAATGTAGAAGATGAATTAGCAAAACTAGGACTAGAGCCAAGAGGAAAAGAAGGACAAAGCACTCAAACTTGGGTACTTCTTGATTATGGAGATGTAATGGTTCATGTATTTAATGAGGAAAACAGAGGATTTTATAATTTAGAAAAATTATGGAAAGATGCGCCTTATATAGATATTGACACATTAGCATAAACATGATAATATATGTTATTATAGTTAGAAAATTTCAAAAATTATATTAAATTGAATAGACTAGAGCAGTAAAAGATTATATTTTTTCAGAGAGTTAGTGGAAGGTGAGAACTAATATTATATAACTTTGAACTTACTAGATTGAAATCTATTCTCCATAGCTGGATTAAAAGCTATCTAAGAGAGTCTATATAATGTAGACTAATTAGGGTGGTACCGCGAAGATTTATCCTCGTCCCTAAACGTAAGTTTAGTGATGGGGATTTTTTATTTTCAAGGCATTATTTGGAAATTATAAGTAAATAATATTAAATAAGGTAGTTGAACACAACTAAAATAGGAGGCAAAATATGAGCGTATATAATTTTAAAGAAGTAGAATCGAAATGGCAAAAAATCTGGAAAGACAATAAGCAGTATAAAATGGATACAGCACAAACTGAAAAACCTAATTATTATACATTAGAAATGTTCCCTTATCCATCTGGAAAGATACACATGGGTCATGTTAGAAACTATTCTATAGGTGATGTTGTCGCAAGATTCAAAAAAATGGAAGGGTATAATGTACTTCATCCAATGGGATGGGATTCTTTTGGTTTGCCGGCTGAAAATGCTGCTATAAAACATGGTATACATCCACACAAATGGACAATGGAAAATATAGAAGAAATGAAAGAACAATTAAATTTATTAGGTCTTAGCTATGATTGGGATAAGGAAGTAGCAACTTCAACTCCAGAATACTATAGATTTACTCAAGAAATATTTTTGAAGTTTTTAGAACATGGGCTTGCATATAAGAAAAAATCTTATGTTAACTGGTGTCCTTCTTGTGAGACTGTTCTTGCAAATGAGCAAGTTGTTCAAGGAGCATGTGAGAGATGTAAAGCAACAGTATTAAAGAAAGATTTGGAGCAATGGTATTTTAAGACTACTGAATTTGCAGAAGAATTACTTAATGATTTAGATACATTAGATGGATGGCCAGAAAAGGTTAAAATAATGCAAAAAAACTGGATAGGTAAGAGTACAGGAGCAGACTTAGTTTTTGATATAGATGGAACTGATAAGTCTATGACAGTGTTTACAACTAGACCAGATACAACTTATGGAGTTACTTATATGGTACTTGCTCCAGAACATGAGTTAGTTAAAGAATTGGTTGCTGGTACTGAATATGAAGCAGAAGTTGAAGCTTTCGTTCAAAAAATGCATACAATGACAGAAATAGAAAGAACAGCTGCTGATGTAGAAAAAGAAGGAATGTTTATAGGTAGATATGTTATAAACCCTTTAAATGGTAAGAAGGTTCCTTTATGGATAGCTAATTATGTATTAGTTGAATATGGAACTGGAGCTATAATGGCAGTTCCTGCACATGATGAAAGAGATAGAGATTTTGCTGAGAAATATAATTTAGATATAATAGATGTAATAACAGAAGATAACAAAATAATAAATTCAGAAGAGTTTAATGGATTAGATGCTTCAGAAGGATTTGAAGGAATAATAGATAAATTAGAAAAAGAAGGTAGAGGAAAGAGAACTATTAACTATAGATTAAGAGACTGGTTAGTTTCAAGACAAAGATACTGGGGTTGTCCTATACCTGTAGTTTATTGTGATGAGTGTGGAATAGTTCCAGTTAAAAAAGAAGATTTACCAGTTCTTTTACCAACAGATGTTGAGTTTACTGGAAAAGGTGAATCTCCACTTACTACTTCAAAGCAATTTATGTCAACAACTTGTCCTCACTGTGGAAAACCAGCTAGAAGAGAAGTTGATACTATGGATACATTTGTAGATTCTTCTTGGTATTTCTTAAGATATGTGGATAGTAATAATGAAAGTGAGCCATTTAGTAAAGAGTTAGTTAATAGATGGCATCCAGTAGACCAATATATAGGTGGAGTGGAACATGCTATAATGCACTTATTATATGCAAGATGGTTTGTAAAAGCATTTAAGAGCATGGGTATGGTAGATTTCGATGAGCCATTTAAAAACTTACTTACTCAAGGAATGGTTCTTATGGATGGTTCTAAAATGAGTAAATCTAAAGGCAATACAGTATCACCTATGGATATAATTGATGAGTATGGAGCAGATACTGCAAGACTTTTCGTATTATTTGCAGCACCACCAGAAAGAGATTTAGACTGGTCAGAGCAAGGTGTTGATGGATGTTTTAGATTCTTAAATAGAGTTTATAGATTGGTTGATGAGTTAGCAGATGTAGTTAAAAAGGATGTAGAGTTTGGAAAATTAAATTCTCAAGATAAAGATATGAGATATACTATACATTCTACACTTAAAAAAGTTACTGCTGATTTAAGTGAAAAATTTGGATTTAATACTGCTATATCAGCTCTTATGGAATTAATAAATGATATGTATAAATATAAAGAATTAGATAATATAAATGAAGCAGTTATAAAAGAAGGTGTACAAACTATAGTAACTATAATAGCACCATTTGCACCTCATTTAGGTGAAGAATTATGGACTATGATAGGTAAAGATGGAAGTGTATTTGATATAGACTGGCCTAAGTATGATGAAAAAGCTTTGGTAAAAGATGAAATAGAAGTTGTTGTACAAGTTAATGGAAAAGTTAGAGGAAAATTAACTGTTAACTCAAATATATCTAAAGAAGAAATGGAAAAAGTAGCTTTAGAAGATGAAAAAATAAAAGGATTAGTTGAAGGTAAAACTATAGTTAAAGTTGTTGCTGTACCTAAGAAGTTAGTCAATGTAGTTGTGAAATAAATCAAAACTACAAGATAAAATAAGACCCCTATTACAAATTAATTAAAAATTGTAATAGGGGTTTATTATTTTAAGATTTATTATAATTAACAGTAGATTCCTTTTTCAAAGAAGTCTTTGATTTCATCAAGATTATCAGTTTTCCCAAGTGCTAATATAAGTTTTATTCTAGCTTTTTGACCTGGAAGGTCTCCACCAAATATACATCCAAGATTTTTTAAATCTCTACCAGAACCATAATAACCATAGCTATCAAACACTCTACCTGAGTGGCATCTAGAAACTATAACAACAGGAAGTCCTTTTTCTCTAGCATATTCAACTCCAGAAAGCATATGAGGAGGAATATTACCTCTACCCATTGCCTCAATAACTATACCTTTATATCCACTATCAACAGCAAATCTTATAAAATCTGCATTCTCTCCTACATATGCTTTAAATAAAGCAACTTTAGATTCTACCTTATCAGTATCTATAATTGTTCTATTTACAATATCTCTTGTAAGAACAAGTTCATTGCAGTCAATTATTCCTAATGGACCACTAGTTAAAGATTTAAATGTATTTAAAGAAAGAGTATTTGTCTTAGTAGCCTCAGAAGCTAATAATACTTCGTTATTTAGGACTACAAGAACACCTTTGCCCATAGCATCTTTAGATACAGCAGTACAAACTGAAGCAGATAAATTACTTGAACCATCATATCCAAGCTCAGAGCTACTTCTCATAGCACCTGTGACTATTACGGGTTTAATGTTATCAATTGTAAGGTCTAGAAAATAAGCTGTTTCTTCTAAACTATCTGTACCATGTGTTATTACAACTCCTGTAATATCTTTTCTTGCTAATAAATCATTTACATAATTTTTTAATTCCATCATTCTATAAGGCGTTATATGAGGTCCTGGAATTTCATCAAAGTTAAAGACCTCCACATCTGCGACTTTATCAATATTGGTAACCATTGATAATATTTGTTCCCCCGATAAAGTTGGTATAGCAGCTCCTACTTTATCATCCACTGTCATAGATATAGTTCCACCAGTAAAAACTATGGCAACTTTTTTCTTAATACTCATACTATTCTCTGCCTTTCATAAATAAAATTTATAATTCCGATAGGATTATATCAAAAAAAGTAGCTAAGGTCTACATAAATTCTTTTATTCATATAATTTAGATATTTCAGTGTAATATAACTATTTCTTAGTTTTTTGCCATTCAGTAATGTAACCATTTAGTATTTCTCTGATAGCTTTTCCTATCTTAGTGTAAGCCTCATCATATAAATTTGCTAGAGATATTCTGATTGACCATTCAGGACCATAAAATCCATTTCCACTAAGTAAGACTACAGAATAGTCATTAGCTAATTTATAAAGAACATCCACTGGAGCAGAAATTTTACTTATAAATTTAAATAAATCTTCTCCATAGTTTAATTTAGCCCATTCTTCAATATCAAATTGAGTATAATATGCAGCATTATTTTTACTTTCATTGATTGGAAGCTCTAAAGCTTCAAACAATAGTTTTTGACGTCTATGACAGATACTCATATTAAGTTTTTTGTAGGCATCAACTTTGTCAATTAAGGCAAATGCAGAGAAAAATGCCATTTGTACTTGCTGAGGAGTAGAAAGACCAGCAGTATGATTAAGAGCAACAAGTCTACTATCAGCAACAACTCTTTCCATAAATGAAAGACTAGAAGGATTAAGACTCATATCACTGTAACGCTTATCTACTGATTTTTTTAATTCTCCAGTTAAATCATTTATTTTCTTATCAAAAACATTCTTCTTATGAAGTGCAAATGTACCAAGTCTCCATCCTGTAACTCCAAAATATTTTGAATAAGAATAAACCCCAACAGTGTTGTAAGGAAGTTTTGACATCAATGATGAAAAGTCTTCTACAAAAGTTCCATACACATCATCTGATATTATCATTAAATCTTTGTTATAATTCTCAATCACATCTATTAGGTTATTACAAGATGTGTCATCCATAGCTATAGATGCAGGATTATTAGGATTAACAACAAATAAAGCTTTAATAGACTTGTCACGAAGTTTTTCTAATTCTTTTTTAGTGTATTGCCATGTATGAGCACCTTTTTCATCAACTGCATTAGCATTTATATTTACAACTTTAAAATCATAACGAGGAAGATTAGGTATTTCAAGATAAGGTGTAAATATTGGAGTCATCAAAGCTATAGTATCACCTTTTTTTAGTAGTTCATTAGCCATTAATGAATCAAAAATATAACACATGGCAGCTGTAGCACCTTCAACAGCAAAAATCTCTACATCACCATATTTACCTGATATATCATATTTCATTTCTTGAACCAAGTAATCATGCACTATTTTTTCCATATGAGGTAACATTCTATCTGGAAGTGGATAGTTATCACCAATAATTCCATCAGCTAGTTCATGAACAAATTCATCTCCATCAAATCCAAGTTCATTTATACCAAAGTTTATAATATCTCTAGCTAAGTATGCTCCAGGCATATCTATATTTTCATTTATAAATTTAAAAAATCTTTCTTTTATACCTTTTTTTTGAGGCATTCCAGCCAAATGACCTAAATCCCAATTAGAACGAGTTTCAGTAATAGCAAAATGACCAAAAGTAAAAAAGGCTTCTCTAGCAGTTGAACAAGTCCAATTTGGATTACCACGACCTGCATCAAGTAACTCTCTGTTATTTTCTTTTGCAGTGTATTTTGCAATATCTATTAATTTGTCCTTAAATTCAAAAGGGCTTATTTTTCCATATATGTTTTTGATTTCTTTATAAGTATTATTTTTCATGTTAAATTCCTCCTTATGTAATAAGTTTCACATTTTTATAATAAAATAAACAAGTTAGCAAAATGATTATACTTTAATTATAATAGGTTTATAGAAAAAGTAAAGTATAAAATTAAAATGATTATTCTATTTAACCTTATTAAATATATATTAAAATAAAAAACACCTTTTAATAAAAAATGATTGTTATATAAAAGAAATCTTCAATTTTATTGGTATTTTAGTTTTTTTATTATATTTTATTATTAATGTATAGTTTTCTAATTTTGAATAAAAATAAAGTAAAACTTTCTTTTAAATAGAAGTTGTTTAGTAATATATGTTTATTATTATTTTGTTAACTTTAATAAGATTAAAAAAAGCCAAAAAAATAGTTTGTAAGTAAATAAAATAATATAAAATACAAATTTTAATAAAAATAATAAAGAATACATTGTTATTTTGATAAAATTGTAAAATATATTTTTAAATTATCATTTAATGTAATTTAAACGAATTGAAGATATGTGTTTATTGTATTCAATTGTTGTATTTTTAGTTTTTTTGTGATTAATTAAAAAATTATAAAAATCGTTTACATGTTGATTTTTAAAAAAAAAAGATATAGAATTATATAGAAAGTAATAAACAAAAATTGGATTTACGGGAGTGGAATAAAATGATAAACGTTACCTTAACAGATGTGAAAGAAGCTAGAGAGACCATCAAAAACATAGTAAAAAGAACTGACTTACTTGAAAGTGTTAAACTTAGCGAAAAAACAGGAGCAAATGTGTTCTATAAATGTGAGAATCTTCAAAAAACAGGTTCTTTTAAATTAAGAGGAGCTTGTAACAAAATAGCAAGTTTAACAGATGAAGAAAAAGCAAATGGAGTTATAGCTTCAAGTGCAGGAAATCATGCTCAAGGTGTTGCATTAGGGGCAAAAATGACTGGTATAAAATCTACAATAGTAATGCCAGCAACTGCACCTTTAGCAAAAGTTAGTGCAACTAAAGGTTATGGAGCAGAAGTAGTTTTAAATGGTGCAGTTTATGATGACGCGTATGCAAAAGCTGTTGAAATACAAAAAGAAACAGGAGCAACTTTCTTACATCCATTCAATGATAAATATGTTATAGCAGGACAAGGAACTATATCTCTTGAGATTTTCGAACAATTAGACAATAAAGTTGATACTATATTATGCCCAGTTGGTGGAGGTGGAATCATCTCTGGTGTAGCTGTAGCTGCAAAAGCATTAAATCCTAATGTGAAAATAGTTGGTGTTCAAACTGCAAATATACCTTCAATGAAAGAATCAGTTAAAAATGGAAAAGTAACAACAGCATTTAATGATACTACAATAGCTGATGGTATAGCTGTTAAAACTCCAGGAGATTTAACTTTTGAAATAATAAACGAATTAGTCGATGAAATAGTTGTGGTTGAAGAAACAGAAATTGCAGAATCAATATTATTTATGATGGAAAGTCAAAAAATAGTTTCAGAAGGTGCTGGAGCTGTATGTACAGCTGCTATATTAAGTGGTAAGTATGTACCAGCAAAAGATGAAAATGTAGTTTGTATAATATCTGGTGGTAACATAGACATAAATACATTATATAGAATAATAGGTGTTGCTCTAGCTAAAGAAGGAAGAAGATATTCATTTAGTACAATTATGGAAGACAAGCCAGGAAACTTTGCTGAATTAACTAGAATAATAAGTGAGAATGGTGGAAACATTTTAAGTGCTAATCAAGGTAAATTATCAGCAGGAGAAGCTCTAGGAAAACAAAGTGCGGAATTTATACTAGAGACAATAGATTATGACCATATAGCTAAAATAAAGAAAGCTATAGAAGACAAAGGTTTTAAAATTATAGAATTATAGTAAAAAGTGTATATAATATACAAGAAAAATAGTATAATAGTGTATGAAGATACATTTTATATGTATCAGATTAACGAATTAGGAGGATTTTAAAATGAAACATGAAGTAATACATACTAATGATGCACCAGCAGCTTTAGGACCATACTCTCAAGCTATAAAAGCTGGAAACTTATTATTTGTATCTGGACAAGTTCCTCTTGTACCAGAGACTATGGAAGTAGTTGAAGGAGATGTACAAGCTCAAACTGCTCAATCTTTAAAAAATCTTAAAGCTATATTAGCTGAAAGTGGAGCTGATTTTTCAAATGTAGTTAAAACTACAGTATTTATAAAAGATATGAATGAATTTGGAGCTATAAACGAAGTTTATGCTGAATATTTTGGAGAAAATAAACCAGCAAGAGCTTGTGTAGAAGTTGCTAGATTACCAAAAGATGTTAAAGTTGAAATAGAAGTAATAGCTGTATTATAAGAATATATAATTTGGAACATGTAGCTATTAGATTAGGCATGAATTCTTGGGTATTTTTATCCTAAGGATTCATGCCTTTTTGCAGGTCTTTTATCAAAATGTATTCACAAATATAGGACAATCTATTAAAATAAAGAGTGATATTTTTAGAAGAAGGAAGTGATACAATGAACATTATAAATAAAATTTTTTGGCAAGAAGATAGAATTAGTATGATTACAAATCATTTAGAGGCAGATAAACATAGCCATTGGATGTTACAACTATTTATAGGAATAGAAGACAGCATTGAAATAACAGTCAATGAAAAATTAGTTAAATGTAATTGTATCGTAGTAGATAAAAATATCTCTCACTCATTTTCAGCAAGAAAAAAAGTTTATTATTCTGCTCTTATTGAACCTACATCTATATTTGCAGAACAGCTTACCTCAAAAATGAATGATTTTGGATATTGGATATGTGAAAAAGATGGATTAGATGAATTACGTCAACAAGGAACTTTTTTGATATATCAATCTAGTGAAGAACAGTATTTAAAGTTTATGAAAATGCTTAACAACTATTTGAATTTCCCTGAAACTATCAAATACTATGATGATAGAATTACAGAATTGCTTCAATTATTACATACTTGTAATTGTGATAATCATACGATTTCAAACTTTGCAGATAAAGTGGCACTATCAGCAAGTAGATTATCACATTTGTTTAAAGAGCAAATTGGTATACCTTTAAAAAGCTATATTTTACTTCATCAAATGGAGCGTGCTTTTGGAGAATTGCTTTCTGGGAAAAATGTTACTGAAGCTTCTATGATTGCTGGATTCGACACTCCATCACATTTTGCAGGAACAGTTAAGCGTATGATGGGAATGCCCGTTTCTTTATCTTTAAAAGATAGCGAGTTTTTGAAAGTATATTAAATATTCTCGTTATATAATGAAGTTGTATTAAGAAAGGGGATTTATTATGAATAAAGAATATTTAGAAGAAACAAAAATGCTAAACTATAGTGACCCACAACTTAAGTTTTTGGTATCACTTAAGAAGTGGTTAGATTTAGATGATTTTCATAAAATAAAATCTATTTATGAGTTTGTCCAAAATGATATTTTATTTGGCTATAATGCTTCTGATATGTTGAAGGCAACACAGGTACTAAATGAAGGTATGGGACAATGTAATACAAAAGCTACTCTTTTAATGGCATTATTGCGTTCAGTGAATATCCCTTGTAGGCTTCATGCTTTTAATGTAACAAAAGACTTTCAACGAGGCGCTACATCTAAATTGATTTCATTATTAGCACCAAAATATATTCTTCATACTTGGGTAGAGGTATTTTATCAAGATAAATGGATTGCTCTAGAGGGAGTAATAACTGATAAAAAATATTTAGAAGCAATTCAGAAGAAATTTATTAACCAGAATGGAACATTCAAAAAGTATGCAATAGCCACAAATGATTTGAAAAACACATCTATTGATTGGGATGGTAAAGATACTTTTATTCAAAAAGAAGCTATAGCATATGATTATGGTGTTTTTTCTTCACCAGATGTATTTTTCTCTACTCATTCACAACATCTATCAAAATTAAAAAACTTCATCTATGTGCATTTTATTAGAAAAATAATGACAAAAAATGTATGTAAGATTAGAAACAATTATTTTGGCAAAAATAACTGAGTGTTCAATGTATAGAGCCTATATAGGAAAATATAGCATAATTAAAAATATGATGATTAAAATAAATAAAAAGGAGTTATCACATAGCAAACTTAAACTGTTCATGTGACAACTCCTTTTTTATTAACTTCTTTTTGTTAGCCTCTAATAATTTGACGTTCTTTTATAAAACATATAGAAATAACTAAACCAATAAATGCAAGAGTAGCAGCTGTTGAAAATGCAACATCCATTCCATGTATGTTAGACAGAATAGCTGAACTCATATGAGCTTTTTTTGTAGCAGATGTCATTATAGTAATAAGTACAGCAGAGCCTATAGCACCAGATATTTGTCTAAGTGTACTATTTATTGCTGTAGCATGAGATATAAGTTCCCTATCCAGAGTTTTAAGTCCCCAAGTAGTTAATGGCATTAGAACTAGTGAAATACCAATCATACGTATACAATACATTAATGATACATGAATTAAAGACGTATCTTTACCTAAAAAAGCAAAAGACAAAGTTCCTAAAAATAAACAGCCAGTTCCTAATATTGATAAAGCTTGAGGTCCATATTTATCTAAATGGCGACCTGCAATTGGATTTAATGCAACCATCAGTATAGCACCTGGCATCATTAAAGAACCTGAAACTAGTGCAGAAAAACCTCTTACAGATTGTATATATAGAGGAATCATTAATGTGGCAGACATCATTGAAGCATACACAATCATAATCAATACTGTAGAAATTAGGAATGGTTTGTTTTTGAAAACTCTTAACTCTAAAAATGGTTCTTTAGATTTTAATTGACGTAATGTAAATAATATTAATGATATAATTCCTATAATTATTGGTAAATATGTGGCAATATTAGTCCAGCCATAATTACCTTGATTAGTAAATCCAATCAATAAACCACCAAATCCTAGAGAAGATAGTATTATTGAAGGTATATCCAATTTTAGTTTTTGAGCTTCTCCAACATTTTTCAATAGAATAAATGAAAGTATAACATCTAATATAGCTATAGGTGAAAGAAGTAAAAATAAACTATGCCAACCAAATGAATCTACCAACCATCCAGATAAAGTTGGTCCTATAGCTGGAGCAAATCCTACTGTAATACCAACTAAACTCATAGCTGTACCACGTTTTTCAACAGGACATAAATAGAGTATAATGACCTGTAGTAGTGGCATTAAAGAACCAGAACCAACTGCTTGTAATACACGAGCAACTAGCATAGTTGAAAAGCTATTAGAAAAAAGTGCAATGACACATCCTAGGGAAAATATAGTCATTGATGTAATGAATAATTTTCTAGTACTAAACCTATTTATCAAGTAAGCTGTTGTAGGTACAATAATACCTGCAATAAGTAGATAAATTGTTGTTAACCACTGACCAACATCAGCAGTAATTTTAAAATCTGACATTATATTAGGTAATGCAGTTGATAATAATGTCTGGCTAAGAGAGCTTATAAAAGCACCAGTCATTACGATTGCTATTATTAAATTTCCTTTTTTGTTATTACTTTGGGTTTCCATGATTTATAACGTCTCCTTTTTTAATTGATTTTTAATACTGTTCAACAAAAGTACTTTTGGTCTCAAAATGTCTTCTTTTTCTAAGTATGTAATCATTGCATCCATGATTAAAGAATCATATTGTTGATTTTTTTCCTCAATATATAATTTTTTTGTTGCCTCTAGTAGCTTGGGGTTTTCAAGGAGTGAAGTATCCGTTTTTATTAGTTCCTCTATATCTTGTATCGTTTTAAAAAATAGCGATTTATTATGAATGGAAAAGTAGGCTTCATCTTCTTGTTCATATAAAAACATTGATTTTTCAATTAAAGGATTTAGATTATTAATATTTTCTACAACTAAATCTAAAATTTGTATAGTGAATTCAGTAATAAAGTATACATTCACTTCTCTTTTTTGTATGTGAATAATATACGTAAACTGATGAATTAGTGCATCCAATAAGAAAACTAAATCGAATATATTATTTTCTATTTTATCCCCATAGTTATCGAATAAACTGAGTTTGTATTCATTCAATAAGTTAGCTCGAGTTTTTTTTTGTAATTTACTCGTAGTATTACGTTGCGCCTCAGAAAAGTTTTCTCTTATATAGGTGTTTATAGTAGTTCTAGAAAAAATATTTTCCCATACAGCAATTATTTTTCTTCTTAACTTCTCAGATGATGGAATATCCTTATTTTCATTAATGGAATGTATAATTTCCAAGAATTTTTCATCATAATAATTGATTATTTCGCAGATGAAAATTTCTTTAGTTTCAAAATGTTTATAAAAAGTAGCTTTAGACATTTTACATTCTTTTACAATATCTAGTATAGAAGTATTTTGAAAACCTTTCTGGTCAAAAATTCTTTGTGCAATAGTTATAATGAGTCTTTGTTTATCCGTCACTTTACTATCTCCCTTCATATAAAAATATAAAGTACTAAAGAGTACTTGAGAGTTTCTATAGATATATTATACACTATTTGGAAAGAAAATCAATATATGTATCATTAACCTGAGAATTTTGAAAAATTTGTTGTTGTTTTTAGTCATATAGAGAAGAAATTAAGAATTTCGTAAGAATACTTTAAATATATTGCAATAAATTAGTGGTATGATTATACTAAGAAAGAAAATGTCTTGAAATTTTTCTGTATCAAATACTAATTATGGAGGTGTAGTATATGAAAAAGAAAACTTGTATAGCCATAGTTTTTGCTCTATTTATAGTTTTTATAGGAATGTTTATTGATAGTTCTAGTGCAGGAAAGAAAATCATAACATCTGAATTAAGTAAATACAGGAAGGGCGTAAATGTATTATCAATAAATAATATTATAGTAGCAAATAAGGAGTATAGCTTACCTAAAGAATATTCTCCACAAGAAAGTAGTGAAGCAAAAGATGCTTTTTATAAAATGAATAAAGACGCTCAAAAGTCAGGTTTAAATTTAAAAGCTTTTAGTACATATAGAAGTTATGAATATCAAGATAAATTATTTAAGTCGTATGCAAAAGAACATGGTGAAAAAGAGGCAAATAGATTTTCAGCTAAGCCTGGAGAAAGTGAACATCAAACTGGACTTGCTTTTGATATTGGAGGAAATGACCAATCTAGTTGGGCAAATCAGAAGTTTAATAATACAAAAGAAGCTAAGTGGTTGTATGAAAATGCATATAAGTATGGTTTTATACTTAGATATCCAAAAGGCAAAGAGAATATAACTGGATATATGTATGAATCTTGGCATTATAGATATGTTGGAACTGAACATAGCAAAAACTTTGCAATGAATGATTTGACTTTAGAAGAATACTTACATTTAAATTAAATTATAGTTTGTTAAATTTAGGTTAAAATAAAAAATAAGCTAGACTATTAATTACATAAGGTGATATAATGTAAATACAATTTAAGATAACTACTCGAAGGGGAGTAGCTTACACGAAAGTGGTAATTAATCGTCAAGACAGTAGAAATACTCGGTTAATTAGCAAGGAATTCCTTGATAGCAAGACCTTCAAAATAAGCATTAAGTATGTTTGTTTTGGGGTCTTTTTTTATTCAAGGAATTTTTATTTAAAAAAATTTAAATTTCAAGTATACATAAGAGCCCCCAAACATAAAATAAATTTATTAAAGAGGAGGGCAACAAATGTCTTACAAAAGTACTTATCAAGAAGTAATTAAAAATTTAGACTCAAGCTTATCTGGTTTGAGCAAAGAAAAAGCAGAAGAGCTGTTAGAAAAAAATGGAGCTAATGAATTAAAAGAAGCAGATAAAGTTCCTACGTATAAGCTTTTCTTAGAAAGTTTTAAAGACCCACTAGTAATAATTCTATTAATAGCTGCTTTAGTACAAATATTTTTAGGTGAAACTGTAGAGTCTATAATAATTTTTGCAGTTATTATTATAAACTCAGTTTTAGGTGTCGTACAAACGAAAAAAGCAGAAAGTTCATTAGAAAGTTTGAAAAATTTATCTGCACCAAATGCAAAAGTAATAAGAGACAATAAAAAAATGACAATTCCAGCAAAAGATTTAGTAGTTGGAGATATTGTATTCTTAGAAGCTGGCGATTACATACCAGCAGATGGAAGACTTATAGAAGCACAATCTCTGAAGGTGGTAGAAGGTATGTTAACTGGAGAATCAGAGCCAGTTTTAAAGCATACAGAACAAATAAGTGAAGATGTAAGCTTAGGCGACCAGAAAAATATGGTATTTAGTGGTGCTGTAGTTGTTTACGGTAGAGGTTCTTTTGTAGTAACTGGAACAGGTATGAATACTGAAATGGGTAAAATAGCTGGCCTTTTGGAAAGTGCTGAAAATAAACTTACACCATTACAACAAAAAATAGAAGACTTTAGTAAAAAACTTGGTGTAGGTATTGTAATACTTGCTCTTTTAATATTTATAATTCAAGTGGCAAGAAATTACTTTATGGCTGGAAATGGTGAAATGACACAGATAATTCTCGATTCATTCATGTTCTCTGTAGCAGTGGCAGTAGCAGCTATACCAGAAGCTTTATCATCGATAGTAACTATCGTATTAGCTGTTGGAACAAACAGCATGGCAAAAAAACAAGCTATAATAAGAAAATTACCAGCAGTAGAAACTTTAGGTTCAACAAGTGTTATATGTACTGATAAAACAGGTACTCTTACGCAAAATAAAATGACAGTTGTTGATTATTATATGTATGGAACTAATAATGATGAGTTAAATAAAGAAAAGGTAAACTATTCTTATCATGCTAAATTATTGACTATGGTTTCCACACTTTGTAATGATTCTCATATAACTAGTGATGGTAAAGAAGTTGGTGACCCAACAGAAGTAGCATTGATAAATTATTCAAGTAAAAATGATTTAGATTATGATAAATTAAGAAGTAAGTATGTTAGAATCAATGAAATTCCATTTGACTCAGATAGAAAGCTTATGTCTACTGTAAATAGCATATATGGAGATTATATAATGTTTACAAAGGGTGCACCAGATATTGTATTTAGTAGATGTAAATATGCTTTAAAAAATGGTTCAAAAGTAGATATAACAGATGAGATAATAGAAGAATATAAGCATAAAAATGAAGAATTTTCAAATAGAGCACTTAGAGTATTAGCTTTCGCAATAAAAGATGTTCCAGAAG
This sequence comes from Clostridioides difficile, assembly GCF_001299635.1. Classification (GTDB taxonomy): domain Bacteria; phylum Bacillota; class Clostridia; order Peptostreptococcales; family Peptostreptococcaceae; genus Clostridioides; species Clostridioides difficile_A. The sequence goes on along the minus strand of NZ_JRHN01000044.1, from coordinate 44,078 downwards.
AAGGCTTTACACCTTCAATTGATGATGAACATGATATGACATTGGTTGGAATAATGGCAATGATAGACCCACCAAGAGAAGAAGTGATGGATGCTGTAAAAGAAGCAAAGAGTGCTGGGATAAAAACTGTTATGATAACTGGTGACCATAAAACAACAGCAGCGGCAATTGCAAAAGAAATTGGTATAATGGAAGATGGGGATTTAGCTCTTACTGGAAAAGAACTTGATGCTTTGAGTGAAGAAGAATTATATGAAAAATTGGAAAATATAAGTGTGTATGCCAGAGTATCACCAGAAAATAAAATTCGTATAGTAAAAGCGTGGCAACATAAAAACAATATAACTGCTATGACTGGTGATGGTGTAAATGATGCACCAGCATTGAAACAAGCAGATATAGGTATAGGTATGGGAAGTGGTACTGATGTAGCAAAAGATGCCTCTGCCATGGTACTAGTTGACGATAACTTTGCAAGTATAGTAAATGCTGTTGAAGTTGGTAGAACAGTATACAGCAATATAATAAAAGCAATTACTTATTTATTTGCAGGAAACTTAGGAGCTATAGTAGCTATATTGTTTGCAGTATTTGCAGGTTGGTCGAATCCATTTACAGCTTTACAACTTTTATTTATAAACTTAGTAAATGACTCTTTACCAGCAATTGCGTTGGGGTTTGAAAAGTCAGAAAAAAATATAATGGATAAACCTCCTAGACATCCAGATGAAAGTATACTAGCAGGAGGGACATTGAAGGCAGTAGCTATAAGAGGTTGTATAATAGGTGTAGTTACAATTATTGCACAATATATAGGATTACAAGTATCTCCAGAACTTGGAGTAGCTATGGCATTCTCAACATTGATATTAGCTAGAATAATGCAGACATTACCTGCACGTTCTAATAATCAAACCGTAATAAAGTTAGGTTTTTTTAGTAATAAGTATGTTATAGGAGCAGTTGTAATTTGTTTTGGACTTTACTCTTTAACGCTAATACCAGTATTAAGAGGAATATTCTCTATACCAGAAGTGTTTGGACTATATCAATTAGGAATTTGTCTAGGTCTAGCGTTGATTTCATCAATACTAATGGAGCTTAATAAGTTAATTAACAGAAATACAGTAAAATAATTTAAAAATTAAAGGGGCATATTGATTTTAACAATATGTCCCTTATATAATTTACTCTATATTATCGATTACTTGGAATGCTTTTATAACTTCAGGAAGTTCATTTTCTTCTGGCATTCTAAATCTTATAAAATTTTTATCAAGTCCAGTGAAGTCACTACCAGATATAACTCTTATTTTTAACTTTGCAAATTCTTGTTGTAAATCTATGTCTTTGTTTTTATGTTCAACTGTCATTATTGATACAGTATCATTAGTTTCAGCTATATTAAGGTTTTTCCAAGGAATTAATAATTGATTTTTTATAGCTTGTGTTTTTTCCTTTAATTCTTCTATAAATTGAACATCATCTAGTAAATTGGCTGCAATACTACGAGATATTTCAGATACTTCGTAAGGAGTAGAAATCTTTTTAATAGGGTCAACAAGTTCTTTTGGAAGAACTGCATATCCTGCTCTTAGTCCTGCTAAACCAAAACCTTTTGAAAATGTTTTTAAGACAATTACATTATCATAATTATTTAGAAGTTTTACAGCTGAATTTTCTTTTGGCATGTATTCACCATAAGCTTCATCTACCATAACTGCGATATTATATTTAGATGCTTCTTTTACTATATTTTCAATTGATGATAAAGGTATAATTTGTCCTGTAGGATTATTTGGATTGTCTATGTAAATTACTTTATATTCTGGATTTATTTTTTCAATAAATTCTTTTTCATTAAATTTGAAATTATCCTCTTTCTTTAAAAGAACATAATCATAAGTAGCACCATGCATTTTTATATCTGTTTCATATTCAGAGAACTGAGGAGAATATCCTAAAACCTTATCTCCTTTTTCAATAAATAGTCTATTTAAAAGGTAAATAACATGTATAGAACCATCTGCCAAACAGATTCTATCAATATCTAATGTTATAAAATCTTTCCAATAATCAACTATATTGTCTTTTAAGGCAATTGAATGAGGGTATCCTCTTATCATATCAAATTCTAAAGCATTAAAAGCTTCTACAGCTTTATTTGAGTAAGAAACTGTATTTATACCTTCACCACAGTCTATCTCAAATACATCTTCTGAATGTCCAGATTCTATTGCATAACTTTTTTTCAACTGCATTTCAATAGCTTTGTTAATTTTTAATTTCATAGTTCATCACTCCTTATTTAGTCAATAATAAATGTTATAAAAGTCGCTAGATTTAAAATATTTTGAAAATATATAATAGTAAAAAATGAATATAAATATTATAATAGCTCACTTTATTTAATATGATTATATATCATATATTGTAAAATTTCTAGCATTATAAGACTATAAATTGAAAATATTCAGAAAAATACTACAAGAAACGATTTATTTTTCTCTTAAAAGGGGTTAAATGAATGTTATTAATTTTGTAAATTGAAATAGTTTAAGTAGAAAGTTATGATATAATTTAATAAGGGTAATTCTTTAGATTATATTAAGGAAATAGAGGTATACAATAAAAAGTTATGGAGTTGGATTATGGGATATAAATTAATTGTAACAGATATGGATGGAACTTTATTAGGAAATAATCATAAAGTTACAGATGAAAATAAAACTGCACTACAAGAAGTTATAGAGAGTGGTATTAATGTAACTTTAGCAACAGGAAGAGCCTTCGATTCAGCTAAATGCAATGTAGATTTTCTTAAAGAAGATATGCCAATAATAGCTTGTAATGGTTCATTGATAAGAGAGCAAAATGGAAATATAATATATTCAAATAAAATTGACACAAAAACGTGTTTAAATATATTAGATGTATTGGACAAATACGATATTTACTATCAGTGTAATAGTATAGATTCCATGCTTTCAAGAAAAATAGAGGGACGTGAGGACAAGTTAAGTATATTTTTAGGTAATGAGACAAAAGTAATTGTAAAAGACGATTTAAGAGAAGAAATCTTAAAAAATGATATACTAAAATTTGTAATCATAGAAGAAAAAAATCCGTCTATTTTAGATGATATAAGAAAAGAATTGATAAAGGTTCAAGGCATAAAGATAACTTCTTCGTGGCCAAACAATATTGAAGTTATGAATGAAGGTGTTGATAAAGGCAATGCAGTTAAATTTTTAGCTGAAAAGATGAATATAGATAGAGAAGATATAATTGCATTTGGAGATAATTATAATGATATAGAGATGATAAAATTTGCTGGTCTTGGAATAGCTATGGGAAATGCAGAAGAATTAATTAAACAAGAAGCTGATTATGTTACAGATACCAATCAAGATAGTGGAGTTGCAAAGGCAATTTATAAATTCTTAGAGTTAAAAAAAGCACTTAACTCTTAAAAAATGTATATACAGGAAAAAAGAGGTTGACTATTTTATTGATAGTAATTATAATACAAATAGATAAAACATAAAAAACTTAGATTCAGTGAAGAAGAGAGTAGGTATAAAGAAAATCTCAGCGAGTTAGGAATGGTGTGAGCCTAATGATAACACTTTATATTGAAAAGAGCTTTGGAGAATACTACTTGAAATTTAGTATGGTAGTAGGTAATCTCGCCTTAAGAGAATAGAGTGGGTAAACTTTGTTTATCAACTAGAGTGGTAACACGGAATATTTCGTCTCTTGGTCTTTTTGACCAAGAGATTTTTTAATTTTAACTTAGATGTAAATATTATAATTAAAATAAAAAAATTTAAAATATGAGGTGAAAGGTATGAAATTATGGGGTGGACGCTTTAGAAAAGCGGAAAATCAACTTATGGAAGAATTTAATAAATCTTTTGGTTATGATTGTGTACTGTATAAAAAGGATATTGAAGGAAGTATAGCACATGTTCATATGCAAGTAAAATGTGGTCTTTTAACAGAGGAAGAAGGAAAGACTATAACAGAAGGTTTAAAAGGAATCTTTGAAGATATAGAAAATGGAAAGTTAGCATTAGATGGAGAATATGAAGATATACATAGTTTTACTGAGATAAATTTAATTCAAAGAATTGGCGATGTTGGTAAGAAACTTCATACAGCACGTAGTAGAAATGACCAAGTTGCAGTTGATATGAGATTGTATGCTAAAGAAAAGGCAAATGATTTGGTAGATTTAATATCTGAATTTAAAGCAACTATAAAAGACGTTGCTGATAAAAATCCAGTGATAATGCCAGGTTATACTCATCTTCAAAGAGCACAAGTAGTAACATTTAAACATCATTTGATGGCGTATTATAGTATGTTTGATAGAGATGAGAAAAGAATAAAAAATGCTATAGAAATATTAGATGAATCACCTTTAGGTTGTGGAGCTTTGGCAGGAACTACACATGATATAGATAGAAATATAACTTGTGAACAATTAGGATTTAAAAAAGTAGTAGATAATTTTATGGATGGAGTAAGTGATAGAGATTATTTATTAGAGTTAATGAGTGATTTTTCAATTATAATGATGCACTTAAGTAGATTAAGTGAAGAGTTGATACTTTGGAGTTCTCAAGAATTTGGATTTGTTGAGATAGATGATTTATATACTACAGGAAGTAGTATAATGCCTCAAAAGAAAAATCCTGATGGAGCGGAACTTATAAGAGGAAAGACTGGAAGAGTATATGGAAATCTGTTTGGTCTTTTTACAGTAATGAAGGGTATACCATTAGCATATAATAAAGATATGCAAGAAGATAAAGAAGGTTTTTTTGATAGTGTACATACTATTGAAATGTGCATACAGATAATGGATAGAATGATAGCTACATTAAAAGTAAATGAAGACAAAATGAAACAAGCAGTAAAGAATGGATTTTTAAATGCAACAGAAGTTGCTGACTACTTGGTTAAAAATAATGTTGCTTTTAGAGATGCACATGGAATAGTAGGAAGTATCGTTATATATTGTGAAGACAATAAAAAGGCAATAGAAGATTTAACATTAGAAGAATTACATAAGTTTTCAGATGCATTTAAGGAAGACATTTATGACTTTATCGACTATGAGAGTATATTAAATAAAGGAATAAAAAAGAATTTAAAATAATATATTAAATTTCAAAAAGCTGTAAATTTGGGTGATGACATTCAAATCTACAGCTTTTTTTGTATAAAAATTTATTATACGTAAAAGTAGTAAATTTAAAAAGAGTAATATTGGAAATAAATATAAGTAAAAAAATTATTATTAAAATGATAATTAATATCAATAAGTATTGACAAATTTATTTCAAGATACTATTATATATAATATAAATAATAATGAAAATCAATATCAAATAAATAGGAGGAAATCTAATGAACTTATTAGTGATTGGTGGTCATGAAAGAATGGAAAAAGATTATATGGTTATGGCCAAGAAAAAAGGTTATAAGACAAAGGTATATACGACTATGTCTTCTAAATTAAATAATTCTATAGGAAAACCAGATGCAGTTGTTATACTCACATCAACAGTTTCACATAAGATGTCTAGAACGGTTGAGTCTCAAGCTAAAAAACAAGATATATTAATTGTAAGACATAAGAATAGTAGTAAGGTAGCATTTAATGAATGTCTAGATATGGTCGATGAATGTCTTGGAAATTGTTCAAAATGTAAACTTAATGATAAACAAAAACAGAAAAATACATAAATTTAAATTAAAGGTACTGTCATAGTATTTTATATTTAATAATCTTGAGAGCTTGTCTCAATAAATTAAATACATATTACTATAACAGTACCTATTTTATAAGAAGAAACAGATTTAATTTTTTTCTTATAATTACTATTTTTTCATATTTCTTTTGGATTTTTTTCTGTTATTTTTTTTATTTTTCTTCTTGATGATTGAAGCTATTATAAATAAAATTAAAAGTACTAAAATTCCTGCAACAATCTTAATTAAAGTCATTAAAGTATCATTACTAGTTATAAATGGAATACTACTGTCAAGGTTGTTTTTTGCAACTAGGTCTATACTATTTTCTAGCTTATTACCATTGTATATATTTAAAGTACCAACCTTAGCTCCTTTTTTTATAGGTAAATCAATTTTGTTTAGTTCTGTTTTAACATCATAGTTACTTTGAGATTCATTTTTTCCTAAAAATATCTTATAACTATTTTTTGGTTCATAAACTAATTCATGCTGTTTTGTAAATAATACTTTTTTAGTATCAGCATATTTTTCCTTATCAACAATAGTGGCACACTTAAAATTATCAAATCCATAATCAATCAAGATTCGTGAGTCTAAATATAAATCGGCATTAGTTGAGTTAAATACAGCAGAGATAACTCTTCTTTCATCTTTTACAGCACTAGATAAAAGACATTTACCAGCAGCATCAGTAAATCCAGTTTTTATACCATCAACTATATCATATTTTATATCTATAGGTTGACCTTTATATGTAATCTTAGCATGTGATGTCAAAAACTTATTAGTGTTTACAAAATATCTTTCATAAGGGTATGCCTTTGTAGCCTCAAATTTAAGTGATTTAGTCTTTACAATTTGTCTAAAAATATCATTATGCATGGCTTCTCTAGCTATAAGAGCCATATCATGAGCTGTAGTGTAGTGATTAGGGTCAGGCAATCCATGAGGATTATTAAAGTGAGTATTATTAGCTCCAATTTTTTTTGCCTCAGAATTCATAAGGTCAACGAATTTTTGTACATCTCCACCACCCACATATCTAGCTAATACAAAAGCGGCATCATTAGCAGAATGAACTAAAAGAGCATTTAGTAACTCTCTTACAGTAAAGGATTCTCCTTCTTTTAGATACATACTAGAACCATCTATTTGAGGTAGATTTTTAATCTCTATTACTTGATTTAAATCTTTAACCTTTTTTAGAACTATGCAAGCTGTCCATGCTTTAGTTGTTGAAGCTGGATAAAGTTTGGAATCTCCATCTTTATTGTATAATATTTTTCCAGTTTCATAGTCCATTAAAACTGCATGTTTGGCAACTATAGCTGGTTCATCATCTGCAAAAGAGATATTAGAACTTCCTAAAAATGAAGTGAATATCAATAAACAGATTAATAAAAGTGATAAATTTCTTTTCATTGTGAACCTCCAAATTTTAAATTCATCTTTTAGTATAGCATATATTTGTCAATAATTAAAAGAAAGGAGTGGTTAATATATGAAAAAAAAGGTAAAGTTTATTTCATTTTTTGTTTTCTGTTTTTTAATATTATCTTCAGTAATCGTTTATAAATCGAATATTTTTAACGATAATATTTATGTTGTAAGTAAAAAAAATTCACTTAATGAAAAAAAACATAATGTGGACAACTCAATTAAAACTGAAGAGGATGGTCACAATAAAGTAGTCAAAGACATAGATAAAAGTGTTCAAAATAAAAAAATAACTATATACATAAGTGGAGCAGTAAATAGGCCAGGGATTGTAACCATAGAAACAGATAAGAGACTTTATGATGCTGTAGAATTATTAGGAGGAACAACAAGTGAAGCCGATTTAAATGGAGTTAATTTATCTATAAAGCTAGAAGATGAGCAACATTACATAATACCTAAAATAGGGGAGATGGTATCTGTGACAAGTAATAATGATTCCAATGAACCAAATCAAAACGACGAATTAAAAAAAGAATCTAAAACCAAAAATAATAAAAATGCATCTAAAGAAGAAAAAACAAACATAAATGTAGCAACAATAGAAGAACTAGATTCTCTTCCTGGAGTTGGAGAAGCTACTGCTAATAAAATTTTGCAGTATAGAGAAGAAAATGGACAATTTAATTCAATCGAGGACATAAAAAATGTAAATGGTATTGGAGATAAAAAATATGAAAATATAAAAGATTTAATTTGTGTAGACTAAAATATAATACAAAACTTACTTATAGATATGGTATTATAAATATGTATGTATATGTGTGTATATGTGGAAATTTAGTAAAGGAGGCACTTTTATGAAAAAAGAACAAAAAAAACTTACAGAGATGACAACAGCAGGTGGTTGAGCCGCTAAAATAGGGCCAGAGGTTCTGGCATCAGTTTTATCTCAATTACCTAAAAATGATAATATAGAAAACCTATTAGTAGGATTAGATACAGCGGATGATGCTGCTGTTTATAAATTAAATGATGATATGGCACTTATTCAGACCTTGGATTTCTTTACACCAATGGTGGATGACCCGTATGTATTTGGACAAATTGCCGCATCAAATTCTCTATCAGATGTATATGCTATGGGAGGCAAACCTTTGGTTGCAATGAATATTGTTTGTTTCCCATCATGCCATGATATGGATGTGCTTGCAGAAATATTAAAAGGTGGATTTGATAAAGTAAAAGAAAGTGGAGCACTTTTAGTTGGAGGACATACTGTAGATGACAAGGAGCCTAAGTATGGTCTTTCAGTTTCTGGAATTGTAAATCCAGATAAAGTTTTGTCAAATGCTACTGCAAAGCCTGGCGATAAGTTAATTATAACGAAACCAATTGGAGTAGGTGTATTAAATACTGCTATGAAAGAAGGTATGGTAGAACAACACATAGCAGATAAAGTAGTAGAAATAATGATACATTTAAATAAATACGCAGCAATGAGTTTTGATAAATTTGATGTAAATTCAGTTACAGATATAACAGGGTTTGGTTTACTTGGTCATACATTAGAAATGGCTAAAGCTTCTGAAGTAAGTATTGAAATTGAATCAAACCATGTACCAATTATTGAAGGTGCAATAGAAATGGCACAAATGGGAATTATACCTGCTGGTATGTACAAAAACATGCATTATGTATCTAAAGATGTAGAAGTTGTAGGAGATGTGGAAGTAGCAGTTCAAGATATTTTATACGACCCACAAACATCAGGAGGATTATTAATTTCTGTAAAAGAAGAACTTGCAGAGGAACTTGTGAAAGATATGAAATTAAATGGAGCGATAGAAGCAAAAATTATAGGTTCTGTAGTTCCAAAAGGGGAAAAATATATTACCGTTTTATAAAATATTATAGAGAAAGAGTGATTGTTTTGAGCAAAAGAGAATTATTTGCAATGTTACCTTCAGTTGATGAAGTATTAAGTGATAATAGAATTGTAGAAATAATAAATGAATATCCAAGAAGCTTAGTTTTAGAATCTGTTAGAGAAGTAATCGATTTTAAAAGACAGTTTATATTAAGATTGAAAGAAGATGCATCAAATTCTGTAACAATAGAGTTTGATGAAATAATAGAATCTGCGATAGACAGAGTTAAATTAAATTATTCACTATCATTAAAAAAGGTTATAAATGCAACTGGTACAGTTGTTCACACAAATTTAGGGAGGTCTTTACTTAGTGAAGATATAAAAGATGAATTATGGTGTGCTGCTTCAAGATATTCAAACTTAGAATATGATTTGGACAATGGAGAAAGAGGTTCAAGATATTCTCATTTAACTAGCACAATAAAAAGGCTTACAGGTGCAGAAGATGTACTAGTTGTAAATAATAATGCAGCAGCAGTACTTCTTGTACTTAGCACAATGGCTAAGGGAGGAGAAGCAATCGTATCTCGTGGAGAATTAGTTGAGGTAGGTGGCTCATTTAGAATTCCAAGTATAATGGCTCTTAGTGGTGCAGAACTTGTTGAAGTTGGTTCAACTAATAAAACTCATTTAAAAGATTATAAAGAGGCAATTACAGAAGATACAAACGTATTAATGAAAGTTCATACAAGTAACTATAGGATTATGGGATTCACAGAGAGTGTTTCTATAGAAGAGTTAGTTAATTTAGGTAAAAAATATAAATTACCTGTAATAGAAGACTTAGGAAGTGGAGTATTTATAGACTTATCAAAATATGGGTTATCTTATGAACCAACTGTATTAGATTCTATACGACAAGGTGCAGATGTAGTAACATTTAGTGGAGATAAGATGCTTGGAGGTCCACAAGCAGGGATTATAGTTGGCAAAAAAGAATATATAGAAAAAATGAAGAAAAATCAGCTTACTAGAGCTCTTAGGGTTGATAAACTTACAATATGTGCTCTTGAAGCAACATTGAGAATGTATTTAGATGAAACAAAGGCAATAGAAAGTATACCAACTTTAAAAATGTTAACATATAAAATAGAAGAATTAGAAGCAAAAGCAAATAGGCTATTTGAAAAAATAACTGCATTAAATTTGAATGCAATTATAAATATAGAAGATGGATTTTCACAAGTGGGAGGAGGCTCTATGCCTCTTGAAACTATAAGTACAAAGGTAGTAACAATAACTCCTGAACATATGAATGTGTCAGCTTTAGAAAAGAAGTTAAGACTTAGTGAAGCTCATATAATAGCTAGAGTATACGATAATAAATATGTATTAGATGTAAGAACTATATTTGATGATGAGTTTGATGTAATAGTTGAAGAATTAAGAAAAGCCTTTAATTAAATAAATTTGAGGTAATATTAATATCAAATTTAATTTGTAATTAGAAGTATTGAAGTTTTGATAGGGGGCAAAAAATGAAAAATGTAGTAATTGGAACAGCAGGTCATATTGACCACGGAAAAACAACTCTTATAAAAGCATTGACTGGAAGAGAAACTGATACATTAGATGAAGAAAAAAAGAGAGGTATTTCAATAAATTTAGGATTTACTTATTTTGATTTACCAAATAAGAAAAGAGCTGGTATTGTAGATGTACCAGGACATGAGAAGTTTATAAAAAACATGTTGGCTGGAGCATCTGGTCTTGATATTGTATTACTTGTTGTAGCAGCAGACGAAGGAGTTATGCCACAAACAGTTGAGCATTTGGATATTTTAAGTTTTTTAAATATAAAAAATGGAATAGTGGTTCTAACTAAGTCTGATACTGTAGACGAAGAATTTAGAGAATTGGTAAAAGAAGACATTTGTGAGAAAATAAAAGGAACTTTTCTTGAAAACGCAGAAATAATTGAAGTTGATTCTGTATCTAAAAAAGGTATAGATACCCTTATTGAAAAAATAGATAAAATGAGTGATGATATAGAAGATAAAAACGAAAATTCTCCATCAAGACTTAATATAGACAGAGTATTTTCAATAAAAGGATTTGGTACTGTAATAACAGGGACTTTAATAGAAGGAAAGATAAGTATAGAAGATGATTTGGTTATATATCCACAAGTATTAAAAACAAAGATAAGAAGTATACAAGTTCATGGAGAGAATAAAGATACAGCTTATGCAGGGCAAAGAACAGCAATCAATATATCAAATGTAAAAGTTGAAGATATAAAAAGAGGAGATGTTTTGGCTGCACCAAATTCATTAGAAGAATCAATGATGCTAGATGTGAAATTATCATTGGTAAATCATTTAGACAAAGGGTTAAAACATTGGGATAGATTAAGACTGTATCATGGCACTAGAGAAATACTTTGTAGAGCAGTTCCATTAGATAAAGAGTTAATCGAAAGTGGAGAGAGTGGTTATGTTCAGTTAAGACTTGAAGAAAGTATAGTGTCCAAAAAAGGTGATACCTTTGTAGTTAGACGATATTCTCCAATGGAAACTATTGGTGGAGGTGTAATAATCGACCCATCTCCTAAAAAACATAAGAGATTTGATGAAAAGGTTATAGAAGCATTAAAAATAAAAGAAAAAGGCGAACTTAAAGATATAATAGAAGAATATCTAAAAAGAAACCTAAAAAATTATCCAAATATAAAAGAAATAATGAGTTATAGTGGTGCCCATGAAGAGCATGTAAAAAAAGCTCTTGAAACACTTATATCGGAAAGTAAAGTATTTATTATAGGTAATATGTATATGCATATAAATCAATATAATAAATTAAAAGAAAATATAGTAAATCTTTTAAATGAATACCATAAGAAATATAGATTGAGAAAAGGAATATTAAAAGAAGAAGTAAGGTCTAAAATAGAAAGTAATTTTAAGACTAGAGAAATGGATATTTTGTTAGAAAGATTATCTACAGAAAATATCATAAAAATAGAAAATAATATAGTATCCCTATTTGATTTTGAGGTTGTTTTAAATGACAAACAAAAAGAAATAGCAAAAAAGATAGAAAAAAGATTAAAATCATGTGGAGTTTCTTCGATATTGACAATAGATGAAGTTTCTGAAGGAAATAATAACTATGCTGAAGTATTAGAGTCAATGATAGGTAATAAGGTAGAGAAATTAGATGATTTGTATATAATGGACAAAGGTATTTATGAAAATGCAAAGAAGACCTTAATAAATTATATAAAAGAGAATAAAGAAATAACACTAGGAGAATACAGAGATTTGATTGATTCTAGTAGAAAAAATTGTATGATTATACTGGAAAACTTCGATAGAAACAAGATAACTAAGAGAGTAGAAAACAAAAGAATTTTGTTTTAGCGGAAAATGTCTGTTTTTGCTTTGAGGTATAAAGAAGGAATTATAATGTCGAGTATCGTATAAATTAATTAGTATAAAATATTAATTAAGAGGAAGTGTAAAGTATTGAAGAATATAATACCTGATGTAAATCCAGATATAAAAGAAAGAGAAGACATGAGCCTTTTATTTATAATAATGGGCTCAGTACTTTTATTATTTATTATAAAAGATATAGATAAATATGAAACTTTATTACATGCAATATATGCTACATTTTTAATAGCTACAGGAATGGTTATATTTAATACAACTAAGTTTAAAGTAGATTCATTTTCTACATTTTTAGGATTAATTTTTATAGCTACTGGAGCATTAGAATGTGTATATTTATTTAATTGCTTGGGAATTAGAACAGAGTCTGTGATTGAGACTAATATCACAATATCAGCAATAACCGATTTATTTCCTATACTTGGTGTATACTTAAGTTTTAAATTTGTTAGGGATAATAAACAAATCAACTCTAGTGTAGTTTTATTCATAGCAAGTATTACTTTAACTGTAGTATCTTTATTCATAATATCTAGAATGTTTAATTATCTAGAAAATGATGCATTACAATATGCTTTAGGAGTTATAACATCTGTATTCATGATAATTACTGCTATTGTAAGTGGAATTGAATTAAACTCAAGTTCAAATGAAAGCAAATGGGAATACAATGAGAAAAAGTTTTTTAATAGAATAATAATAATAATAATCTTATCAAGGGCTCCAAATTTATTACATATGGTGATTGTTGATAGGCATATAGAGGAGATATTATCTCAGATAATAATAAATGTAGCCTTATATTATTTATATAATTACATAGTATCTAAGAATATTAAGAAAACAGCATTAGAATTGCATGATACAAATGAAGAGTTAACAATAAAAACGGAGAGCTTAAAAGAAAAAAACAAAAAACTAATTTATGAAACAGAAAAGATAGAGGAGCTTAAAGGGATACTTATAAAAAGAGAATCTAGACTCCAATCTACTTTGGATGTTGCAGTAAATAGCATAGTTGTGTTTAGTAAAGATGGAGTAATTACATATGCAAACAAGAGTTTTAGAAATATTTTTGGAGATTATAAAGAACAGGATAAATTAGGTGATAAAATAAAAAATTTCCACGATTTAATAGATAGTATTCATTCTGTATTTGACAATGAAAAGAATGTGGAAAAGTTTATTAATACTAGTGATAATAAGGTTTATCAAGCTATATTTGCTCCTTTAATTATTACTTCACAAATAGAAGGGGTATTATGTGTATTAAAAGATAAGACTAAGAAAAAGGAATATGAACGTAAACTTATTGAAGCCAATAAGAGAAGTAGAGATTTTTTAGAAAGTGTTGGAGATGGTATAGTAGTACTCGAAGGTAGTAACAAAATATATGTGAATAATGCATGTAGAGAAATTTTTAAAAATAATTTGGAAAGTATTGATTTTTCTTCAATATGTAAAGGCAAAGAAAGTGCAGAAAAAAGGTATTTAATAAATGGTGAGGTAAAGTATGTTGAAATGAGTTTTTCTCAGTATACTAATGCAGGTTCAGATAAAACTATTATTGTGATACGTGATACTACTTCTCGAAAAATATCTCAAATAAAACTTGAAGAAAGTCAATCATCTTATTCAAGATTTATAGATATATTACCTGATGGGATATGTTTACTAAAAGATGACTTGAGTGTAAACTATGCAAATAAGTCATTTTTAGATATGTTAGCTTTTACAAATATAGATGATATAAAAGATTCTAACATTAGGCTATTAATGAATGCAAATACTGAAGAAAAAATGAAATTTACTGATAATATGTCTAAGGTTTTAAATGAGAATAGGAGTATATCTTTACTAGAGTATGAGTTGATAAATAGTTATGATGATATAGTGGAAGTAGAATTAAGTGCATTACCTTTTGCTATATATAATACTAGATACATAATGCTTATTATAAAAGACTTGGCACATAAAAAATATTCAGAACAAGCAGAAAAAGAACTGCTTGAAAGATTTAAAACAGATAAAATAAAAACTGAGTTTTTTGCAAATATGTCTCATGAGTTAAAAACTCCACTAAATGTTATATCAAGTTCAAATCAATTAGTAGACTCTTTCTATAGAAGTGAGAAGATAAAAGATTACAACAATAATATTAAATCTCATGTAGATTTAGTGAGACAAAGCTCTTATAGGCTTCAAAGACTAATAAATAATATTATAGATTTAACAAAGATGGAGTCTGGATTCTATACATTAAAACTTGCAAAATACAATATTGTATCTGTAATAGAAGACCTATTTATGAATATAGAAGAGTATACAAGTAGAAAAGATATAAAGATTCTGTTTGATACAGAGCTTGAAGAAATTAATGTCTATATAGACAAGGTTGAAATTGAGAGAATTATATTGAATCTATTGTCAAACTGCATTAAGTTTACTGACAATGGAGGATGGATATATGTAAATATTTATTATAAAATAGATAAAGTAATCATAAGTGTAAAGGATACAGGAGTTGGAATCCCTCAAGATAAACTGGAATTGATTTTTGAAGAATTTTCACAAGTTGATAAGACTTTATCTAGAAATACTGAAGGAAGTGGAATAGGGCTTGCTATAGTTAAGAATCTAGTAAGTCTTCATGGTGGAGATATAGAAGTAATAAGTGAAGTAAACAAAGGAACAGAATTCTTGATTTCACTTCCAATGAAGAGTTTTAATAGTGAACATTATACAGAAGACAAGAGAATCTATAATATTGAAGAAAAAATAAAAATAGAATTTTCTGATATATATTATTAAAGACTCTTATAAGCAAATTCTAAATCAAAATACTATATGTTTTAGTAAGTATTTTATAAAAAATAGGCTATCATAAATTAAGCTATTATGATAGCCTATTTTTAGTTATATTTTGTATCTAAATATGAGAGCATATAATCTCCAAATTACCTTCAAAGCTAAAATCTCCAAAGTTATTTGGTAATATAAAATGCATACCCTTTTTTAAATCATATTCTACCGAATTGTGTATTAGTTTTCCATTACCTTCCAATACGCTATATAAGGAAAAAGGTGTATCGTGTGTAAAATTACATTTTCCAAAGATATCTAATTTATAAACGCTAAAAAATTCATTTGATACAAATGTTGTACATTTAAAGTCTGATGTTGATACAGTTTTATAATCAGTATCAAGATTTATATGAGGAACATTCGTAACATCTATGGATTTTTGAACATGAAGTTCACGTTTGTTGCCTGAATTATCAGTTCTATCATAATCATATACTCTATAAGTAGTGTCTGAATTTTGTTGAGTTTCTAAAATTAATGTACCTTTGCATATGGCATGTATAGTACCACTAGGAACATAGAAAAAATCTCCTTTTTTTATATTAACCTTTCTAAGCAGTTTGTCCCATTCATTATTCTTTATCATATCTACAAATTCTTTATGAGATTTTGCATTATGACCTATTATAATTTCTGCATCATCAGAACAATCTATTACATACCAACACTCTGTTTTTCCTAATTCTCCACCTTCATTTTTCTTTGCATATTCATCATTTGGATGAACTTGAACGGATAAATTATCATTTGCATCTAATATTTTTGTAAGCAAAGGAAATTTATCTCCAGGTGTATTTCCAAATAATTCTCTGTTTTTGTCCCACAATTCAGATAGACTTTTGCCTTTGTATTCTCCATTTTCTATTAAGCAATCTCCATTTTTATGAGAACTTATAGCCCAACATTCACCAGTTGTTGGCGAAGTTATTTCATAATTAAATTTATCTTTAAGTGCAGTACCACCCCATATTCTATCCATAAAAATAGGTTTTAAAAATAATGGTTCCATAATTTTGTTCCTCCTATGATATTAAATTTATCCTACAAATAATTATATATAAATAGATTATAAAATCAATAGTAAAAAAGTTTTGTCCCTTGAAATGACATAAAGTATAAGGAGTTATCAAATAAGATAAACTATGATATATAATATAAAGTTCTAAATTGGAGTGATAATTATGGAATTATTTAAAGAAGAAAGTAAAAAGTATGAAAAAGAATTTTTAAAACTGTTGAAAGAATGGGTGAGCATACCGTCATTTTATGATGACAAAACTGTATCTGAAGATATGCCTTTTGGAAAAGGAGTCTATGATGCATTAAATTGGTTTGAAAATCTAGGTAGAGAAAACAATTTCAAGGTCAAAAATATAGATAATCATGCTGTTCAAATTGAATATGGAGATGGAAAAGAATTTGTAGATATATTTGGACACTGTGATGTTGTAAATCCAGGAGAAGGATGGGATAGTGAGCCATTTAAATTAAATATTATAGGAGATAAATTGGTTGCTAGAGGGGTATCAGATAATAAAGGCCCTATGATAGTAAATTTTTTAGCATTAAAAATGATAAAAAATCTAAATATTGATTTAAAAAGAAAGGTTAGATTAATTGCTGGGGGAAATGAAGAAAGTGGATTTAGATGTATAAAGCATTATTATAGCAAAGAGCCTTATGGTATATGTGGATTTACTCCAGATGCTAAGTTTCCTGTACTAAATGGAGAAAAAGGTGGGGCAATAATAAAGTTAATTTCAGAGATAGAGGATAAGTCTTTATACATAAGTGGTGGAATAGAGTTTAACACAATACCAGATAAAGTATATATAAAAAATATGAAAAATTTGGGTAAAGATAATATATGCTGTGATTTTAATAATACTTCAATAAGTTATAATAATGGAGATTATGTTATACATGGCAAAGGTGGACATTCATCTAAGCCTGAGAAAGCAATCAATCCTATACTAGGTGCAATTAAATTTTTATCAGAAAATATTGATAAAGATTGGACAAAAAGTTTAGATAAGTTAATAAATAAAGATAATACAGATGGAAGATTATTTGGTTTAGATATTGAAGGAAAATGTGGGATTTTATCGATGGTTCCAACAATAATAAACATAATAGATGGAAAGTTAGAATTAGTTTTAAGTGTCAGATATCCAGAAGTATTAACAGTTGAGGAAATAATAAAAAAATTTAATTTGTATATGAAGACAAATAATATTAATAAATTCGAGATTATTGGGGAAAATTTAAAGCAAGCAAATTATATAGATAGAAATTCAAAGATTGTAAAAACTTTGCATGATATATATATAAAGTACTCTGGAGATTTAAAAAATGATGTTAGGGTAACTAGTGCAGGAAGTTATGCTTCTGAAATGAATAATTCAGTAATATTTGGTTGTGAATTTCCTGATGGTAGTTTTGGAAATGTCCATAGTGCAAATGAATTTGCTAGCTTAGATAGATTTATAACTTCAATAGCCATATATGCAGAGGCGATAGTTGAATTATGCAATAATATATAAATACAAAATGTCCCTTATATAGACATATTATATATACAATTAAAATTTTACTTGATATATAATTGAAATCAAAGAGAAGGTGATACAATGATAACTAAGAAACATGCAGTAATAGTAAAAAGTTTAAGCAATAAAGACGGATATATGACATCAAATGAATTAGCTATCAAATTGGATGTGTCTACAAAAACTATTAAAAGATATATAGCAGATTTAAATAGTATTTTAAGCAAGTATGATTTGGTAATAGATTCTTCTAGAGGTATAGGATATAAGCTAAGTGGCTCTAAAAGCAATATAGCAAGAGCTGTTAAAGAAGCAAATAAATATATTGATGGTTTTTTAGATGACTCTGAAGAATCAAGAATGTCAAATATAATATGTATGCTTATTAATAGAAATTATATGAGTATAGAAGCAATGGCAGAAGAATTAAATCTAAGTATAGCTGCTATAAACAAATTGTCCAGTAAGCTTAAAAGAAAACTTGAAAAGTATGACTTAGTTATAAAATCTAAACCTTACTATGGAAGCTATATACATGGTGAAGAAATTAATATAAGACAATTGATTACTGACTATGCAATAAAACTGGATGAAAAAAGTAAAATCAAAGTGCTTTTAGATGACATTAGTGAAAACGATATACACTGTATAGAAAGTATTTTAGAAAAACATTTAAGAGAGAAAGATACAATAATTTCAGATAAAGATTTTAATCTTCTGCTTTCAAAGATAATTGTTTCTGTGTTTAGAAGTAAGAGAGGACATAGTAACAATATAAATCTAATAGATACAAGTTATAGATTTCATAATTACTCTTTTATAGAAAGCTTAATGAAAGAAATATCTGATAAGGTTGGATTTAAACTTATTGAAGATGAAGTGATTTATATTTCAAATTACTCTGGTGTAATCGCATATAAAGGTACACAAGGAAGAAAAAATACAAGTGAAATTGAGGAACGAATAAATAATGTTATAAATAGTGCACTTCAAGATATATTACTTATTTCTGGAAGTGATTATACGAAAGATGAAGAGTTTATGGTTTCAATATCTGACCATATAAAGAGATTTTTAAATAGGGCTAAAGCTAATATAAAATCTAATAATCCTCTGCTTCATCAGATAAAAGAAAAGTTCCCAATAGCTTTTAATCTAGCTGTGTTTTTATCAAATAAACTAGAAACTGAGTTTAATTTAAAACTTGATGAAGATGAACTTG
This sequence comes from Clostridioides difficile, assembly GCF_001299635.1. Lineage (GTDB taxonomy): Bacteria > Bacillota > Clostridia > Peptostreptococcales > Peptostreptococcaceae > Clostridioides > Clostridioides difficile_A. Next base: position 24,911 of record NZ_JRHN01000044.1, on the reverse strand, counting down.
GATATATAGCTATTCATTTTGCTGCTTCAAATGAAAGAATGAAAAAAAATACTAGTAAGAAGATTTGTATAGTCTGCCATTATGGGATAGGAACAGGTCAACTTATTTCTGAAAAATTAAAGCAAAATATAAGTGATTTAAACGTTGTAGGTGTTTATCCAGTTAGATATCTTGATATGGCTATAAGCCAAGATGTTGATTTAATAGTGTCTACTGTTGAATTAAAAGGTTATGAAAAACCTGTCTTGTATATCGAAAATATATTTGATGATAGCTTAATTGAAAACGTAAACAAAGCATTTTACGAAAAAGAGGAAAGAAGAAAGATAATAAGTAATATGTTTGATGAAAAAGCTTTTTTTAGTATAAAGGCTAGTACGAAAGAAGAAGTTATACTTTCTCTTTCAAACAAACTAAAAGAAAGAGATTTTATAGAAGAAAGCTCAATAGAAAGCATAATAGATAGAGAAAATATCTCATCAACTGAGATAGGAAATCTAGTAGCAATACCTCACACAATTGTGAAGGGAGATAAAAAATCTATAATAGGAGTTGGTATACTTGAAAATCCAATAGTTTGGGATAAACAAGAAGTTCAACTAGTATTTATGGTATTTTTTAACACTAAAGAAAAACATAATTTTTCAATATTTAAATACCTTTATAATTTTATAAAAGATGAAGGTGGAGTAAGAGGAATTATTAAAATATGTGACTTTAATAAATTAATGGCACTGATAGGTAATTAAGGAGGAAATTAATAATGGAAACAAACATATTTAACACAGAATATGTATTTTTAAATGTTGATACTAAGTCTAAGGTTGAGGTTTTAAAATTTATAGCAAAAAAAGCTAAAGAATTAAACTTAACAGATGACGAAAATTTAGTATATGAAGGATTAATGGCTAGGGAAGAACAATTTACTACAAATTTAGGTGAATCTATCTCAATACCTCATACTAAAAATGATGCAATTGAAAATCCAGCAGTAGTAGTATTGAAATTTACTGATGATGTTGTTTGGAATGAAGATGAAGATAAGGTTAAATTGGCAATAAGCTTACTTATGCCAGGAAAAAGTAAAGAGAATATTCATCTTAAATTATTATCATCTCTTTCAAGAAAATTAATAAATAAAGACTTTAAAGATTCTCTTTTAAAGAGTGATAATGTTGAAGAAATATCTAAATTAATAAATGAAGCTTTGGGTTTATAATTAAACGCTAAGGCTAAAATAAAACAAATAATTAATTGAAAAGTAGGAGGAATTTAAAATGAATAAAAAATTAGTAGCATTATGTGCTTGTCCAATGGGACTAGCTCACACTTTCATGGCAGCAGAGGCAATAGAACAAGCTGCAAAGGCACTAGGTTATGAAGCTAAAGTTGAAACTCAAGGTGCAGATGGTGTACAAAATGAGTTAACAAGAGATGATATATTAGGTGCAACTATGATAATACATGCAGTAGCAATAACTCCAGAAGGTATGGAAAGATTTGATGGTTGTGAAGTATATGAAGTTGAGTTACAAGAAGCTATAAAAAATGCAGAAGGTGTTATAAAAGAAATCGAAGAAGATTTAGGAATATAATAAATTTATTGTGGAGGAAATAGAATGGCAATTAAGAAAAAAGTTATAAACAGTTCAGGTGCTTCTACAACAGGAGGAAACAATGTAGGAAAACCTACTCCATCTAATCCAACTCAATCAAAGGGAAATGGAAAATGGAAGGAAATAAGTAAACATATAATGACAGGTATATCATATATGATACCAGTTTTAGTAATGGGTGGACTTATAGGAGCCTTATCTCAATTAATACCATATGCCATATTAGGACTTGACCCATCTGTAGGTATAGTTGATGCTATGAATTCAGGTGATTTTACAGGGTTTAAACTTACTCTTTTAAATATGGCACAATTAATGTCAAATTTCGGATTTACTTTGTTTGGATTTGCAATACCACTATTTGCAGCATTTTGTGCAAATTCTATAGGTGGAAAAACAGCTTTAATTGCAGGTTTTATAGGTGGATATATAGCTAATAAACCTGTAGGTGTGCCACAATTTGTGGATGGTCAATGGACTGAAGTTGTTCCAGTTGCATCAGGATTTTTAGGTGCGATATTAATAGCATTCATAATAGGATACTTTGTAAAATGGTTAAATAAATCTATAAAAGTTTCCCATAACTGGTTGGCTTTTAAGACAACATTTTTAATACCACTAATAGCATCATTAACTTGTATGATATTGATGATATTTATAATAACTCCAATTGGTGGTTTAATTAATGAAAGTATGAAAAACTTCTTAACAGCAGCAGGAGCAGCTGGAGAGTATGTATATGCAACAGCTTTAGCAGCAGCTACAGCATTTGACTTAGGTGGACCAATAAATAAAGCAGCAGGATTCGTTGCACTTGGTTTAACTACAGAGAATGTACTACCAATAACAGCAAGAACAATAGCTATAGTTGTTCCTCCAATTGGATTAGGATTAACAACTTTATTAGATAAAAGATTAGTAGGAAGAAGAGTATATGATAGACAATTCTATCAAGCAGGAAAGACTTCTATATTCCTATCATTTATGGGTATATCTGAGGGAGCAATACCATTTGCACTTGAAAGACCAGGTTTTGTTATACCTTTAAACATAGTGGGAAGTGTAATAGGAGCTATTACAGGTATAGTTCTAGGTGCAATTCAATGGTTCCCAGAGTCAGCTATATGGGCATGGCCTCTAGTTGATAACTTGTTTGGGTATATCATAGGTATAGCAGTTGGTGCTATATTCATAGCTGTAGGAAATATATTCTATAGAAATAAATTAATAAAAGATGGTAAACTTGTTGTGGATTATATAGACTAACATTTAAGTTTATTTATGATAACTTTGGCTGGTAATATTGTTTTAATTAATATTACCAGCCTTACCTATATATTAATTAAAGGTGGTGGATAAAAAATATGAGTAAAATAGAAAAAATAAGAAAGTATTTAGAAGAATATGATATAGAAGGTATTCTTATTAATAGTTCTACCAATAAATTTTACATTGGTAATCTATTTAGTTCATCAGGTTATGTTTTTATAACTAAAAGGAAACAATATATAATAGTAGATTTTAGATACTTTGAAGAAATCAAAAGAAAATCAAATTTATTTGATGTCATCTTAATGGATAAAAACAGAACCTACTTTGATATAGTCAATGAAATTTGCGAAAATCAAAATATAAAAGAAATTGGATTTGAAGGAAGCGAAGTATCTTTTGATTCATATAAGAATATGAGTCAAAGGTTAAGTGTAACTTTAAAATCGGTTGATTTATCTACTTTAAGAAAAGAAAAAGACGATTATGAAATAAAATATATAAAAAAAGCTTGTGAAATAGTCGATGCTACATTTTATCATATAATTGATTTTATAAAAGTTGGTATGACTGAAAAACAAGTGGAAAATGAAATTGTTAGATTTATAAAAGAATTGGGTGGTCAAAAAGAGTCTTTTGATACTATAGTAGCATCTGGATTGAGAGGAGCATTGCCTCATGGAAAAGCCAGTGAAAAAATTATAGAGTATGGAGATTTTGTTACTTTTGATTTTGGTGCTAAATACAATAATTATTGTTCTGATATTACTAGAACTATATGTATGGGTACTGTAAATAAAGAGTTACAAGAAATATATAATATAGTAAAAGAAGCTAATGAAGAGTGTATAAAGGTTTTAAAACCAGGTATGACTACTGGTGAAATAGATAAAGTTGCAAGAGATATAATTGGTTCATATGGATATGCTGATAATTTTGGTCATAATTTAGGTCATGGTGTAGGTATTATGGTTCATGAATATCCTGCATTAGCTCCTGAATCAAAAGAAGTATTAAAGGAAGGTATGATTATAACTATAGAGCCAGGCATATATATACCAAATCTTGGGGGAGTAAGAATAGAAGACGATATACTTATAACACAAGATGGATGTATGAGGTTGACTACATCTACTAAAGATTTAATAGTTGTAAATTAAAAATGAATTAGACAAATATTTTATAATAAGTAAGATAATTAGAAAAGAAGAGGTAAATTTAAATGTATAATTTTGATGATAGACCAGATAGAGTAAGTGAAAAGTGTAGAAAATGGGATTTAAATATTATAAGAGATAAGTTTGGAGATATTAGAGAAGATTTTGTACCAATGTGGATTGCTGATATGGATTTTAAAATACCAACAGAAATAGAAAATAAATTTATTGAAGCTGTAAAAAGAGGTGTGTTTGGATATACATACTGTTATGATGAATTTTATGATTCAGTTATCAGATGGCAAAATGATATGCATAAGGTAAAGGTAGAAAGAGAATGGATTACATTGACTTATGGAACTGTATCGACACTTCACTATGTAGTACAAGCATTTTGTCAAAAGGGGGATAGTATAATATTAAATACACCAGTTTATGACCCTTTTGAATCATCAGCCAAAAAGCAAGGTGTAAATATAGTTTGCAATACATTAGATATTATAAATGATAGATATTATATAAACTTTGATAAATTAGAGGCTCAAATTAAAGAAAATAAACCTAAGTTAATGATGTTTTGTACACCACATAATCCATCTGGAAGAATATGGTCGATTGAGGAGATGGAAAAAGTAGCAACCATATGTAAAGAAAACAATGTTATTTTGGTTGCAGATGAAGTACATGCAGAACATATTCATTATGGTGAATTTAATTCAATACTTAAAATTGAAAAAGAGCTTTTAGAAAATGTTATTCTATTAACATCACCAAATAAAGGGTTTAATCTTGGAGGATTAAAGACTTCTTACTCAATCGTTATAAATAAGGATATAAGAGAGATATTCAGAGATAAACTAAAACAAAACTCTATAACTTCTCCAAATGTGTTTGGAATTATAGGATTGATAAGTGCTTATAATGAATGTCGTGAGTGGTTGAGTGGTGTAAACAAATATATAAAATCAAATTATGAACTTTTAGAAGCTTGGGTAGAAAAATATGATAATATAAAATTGATGAAGATGGAGTCGTCTTATTTGGCGTGGATGGATATAAGTGGGCTAGGAATAAGCGCGAGTGAATTCACTGATAAACTGGCTATTGATACAGGAGTATTATTGGAGGATGGAAGCCATTTTGTAAGAGATGGTGAGAATTATGTTAGAATAAACTTAGGAACTCAAAAAGAAAATGTGGTTGAAGCTTTAAATAGGATGGATTTATTTTTAAAGTCTTTATAAAATAATTCTAAAAAACAAGATAAGTAAGTTTTGTTTCAATAATTATAATATTGTTTGAGCGATTATGTATTTAAAAATATGATGAAGAAAATTTTATAGAGTAAAATATAAATTGTTTGTAATAATTAATAGAATGCTATGAAAAGCACCTTTAATATAATAAGGTGCTTTTTTTATTGTTGTTGAAGTCTTAAGTTTTATCTTTGTCAGTATAATTTATTTCTTATAATATAGTTTATGTAGATTTGTTTTAGATAGGTATATATACCTATAGTAAGTATTTAGAGTATGAGTTTACTATTTATTTAGTTTTTCAATAGAAAAAGCTTTGTCAGTAAGTTTGAAGTTATCTTTTATACCATCAGTTAAGTATACTTTTTTATCCTTAGTTATAAATATAGCATCTACATTATCAATACTATTAATTAAATTCATACCTTTTTCAAGTCCAAGTCCAAATGTAGAAGTAGATAAAGCATCACAATTAATAGATTTATCAGATATTATTGTTACACTACTTAAGCTATTTTCAAAAGGATAACCTGTAAATGGATTTAGCATGTGATGATATATTTTGCCATCCTTTTCTATAAATCTTTCATAAATTCCAGATGTAACAACAGATTTGTTTGTGGTTTCTATATTTCCTATAGATTCTCCATTTTTACTAGTTGGGTCTTGAATGCCGATTTTAAAAGGCTTATCATTTTTACCATTTTCTAAAGTAAATATATTGCCTCCTAAATTAACTAAACCTTTTTGTACACCTTCTGATTTTAAATAGGACACTATTTTATCAGCAGCATATCCTTTAGCTATTGCGCCTAAATCAATTTTCATGTTTTCTTTGGTCAATTTTATAGATTTATTTTTTTCATCTAATACAATGTTTTTATAATCAATTAGAGGCAAAAGTTCTTTTATTTCAGAATCACTTGGAACTTTAGCTTTATCTGTTCCAATTGCCCATAAGTTTGATACTGGACCAACTGTTATGTCAAAATATCCACTTGATAGTTTGGAATATTGTATTGCCTCTTTTACAACGAAAAACGTATCATCTGAAACTTTGACAAAATTCTTTCCAGCATTATCATTTATTTTAGAAACATCACTGCCTGGTATATGAGTGCTCATTTTATTATCAATATATCTTAAAATCGAATCACATTCATTTAAGATTTTATCACTTTTGGATTCTTTTATATTAAATACAGTAACTTCATTTACTGTACCAAGGTAATAGCTAGTTTTACTATATTTAGTATTCTGGCTTGAACTCCTAAAAAATGAAAATAAAATTAATGCTAAAATCAATATCACAAAAATAAATGTGATTTTTTTCTTATTCATGGTATATTCCTCCTATGAAATTGTGTTATTATTTTATTATAACATAATTTCATAGGAGGACAAAAAATGAAGAAAAAAGACATTCTTCTTATTTTAGGCATTTTAGTTGTTATTACAGCATGTTATGGAATAATAAATGTTATAAATTCTAAAAATGCTGGAAATATTGAGATTTATGTAGATAATAAATTGTATAAAACTGTTCCAATAGATGCCAAAGAAGAATTTAAAATAGAGAATAGAGGGGGGTATAATATAGTAAAGATTCATGATAAAGGGGTAGAAATAGTAGATGCTTCATGTCCTGACAAGGTTTGTGTACATACTGGTTTTATAAATAAACCAAGTCAAAGCATAGTTTGTATACCTAATAGAGTTAGCATAAAAATAAATACAAATGAAAAGGATGATAATCAAGAAGATATAATTTCTAAATAAAATAATAAAAATAACTGAAAGGAATTGGTGATAAATATGGTTAACTTAGAAAATGATTGGAATGAATTATTGAAAGAAGAATTTGAAAAAGATTACTACTTAAATTTAAGAAAATTTCTTATAGAAGAGTATAAAACACGTCAAATATTCCCGAATATGCATAATATATATGAAGCTTTGAAACATACTTCATATAAAGATACAAAAGTTTTGATACTGGGACAAGACCCCTATCATGGAGATAATCAAGCTCATGGTTTAGCTTTTTCAGTTCAACCACAAGTGAAAACTCCACCATCGTTATTAAATATGTATAAAGAATTAAAAGAAGATTTAGGGTGTTTTATACCTAACAATGGATATTTGATGCCTTGGGCAGACCAAGGAGTATTACTTTTAAATACTGCTCTTACTGTTAGAGCACATGAAGCTAATTCTCATAAAAATAAAGGATGGGAAATTTTCACAGATAGAGTAATCTCTATTTTAAGCGAACGTGAAGACCCAGTTATTTTCGTATTATGGGGAAGTAATGCACGTAAAAAAGTAGAATTGATTGATACAAGTAAGCATTATATTTTAGAAGCACCTCATCCAAGTCCATTATCAGCAAGTAAAGGTTTTTTTGGATGTAAACACTTCTCTAAGATAAATGAAATTCTTGAAAAGTTAGGAAAAGAACCTATCAATTGGCAAATAGAAAATATATAAAATTAAAAGGTAACAAAATGATAACAAAACAACAACAAACAATGACATTGTTGTAACTTATAGAAATATGTTTGAATAGTTGAAAATACTATGCATACATATTTCTATTTTTTTGTCAAGTTGACAACTCTTTAAAAAATAGTTACAATTTAGTTACACAAAAAACACAAACAAAAAAAGAAATTTACAAAGCAGAATTTTATGAAGCAAAATATATAGTGTAAAAAAATTTGAGGGAGGAAAGTTTATATGAATTTTAAAAAATTTAGTAATGCTAAAGTCTCGGTAATGGCGGTTGTTTTATCAGTTGGGATATTATCAGGGTACTCTGCACTTAATAAACAAGTAACATTAGTAGTAAAGGGAGAAGAAAGAACTATATCAACATTTAGTTCTAATGTAGGAGACCTTTTAGAATCTCAAAACATTAGCTATGATGCAAATGATATAGTTACTTTAGATGAAAACTCAAAGTTATCTAATGGAGATAAAATAGAAGTAATTGATGTAAAAGAAAAAACAGTTGTAGAAACTAAAGATATTCCATTTGAAGTTACAGTTGTTGAAGATGGTTCTTTATCAAAGGGAGACTCTGAAGTTAAAGAAGAAGGAAAATCTGGGAAAAGTGAATTAATATATAAAGAAACTTATCACAATGGAAAGAAAGTAGAAAAGGAATTTGTGAAAAAGGTTGTTAAAGCTGAGCCTGCAAACAAAGTTGTAAGCAAAGGAACAAAAGTAGAGATGCAAGTAGCTTCATCAAGGGGAGAAAACTCAAGAAGAATGGCTTCATCATCATCTAGTAATAGTAGTAGTAACAATGGTAAAAATATGAGAGTAGTAGCAACTGCATATACTGGTCATAGTATAACTGCTACAGGAACAAAGCCTAAGTGGGGAACGATAGCTGTAGACCCTAAGGTTATACCATATGGAACTAAGGTTTATATACCTCAATTTGACATGGTATTTACTGCTGAAGACTGTGGTGGAGCAATAAAAGGAAATAAAATTGATATATTTATGAATGACTCAAAGACAGTTTATAACTGGGGAAGAAAAACTATAGATATACGTATATTAAAATAATTAGATAATTTATATTTATACTGGAAATTATATTTTAATTAATATAGAGAGGAACTCTTTATATATACATAAAATATAGTTTCCAGTTTTTAATTTTAAGCACATAATAAAAAGTAAATTTTAACCATGTATAGATAAAAGCTATTTAAATTATAACTTACTATCAAATAAATCTATAAAAATTGTTGCAAAGAGTCAAAATATATGATATTATAGATTTCGTTGAGAAGCATTTCACTATGGGAGTGGATGGGTGCCGGTGTGCCCTCTAGTCTTCAAAACTAGTATGAGGGGTTAAGAGCCTCTTAGGTGGGTTCGATTCCCACGCATTCCCGCCAGTATGTAAAAGGTATCTTTTAATATTAAAAGATACCTTTTTAAATTTATTTTAAGATAATTTAGTTTTAATGATATATAATATCTGAGTATTATATAATGTATATTTTATAATACTATTATTGTTTAGATAAAAATCTAGGAGAGTGAAAAAATGGAAAATAATTTTACAACGAGAACTAGTTTTCTAGTTGGAGATGATGGAATAGAAAAACTTAAGAGTTCAAATGTAATAGTATTTGGAGTCGGAGGAGTTGGTAGTTTTACTGTTGAGGCTCTAGCAAGGGCTGGAGTTGGTAATCTTACTATTGTGGATTTTGATGATGTAGATATAACTAATATAAATAGACAAATACCAGCTTTACATTCAACTGTAGGAAAGTATAAAGTTGATGTAATGGAAGATAGAATCTTGGATATAAATCCTAATATCAATATAAAAAAAATAAGAAGCCTTTACAATAAAGATACTAGTGATGAAATATTGGCTGAAAGATATGATTATGTTGTGGATGCAATAGATATGGTAAGCTCTAAAATACATCTAATTGAAACCTGTGAAAAAAAAGGCTTAAAAATAATAAGCTCTATGGGTATGGGAAATAAATTAGACCCAACTAAAATAGTCGTTACTGATATACACAAAACAAGTACTTGTCCTTTAGCCAAAGTTATGAGGAAAGAACTTAGAGATAGAGGCATTAAAAAATTAAAAGTAGTATATTCAACTGAACAACCAATAGAACTTAAAAAGAAAGTAATGAATGGGAGAAAAGTAACACCAGGTAGTGTATCATTCGTACCGTCTGTAGGAGGGCTAATAATTGCATCTGTAATAGTGAATGAATTATTAGAACAATAAGTTTAAATATTTTAATTTATAAGGTTTAAATACGTATTTTGAAGGCTAAAAGTATCAATGTAAAACTATTTTATATTGATACTTTTAGCCTAATTATATTATGTAGTTATAGTTTTATTTTTTTATATATCTATCTCATATTTATGTTTTGTAAATATAATTTTTCCATCACTATAAAAAACAATATCACCTATTTTATCTGTTCTATAAATCGATACATGGTTTTGTTTCAAATTGTTGAGAACTTTTTTATGAGGATGACCATATTGATTTTTATATCCACATGATATAGCAGCTATATCTGGATTAATTCTTTTTATAAATTCTAAAGATGATGATGAATTACTTCCATGGTGACCTATTTTTATAAAATTAATATTGTCCAGTTCAAAAGAATGTAAGATTTCTTTTTCAATTGATTCTTCTGCATCACCCATAAATAAAAATGAGTTATTATTAAAAGTTAGTTCAAAAACTATTGAATTTAAATTTGATTCTTCTTGTATATATGATGGACTTAATACATATATATTTATATTGTTATCGATATTTAAAATATCATCTTTATAGAGATATTGAATAGAGAGGTTTTTGTCAGTACAAGAATTTATTAGATTTTGATAAGATTCACTACTTGTTGATTGTTCAGGCATATATATAGAACTTACATTAAATTTTTTTATGACATTATCAAGACTTCCTATATGGTCTGAATCTGGATGTGTGGCTATTATTATATCAATAGTTTTTATTTTTTTATGTTTCAAATAACTAGTAACTATATTTCCGCTATCTTCATCACCTCCATCAATTAATATATTTTTATTTGTTGGTGTTTGTACTAAAATACTATCACCTTGTCCCACATCTATCATATGTATAGATAGTAGAGATTTTTTGTCACAACCGCTTAAAAGTGATATTATAATAAGTATTAATAAAAAAATTTTATTTCTCAATAAAAAAATCACTCCAGTCATTACATGTTTATATAAATTTATGATGGGTAATATAAGATATATATGACTTATTATATTTTATATTTTAAACAATATAAATGAAATTAATACCAAAATAAAATTGGAGTTTTTATAGATATAAAATTTAAAAAAATTAAGCAATAAAAAAGGTAGGAGGATTTTATGTTTTTCAGAGATATTGAACTAAATTCAAAAAAGGAGCTAGACCCATATTTTGATTTAGTAGATTATGAAGCTTGTGAGTACTGTTTTAGTACTTTATATATGTGGCAACATGTTTATAAGACAGGATATTATATAGGAGAAGATTTTGCTGTTTTAGTTGGTGAATACGAAGGGGATAGTTTCTCAATATTACCACTAGCTAAAAGAGAAAAACTTCCAGAAGTTGTAGATTTTGTACTTGAATATTTTTCTAAAAATAATAAAAAGATATACTTAAGAGGTATTACTACTGAAGTAGTAGAATTTTTAAAAGAAAAGTATCCAAATAGATTTGAGTATATAGAAGAAAGAGATTTATTTGACTATATCTATGATGCAGAAAGTTTAAGAACTCTAGCTGGTAAGAAGAACCAGAAGAAGAGAAATCATATAAATTATTTCTTAAAAGAATATGCAGGTAGATATGAAGTTAAATTATTAGATAAAGAAAACTTCAATGAATGTTTAGTATTAATGAAAGAATGGGAAAGTAATAAGGAAGAAAATGATGAATTTGATGAAAGTATGGATGATGAATTGATAGGTATCAAAAAGATATTTAACCATTATGACGTACTAAAAGATAGAGTAAAAGTGTTTGGTGTTTATGTGGATGGAAAATTAGAAGCATTCAGTATAGGAGAGCTTTTAAACAAAAATATGGCACTTATTCATATAGAAAAAGCTAATCCTGATATAAGAGGTCTATATCCATTTATAAACCAACAATTTTTAGTAAATGAATTTAAAGATGTTGAATTTGTAAATAGAGAAGAAGATTTAGGTATTGAAGGTCTAAGAAAGGCTAAACTTTCTTACCATCCTTGTAGATTTGTTGAAAAGTACAGTGTTAGGGAGGCTTAGTAGGTTATATGGAGATTAGGTATGCTAAAGAGGAAGAAATAGAAAGTATAAAAGAAATTTGGAGTTATTGCTTTAATGATAGTGATAGTTTTATGAAGTTCTATTTTGAGGATAAGTATAAATATGAAAATACTGTAGTAGCTTTAGATGAAGGAAAAGTTGTTTCCTCTCTTCAGCTAAATCAGTATAAGTTAATACTAAATAATAAGGTATACAATACATCGTATGTAGTAGGGGTTTCCACACTTCCAGAAGGAAGAGGAACTGGATATATGAGTAAAGTTATTAAATTTACTTTAAATGAATTGTATAAAAAAGGACAATTAGTTTCTATATTGATGCCAATCGATTATAGACTTTATAGAAGATTTGGGTATGAACACTGTTATGACCAGATTGAATATACACTTAATACAGATGACTTAAAAAATTTTAAGTCAAGTGGAAAGATGATAAAAGCGGATGTATCACAAATTGATGATTTAATACAAATAGATAGAGCTTTTTTAAATGAGGTTAATGGTAATGTGTTAAAAGATGAACATTATTATGAAAACTTATTTAAAGAAATTCAAAGTGAAGATGGGCTTTTATACATTCATGAAGGTAATGAAAAAGATGGATATATAGTTTATTTTCTTCAAGGAGACAAAATGTTTGTTAGAGAGTTATTTTATAAGAATATAGATGCTCTTAAATCAATGCTTAAATTTATATATAATCACAATACTCAATGTAAGATAGCTACTATATCTGCTCCTATAATAGACAAAATAAGATTTATATTAGACAACCCTAAAGATTGTGAGATAAAAATAAAACCTTTTATGATGGGAAGAGTTATAAATGTAAACAAATTTATAGAGGATATAGTTGTAGATAAGGATATTAATGGTTCGATTAATTTATTAATAGAAGACAAGTTTATAGATGAAAATAATGGTTTATTTAAAGTTTCTATAAAGAATCATAAGGTATCTATAGAAAAATTAGATAAAAAAGCCATAGAAGAGTCTCAAGAAGGCTTTGATATTAAATTAGATATAAATGCCTTAACACAGCTAGCATTTTCGTATATAGATGTAGAGGAAGCTATTTTCTTAAATAATCTGGAAGGTGTTTCAAAAGAAACAATAGAAATACTTAAGTGTATTTTTTCTAAAAAAAATAACTATATAAATGAATATATATAAAAAGAATACGCCAAAAGATTTTCAAAGTCTTTTGGCGTATTCTTTTTATATAATAATTTATATTGTTTAAAAATTTACTATTTGAAAATAATCTAGATAATATGTTTTTATATAGGAGTGATTATAATTCAAATAAGAAGACCTTTATTAATTATATTAATATTTGTAATAGTTATAGCATTTATGACCACAAATAGCAAAAAGAAAGATGAAGAACTTAATGATAAGATAATAACTATACAGGGAGCTGTTAAAGGTAAAAGTGAAAAGAAAAAATACAATCAATATAAGGTAGGTGTTTTTTTAATAAATGATTATTCAAGAAATAAAAATTTGAAAATTGGACAAGAAGTTAGTATTACAGGAAAATTTAAGAGTTTAGACAAGATGAAGTATGATGATTTTGATTATGGAAGATATATAAAAAGCACTGGATATAGAGGTATAATATATATAAATAACTATAAAGTTATTGGTAAAAATAAAATATATTCTTTAGTTGGAAAAATAAAGCTTTATGTAAGTAAGACTTACAGATATTTATATAAGAAAAATTCTGATTTCATAAATTCTATATTATTAGCTGAAGTTGAAAATCTGACTGATGAACAAAAAGAAATGTTCACTAGAACAGGAACTAGTCATGTAATATCTATATCTGGTCTTCATACAGGTATACTTTGTGTAATTATATCTTTTTTATTAAGAGGTATAAATAAATTGTATAAATTATTAATATTGTCGATTTTTATAACTTTATATTGTATAATGGTAGGTGCGTCTCCATCCATAATTAGGTCTATAACATTTGTTGTAGTGTTCTATTTGTCAATATTTATTGATAGAAAAAAGGATGGTATATCAACATTGTCTCTAATAGGGATAGTTTTAATTATGAATAACCCCTATGTTATATATAATGTAAGCTTTCAATTGTCTTTTTTAGCTACACTTTCTATATTAATATTCTATAATAGAATAAATAGTATTGTAAAATTAAGTATGGTATCATTGACAATATCATCAAATATATTAACTCTACCTATAATTTATTATACATTTAAGGGCATACCATTACTTTCAATTATAGGAAATTTGATTATAGTACCATTTGTAGGTGTAATAATGTATTTGAGTATTGCAAGCTTAATAGTATTTAAAGTAAGTGTAGTTATAGCTAAAATTATATCCTTTTTTAATAGTTCGTTGATAGAAAGTATATTTTTTTTACTAGATAAGCTCAGCAACTTAAATTTTGCATATATTAATATAGAAAATCCTAAATTTTATATTGTAGTGATTTATTACATAGGAGTGTTTTTTTACATATTTTACATAGAAGGAAAAGAGATAAAGGAGCAAGAAAATGGATTACAAGGATATTATAAGGAATGTAAAAGAGAATAATTTTGAAAAAATGTATCTTTTTTATGGAAGAGAGTATTATTTAATCGAAAATGCAATAAAGGCATTTAAAGAGAGTTTAAACGAGGGAATGCTTGATTTTAATTTAGATATAATAGATGGAAAGGAAATAGTCTTAAATCAGCTTATAAGCTCTATAGAAACACTTCCATTTATGGATGATAGAAAAATAGTAATAATAAAAGATTTTGAATTACTAAAAGGAAAGAAAAAGAATTTTACTGATAGTGATGAGAAATACTTAATAGAGCATTTAGACAATACTCCAGATACTACCACTATAGTTTTTGTTGTGTATGGAGATGTTGACAAAAGAAAATCTTTAGTTAAGAAAATTGGAAGTAATGGAATTGTTTTTGATTGTGATAAACTTTCTGATATGGATTTATTTAAGTGGATAAAAAAATCTTTTGCTCTAAATGAAGTTATAATAGAAAATTCTCAAATAATGTATTTCATCGAGCAAGAAGGATACAGAGACAAGAGTAGTGAAAAGACTTTATCTGATTTGGAAAACGAGATAAATAAAATAAGTTCATTTGTTGGTAAGGGTAATAATGTAACTAACGAAGTAATTGATAAATTATCTCAAAAAAAAGTTGAGAATGATATATTTAAATTAATTGATTATATTGGAGAACAAAATGCTTCTAATGCAATGAAAATATTGAATGATATGATACAAGAAGGCGAGTCTGTTTTAGGGATATTTTCTATGATAGCAAGACAATTTAAAATAGTGATGCAAGTAAGACAGTTACAACTTGATGGATATTCAACAAAACTCATATCTGACAAACTGAAAATGCATCAATTTGTTGTAGGAAAAGCATTAAAGCAAACTAAGAATTTTTCTGATGATATAATTGTAGAAATCTTAAATTATATATTAGAAAGTGATTATAAAATAAAAACAGGTCTTATAAGGGATACTTTAGCAATAGAAATGTTGGTCAGTAGATACTGTAAAAGACAAATTATATAAATTAATAATATATAGAAAATAAATAGTAGAGTTATTCTAACTATTTATTTTTTTATTTTTTATTGTATAAATTTACAAAATAAAAAACCCCTACATAGGGGTTATTATATATAAGAAATATAAACTGGTAATTAAGCGTTCATACCGTTTAATTTTTGAGCTAATTTAGCTACTTTTCTAGCTGCAGCATTCTTATGTATAGTTCCTTTAGAAGCTACTTGGTATATTCTTTTTTGAGCGTATTGGAACTTAGCAACAGCATCTTCTCTGTTTCCAGCTGCAACAGCATCTTCGAATCTTCTTATTGCAGTTTTTATTTGAGATTTTCTAACTCTATTTAAAGCAGTTTTCTTTTCGATAACACCTATTCTTTTCTTAGCTGATTTTATATTTGCCACCGTGTTCACCTCCCTGTATTTTTTTATCATATTCATCGTCAACATATTAGATTTTAACAGAAATAAATCTAAAAATCAAGGATTATTATTTATATATTTTAATAATGTTTTTTATTTTGATTTTTTAGATTGTAGATTGTGTATAAATAATTTGCAATATCTTGTTTTTAGGTTGGGTTATGTTGTGTTTTAAATATTTTAATGTATATAAATTAATACTTCATTTTTGCAACAAATATTTTGAGATAACACAAACTATTAACATACATTTTGATAGTATTTCCAATTATTATAAGATAATACAAGAAATTGCTCATTTTTATAGATTTAGTAAAAAAATTTATAAAAATATAAAGTTATATGGTCTATTATGATAAATTTTCCATTGATTAAGATGATTTTTTATTTTATAGTCCATTATTTAAGGAGAGAAATAATATATAAGAAAGATTTATATTATTAAAATATAAAAAGAATTATTAACTGTGGAAATTTCGTTGTCACTAGTATTTTCTATTTTTCAATAATATCAAGTGTATCCATATTATTGACTAATTCAGTCATAAACAATATAATTATAATATGACTAATATAGTCATATTATTGGGTAAGGAGGTATCTAATTGAATAAGACGTTTGAAAATCTCAACAAGGAAAAAAAACGACGAATAGTAAATTCTGCAATAGAAGAATTTGCAAGCAAAGGATATAAAAGTGCAACGATAGATAATATAGTATCAAAAGCAGGTATATCAAAAGGCTCTATATTTCAATATTTTAAAAATAAAGAAAGTCTATACATATACCTTTGTAATTATCAAATAAATATCATCAAAGACGAGATATTGAATCAAAAAGAAATTAATGAAACTGATTTTTTTGAACTGTACAGACATGCAGTGCATACTAAGTTTAAAATACTTAAGAAAAATCCATATGTTTTTAAATTCTTTAAAACCTTATACTTAGATGATTCAAAAATAGCAAAAAAATGGTTAAATGATATATCTATGAACAAAAATCAATTAGTATTAAGTTTTATGGGGGATTATGATAAGACAAAATTTAGAGATGATATAGATATTGATATGGCAATAAAAGCGATTGAACTTACGTTTGATGGACTATCAATGAAATGGATAGAAAAACTATCATATGAGAATTATGAAAAAGATTTGAAAAGTTTATTTGATGAAGTTGAAGATTATATAAATTTTTATAAAAAATTATACTATAAGGAGTAAAATAATGTTTATTGAAATCAATAACTTATGTAAATCATATAAGAGTGAGGATATAGAAACCATAGCATTAAAAAATGCGAATATTTCGTTAAATAAAGGGGAGATAGGTGTAATATTAGGACCTTCAGGAAGTGGTAAATCTACCTTGATGAATATTCTTGGAGGATTAGACAGTGCTGATAGCGGTGAAGTGATTGTAGATGGTATTGATATTGTTAAATTATCAGATGATGAATTAGTTGAATACAGACGAGAAAAGACAGGTTTTATATTTCAGTCATACAATCTTATTCCACATTTAACGGTACTAGAAAATATAGAAATAATACAAAATATTAGTAAATCACCACTTGATATTAATGAAGTATTAGAATCAGTAGGATTAATAGATAAGAAAAATAGATTTCCAAGAGAATTATCTGGTGGACAACAACAACGTGTAGCAGTAGCAAGAGCTATAATAAAAAATCCAGCAATATTACTTTGTGACGAATTGACAGGAGCCCTAGATTATGAGTCTGCTATTGATGTACTTTCTCTTGTACAAGAAATAAATAGAAAGTTTAATACTACAATTTTAATAATTACACACAATGCAGCAATAGGTGAAATGGCAAACAGAATATACAAATTTAGAAGTGGAGAAGTTAAAGACTATATTATTAATAATGACCCTATTGATGCAAAGGGAGTGGAGTGGTAATGAAGCTAAATAAAAGTATATTACGTGTAATGAAAGAAAATAGAGGGCAATACATAGGTATGTTATATATGTTGATATTATCAGTATTTCTGTTTGTTGCTTTAACTATTACAGCTCAAAACTTAAAGTATAATAAGGACATGTATGTAAAAAATAATGTTCAAGAAGATTTGGAATTTTATACTAGTAACAAAATTGATAATATAAGAGAAATAGAAGATAAGTTTGATTTAAAGTTTCAAGAGACGCTTGTAAAAGAATATAAATATGGTGATAAAACATTAAGATTATTTACACCAAATAAAAAAGTGAATATTACAGCAGTATTAGAAGGTGCTATGCCAAGAGTTGGAGAAATAGCACTAGACCCTCAATTTGCTAAATCTAATAAATTAAATATTGGGGATGAATATCATATTGGAAATTCTTCTTATAGAATATCAGGATATATTGGTATACCAAATTATGCTTATATACTTGAAAAAGATGGAGATGTGATTAATAATCCAAAGAATTTTGGTATAGGTATTTTAAATAAAGAAGATATGGTAAGTGGAGATTATTTATATTCAGTAAAATATAATAAAAATAGAGAGATATATACACAGTCAAAAAATCTTAAAAACTACCTGAACACTAATGAAGTAAATATAATTGATTGGACTTATGCTAAGAATAATATGAAAATATCAATGTTAGATATCGAAGTAACAGCAATAAGTGTTTATTCAGTTATTTTACCTACAGTCATATTACTAATAACAGTTGTATTAATAAGTATTGTTTTAGGTAGAATGATGAAAAATGAGATGGCAAACATAGGTACTTTATATGCCTTAGGTTATAGAAAAAAAGAAATAATGATTCATTACATGAACTATCCTATAATACTTTCAAGCATCTCAGGAGTAATTGGTGGGATAATTGGTATTATAGTACAGAAGTATCTATTTGATTTATTCCTTACGTTTTTCCCAATACCAATAGAAAAAATATCATATAGTCCTATTTATTTTATACTGGGTATAGTTTTATGTATGGTGTTTTCAATTATTGGAAGTTATTTATCAATTAATAAAGTATTAAAATTGTCACCAGTGTTGTTAATGAAAAATGAAAATAAGAGACAAAAGGTAAATATAATTGAAAGAAAGTTGACTTTGAATAATTTAAAATTTAAAAATAAATTTGCTATAAGAGAACAATTAAGGTCAATATCTCGTTTAGCATTTTTGGTAATTGGAGTTTCTATAGCTACAGTATTTTTAATGTATGGGTTTATTGCTAAATGTTCTATGGATTATATGATAAATCAAGAAAGAAATGATGTAATTAGTTATAAGTATGAGTATATATTAAAGCAATTAAGTACAGATAAACCACCTATAGGTGGAGAAGGAGTATCAGGCGTTAAGTTCGTACTTGATAGTGAAATGAATAATGACTTTGAGTTAATAGGTGGAAATAAAAATTCACAGATGATTAGTTTAAAGGACAAAAAGGGAAATGAAATAAGTATAGATGATAACAAGTTTATTATTACATCTATAATGGCAAAAAAATATAACCTTAGTATTGGTGATAAGTTATCTTTTATTAATATAGTTGATGATAAGGAGTATTCTATAAAAATCACTGATATCGCTCAGACCAATTCAGGAGATTATGTATTTACTTCATTAAATAGCTTTAATCATATGATGGGGTTGGAAAAAGGTTCATATAATGCGATTATGTCAAAAACACCAATTGAAATTAACAAAGATATGGTATATATGATAAATACACCAAACAATATAACTAATATGTTAGAAGACTATATGCAATTAATGTCAGCCTTTATATATGGAATAGCATTTGTAGCATTTATTATAGGTGTAATTATCATATATGTAGTTGCATCTATAAGTATAGATGAAAATAAAAATCATATAGCCCTTATGAAGGTGTTTGGATATAAAAAGAAAGAAATAAACTCAATGATGCTTAATGGCTCAAGAATATATGTAGTCCTTGGATATATTATAGGGGTTCCTATAGGTTACTCTATAATAAAAGTAATATTTAAGATATTTGAATCATTAGATATAGCTTTAGAAGCAAGACTCAATTTATCCTATGTGATAATTGGTTTT
Organism: Clostridioides difficile; assembly: GCF_001299635.1. Classification (GTDB taxonomy): domain Bacteria; phylum Bacillota; class Clostridia; order Peptostreptococcales; family Peptostreptococcaceae; genus Clostridioides; species Clostridioides difficile_A. Next base: position 4,705 of record NZ_JRHN01000044.1, on the reverse strand, counting down.
GTTATAATAATTCTTACATTTGAAGTATCCAAATTTATGTGTGCTAGAAAAATTGATAAAATATCTCTAAGTGAAGCTCTTAAAACTCAAAAAGAATAGTAAAATAAATTATTTAAATCCACAAAGGGTTGTTGCACTAAAAATTACTTTTTTTAGTGTGACAACTCTTTTCTATACTCCTATATAAATAGATTATTTGATATTTTTATATCTATAAAATGGATTAATAAAAATACAATTTAAGTTATAATTACTATTTATATCATATACTTGAATAATCTAAAAAATTAGACTATAATATTTTTATAGACTAAAGAAAGGGATGATAAGATGGACATAGCAAAATTAATTTTAAATCCTGTTAGACTTCGTATTTTACAGTATATTAGACTTCATGGTAGTGTTCGAACATCTGACATTGTAAAATATCTAAATGATATACCCCGTGCAACAGTTTATCATCATGTAAAAATTTTAGAAGAGAACAACATGATTGAAGTGGTAAAAGAAAATCGTGTGCGTGGCACTATTGAAAAAGTTTATGCACTAAAAGAATATACAGCAGATATGGAAGGAGAAACATTTGTTGCACTTTCCACAGCATTTCATGTAGGATTGATGCAGGAAATGAATGAGTATTTTAGTAGAAAAGAGCAAGAACATAAAAAAGATAATGTATTTTTTACTTCAGCATTACTATATATGAGTGATGATGAATATGAAAATCTTCTTAAAAGTATAGCTGATTTATTGAAGCCATATGTAGAGCAGAAGCCTAAGTCAAATCTAAAACTTAGAAAACTTTCAATTATATCTTCTCCACCAGTTGATAATGATAAGACAAAATAGTATACATCTCATCTTTATAGAAGGAGGTTACGTATGAAATTTCATGAATTTGGAAATAAAAACAAACCACATATTATGTTGATTCATGGAGGAGGGAATGCTTGGTGGAACTATTTACGACAAGCAGAAGTTTTGTCCAAGAATTATTATGTGATACTTCCTACATTGAATGGTCATGGAGAAGAATATGAAACAACATACATTTCCACTGAGGATACAGCAGACAAGTTGATGGTATATATAGATGAAAAGTGTGATGGACACCTTTTTGCCCTGTGTGGGGTATCACTGGGTGGTCAAATTGTAATGGAGCTTTTATCTAGAAAATCTGATATTGCTAAAAAAGCAATTATTGATGGAAGTATCTGCTACCCAAGACCTACTATGGCACGATTTTGTATTGCTGGTATTCGATTTTTTGGAGGACTTTTATTCAGTGAGAAAGCTTGTCGTTTTCAAATTGCTATGATGCCAAAATTGTTACCTAAAAATATGCAGTATCCAGAGAAGATTAAAAAATATTATATGCAAGATATGCCACATGTCAGAAAAGAAACCTTTTACAATATATATCGTACTTATATGATGAAATATACGCTTAAAGAGAGTATAAAAACAACCAAAGCAGAAGTAATGTACTGGTATGGAGAAAAAGAAATGAAATGTGTTAAAAACTCTGCAAAGATGTTTAAGTCTTTTGTTAGTACTTGCCAAATTTATGAAGCTAAGGGTTATAATCATGGATATTTATCTCTTTATCTTCCAAATGAATGGTTGGAAATTGCTGAACCATTTTTTCAACAAGAATAAAGGAGTAAGGTGGTTACAGGGTAATCTATATAACGAATGAAAACTTAATAGGAAAATGATAAATAGATGAAAAGGTAGCGCCTATATAAATAGTTGCTACCTTTTTACATTTGTAAATAAATGATAGATAAGAATGTTTACTGACAAATTACTGACCAATCTCAATTTTCTTACATTGAAAGCCTTAATTTTACTTGTTTTAAATAAATTTATAGTTTTTTGTTATAAAATACTAAATTTTGTTAACAATTATAATTAGCATTTAATTTATACTGGAGGTTTATATGATTAGCGTAAGAACAGATTTAGCTTTAGAAGCTAGTGAAATGTGTGAAAAGTCTCAAGAAGGAAGTAGTATTCCTGGTGTAAAAATAGAAACGAAAGAATTAGAAAATTGTATTGTAACAAAAGTTGAAGTAATAGACAGGCAAGGCGCAGAGATAATGAATAAAGATATAGGAAAGTATATAACTCTGGAAAGTAATCTTATGAAGTTTGATGATGATGAGTCAAGAGAAGAAATGATAAATTATTTAAAAGAAGAGTTAGTAGATATATTTGGACAAGACAAAAATAAAAAAACATTGGTAATTGGTCTTGGGAATAGAAATATTACTTCTGATGCGTTAGGACCAAAGAGTGTATCAAAAACACTTGTCACTAGACATCTTTTTAAAAATTATAATAAAGACTATGATGATGATTTCACTGAGGTATCAGCTTTAAGCCCAGGAGTTATGGGCGTTACTGGAATAGAGACTAGTGAAGTAGTAAAGTCATTGGTTGAGAAGGTTAAGCCAGATAGAGTAGTAGCAATAGATGCATTGGCTTCAAGAAAAATGGAAAGAGTAAACTCTACTATACAAATATCAACAGCAGGAATATCACCTGGTGGAGGTGTTGGAAATACTAGAAAATCTCTAACTAAGGAAACTTTAGGAGTAGAAGTTATTGCAATAGGTGTACCAACTGTGGTTGATGCAGCAACTCTTACTATAGATGTTTTAGATATGGCAATAGACAATTTAATAGCTCAATCAGAAGAAACAGAAAGTTTTTATGAAATGTTAAAAAAACTTAAAGAAGAAGAAAAATATCATCTAATAAAAGATTCATTAGACCCATATGACAAAAATTTAATAGTAACACCAAAGGATATAGATGATACAATCGAAAATCTATCTATAATAATAAGCGAAGGCTTAAATAGGTCTTTACATCCAGGTAGATTGGTATAAAATAAGGAGGAACAATTATGTTTAAAAAATGCATTAAAGTAGTAACCTTGACTTTTATATTAGCATGCATTTTACCAGGAAAATCATTGGCTTTGAATCAAGATGATTTTTTAAAGTTTCTAGTAAATTCATCTTATCCAGAAGCTAAAGTCGAAGGAAATAATACAGAAGATAAAAAGAATAATAAAAATAAAGAAGTAAATAAAGAAAGCAAAAACGAAAATGAAAAATCTGAAGATGTAAGTAAAGTTGATAATAAAAAAGAAAGTGAAAAAGAATATATAAAACTTTATGTTGGTAAAGAGAATGTACCAGATATTGAATCAAAAAATTCTGATACAACTGAAACTAACACTACATCTAGTTCAGAATACAAGGATGATTTAAGAGTAACTAAAGAAAATCCAAGGATTTTAATATATCATACTCATGGATGTGAAACTTATTCAAATTCACCTGATGGAAATTATCATTCAAGAGATAAGAAAAATTCAGTAATGGAAGTAGGAAGTGCATTGACTAGTGCTTTAGATAGTAAGGGGTGGGGTGTAGTGCATACAACTAAGTACCATGACTATCCATCTTATAATAATTCTTATGCAAGTAGCTTAAAAACAATAAAAAGTATACTCCCTAAATATAATTCAGTGGACATAGCAATAGATTTACATAGAGATGCTAGGGATTTAACTAATCCAGCCACTAAAGAAAAAGACCATTTAAAATATACAACTATGATAAATGGAGAGAGAGTAGCAAAGTTTTTCTTTGTTGTAGGAGGTAAAAATACAAATAGAGCACAACTTAGAGCTTTAGCAGATGATATAACTGCTTTTGCTGAAAAGAAATACCCTGGTTTGGTGTCTCCAATAGTAGAAAAAGACTATGCTAGATTTAATCAATTTGCAGTTAAGAATCATATGCTAGTAGAAATAGGAAATAATGCAACAAGTATAGAAGAATCGAAAGCTACTACAAAGTATCTAGCTGAGATTTTAGATGAATATTTTAAACAAAAAAATTAGATTGTCAGGTATAATTAGGAGCATGTTAAATGAGCCGATTAGAAAAAAATATAGAAAGTAAAAGTAAATTAAGAAAATATAAGTATATTATGAGAATCGTGTTTTTGATTACTATGATTATAGGGACATCAGTTTGTGTCTTTATAGTAGATAGTAATGCAAAAAGCATGTTAGGAATGAAACAATATGATTTTCCAAGTATTAATTTTGATATAACAAATTTGAATTTTGATATAACAAACTTTGATATAGATGGAATCCTCAAAAAATTTAATAAGTAGTAATAAGTGAATAAGGTTTATTGATTAAAATAAGCCTTATTTTAGTTATATGTTCCTAGTGTAGAAAATAAAAATACATTAACTGTGTCTTATAGGATTTACTTTAAGTTTATGATATTATATAATATTTAGTGTTAGACTTGATAATCCACATATAATGTGGATAATTTTGTTTAATGCCAATTAGTTTATATTCAAAAATTTTAAATTTGATTAAAAAATAGCTACGCATACTCGTGACTTTAGTCGTTAGTTAGTAGCTAAAGTAGTCAGCATATAGGGAAACTTATATGTAGAGATAGGATAGAACCTATCCAATACTACTTGAATTGCTGGAAACCCCTAAAGCTAACCAAACTAAAGCATAAGGATGAAATAAACATAAGGATGAAATAAACATAAGGATGAAATAAACATAAGTGTGAAAGTTACGAAAGTAGAAAAAATTGGTTAGATGGTATAAGGTTAAACCCTAAGTACTTTAAAATGGGCAATCAGCAGG
>NZ_JRHN01000043.1 GCF_001299635.1 Clostridioides difficile | reverse complement strand
GATAACTTATGTAAGAACCGTAGGAACTACGGGGATAGCCTGTGGAGAGTTTGTAAGACATATTTTAGTATGCAAAATTCTATGAAACAGGAACCATGTGACTTTAGTCATGTGAGGTTCAGATATAAAGAGTTTTTATATAATGTAAAATAATAACTATAAGAATAATTAAGAGGAGGGAATTTTAAGGTGGACAATAAACAAAGTAGAACTAGAAATTTTAGTATAATTGCACATATAGACCATGGAAAGTCTACCTTAGCTGATAGATTAATACAACAAACGGGGCTTGTTAGTGAAAGGGACATGAAAAGTCAATTGCTTGACAATATGGACCTTGAAAGAGAAAGAGGAATTACTATAAAGCTTCAAAACATAAGATTAATGTATAAAGCGAAGGATGGAAATGAATATTATTTAAATCTTATAGATACTCCTGGACATGTAGACTTTAACTATGAGGTATCAAGAAGTTTGGCTGCATGCGAAGGGGCATTACTGGTAGTTGATGCAGCTCAAGGTGTTGAGGCACAAACCTTAGCTAATGTTTATCTTGCTATAGACCAAGATTTAGAAATATTACCAATAATAAATAAAATAGATTTACCAAGTGCAAGACCAGAGGAAGTAAAACATGAAATAGAAGATTTAATAGGACTTGACTCAAGTGAAGCACCTCTTATTTCTGCTAAGACTGGTTTAAACATAGAAGATGTCTTAGAAGATATTGTAAAAAATGTTCCGCCACCTAAAGGAGATAATGAAGCACCATTAAAGGCATTGATATTCGATTCTTACTATGATGCTTATAAAGGTGTTGTAGCTTATGTTAGGGTATTTGAAGGAACTGCAAAAAAAGGCATGACAATAAAAATGATGAACACTAATAAAAAGTTTGAAGTAACTGAAGTTGGTGTTATGGCTCCAGGTCAAACTGAGCTTAGTGAATTATCAGCAGGTGATGTTGGTTATATTGCAGCCAGTATAAAAGATATAAGAAGTTGTCGTGTGGGAGATACAATAACAGATTCAAATAATCCTACAGATGAACCTTTACCAGGATATAAAAAAGCTACTCCAATGGTATACTGTGGTATATATCCAGGAGAAGGAGAAAAATATGAAAATGTAAGAGATGCTCTTGAAAAGCTTCAAGTAAATGATGCTGCACTTGAGTATGAAGCTGAGACTTCAGCAGCATTAGGATTTGGTTTTAGATGTGGTTTCTTAGGTCTTTTACATATGGAGATAATGCAAGAAAGACTTGAGAGAGAATTTAATCTTGATATAATTACGACAGCACCATCAGTTATATACAGAGTTACAAAAATTGATGGAGAAGTTGTAATGATACAAAATCCTGCAAACCTTCCAGAGCCATCTGAGATAAAGATGATAGAAGAACCTATAGTAAAAGGAGATATAATAGTTCCTAAAGACTATGTAGGTGTAGTTATGGAACTTTGTCAAGAGAGACGTGGAAACATGTTAAATATGGAATATATAGATGAGAGAAGAGTAATGCTTCACTATGACCTTCCTCTTAATGAGGTTGTTTACGATTTCTTTGATGCTTTGAAATCAAGAACTAGAGGTTATGGTTCTCTTGATTATGAAGTTAAAGGTTATGTGGCATCTACACTTGTAAAACTTGACGTATTAATTAATAAAGAGCAAGTTGACGCACTTAGTTTTATTGTTCATGAAACTCGAGCATTCCCTAGAGGAAAGGCAATGTGTGAGAAACTAAAAGGTGAAATTCCAAGACATCAATTTGCTATACCTATACAAGCCGCTGTTGGTAATAAGGTTATAGCAAGAGAGACAATAAGTGCGTTAAGAAAAGATGTACTTGCTAAATGTTATGGTGGGGATATATCTCGTAAGAAGAAACTTCTTGAAAAACAAAAAGAAGGTAAGAAGCGTATGAGACAAATTGGTTCTGTTGAAGTTCCTCAAAAAGCATTTATGTCTGTACTTAAATTAGATGAGTAAATTTTTATAAATTTAGATAAGGATATTTAAAAGCTAGAGTGATTTTAGAATTATTTCTAAATTAATCTAGCTTTTTTGTGGTATATTTTAAGTAAACTCATAGAAAATATAAACAAGAGTATATTAAAGAAAAATAAAAAGGTGATATTTATGATTAATATAGAAATTCCTAAAAAAGTAGATTGTATAATTAAAGAATTAGAAAAACATGGTCATGAAGCATATGTAGTTGGAGGATGTGTCAGAGATTGTTTGTTAGAAAGGATTCCAAATGACTGGGACATAACAACTAGTGCTAGACCAGAAGAAGTAGTAGAGCTATTTAAAAAAACAATTCCAACTGGTATACAACATGGCACTGTAACAGTTATGATTGAGCATGAACCATTTGAAGTGACAACTTACAGAATAGATGGAAATTATAGTGATGGTAGACATCCAGATTCAATAGAATTTACAAATAACATAATTAAGGACCTATCGAGAAGGGATTTTACTATCAATGCAATTGCATACAATGCAAAGAATGGATTGGTTGACCCATTTAATGGGTATGAAGATATACGAAATAAGTATATACGTTGTGTTGGAAATCCAGTAGATAGATTTGAAGAAGATGCACTTAGAATGCTTAGAGCAGTTAGGTTTTCAGCACAACTAAGTTTTAAAATAGCTGAGGGGACTAAGCAAAGTATCTACAAAAAATCAGACTTGATTAAAAATGTTTCTATAGAAAGAATCCAAACAGAATTAAACAAAATACTAGTATCTGATTCATCTAAATTAGAATTATTAAATTCAACAGGTTTGTTGAAATTTATAATCCCTGAAATATGTGAACTAGAAGAGGTTACACAACATAATCCATATCATATTTATGATGTACAAAAACATACTTTAATGGCCACAGAAGTAATTGAGGATGAATTATATTTAAAACTTACAATGTTGTTTCATGATTTAGGAAAAAAAGTAACTAAAACGACTGATAAAAATGGAATTGACCATTTTTATAATCATAGTAGAGAATCTGTGAAGATTGCAAAGAGGATTTTAAAGAGACTCAAGTACGATAATTATACTATTAATAAAGTTTTGTTATTAATACAATATCATGATTATAGAATAGAGCCAAAACGGAAAATAATTAAAAAGTTATTAAATAAACTTGAAGATGTTGAACTATTTGAAGATTTAATAAAGGTTAATTGGGCAGATACACTTGCTAAAAATCCAAAATATGCAAAAAGAAAGATATTAAACCTTATTGAGTGTGAAAAAGAATTTAGACATATAATAAATCAAAATGAATGCTTCAATATTAAGGATTTAGCTATTAATGGAAGAGATTTGATATCTATAGGTGTAAAACCAGGTAAAGATATGGGACATATATTAAATAAGATGCTTGAAATAGTTATAAATAATCCAGAACTAAATGAAAAAGAAATACTGAAAGAAGAAGTATTAAATATATATACATTTTAGAATAGAGTATAAAAATTTTAGTTTAATTAATTTAAAAAGCTGAAAATAGAGTACTTTTTTAGAAAAATAAATGATTTTTAGAGATTGTTTTAAACATTGAGATTGTATCTTTTTTAAATGTATAGAAACTTAATCTAAAATTAGCAGATTAATATAAAAAAAAACTTTGGGAATACTAAAACCATAATTTATAAAATTAATATTTTATGCACTATAAAACAGTGAGGAGGGACAGTATGCGTACTCAACTACAAAAGACTATTGGTCTTTCAGCAGCTCTTTCTACTGTTGTAGGTATGGTTATAGGTTCGGGAGTTTTTTTTAAGCCACAAGCAATATACACTACAACTAATGGAGCTCCAGGTCTAGGTATTATAGCATGGCTTTTAGGTGGCTTTATAACAATAACTGCAGGTCTTACAGCTACAGAAATCTCAGCTGCTATACCAAAAACTGGTGGTATGATGATTTATATTGAAGAGATATATGGAGAAAAGTTAGGTTTTTTAACTGGATGGATGCAAACTGTATTATTTTTCCCAGGAACATCAGCGGCGCTAGGAGTAATCTTTGCTCAACAAGCATCTGAACTTTTGGGCATGAGTCCAAATAATATGGCTAATGTACTTCCTATAGCAATTGGAGTTATACTATTTTTAGCAGTACTAAATATAATAGGCTCATCCTTAGGAGGGAAAGTTCAGACAGTAGCAACTGTTGGAAAAATGATACCTTTAATTTTAATAATAATTTTTGGGTTTATTAAAGGTCAAAGTAGTGAAGTGTTAAGTCCATTTGTAGGTGATGGTGTTAGTGTATCAAACGCACTTGGACAAGTCCTAATAGCAACGTTATTTGCATATGATGGATGGATAAATGTTGGGGCTATATCAGGAGAAATGAAGTCTCCAGAGAAAGATTTGCCAAGAGCAATAGTTGGTGGCTTATCGTTAGTTATGGCAGTTTATATTATAATAAATATAGCTTACCTTTGGGTAGTGCCAGCAAGTGAATTAGCAACAGTTACTTCCCCAGCTACATTAGTAGCAACAAGATTATTTGGAAACTTAGGTGGAAAAGTAATAACTGTTGGTATATTAATATCAGTATTTGGTACATTGAATGGGTACTTATTGACAGGTTCAAGAATACCATATACATTAGCTGAAATGGGAACTTTACCAGCATCTAAAGCTCTTTTAAAAGTAAATTCTGGAGGTTCTCCTGTAAATTCAATATTACTTATAACTGTATTAGCCTGTGTATATGCTTTATCTGGCCAATTTAATCTTCTTACAGATTTAACTATATTTTCAATATGGGTATTTTATGTACTGACTTTTATAGGAGTTATGAGGCTTAGAAGAGAAAAACCTGATTTACACAGACCATATAGAGTTCCTTTATATCCAATAATACCAATCATAGCTATACTGGGAGGTATGTTTGTAATAATAAATCAATTGTTGACTTCAACAGTAATATCTTTAGGTGGAATATTTATAACACTATTAGGTTTGCCAGTTTATTATTATATGAAGAAAAGATAAGTACTTAATTTAAGTTAGATGAATTTGGATAAGAGTAAAAATTAACTTTTATCCAAATTTTTTATAATATTACATAATATAAGTATTTTATATGTTACTTGATGTGCTATCTTGTTTGATTTATAATTTAGTAATTGATGTTTTAAGATAATTAAAGAAACGAGGAATAAAAAATGTTGGGACTTTATATACATATTCCATTTTGTGTAAAAAAATGTAAGTATTGTGATTTTAACTCTTACAAAATGGACATAGATGCAAAAAAAAGATATATAGAAGATTTAAAAATTGAAATGGAATTGTACAGTAATAAATTATATAAGGATAACAAATACAAGAAGAAAGAAGATTACCATCTAAATAGTGACGATACAATAACGAGTATATTTGTAGGAGGAGGTACACCTAGTATATTGACATCTGATGAAATAAGAGAAATATTTACAAGTGTAAGAGCAATGTTTAATATAGATAAGAATGCAGAAATAACTATAGAGTGTAATCCTGGTACACTGACACTAGAAAAATTAAAAACTATGAAAGATATTGGTATAAATAGACTTAGTATTGGTTTACAAGCTGTTCAAGAACAACATTTGAACTTTATAGGAAGAATACATACTTATGAAGAATTTGAGAAAAACTATAAAGATGCATTAAGTGTAGGCTTTAAAAATATTAATATAGATTTAATGTACAGTCTTCCAAATCAAACTCTATGTGATTGGAAGGAAACCCTTCAAAAAGTTTCAGACCTAAATCCAACACATATATCAGCCTATTCTCTTATATTAGAAGAAGGAACAGAGTTATATAATATGTATGAGAGTAATAAGTTTGAGCTCATAGATGAAAATATGGATATAGAAATGTATGAGTATACAATAAACTATCTAAAATCAAAAGGGTATAATCAATACGAAATATCAAATTACTCAAAAGATGGTTATAATTGTGAGCATAATATCTTATATTGGGAATGTGAACATTACATAGGTCTAGGAGCAGGAGCTTCTGGTTATATTAATAAGAACAGATATAATAATTTAGAATCTTTAGATGACTATCATTTGAGTTTAACAAAACGAGATAAACCAATACAAGAAAATGAGATTCTTTCTGAAAAAGATATGATAGAAGAGAAGATATTTATGGGGCTTAGAATGAATAAAGGTATAGAATTTGAAGATTTTAAAAAAAAATTTGGGCTAGATTTTAGAGAAAAATATAATAAGCAAATAGAAATGCTATTAGATAGAAAGCTTATAAATCAGAGCTTTGAGGGAATACAACTAACTCAAAAAGGAAGAGAAATATCTAATAGTATCTTTATAGAATTTATGGAATAATTTTTAAGGTGTTGACAAAATAAATTTATAATGGTATATAATATATATAATCTTTTTAGCACTCGAACTTGGTGAGTGCTAACAGCTAGGAGGCATAATAAGATGGAATTAAATGAAAGAAAATTAAATATCCTCAAAGCTATAGTTAAAGATTATATAGAAACAGCTGAAGCTATAGGTTCTAGAACAATATCTAAAAGACATGATTTAGGTGTTAGTGCTGCTACCATAAGAAATGAAATGGCTGACCTTGAAGAATTAGGGTACTTGATTCAGCCTCATACTTCTGCGGGTAGAGTTCCGTCTGAAAAAGGCTATAAGTTATATGTAAACTCTCTTATGAGTAAAAGCGAATTGGATGATAATGATAAAATTCTTATTGAACAATGTATGAATCATAATATAAATCATATAAAAGAATTGATTCATGAAACTTCAAAGCTATTATCTCAACTAACAAACTATACAACTGTAGCAGTTACTAAGAGTTTAATAAATCAAAGTGTTATAAAGCACATACAATTGGTTGCTATGAATGACAATAATATTTTACTTATAGTTGTAACAGATAAAGGAGATTTAAAAAAAGCTAACCTTACAACTAATGTATATTTAGATCAATCTAAGTTAAACTTGATTTCTGATAATCTTACAAGGAAGCTCTTAGGTAAAAGTATAACAGATTTGGATGATAATCTAATTGCTTTTATTAAATACGAAATAAGTGAGTATTCTGGGCTTATAGATGAGCTTTTAAATGCTTTGAATTCAAATATGAAAGAAGAAGATTTTTCTCTATCATTAAATGGAGCTACTAACATATTTAGCTATCCAGAATTTAATGATGTATTAAAAGCAAAGTCATTTTTAAATATGTTGGAGAAAAAAGAGACAATAGCTGACATAATTAAATCAAAGGGAATACAAAAAGACAATCTAAATATAATAATTGGTAGTGATAATGATTGTGAACTGGCACAGGATTGTAGTATAGTTACAGCAACTTATAATGTAGATAGAGACTTGGTTGGGCGAATAAGTTTTATAGGCCCTACAAGAATGGATTATGCTAGAATTTACTCTATAATAAATTATATGAGTTTATTAATTAATAGAAAGTAAAGAAATTTTAAATTGAGAGGTGTAAAGTCTTGGATAAAAAAAATGAGCAACAGGAAGTAAAAGAAGAAAATGATACTTCTATTAACCAAGAATCTGAAACTCAAGTAGAGTTAGAAGAGGAAATTGTTAATGAAGAATGTAAGGAATCAAGTGAAACAAGTGATGAAAAAGAAGTTGATGATGAAAATGTAACAGATATAAATTCTAAATTAGCAGAAAAAAAATTGCAAGACGAATTAAATGAATCAAATGATAAATATCAAAGACTTCAAGCCGAATATGCAAACTACAGAAGAAGAACTCAACAAGAAAAAGAGACGATAGGTGTGTTTGCAAATGAAAAGATAATAACTGAGTTGATACCAGTTATAGATAGTATGGAAAGAGCCTTAGATGCATGTGAAGATAAGGAAGATACTATGTATAAGGGTATAAGCCTTGTACATAAACAGTTAATGGACACTCTAGTAAAATTTGGAGTAGAAGAAATAGAAGCAGAATCTAAGGAATTTGACCCTAATTTACACCTAGCAGTTATGCAAGAAAGTGTAGATGGAGTTGAAGCAAATCAAATAGTAATGGTACTTCAAAAAGGATATAAGCTAGGAACTAAAGTTATAAGACCTTCAATGGTTAAAGTTTCTTGCTAAGTATAAATTAAAGGTTGATTATTTAACCTAATATAAAATATTCAAATAAGTAAAACTTAATTATATAATTACTCGAGGAGGATTTTAGTCATGGGAAAAATAATAGGAATAGATTTAGGAACAACAAATTCATGTGTTGCAGTATTAGAAGGTGGAGAAGCACAAATAATAGCAAATAGTGAAGGTATGAGAACTACTCCATCAGTAGTAGCATTTACAAAAGATGGTGAAAGAATAGTTGGAGAGCCTGCAAAAAGACAAGCAGTTACAAATGCAGATAAAACAATAACTTCTATAAAAACTCATATGGGAACTGATTACAAAGTAAATATAGATGGAAAATCATATACTCCACAAGAAATATCAGCAATAATATTACAAAAATTAAAATCAGATGCAGAAAGTTACTTAGGACAAACAGTAACAGAGGCAGTTATAACAGTACCAGCTTACTTTACAGATGCTCAAAGACAAGCTACTAAAGATGCTGGTAGAATAGCAGGACTTGATGTTAAGAGAATAATAAACGAACCAACAGCAGCTGCTCTTGCTTATGGTATGGATAAATTAGACCAAGAAAAGAAAATATTAGTATTTGACTTAGGTGGAGGAACTTTTGACGTATCTATACTTGAAATAGGAGATGGAACTTTCGAAGTTTTAGCTACAGCTGGTAACAATAGATTAGGTGGAGATGATTTTGACCAAATAGTAATAGACTATTTAGCGGATGAATTCAAAAAAGCTGAAGGTGTAGACTTAAGAAATGATAATATGGCTCTTCAAAGATTAAAAGAAGCAGCAGAAAAGGCTAAGAAAGAATTATCATCAACAATGAATTCAAACATAAACTTACCTTTCATAACTGCTACAGCAGAAGGACCAAAACACTTAAATATAGACTTATCAAGAGCTAAATTTGAAGAATTAACTAGAGGTTTAGTTGAAAAAACTATGGAACCAACTAAGAGAGCTTTACAAGATGCTGGACTTTCTACAGGTGATATAGATGATGTATTATTAGTAGGTGGTTCTACAAGAATACCAGCAGTACAAGAAGCTGTTAAGAAATTTATAGGAAAAGACCCTCATAAAGGTATAAACCCTGATGAGTGTGTTGCAGCAGGAGCTTCTATACAAGCAGGAGTTTTAGCAGGAGACGTTAAAGATTTATTATTACTAGACGTTACTCCATTATCTCTTGGTATAGAAACTATGGGTAATGTAATGACTAAGATAATAGAAAGAAACACTACAATACCAACTAAGAAATCTCAAGTATTCTCAACTGCTGCTGATAATCAAACAGCTGTTGATATACATGTTCTTCAAGGTGAAAGAAGTATGGCTTATGACAATACAACTTTAGGAAGATTCCAATTAACAGATATACCACCAGCACAAAGAGGAATACCTCAAATAGAAGTTACATTTGATATAGATGCAAATGGTATAGTTAATGTTTCAGCTAAAGACTTAGGTACAGGAAAAGAACAAAAAATAACTATAACATCAAACACTAATCTATCAGAATCAGAGATAGAGCAAAAGATAAAAGAAGCAGAAATGAATGCAGAAGCTGACAAACAAAAGAAAGAAAAAATAGAAGCATTTAACCAAGCTGAATCTACTATATATCAAACTGAAAAGACTTTAAATGAACTTGGAGATAAAATAAGTTCAAGTGATAAAGAAGATATAGAAAAAGCTATAGAAAACTTGAAATCTGTAAAAGACAAACAAGATGCTACAGCAGAAGAACTTAAAAAAGCTACAGATGAAGTAATGACTAAGTTCCAAAAAGTATCTCAAGAAATGTACCAACAAGCAGCACAAGGAGCAGAACAACAAGCTCAAGACAATGGACCTAAAGATGACAATGTAGTAGATGCTGACTTTAAAGAGGTAGATGAAGACAAATAAGATATATAATATGTAACACTAAATGATAGCTGGATAATATATGATTTATGAAAATCATATAGATGTTAAAGATATATGGACAATATACATCATAAAGAATATAATATATCATAGATTATATAACTTAAAGTAGAATATAAGAATTAATGATAGCTTGTAGTTTATTATTCTACAAGCTATCGTTTTGTAAAATGAAGGTGGTGTCAATTTTTGAGTACAAAAAGGGATTATTATGAAGTCTTAGGCATCAGTAAAGGTGCAGAAGCTCAAGAGATAAAAAAAGCTTATAGAAAATTAGCAATGAAGTACCATCCAGATAGAAATCCTGGCGATAAAGAAGCAGAAGAAAAGTTTAAAGAGATAAATGAAGCTTATGAAGTACTATCAGATGATACAAAGAGAAAAACTTACGACCAGTTTGGGCATGATGGGCTAAATGGTCAAGGCGGTTTTGGCGGTCAAGGAGGATTTGGCGGTCAAGGCTTTGGTGGTTTTGAAGATATGTTTGGAGACATATTTGGAGACATGTTTGGAGGAGGCTTCGGAGGTGGAAGACAGAGAAGAAGAGGTCCTCAACGTGGTGCGGATATAAGACAAAGTGTCACTATATCTTTTGAAGAAGCTGCATTTGGTAAAAAGATGTCTATAAAAGTAAACAGAAGTGAAGAGTGTGAAGAATGTAGTGGAACTGGAGCAAAACCAGGTACATCAAAGAAAACTTGTTCAACTTGTAATGGAACTGGTCAAGTTAGAACTGTTCAAAGAACTCCATTTGGTAATATAGCAAGTTCAAGACCTTGTAGTGCTTGTAATGGAACTGGAGAAGTTATTGAATCTCCATGTAGTAAATGTCATGGAACTGGAAATACAAGAAAAGTTAAGACTATAGAAGTAGACATACCTGCAGGTATAGATGATGGTCAAATGATAAAACTTTCTGGTCAAGGTGAGGTAGGAGAAAAAGGTGCTCCAAGAGGAGACTTATATATCGTAGTTAATGTTAAGTCACATCCACTATTTACTAGGGATGGAAATGATATTTACTTTGAAATGCCAATTACATTTGTTCAAGCAACTTTAGGTGATGAGATAGAAGTACCTACTTTGGATGGAAAAGTTAAATATAGCGTGCCAGAAGGAACACAAACTGGAACTGTATTTAGACTTAAAGAAAAAGGAATCCCTAGAATTAGAGGTAATTCAAGAGGAGACCAGTATGTTAAAGTTGTAGTTGAAATTCCTAAAAAATTAAATGACAAGCAAAAAGACCTGTTAAAGGAATTTGCGAAGGAGTGTGGGTCGAACGTCCACGAAAAGAAAAAAACATTCGGGCAGAAAATAGAAGATATGTTTAAGAAAAAGTAATTAAAATGGCCAATATATAATCGTATTTCTGAAATCTTATCTATTTAAGAGATTTTCAATGGAGATAGTATGATTTTTATATTGGCTATTTTTATGGGGGAGAATAAAAACTGAATATAAATAATTTTCTGA
This sequence comes from Clostridioides difficile, assembly GCF_001299635.1. GTDB lineage: Bacteria > Bacillota > Clostridia > Peptostreptococcales > Peptostreptococcaceae > Clostridioides > Clostridioides difficile_A. The sequence continues at coordinate 198,739 of NZ_JRHN01000043.1, read as the reverse complement.
AAAATACTTGTCCCCAAATATATAATATGCTATAATATAATCAAACAACAGAAAGGGGTGATTCCAGTGGGAACGGATGTGGCACTGCCAAATGATGAAGAAAGCTCAATTATAATATGTAAGATAAAATTAGATACTTTTAGTGCTATATTAAGTACTGGAAAAACTCACGAGCTGGGATAATTATTGTAATTACCTAGACTTAAACCTTTAATAGTAAAATAGTAATATTCTATAGACAAGGTATCTAATTTTTAAATCTTTTGTATAGTATAAATTAATATTTTTACAAAAGATTTATCTGATTATAATTCAGTTATGAAAAGTTAGTTGTAAATTGATTTTAATATGTATATGTGTAAAGAAATATGTATGTATTATTATTTATTGTACTAGATATGTATGTAAAGAAATATGTATCTAGCTAGATATATGTAAAGAAGTATGCATATGTTGTGTAGAAAGTCAAATTCTATCTACTAAAAGGCATACTTAAGATTTGTTTGATATTTAGTTATAAATAATGTTGTAGATAAAAAATAAGTAGATATAAAGACTTAAAATACTTGTTTTAGATATAGTTTGTTTTGAACGCTTAACAAATTAAAATAATTAATAAAATAGGCATCTTCTCATAGTAAAAATATACTATGGGAAGATGTTTTTACTTTGTGTATAAGTTGTTATGAAAAATTTGCATAGTGTCACATTTTAATATACTATATATATAATAAAATATAGAGCAAAATTAAATGATTCAAAAGAGAAAGGTGAAAAGGATGTATTATATAGGTGTAGATATAGGTGGAACAGGTATACAAGCAGGTGTAGTTGATAATAATGGAAAGATACTTTTTAGGTCAGAATGTAAAACTGTTATTGAAAAAGGTTTTGAAGGAATACTTAATGACATAAAAGTAATGATTGATAAGTTGTTAGAAGAGAATGAGCTTACTATTAGCAATATAAAATCTATTGGATTTGGAGTACCTGGATTTATAAATAAAGATGGTTTAGTAACATGTGTAAATTTAAAATGGGATGGAAAAGATTTTAATAATGAACTAAAAAGAATCTTTCCAGAGGTTGAAATTCATGGAGAAAATGATGCAACAGTAGCAGCACTTGGAGAAGCTAAATTTGGAAGCATGAAGGGTGCTGATGTTGGTGTTTTATATACTTTAGGAACTGGTGTAGGTGGAGGAATAGTAATTAATCAAAAAGTTTTTTCTGGAGCACATGGATTAGGCTCAGAAATAGGTCATCAAATTATAGGAGAAAACTATTTTGATTGTAATTGTGGAAATAATGGTTGTGTAGAAACTTTTTGTTCTGCAACTGCAATTATAAAGTATTCTCAGAAGTTGATACAAGAAGGACGAGAAAGTATGATTTTAAATTTAGCAGAAGGACATTTAGAAAATATAAATGCAAAGATGGTGTTTGATTCATATAGGGAAAATGATGAAGTTGCAATTGAAGTAATAAATCGATTTAAGGAGTATTTAGCTAAAACTTTTGCAAATACAATAAATTCTTTAGACCCAGAAATTATATCTATCGGTGGAGGTATTTCTAAAGCTAGTGATATAATACTCGATGGAATAGAGGACTTAGTAAGAAAATTTGTATTGTACAAAAAAGAAGATATAGCTACAATTACATGTGCAACTTTAGGCTCAGACGCAGGAATTATAGGAGCTGCTTTTTTATAAGGTAAAGGAGTTGCTTACTGGAGGCATGATATATGAGTAAGATAACTGCTAGAAGAACACTTTTTTTGATAGCAATAGGTTCAGGAACTATGCTTAATCCTCTTAATTCATCTATGATTTCACTTGCTTTACATAGTATACAAAATGATTTTCATATTAGTTTTACAACTGTATCGTGGATTGTTTCAGCGTTTTATTTGGCTAGTGCCATTGCACAACCAGTTTCAGGGAAGATAGGAGATTTAATAGGTAGGAAAGTCTTGTTTTTGAGTGGTTTGATACTTGTGATTTTGTCAGCATCTATAGTACCATTTGTTCAATCATTTTTTATATTGATTTTTATAGGAGTAATTCAGGCTATTGGAACAAGTACCCTATATCCATCTGGGGTTGCTCTTATACAAAATAATATAAAGGAAAGACAATCTTCTGCGCTAGCCGTTTTAACTATCTTTGCTTCAACTACAGCAGGGTTAGGACCAACATTAGGAGGTTTATTATTGGATTTAGGTGGATGGCATGCTATATTTCTTGTCAACATACCTATTGTTATGGTTTCTATATGTCTAGGATATTTTTTATTTCCAAAAGAAACAAAAGAGAAGAACTGTATAAAAGAGACTTTAAAAAATGTATTATCGAGATTAGATATTATTGGTATACTTATATTTTCAATTGCAATGATTTTTCTATTACTATTCTTGTTATCTATGAAGGAGTCTCTTAATTTAGAACAACTTGTATTTGGTGTAATATTGATGTGTATTTTTATTTGGCATGAGCTTAGAACAAAATTACCATTTATAGATATTAGGTTATTTGTAAATAATCCTAAGCTGTCAAAGGTCTATTTACAGTTTATTATATTAAATTTCTTTAATTATATTTTGTTTTTTGGTCTTCCTAGTTACTTTCAAGATGCACTACATTATAGTGCAAAATCGACTGGGTTATTTATGTTATTTATGTCTGGTATAGGTATATTTATATCTCCATTAACTGGAAGATGGATAGACAAATCTGGTACTAGATTGCCTCTGATGATGTCATCAATTTTTATGTTGATTAGTGCAGTACTTCTTTCAATAGTTTTTGTTCATATACCAGTAATAGGAAAGGGCATTATTTTATCATTGGCAGGTATTAGCTATGGAGTTGGGAATGTGGCATTACAATCCTCTATGTTTAAAGAAAGCCCTTCTGACAGTATAGGGACAGCTTCAGGTCTATTTCAAACTAGTCGTTATTTAGGTTCTATTTTAGCAACAGTTTTACTTGGAATGGTATTTGAAGCAAGTATAACATCAGCTCAATTTCAAATATTAGGTTATGTTATGGTGGTTTTAGGTACAATAAGTTTTTTATTGAATTTTGTTTTAAAGAAAGAATTAAGAACAGTAAAATAGTAGATTTATGGATTTAATAAGTCTAGTGTTTTACACACTTGAAAATATTGTTTGTAAAACATGAGTGATTGATATTTATAAACTTCAAGCTTTTAAATAAAGAATACTTAATAAGTATACAATATTATAAATTAAAATTAAGCAGAACTTTGAACTAATGTTTTGGAGTTCTGCTTAATTTAGTACTTAAATTTTTTTATATAGAAAATAAGATTTGACACTCAGATAAAAAATCATTGCATTTTCAAAATTTTTCAAATCAAATCCAAGTATCTCATTGATTTTTTCCAACCTATACACCAGTGTGTTTCTATGTAAAAACATACTAGTAGATGTCTTAGAGATATTTAAATCATTACTTATAAACTTTATTCCTGTATATAGAAGTTCTTCATCAATAGATTTAATCTTATTAAAGTCTATTAATTTATTGAGTGTATTATCTTTATTAATCAAATCAAAAGTTTTATATCTAATGAGGTCAAATAAATTTAAAAATTTATTTTCAGCGTTATCTTTTACAATATAAGGCAGTAAGTCAGAACATAATTGTAATCTAAAATTAAAATCGGATTTATTATCTAACTCACCAAGATAAAAAATATAGGTACTTTGATAAGTTTCAGTTTCAATTATATTTTGTGTAGTTATATTAATATCTAAGTTGTATTTAGAATTTATAATAAAAAAACCATTGTGTTGTATTATATTTATATTATCATATAAGTTATAAAAAATATTTTTTAGATATTCAAAATCTATATGAGACTGATAAATTAAATAAAAGTTACCTTTTAGATTGTCGAGATTATTTTCAACTAGAAAATCAACAACATAAATAGTATTGTTGAAAGTAATTAAATTGCTATTAGAATTTAAACTTTGATTTTCATACGGATAGATATTTATTTTTTTATTAAGTTGTCTTTCTAAAAAACTTTTTAAATCTTCCATAAAGTCTCCTTAAAAATAAGATTATATTCTTATCTTATAGCTAAAGTAGTTTCTTTGTCAAATATGTGTATTCTACTGTTATCAACTGAAAGTGTTAAGTCATCACCAACATTAATTCTGTTTTTACTATCAAATCTAATTGTTATCGTATTTTCACCTAATTTTAAGTGAGCATAAGTTTCTGCTCCCATAAGTTCTTTTATTTCAATCTTTGATTTAAAACAAGTATCTGGGTTGGATTTAATAAAAGCATCTTCTACATGAATATCTTCTGGTCTGATACCTATAACGACTTCATTATTAATATAATTGTCTTTTATTAAATTGTAGTGTTTTTCCTTATTCAATTTAAGTTTAATATTTTCATTTTGTGCATAGATTTCATTGTTCTCCTCTATTAATATTACATCAATAAAATTCATCTGTGGTGCTCCAATAAATCCTGCAACAAATATATTAGCTGGATAATCATATACATCTTGTGGAGTTGCAATTTGTTGAACTACTCCATCTTTCATTACAACAATTCTATCAGCCATAGTCATAGCTTCAACTTGGTCATGTGTTACATAGATAAATGTAGTTCCAAGCTGTTGGTGAAGTTTAGTTATCTCTGTTCTCATGGCAGTTCTAAGTTTTGCATCTAAGTTGGATAGGGGTTCATCCATTAAGAATACCTTAGGATTTCTAACTATTGCACGCCCTAATGCAACCCTTTGTCTCTGTCCTCCAGATAATGTTTTAGGTTTTTTATTTAAAAGAGGCGTTAAATCTAATATTTTAGCAGCTTCTTTAACTTTTTTGTCTATCTCATCTTTGGATAATTTTCTAAGTTTAAGTGCAAATGCCATATTTTCATAAACTGATAAATGTGGATACAGAGCATAGTTTTGAAAAACCATAGCTATATCTCTATCTTTTGGTTCTATATCATTGACTAGTTTATCTCCAATGTATAATTCTCCTTCAGAGATTTCTTCAAGACCAGCAATCATTCTAAGTGTGGTTGATTTACCACAACCAGATGGACCTACTAAAACGATAAATTCTTTATCATTGATATCTATATTTATATTTTTTACTGCATTAAATCCATTAGAGTAAAGTTTTGATATATTTTTTAAGATTACTTCAGACATTGTGTTCTCCTTAATATTTAAATTTTAATTATATAGTATCAAATTTTTTTATTCTATTAAATGTGTAAAATAGCCAAATTTTTTTGTTTAATAGTTTAATTACTATTATTTTTACATATAATGTAGATTATTATGTAATCTGTAAAAGAGATTAAAAGTGATGTTTATTATTTTTTTAATAAAATTTAATAATATATGGTTTCTAAATTACTGTTTATATACTTAGCTTGGTAAAAATTGAAAAGTATATGTAATTAAGATATTACTATTAAAAATTTATAAAACAAAAAAGTATGATATTTATGATATAATAAAAGTTATGGAAAAACAGGAAGATTACTATAAAGAAGAGAGGTAAACTTATGAATAATTGGATAGAAGTAACTATAAAAACAACAACAGAAGCAGTTGAACCTATAACAAATATACTATATGAACAAGGAGCTGGTGGGGCTGTAATAGAAGACCCAAAAGACTTTTTATTTCAGAAGAAAAATGAATTAGATTGGGACTATGTTGAAGAAGAAGTATTTAAAAAGAATGAAGAAGATGATGTACTTATAAAAACTTACGTTTCAGAAGAAAAAAATGTGATGGAATTTGTCGAAATAATAAAGCAAAAAGTTTTAGGTCTAAAAGATTTTGGTATAGATATAGGTGAAGGAAGTGTATCATTAGACCAAGTAAATGAAGCTGATTGGGCAAATGCATGGAAGGCATATTACAAACCAACAAAAGTAGGACAAAGAGTAGTAGTAAAACCTACATGGGAAGATTATACTATGCAAGAAGGGGACTTAATAATAGAGCTTGACCCTGGTATGGCATTTGGTACAGGGACACATGAGACTACTAGTATGTGTATCAGAGAATTAGAAAAATATGTGAATAAAGATTCTAAAGTATTTGATATTGGTTGTGGTAGTGGAATACTTGCAATAGCAGCAGCCAAATTAGGGGCAAAAGAAGTTATAGCTGTAGATTTAGATGAAGTGGCAGTAAAAGTTGCAAAAGAAAATGTTATTGAAAATAAGGTAGAGGAAAATGTATCTGTAATGCATGGTAATTTAACAGATGTAATAAAAGATAAAGCTGATGTAATAGTTGCAAATATAATAGCTGATATAATAAAAATACTTGCAAAAGATGTTCAAAACTTTATGAAAGAAGATGCTATATTCATATCTTCAGGTATAATTCTGGATAAGGTAGAAGAAGTTAAAGAAAGTTTAATTGAAAATGGATTTGAAATAGTTGAAGTTCAAAAATTAGGTGAATGGTCAGCAATAGTTTCTAAGCTTAAAAAATAGAGGGTATGGTGGAGTATAATGGACAGATTTTTTGTTGAAAAAAATAATATAAATCTACAAAATAAAACTTGCACTATAGAAGGTGAAGATGTAAAACATATTTCAAAAGTTTTAAGATGTAAGTTAGGCGAGAAGCTTGAGGTATGTGACAAGAATAATAATGAGTATATTTGTGAGATAACGAATATAGATAAAAGTGTGGTTAATTTAAATATTTTAGAAAAAGTTGATATAAATAGAGAATCAGTACTTAAAATAAGACTATATCAAGGGCTTCCCAAAGCCCCAAAAATGGAGATGATACTTCAAAAGTTAACTGAAGTAGGTGTAGAAGAAATAATATTAGTTCAAACTAAGAGAAGTGTTACTAAAGTTGATGACAAAAAAGAAGACAAAAAATTTGAACGTTGGGAAAGAATAATTTATGAAGCAGCAAAGCAAAGTAAAAGAGGTAAAATACCAAAACTAAGAGGTATTTTAAGTTTTAGAGAAGCTTTAGAAGATATGAAGAAAAATAATATAAATATTTGCCCTTATGAAAATGAAAGAACAGTTTCAATAAAAGATGCACTTAAAAAGTGTGATTCTAATATAGATAGTGTTGGAATTTTTGTAGGTCCTGAAGGTGGATTTTCTGAAGAAGAGATAGAGCAAGTACAACAAGATAATTGTAGTGTTGTATCATTAGGGCCTAGAATATTGAGAACTGAGACAGCTTCTGTTGTAGCATCAACAATAACTTTGTATGAGCTAAGTGATTTAGGAGGAGAAAAATAAATTGAAAAAAGTAGCTTTTTATACACTTGGGTGTAAAGTCAATCAATATGAAACTGAGGCTATGTTAGAGCTATTTGAAAAAGATGGTTATGAACAAGTTAATAGTGAAGAATATGCTGATGTTTATGTTATAAATACATGTACGGTTACTCATATGAGTGATAGAAAATCTCGTCAATATATAAGACGAGTTAAAAAGAAAAATCCAGATGCAATAATAGCCGTGGTGGGATGCTATTCTCAGGTATCTCCAGAGGAAATTTTGGATATAGAAGAAGTAAATTTAGTTATGGGTACAAATGACAGAAGAAAGATTGTTGAAGAAATTAAAAAGATAGATGCAAGTAAGAAAGTTAGTACAGTTGATGATATAATGAAGGTTAAAGCATTCGAAGAAATAGAAATCAGCCAAACTAACGGAAAGACTAGAGCATTTATGAAAATACAAGATGGGTGTGACAGATTTTGTACCTACTGTATAATTCCTTATGCACGAGGACGCGTTAGAAGTAGAGATATTGATAGTATAGTCGATGAAGTAAAAAAATTGGCTAATAATGGCTATAAAGAGGTCGTATTAACAGGAATACATGTTGCCTCTTATGGAAAAGATTTAAAAGATAAGGATATTAAACTTCTTGATGTAATAAAACAAATAAATGAAATAGATAAAATAGAGAGAATTAGACTTAGTTCTGTTGAACCAATCTTATTTACAGATGAATTTGTGAATGAAGTTTTAAAGATGGATAAAGTTTGTCCTCATTACCATTTATCACTTCAAAGTGGATGTGATGAAACTTTAAAAAGAATGAATAGAAGATACACAACTTCAGAGTACAAAACTATTGTAGATAGATTGAGAAGTAAAATGCCAAATGTCGCAATAACTACAGATGTGATAGTAGGATTTCCAGGAGAGACAAACGATGAGTTTAAAGAAACATATGAGTTTTTAAAAGAAATAGAGCTTTCACAAATGCATATTTTTAAATACTCACCAAGAAAAGGGACTCCAGCTGCGACTATGGAAAATCAGGTTGACCCTCAAATGAAACATTTTAGAAGTGAACAACTTTTAAATTTAAGCAAAGTAAATTTTAATAAATTTGCAAATAAATTTATTGGAAGTGAGTTAGATGTTTTATTTGAACAAAATATAGAAGGCAATAAATTTGAGGGACTAACATCAAATTATATAAGAGTTGTTGTTGAAAGTGACAAAAATATACAAGGTCAGATATTAAAAGTGAAAATAAATGACGTAAAAGATGAATATGTAGAAGGAATTTTGATATAACATGTAGAAATTATAATATTTATAAGATAGGAGGTGGAAAAAATGGATTGTATTTTTTGTAAAATAGCGAACGGAGAAATACCTTCAACTAAAGTTTATGAAGATGATAGAGTCTTAGCATTTAACGACTTAAACCCAGTTGCTCCATACCATATATTGGTAGTACCTAAAAAACATTACGATAGTGTAATTGATATTCCTGATAAAGAGATGGATATTGTGTCACATATTCATGTTGTTATTAATAAAATAGCTAAGGAGAAAGGTTTTGACCAAACTGGATTCAGAATCATAAATAATTGTGGAAGTGATGGAGGGCAAGAAGTTAAACATTTGCACTATCATATTTTAGCTGGTAAAAAGCTTCCTAATTACGAAGCGGGACAAAACTAAACTAAATTATTGAAAAATTGAGTTCCTTCTTGATAAAAATACTTGATAAAAGTAAAAATTTAGTTTATAATAAACAAAGTGTTAGGTTGTAATGCATATTATGCAAAAAGAACATAGTTACAGTCCCAGCATAATTGCGCTATTGGAGGGAGGGAAAAAGAAATGTCAGAAGTAAGAGTTAGAGAGAATGAAACATTAGACAGCGCTTTAAGAAGATTCAAGCGTCAATGTGCAATGTCTGGCATCATGTCAGAAGTGAGAAAAAGAGAGCACTATGATAAGCCAAGCGTTAAGCGTAAGAAAAAAGCTGAAGCAGCAAGAAGAAAAAACGCTAAGAAATAGTAGTAAATAAGAATAAAGAGGTGAAGGGGATGTCCCTTAAGCAAAAGTTACAAGAGGATTTGAAATCTTCTATGAAAAACAAAGATACAGTGAGAAAATCTGTAGTAACTTTAATAAGAGCTTCCATTAAACAGTATGAGGTTGATAATAGAGTCGAACTTGATGAAGATGGAATTATCGATGTAATAGCAAAGCAATTAAAGCAACGTAGAGATGCATTAGTTGAATTTGAAAAAGCTGGAAGAGAAGACTTAATAAAAGAAACAGAAGCTGAAATTGAAGTTTTAAAAGAGTACCTACCTCAACAATTAAGCGAAGAAGAGTTAGAAGAAATTGTAAAATCTACTATATCTGAAGTAGGAGCAACTTCTATGAAGGATATGGGAAAAATAATGTCAGTTATCCAACCAAAGGTTAAAGGAAGAGCTGATGGAAAACTTATAAATAAGTTGGTAAAACAAAACTTACAATAGATTGATATAGCCTAGAGAGAAATCTCTAGGCTTTTTATATTTTTTGAGAATAACAAGTCATATTTGAGCATATCTATAATCAAAGAAAATTTTGAAAGAAGGGGAAGAATTTGATTATATCAGTAAAGGAAATTAGAAATTTTTTGATAAACATATTGATACCATTAATAATAGGTTATTTAAGTAGTGTTTTAACAATGATTATTAGTGGGACAGATATCTCAACCTACTATTTACAGCTCACAAAGCCAAGCTTTGCACCACCAGCATTTATCTTTCCGATAGTTTGGACTATATTGTACATATTGATGGGTATATCTTCATACTTAATATTAAGAAAGGGTTACAATTTACCTAAAGTAAGAGATGCAATCTTTTATTATGGGTTACAACTTGCATTAAATTTTGTTTGGACTATATTATTTTTTGGATTTGGACTTAGATTTACAGCTTTAGTAGACATAATAATAATGATTTTGGTTTCTGTAATAATGATTTCAAAGTTTTCTAAAATAGATAAGAGAGCTGGATACATAAATTTGGTTTATTTGATGTGGCTTGTTTATGCTGGATTCTTGAATTATTTTATATGGTTTATTAATAAATAGAATGTAAAGATTCTGTAAATTACCCTGTACTTTTAATAATATCATATCAAATAAAAAATGAATAGACTATTAAAAAGAATCATTTTCATATACAATAATATTAATTTAAATATAATAAATTTATCAAAATTGTATTTAAAGATTAACATATTAAAGTATTAGAATTGGAAAGGCTTGAAGGGAGAGGTTTTTATGCAAATAATAGTATCTGGGAGACAAATGAAATTAACTGACGGAATAAAAGGATACGTAGATGGAAAATTAAGTAGGTTAGAAAAATACCTTGATCCTGAATCAGAAGTGAAAGTAACAGTAAGTGCGAAAAAGGATAGACAAAAAGTTGAGGTCACAATAATTCCTATTAGTGGGCAAATAATAAGAGCAGAAGATGTAGAAGATGATTTATATGCAGCAATTGACATTGTTTGTGACAAATTAAGTAGACAAGTTGTCAAGTATAAAACTAAAGTTAAAGACAAAGGTCAAAATAATAAGAGCATAAGATTTGAAAATGTTGACTTTATAGATAACAGCAGTGAATTTAATGATTATGATTATGATGATGAAGAAGATGAAAATATAGTTATAGAAAGAAGAAAGAAATTTAATGTAAAACCTATGAGTTCAGAAGAGGCAATACTTCAAATGGAATTGGTAGGACACAATTTCTATATGTTTAGAAATCAAGATAATTTTGAAATAAACATAGTGTATAAGCGTAAAGCTGGTGGATATGGTTTAATAGAACAAGACTAATAAAAAAATTGTATACATTGTAGATTCTATATAAGAAAAATAAAAAGGTAATCATGTTGATTTTTTATCAATATGATTACCTTTTTATTGTTTAAATAATATATTAATTATTAGGGTATTTATTGTATAAAAATTTTAGAACTAATCTGTTATAACATCAATAAAGTGCATAAATACCTATTTCAAGCATAAAATTAATTAAGGGGGTAATGCTTATGTTAGAAATATCCACTGATTTACAGGTAAATCAACCAGTTGTTACTGTTACAGGTAATACGTTTATTAGTATAGAAAATTATCTATCAATACTTGAGTATGAAGTTGATTTAATAAGAATAAAGACCAAAGTTAAAACGATTAAAATATCTGGTGATAAACTTTCGCTTAAGTATATTACTGATAGTGAGATAGGTATAAAAGGAATTATCTACAATATGGAGTATGTTGATTAGGAGGAGATACACTTGATAAGCTTTATAAGGGGATACTATGTTATAGTTGTGGAAGGAGTAGGACTTGAACAATTTTTAAATCATCTTATAAGAAATGGGATAAGTGTTTACAATGTAACTAGAATAAAAAATACTAAAATTGAGTTTCATATAGATAGACAAGATATAAAAGAATTTAAGAATATTTATAGAGGCAGTAAGTTTGAGATAAAGGTAAAACAAAAAACAGGGGTTCCTTTTATTATTAAAAGAATTTATAAGCACAAAGGTATGTGGATTTGTGCTATTCTCTCTTTATTTTTATTGATGTCGACATCGCAGTTTGTGACAGATGTATATATACAATCTCCTGAAGGTATAAAAAAAGAAGCTCTCAGAAGTGAGCTTTACAAGGTTGGAGTAAGGCCAGGAGTTTATAAGAAGAGTATTGATAGAAAAGAAGTTAGAGACCATATGATGTCGAAATTTAATGATGTGGCGTATTTATCTATTAATGTAAAAGGAACAAATATATTTGTTACTGTTACGAAAAAAGCAGAATCCCTAAAATCTACAGACCAATCAAATTATTGTAATGTAATTGCTTTAAAAAATGGTATAATAGAAAAGGTAATCCCTAGAAGTGGTAAATCCGTTATTAAATCTGGAGATATAGTACAAAAGGGAGATGTATTGCTAAATGGAGCTAATACAAAATCAATACCAGAAGTATGGGCAAGTACTTTTTATGAATCTGCCAAGAAGGCAAGTTATGTGGACACTGTAAATAAAAAGACAGGAGAAAAGAAAAACATATACACAATAAGCTTTTATGATAAAGAATTTACAATGAGGAAAAATATAAAATATAAAAATTATGTTGTTGAAAATAAAGAAAAAAAATTAGCAATAGGAGATTATACTTTTCCAATAAAGATAAAGACGAGTACCTTCTATGAAACAAAAAAAGTTGAGGTAAAAAGAAATAAAGAAGAGTTGAAAAAAGAATTATCTGAAAAAGCTTTAAAAGAGTTAGAATACATAATCCCAGCTTCGGCTAGAATAATAGATGTAAAACATAACTTTAAGGTTAATAAAAACATGTTAGAATATTTAATAACAGTTCAAACTAGTGAAAATATTGCTAAAATTTATCCTCTTAGTAAATCAGAAGCAGAAAGATTTATAAAGGAAGAAAGTAAACCAAAAGAAGGAGAAGAGGAAGTTCCTTCTAATCCAGAAAAAAGACCATTAAATGATATAAGAAATGACTTTGATGAGGATACTAAAGATAATAATAAAAATAACTCTAATGAAAATAATAGTAATCAAAATAGTAACAACAGTCAAAATAATAATAGTAACAATAACTAATAAAATTAAACTTAAAACTTGAGGAGGAACAATTCAATTGATAATACAAAAAAAATTTACAATAGCAGATGGGAATTTTGAAAGAGAATTATTTGGAAATTTTGATGAAAATGTAAAATTAATAGAGAAAACTTTAAATATAGATGTGATACTTAGAGAAGGCAATATAATTTTAATTGGAGAAGAAAAAAATGTAGATTCTGCACTAAAGCTTATGAATGAATTGCATCAAACTGTATCAAATGGTAAACATTTAGATAAACAGAGTATTTCTTATTCGTTATCCCTTTTACTTGAAGGTAGTGAACAAAAAATAAAAGAACTTGAGGGAACCATTGTTATAACACAAAGAGGGAAAGCTGTCCAACCTAAAACACTAGGTCAAAAAGAATATATAAAGCTTATAGAAAATAATGATATAACTTTTGGCGTTGGACCTGCTGGAACAGGAAAGACTTACCTTGCAGTAGCTATGGCAGTAAAAGCCTTTAAAAGAGATGAGGTTAGTAGAATTATACTTACAAGACCAGCTGTGGAAGCTGGGGAGAGTCTAGGTTTTTTACCAGGGGATTTAAAGGATAAAGTTGACCCATATTTAAGACCATTATATGATGCATTATTTGAAATGTTAGGTGCTGATAAATTTAATAAATATTTGGAAAGAGGCACTATTGAAGTTGCACCACTTGCTTTTATGAGAGGTAGAACACTTGATAATTCTTTTATAATATTGGATGAAGCTCAAAATACTACTTCAGAGCAAATGAAAATGTTTTTAACTAGATTAGGATTTGGCTCTAAGGCTGTAGTTACAGGTGATATAACACAAACAGATTTACCACAAAATAAGAAAAGTGGTCTAATACAAGCTACAGAGATTCTTAAAGGAGTTCCAGGGATTGGGTCTATAATGTTAACAGATAGAGATGTTGTAAGACATGAGTTAGTACAGAGAATAATAAGAGCTTATGAGAAACATGATAAAAGAGAAGAATTTAAAAAAGAAGAACGTAAAAAAATGAAAATACAGGAAAAGACTTTCAAAAGAAAGTAAAAGTGTAGTAATATAGATGTATAGCATTATTAATGAATAAAAAGTAGGTGTAATTAATGGATTTGATATTAGATGATAGACAAGATAAATTAGAAGTAAATGAAGAGCTAATTGAAAAGATAAAGGATATAATCATAGAATGTTTGGATTATGAAGGATATGATGATAATTATGAGGTGAGTCTTTCTTTTGTAGATAATAAAGAGATTCATGAGTTAAATAGAGAATATAGAGGTGTTGATAGAGCAACTGATGTTTTATCATTTCCTCTTTTAAGTGATGATTTTGAGGATGTTGAGTTAGAAGAAGAATCTCTAGGTGATATAGTAGTGTCTCTTGAAAGAGCTTTAGAACAGAGTATAGAGTATAACCATAGTTTTGAAAGAGAAGTGTGTTTTTTAATATGTCATAGTATGTTTCATCTTTTAGGTTATGACCATGATACAGATGAGAATACAAAGGAAATGAGAGAAAAAGAAGAACATATATTGAATAAGTTAAACATAACAAGGGAGTAGTTTTTATGAAACCAGGAAAAACTCGTCAAGGTATAATTAAAGCTTTTAATGCAGCTATAGAAGGGATATTGTATACATTTAAATTTGAAAGAAATATGAAAATACACTATTTAGGCTCAGTTGCTGTGCTTATAATAAGTTTGTTTTTTAACTTCTCAAAATTAGAAATGATAATGTTATTAATGTCTATATGTTTAGTTGTAGTTGCTGAGATGTTTAATACAGCTATAGAAAAGGCTGTTGATTTAGTGACTGATGAATACCATGTACTTGCTAAGATAGCAAAAGATGTTGCAGCAGGTGGTGTTCTAGTGGCAGCACTAAATTCAGTAGTGGTTGGATATATTTTATTTTATGATAAATTGACAGATATATCTGGGATATTAATTTATAAGATAAGAGAATCAGAATTACATATAACCTTGATATGTATATTATTGGTTCTTATAGCTGTAGTGGTTGTAAAAGCATTGACTTCTACAGGAACACCTCTAAAAGGAGGTATGCCAAGTGGTCATGCTGCATTAGCATTTGCTATAGCAACTGCAATTACACTTATGACTGAAAGAGTAGTTGCGTCTACTCTTGCATATATAATGGCTGTATTAGTTGCCCAAAGTAGGATTGAAGGAAAAATACATACATTTTGGGAAACTATAGCTGGAGCTTTGTTAGGTGTATTAATAGCTATACTAGTGTTTCAGCTTGGAATGTTCTACAATTAAAATAAATGTACATAAAATGTTTAAAATAAAACAAATCTGTGCTAATTAAATTTTTATGATATAATGTAGAGTATTAAATAAAAATAACTTTTAATTATTGTATACAGGAGGAGATGTTGTGGATAACATAGAATTGTTAAAGTTGGCAGAAAATGCCAGGCAACATTCTTATGCTCCTTACTCTGGTTTTAGAGTAGGCGCAGCTCTTTTAACTAAGAGTGGTAAAGTTTATACTGGGTGTAATATTGAATGTGCATCATTAGGTGGAACAAATTGCGCAGAAAGAACAGCTATTTTTAAAGCAATATCAGAAGGAGACAAAGATATATATAAAATAGCTATAGCAAGTGACAACTCAGAAAATAATGAGCAAACATATCCTTGTGGAATATGCAGACAGGTAATTATAGAGTTTGGTTCTGATATAAAAATAATAACAGGATATACTAAAGGAGAGGTTTTTGAGCAAGATATAAAGGATTTGTTGCCAAACTATTTCTCTGGAAATGATTTAAAATAGATTTAAAAAATATAAATAATTAAAACAAGAAGATAAATAAAGTTAGGAGACAGTTAATGTTCAAATCAGGTTTTGTCAGTATAGTAGGGAGACCAAATGTAGGGAAATCTACTTTAATGAATAATGTAGTTGGAGAAAAAATAGCTATAATGAGTGATAAGCCTCAAACTACAAGAAATACAATACAAGCAGTATATACAGATGAAGAGATGCAGATAGTATTTTTAGATACACCAGGCATTCACAAACCAAAAAATAAGTTAGGTGAATTTATGGTGAAGGCAGCAACAGATGCCTTCAAAAATGTAGATTTGATATTATTTGTGGTTGATGATTCTAAAAAAATAGGTCCTGGAGATAGAAAGATAATGGAGGACTTAAGAAGTGTTAAAACACCAATAATTCTAGTTGTAAATAAAATAGATCAACTAGACCAAAAAGATGAGTTATTTGATATAATCAAAATGTATGATAATGAAGGTATTTTTAAAGAAATAGTACCAATATCAGCATTAAAAGGAAAAAACACGAATACCTTAATAAAAGTTATACAAAAGTATTTAGAAGAAGGTCCAAAGTATTTTCCAGATTATATGATTACAGACCAACCAGAGAGAGTATTAATAGCAGAACTTATAAGAGAAAAAGTTCTTCACTATCTTAATGATGAGATACCTCATGGTGTAGCTGTTGAAATTGAAAAAATGAAAGCAAGAAATGATAAAGAAATAGTGGATGTATCTGCTGTGATATATTGTGAAAGAGATTCACATAAAGGAATAATAATAGGAAAGAATGGTAGGAAACTAAAAGGAATAGGAAAATCAGCAAGACAAGATATAGAATTACTTTTAGGGTCACAAATAAATCTTCAATTATGGGTTAAGGTTAAAGAAAATTGGAGAAATTTACAAAATTATATAAATAATTTTGGATATAATGATAAATAAAGGTGGGTTATATGGATAGGAAACTGGATGCTTCCCAAGATTTATTATATGAAGTAAAATCATTAATTGCTAATAATAAAGTATTGGAGTTAAGAGAATTAATAGAGGAATATCATATAATTGATATATTCGATATAATGGAAAATTTAGAGGAAGACATGAAAATTCAATTATTTGAAGTACTTCCTTTAGATATGGCATCTTCTATATTAGAAGAAGGTAGTGTAGAGTTTTTTGTTAGTATTTTATCTAAGCTTGATGTAGAACACTCAAAAAATATACTTGAACTTATGTCTCTTGGAGATATGGCAGATAAATTAAGTGAGCTTGAAGAAGAAGAGAGAGAACATATAATAAATCTTTTGAATCAAGAAAATGCTGAGTATGTAAAAGAACTGTTATTCTATGATGAAGATTCTGCTGGTGGAACAATGACGACTGGATATATATCTATAAATAAAGACATGACAGCTCTTGAAGCTATAGACCATATGAGGGAAGAAGCTGAAGAAGCTGAAACTATTTATTATATATATGTGGTTGATGATGAAGAAAAACTAGTTGGAGTATTATCATTAAGAGAATTAATAATAGCAAGAGATGCAAATATAGTAGAAGAATTAATGAGTGAAAATATAATCTCTGTTTATGTAGATGAAGATAGAGAAGAAGCAGTAAGATTAGTATCTAAATACAACTTAATAGCAATTCCAGTAGTTGATAGACAAGAAAAATTAAAAGGAATAATAACAGTAGATGATATAATCGATGTAATGGAAGAAGAAGCAACAGAAGATATGTATAAATTTGCAGGAAGTTCAGAACATGAAAGAGAAGTTGCTGAAAAAGAAAATCCTACATTGAAAGAGCAAACAATATCAGCACTTAGAGGAAGATTACCTTGGTTAATTATTACATTAATAGGAGGATTATTAGCTTCCTTAATACTTTCTAACTTAGATTATATAATGAATCCTGTATATGCTCCATTAGTGTTCTTTATACCTGTAGTAATAGGTATGGGTGGAAATATTGGAACTCAATCATCATCTGTTACAGTAATAACACTATCTAATAAAGATTTAAATTTTAGTAATGTGGTAAGAGAAGGTATTGTAGGAATTATTACAGGTCTTTTATGTAGTATAATAACTGGTATTGTGATTTACTTTGTTATGAGAAAATTAGACATTGTACTAATTGTTTCAATATCATTATTTATAAATATGGTTTTAGGTGCAACAATAGGTGCATTTATGCCTGTTCTATTAAAAAAAATGGATGCAGACCCATCTACAGTTTCATCACCAATTATATCTACAGCTCTTGATATAACTGGTATAGCAGTTTACTTTATAATAACAACGGCATTATTGTCAAAAATTGTTTAATAACTTTATGTATGATTTATCCTCTTCTTACTAAAAATATAAGTATAAATGTAAGAAGGGGGTTTTTTAAAAATGAACAATATAAGTTGGGAAGTTTTTAAAAAAACAGGTAGTATAGATGCATATCTATATTTCTGTGATTGCAAAAACATACATGAAGAAATTGAAGAAGTAAGGGAGAAAAAAGAAGACGATGATAATCCTGAACACCCAGGGGATAGTACTTAAAGCTATAAGGTACAAGGAAAGTGACGTAATACTTACACTATTTACAAGAAAGCTTGGAAAAGTATCTGCAATAGCAAAAGGAGCTAAAAAAAATAAGAGCTCTTTACTTTCATCATCACAGTTATTTTCTTATAGCAATTTTACCTTAAAAAAACAAGGTAATATGTACAAGGTTACTCAAAGTGAAATAATAAAAAGTTTTTATAATATATCCTATGATATAGAAGCATTTTCTTATGCTACATATATTACAAAATTAGTTGAGAATTCTATACTTGAAAATCAGACTAATAATAGGCTATTTATATTACTTGCACAGACATTGTACTTGTATACACAGGAGAATACAGATAATAGGTTTATAACAGCAGCATTCGAGTTGAAATTTTTAGACTATATAGGATTTAAACCTATAGTAAATAAATGCATTAATTGTGAATGTAAAATTTTACAAAATTCTGTGTTTAATATCTATGAAGGTGGTATACTATGTAGTAAGTGTAGTAAACTTTTTGATAATAACATAAAATTAGACTTAACAACTATAAGTCTTATGGAATATGTATTAAAGAATGATATTTTAACATGTAGTAAAGCTAAAGTATCAAAATATATAACACATGAGCTTGAAAATATTCTAGACAAGTATTTGAAAGTTTATGTTGATAATATTAATTTTAAATCATTACACGTATTACAAAGTGTAAAAAACAATAAGGGAGTGGATAATGATGAGTAGTAATATAACTATTGAAATGGTTGATTCAGTCTTTGAAAGAGTTCCAGGAGCAACTTATGCAGAAGCAAAAGAAGCATTAGTAGTATGCAATGGAGACGTAATTGAGGCAGTAATATATTTAGAAAATAAAAAAAATACTTGTAATTGTAAAGCAAAATCTGCTAAAGAAACTATGGAAGAAGTGTTTGGTAAAGATGGAGAAAATATAAAACTTCAACTAAAAGAGCTTCTTAGAAAAAGTAGTGTAGTAAGAGTAATAGTTGAGAAAGATGGAAAAACTATGATGAACATTCCTTTAACAGTTGGAGTTGTTGGATTAGCTTTTGTTCCATTAGCTACTTTAGTAGGCTTATCAGCTGCTGTTATAAGTAAATATCGTATAAAAGTTCAAAATGAAGAAGATGGAGAAATCGTAGACTTAGGTGAGTTGAATGAAGAAAAACTTCATGTTTTGAAGAATATGATAACTAATGCTGCTAAAGATGTTAAGGATGTAGTGGTTGACAAAAAAGAAGATGATAAAGATGTAACTGCTGACCTTATGAAAGAAGAATTTGAAAAGAATAAAGAAGACGAAGACGAAAATAAATAGATATAAAGTGACTTTTAAAAAATGAAGAGAAGATAATTATAAGAATTATCACTAACATTGACAAATTTTATAGAATTTGATATTCTAAAAGTTGTAGAAGAACTATTAAAATAGCCTTTCGTGTAGACGAGAGGCTTTATTGTTATAGGAGGGATTTTTATGAATTTTCAAGAGATGATACTAGCGTTGCAAAAATACTGGTCAAAGCAAGGTTGTATCATGATGCAACCTTATGATATTGAAAAAGGTGCAGGAACTATGAATCCAAATACTTTTTTAAGATCACTAGGACCTGAGCCTTGGCAAGTATGTTATGTAGAACCTTCAAGAAGACCAGCAGATGGAAGATATGGTGAAAACCCAAACAGGCTATATCAACATCACCAGTTCCAAGTTATATTAAAGCCATCTCCAGATAATATACAAGAGTTGTATTTGGAAAGTTTAAAAGAAATTGGAATTGACCCAAGTGAGCATGATATAAGATTTGTTGAAGACAACTGGGAAGCTGCTACAGTTGGTGCATGGGGACTTGGATGGGAAGTTTGGCTAGATGGTATGGAAATAACACAATTTACGTATTTCCAACAAGTAGGTAATATTGAATGTGAGCTTGAGACAGGAGAAATTACATATGGATTAGAAAGATTAGCTATGTACATTCAAGAAGTTGATAGTGTTTATGATTTAAAATGGAATGATAAAATAACTTATGGTGAAGTATTTAATAAAGCTGAGTATGAAAACTCAATGTATGCGTTTGAATTATGTGATGCAGATATGCTGTTTAATCTGTTTGATATATATGAAAAAGAAGCATTAAGACTTATGGAAAAAGGACTTGTAATACCTTCATATGATTATGTATTAAAATGCTCTCATGCATTTAATACATTGGATGCAAGAGGCGCAATAGGTGTTAGTCAAAGAGCATCATTTATAGGTAGAGTTAGAAATATGGCAAAGACTGTTGCAGAAACTTTTGTAAAACAAAGAGAAGAAATGGGATTCCCTCTTTTAAAGGACGGTGACAAATAATGAAAAATTATCTTTTATTTGAAATCGGTGTTGAAGAAATGCCATCTAGATTTGTAGGCAGTACACTAGAACAATTAAAAAACAATCTTAACAAATTATTTGATGAAAATAGAATATCTTTTGACAAAATAAGTGCATATGGTACACCAAGAAGACTGACTTTGGTAGTTGAAGGATTGAGTGATAAACAGAGTGACTTAGAAGAAGAAATAAAAGGTCCTGCTAAAAAAATTGCTGTTGATGCGGAAAATAATTTAACAAAGCCAGCATTAGGATTTATAAAAAGCAAAGGATTAAGTGAGTCTGATATATACTTTAAACAAGTTGGTAAAGATGAATATATATTTGCAACTATAAAACAAGATGGAAAAGAGACTTCAGAAGTATTAAAAGATATATTACCAGAGACTATAAAATCTGTAGTATTCCCAAAAGCTATGCGTTGGGGAGGTAAAAATCTTAAATTTGCAAGACCTATAAGATGGATAGTTACATTGTTGAATGACAAGGTATTAGAGTTTGACTTAGAAGGAATAATATCTTCTAATATAACAAAAGGTCATAGATTCTTAGGAGAAAGTACAATAGAAGTAAATTCTATAGAAGACTATCTTGAAAAATTAGAAAAAAATTATATAGTTTTAGACCAAAATAAGAGAAAAGAAATTATAAGAAAACAATGTATAGAAGTTGCAAATTCTTTAGGTGGAGAAGTTGAATTTGATGAAGATTTACTTGAAGAAGTAACTTACTTAGTTGAGTATCCAACTGCTTTTTATGGAGAATTTGATACAGATTATATAAAATTACCAAAAGAAGTTGTTATAACTCCTATGAAACAACATCAAAGATATTTCCCAGTGCTTAAAGATGGAAAACTGCTACCTAACTTTATAGCTGTTAGAAATGGTGATTCTTACAGAATAGATAATGTTAAAGCTGGAAACGAAAAGGTTTTAGAAGCAAGACTTGCAGATGCTTTATTTTTCTATAGAGAAGATACTAAGAGAAACTTAGAAAGCTACATAGAAAAATTAAAAACTGTTGTATTCCAAGTAAAACTAGGAACTATTTATGATAAAACTTTAAGACTTGAAAAATTAAGTGCTGATATACTTGATAGTTTAGGTTTAGTAGATGAAAAGACAGACGCTATAAGAGCTGCTAAGTTATGTAAGGCAGATTTAGTTACTGGAATGGTAGGAGAATTTGACGAATTACAAGGTTTTATGGGAAAAGAATATGCAAAAGTTGGAGGAGAGAATGATGTTGTAAGCGAAGCTATTTTTGAACATTATCTTCCAAGATTTGCAGGAGATATACTTCCTAAAACTAATGCTGGGGTTGCATTATCAATAGCTGATAAGTTGGATTCAATAGCAGGTTTCTTTGCTATAGGGATACAACCAACAGGTTCTCAAGACCCATATGCTTTAAGAAGACAAGCTTTAGGTATACTTAGTATACTAATGGATAGAAAAGTTGCTGTAGATATAAAAGTGCTTATTGAACATGCTTTAGATAATTATTCTGATTTAGATTTTAATAAAGAAGAAGTTGTTGAACAAATAATGAATTTCTTCAATGAGAGAGTGAAAAATCTGTTTAAAGATTTAGGTATAAGATATGATGTTGTTGATGCTGTATTAAGTTCTGACATAAATGATGTTTCTGATATGCATATGAGAGCTTTAGAGCTTAATAATTGGTTAGAAAAAGATGAGTTAGTGGAAATGCTTACTGCATTTAATAGAGTTTCTACTTTAGCTCAAAAATCAGATTGTGATAAAGTTGACGAAATGTTATTAAAAGAAGATGCAGAAATCAAACTTTACAATGAGTTTAAACAAGTAAAAGTAAAAGTTAAGGAATTATTGAAAGATAAGAAATATGGTGTTGCTTTGGATGAATTTGCATCTTTAAGACCAGTAGTTGATAACTTATTTGATTCCGTTATGGTTATGGATAATGATGAAGCTATTAAGAATAATAGACTTGGTTTACTTAAACAAATATATGATACTATGTTAGAGATTTGTGATTTATCTAAAATAGTTTATAAATAAGAAAACTTAAATTACTTATAAAAAATGAGATAGCTTATAGCTATCTCATTTTTTATAAGCAAACATAATAAATTATATCTTATACTTATCAGTTATTTTATTTAAAATATCACTATTAGAATTTATCCACTCATAAAAATCTCCTGAAGAAACTTCAGATATTTTATAAAGCATTTCAGGAATATCACTAGCTTTAAAATCACCTATAGATTTTCCTAATTTAGTTTTGCCTATCTCAAAACTGCCTCCAACAAACAATTCAAATGCATCTGTAGATACACCATCAACACTCTTCTTTTTACCACATAAACCGATACTACCAACTTGATGAACACCACATGAATTTAAGCATCCTGAGATATATAATTTAGGAGCTTTATTTAAAACTTCTTCATTATTTTGTAATCTAAAGTAATCTATGATTTCATGTAACATTTTCTGACTGTTTTGTATACCCATTTGACATATTGGAACACCTATACAGGAGATACTTTGTTCTAGTTGAGAATTACAACTAATAGTCTTACTTATTTCCAATATTTTTTTTGCTTCATTTCCATTTAAATTTAAGATGTATAATCCCTCTGTCATTCCTAGTCTAATCATAGAAGATTCAATAATGTCTAATTCTTGAAGTAAAATACTTAAATCCTTTGTCGATAAGATACCCCCAACAGGATGTATATATACAGTGTATAAACCATCTTGTTTTTGACGTATCAATCTAGAATCCTGAACATCTATTTTAACACCAGGCTTTGAGTAATCTATTTCTTCAACATTGAGTTCAAGGTTACCTTTTTCTTTTTCTGTTTTATAATATTCTTTAAACTTCTCTAAAAATAACTTCTCACCAAGTGTTTCGACCATATATCTAACCCTAGCTTTATTTTTATTTTCATAATTACCATAAGCCATAAAAAACTTAATCATACCTTCAACACAGTATAGTGCATCTGTAGGTTTTATAAGTTCACCAAGCTCTAAAGCGACCTTAGGTTGTTTACCTAAACCTCCACCTAAGAAAACTCTAAAATATGGTTTACCATCTTTTAAAGTAGCCACAAATCCTAAATCTTGTATGCTACAATGAGCAGCATCTGTATAGCAACTAGAATAAGAAACCTTTAATTTTCTAGGTAAATTATATGTAGTAGCATTTTTGATAAAATATTTATCAGTAGCAACTGCATATGGAGTAACATCAAAGGCTTCATCAGGGTCAACTCCCGATAGTGGAGATAATCCGACATTTCTAGGATAATTACCACCACCACCTCTAGTAAAGATGTCGTTTTTTATTCCTTCTTCCATAACATCAACAATGGAGTCTATAGACAAATCATGTAGTTGTATAGCTTGTCTAGTTGTTAAGTGTATTTTATTTAAGTCATTCTTAACAGCCATTTCGTAAATTTTATTAAGTTGATATTTGGATAAAACTCCAGCAGATACTCTAAGCCTTATCATAAAAGACTTTTTGTCCCTTTGAGCATAAACTCCATATCCACCAGAAAAGCCTTTGTATTGCATTTTATTTATCTCTTCATTTAAGAACTTCAAAGAATATTCTTTAAAGTTGGGTAGTTCATTTAACAATCTTTTCTTAAAATTATCCATTGTCACACCTCGTTATTAGTCTTGTATAAAACTGAATCTATTGTATAATAGAGATATATATTATTATTATCTAGATAGGATGAAAATATAACAGTACAATATCATTAAGAGAAAAAATAAGGAAGACATAGCAAGTATTTTGTTTTTATTTTATAAAATAAGTATAATATTTTTGTTTTATAAAATATAATTAAGATAAATAGATAATTTTGTAATTTTAATATATAATATTTAGTAGAGTGTTGAAGTAGCACTTAATATTCGCAGGAGGAGTATTTGTATATGGGAGAAATAATAAATGCATTAGATAGAGCCCTAGACATAATTTTGCTATTGTATCATGAAAAGAGAGAAATGGGAATAACTGAAATAAGTAAAGCTATGGGAGTATATAAAAGTACTGTACATAGAACTTTAGTCACTCTTGAAAACAAGGGTTTTGTTATACAAAACACAGAAAATGGTAAGTATTGGCTAGGAATAAATTTATATGCAATAGGTATGGTTGTGGGAGAAAAAATGTCATTGAATGAAATAGTAAAACCATATACGAAAAAATTAAATCAAGAATTTAACGAAGTGGTTAATGTATCTATATTAGAAGAAAGAGCTCAAGATTCTCCAAGAAGTATAATAATACATAAAGAATATGGTTCAAATCAGCTACTCTCAGTAAATCCATCAGTTGGCTCCAGTAGCGAATGTTATTGTTCAGCAGTTGGAAAATGTCTTATGGCATTTAATGATTCTATAGACTTTGAAAAATATAGAAAGACACCAATACACAAATACACAGAGCATACAATTGATAATTGGGATGATATGATGCTTTTTTTAGCAAAAATAAAAGAGCAAGGATATGCCATAGATGATGAGGAATTAGAACATGGGCTAACTTGTATTGGAGCACCTATTTTAGATAAAGATAATAAAGCTATTGCAGCAATAAGTTTATCTGGTCCAACTATAAGAATGAGAGAAGGAGATTTTGAGTATAAAATTAAAAGAGTTATGGAAACTGCAAAAAGTATATCTGAGCTTTTTAGATAATTTTTTAATCGAAACAATAAAAAGAGGTTATATTTAAATTGTTATTTGTGAATATCAGTTTAAATGTGACCTCTTTTTATTTAATCAAAAATTAAATATTCTTAAAATTTAAAATGTTGTTGAAATATATAAGCGAATGTGTTATCTTTTAATTAAGCAATACAAAATAGAACGATGTTCTAAAGTGTGGAACAATGCTGAAGCATATATAATGTCTATATAAAATATAAATATTATATATTTAAAATTAAGTAAAAAAATATTACATAAAGGGGAGATTTAAGAAATGGAAAAAGTCAAGTTGAGTGTTGAAAGATGTAAGGGGTGTTATCTTTGTATTGAAGCTTGTAAAAAAGATGCAATAAGTCTTTCTGATTACACAAATAAAAAAGGCTTTGTAACTATCAAAGTTGATGAAGAAAAATGCATTCAATGTGGCGCTTGTTATACAATGTGTCCTGATTTAGTATTTGAGATATTATAAACTATATTTTATTGGAGGGGAGAAAAAGTATGCAGAGTTTATTAATTAAGGGAAATGAAGCTTTAGCAGAAGGTGCTATACGTGGTGGCTGTAGATTTTATGCAGGTTATCCAATAACACCACAATCAGAAATATTAGAAATGATGGCATGGAGACAAAAAGAAGTAGGAGGAGTATTTATTCAAGGTGAATCAGAAATAGCCAGTGTAAATATGGTTATGGGAGCAAGTGCACTTGGAGCAAGAGCTATGACTTCTTCATCTGGGCCAGGATTTTCATTAAAACAAGAAGGCATCGCATACTGGGTATCAGCTGGTTTGCCAGCAGTTGTAGCATGTGTACAAAGATATGGTATAGGTGATGGATTTATAGGAGCAGGTCAAGATAACTATTGGCAAGCTGTAAAAGGTGGAGGAAATGGAGATTATCATTTAATTGTATTGGCACCTAATAGTGTTCAAGAAAATATGGATATGGCATATGAGTCTTTTGAATTAGCTGAGAAATATATGCATCCAGTGCTTATACTTTCTGATGCTACAATAGGTCAAATGGTAGAGCCTTGTATAGCCCCACCAATGAAAGAGTATGATAAAGATAAAGCTCCATGGGCAGCAAAAGGAACACCTGTAGGAGAAAAAAATAAAGTTATAACTGATATAACATATTTTGAAGACCAAGATACATGGCAAAAAGGCTATATAGAAAAAATGAGAAAAGTTCAAGAAAATGAACAAAGATGGGAAGAAATAGAGATAGAAGATGCTGATGTAGTATTTGTAGCATATGGGATTTCATCAAGAATAGCAGAAGGTGCAGTTAGAGATGCTAGAGCAAAAGGAATAAAATTAGGATTAATAAGACCAAAAACATTGTGGCCTTACCCAAGAAAAGCATTTAAAAAATTGAATGATTCACTAAAAGGTCTTGTAACAGTTGAAATGAACATGATGGCACAAATGAAGGAAGATGTAATTATAGCATGTGATAATAGATTCCCAGTATATTCAGTAGCAACAGCTCAATATATGGCAGAAGTAAATCAATTGATAGATTTTGCTCAACAGATTATAGATGGAAAAGCTAAGCAAGAGGAGGTATTTTAATTATGGCTAAGAAAGCACCAGCAATAATGATGTGTGAAAATATGTTCTGTGGAGGCTGTGGACACTCTATAGTCGATAGAATTATTGGAGAAGTATTAACAGAAATGGATATATGTCAAGATACAATTATATGTTCAGATATAGGTTGTAATCATATGTTTCAATTTAGTATGAATGTAGATGTTGTCGTTCCACCACATGGTAAAATGGGTGCAGCAATGGCAGCTATGAAAAGAGTTAGACCAGATAAATATATATTTACAATAGCTGGAGATGGTGGAGCTTATGCGATAGGGCTTGGGGAAACTATGTCAGCTGCTACTAGAAATGATAATGTTATATTCCTTGTTATGAACAATAATATGTTTGCAATGACAGGTGGTCAAATGGCCCCAACTACTATAGAAGGTCAATATACAGCTTCTACTCCAAATGGTAGAAATTACGCAGATCATGGTTCAACATTTGATGTTGTAAAAGTTATGGGTAATTTGGATATAGCGTATCTAGCAAGAGGAACAATAACTAACCCTAAAGAAATAAATACAACAAAAAGATACATCAAAAAAGCACTGGAAAAACAAAAAGAAAATAAAGGTTTTTGTTTAATAGAAGTACTTGTACCATGCCCAACAAACTGGGGGTTAAAGCCAGTAGATGCTATGAAGAGAATCGAAAATGAACTTGTTCCAAAGTATCCACTTGGAGAATTTATTGATTAGGGAGGAAATGATATGTTAAATGAAATCATATGTGCTGGTTTTGGAGGACAGGGAGTTCTTACAGCAGGAAAAATTATAATGTATGTTGCATATAAAGCAGATAAGAAAATTACATGGTTCCCATCTTACGGAAATGAGATGAGAGGAGGAAGTGCAAATTGTAATGTTGTTGTAAGTGATGAGAAAATTGCAAATCCTTGTGTAAAAAATCCAGATATATTATTAGGAATGAATAGTGTATCAGTAGATAAGTATGAAAGTTTAATGAAAGAAAATGGTTATATGTTTGTCAATGAATCACTAGTAAGTAAGGATAGAAAATATAGAGAAGATATAAATGTTATAAAAGCACCTGTTACTGAAATCGCACAAAATTTAGGTAATGAAAAAGCTGCTAATATTTGTATGTTAGGTGTTATGGTAAAAAATTTAGATTTATTTACAAAGGAAGAATTTGAAAAGGGTATGTGCGAATACTTTGAAAATCAAGGAAAAGGCAAGTTTAATGCCAAAAACATAGAAGCATTTGAAGCTGGGTATGATTATAAGTGAATATTTTAAATATTTAAAATAATTATTGAAATACTTATTTTTATATGTTAGTATTTAATTAATAAAATATAGAACGTCGTTCTGAGTAGTAGGACGTAACTTTTCGAAACGAAATATCAGAACGGTGTTCTATATAGTGAAACTGGGGGTGTTAAATTGAAAGTTTTAGTAATAAATCCTGGTGGTACATCTACAAAGATTTCTGTTTTCCAAGATGAAAATGAAGTTTTGAAAAAAAATATAACTCATACAAGAGAGGATTTAAAAAAATTTTCTAAAGTATTTGATGAATATGACTATAGAAAACAATTAATAGTGGATATCTTAAGTAGTGAGAATCATAGTATAAATTCTTTTGATGCAGTAGTTGGACGTGGTGGACTTATGAAAGCTATAAAAGGCGGCACTTATACTGTTAGTGAAGAAATGATTGAGGATATGAGAAATGAGATAAATGGAGAACATGCCTCTAATCTAGGTGCATTATTGGCTAAGACTATAGCAGATGAAATAGGAGTACAATCATTTGTAGTAGATCCAGTTTCTGTAGATGAGTTTGATGATGTATCAAGGATTACAGGAATTTCAGACATAGAAAAAGCTAGTTGGTTACATGCATTAAACCATAAAGCTGTTTCAAGAAAAATTGCACAAAAACTAGGTGGAAAATACGAGGATTATAACTTTATTGTAGCCCATCTAGGTTCAGGGATATCAATTGTAGCACATAAACGAGGGAAAATGATTGATGGAAGTGGTGGAAGATCTGATGGTCCATTTTCTCCAGAAAGAAGTGGTGGATTACTTGCATATCCTCTTGTAGAATTGTGTTACTCTGGAAAATATACTCATGATGAAATGGTCGCAAAAGTAAGTTCAATTGGAGGAATGTACGATTACTTAGGAACTAAGGATATGATAGAAATTGAGAATAGAATTAATGATGGTGATAAAAAGGCAAAACTTATAATGGATGCATTTATTTATCAAATAGCAAAAGAAATATCTATGTATGGAGCTTCACTTTCAGGGAATGTAGATAGAATTATTTTAACTGGGGGGATATCACATTCGGAAATGGTAGTTAAAGGAGTAATAGAAAAAGTTTCATATTTGGCACCAGTAGAAACAGTTCCAGGAGAAATGGAAATGGAAGCACTTGCTCTTGGAGCACTTAGAGTACTTAAAGGAGAAGAAATAGCAAAAACTTATTAATATTTAGGAGAGAGAGTATGTTAAAAGATTTTAATAATTTATTAGAAGAGGCTAAAAAGCTTGAACCTGTTATTGTAAGTGTTGCTGTTGCAGAAGATAAAGAAGTATTAAAGGCTGTAAAATCAGCAACAGATTTAAATATTATAAAGCCAATTCTTGTAGGAGACAAGGATAAAATAGAAAATATATCAAAAGAAATTGGATTAAAAGGTCACGAGATAATAGGATGTCAAAATCCTGATGAATCAGTTAAAAAAGCTGTAGAGATAGTTAAGAATAAAGAGGCTAAAGTTCTTATGAAGGGATTAGTTAATACGAGTGTCTATATGAGAGCTATATTAAATAAAGAAACAGGTCTTAGAACAGGGAGATTATTGAGTTTACTTGCAGTATATGAATTACCTCAATATCACAAACTTCTTTATTGCACTGATAGTGGTATAAATGTATCACCAAATTTAAATCAAAAAAAAGATATAATGATAAATGCACTTCTTACTATGAAGAGTATAGGAATGGAAAATCCTAAAACTGCTATACTTACTGCAAATGAAATGGTAGATCATAAAATACAATCTACAGTAGATGCAAACCTACTTGTAGAAATGGAAAAATCAGGAGAAATACCAAAATGTATAGCAGAGGGTCCGATAGCATTTGATGTGGCATTTGATGCACATGCAGCAGAACATAAAGGTATTAAAAGTAATATAGCTGGTGATGTTGATTTGCTAGTATTTCCAAATATAGAAGCAGGGAATATATTAGGAAAATCATGGCTTAGATTTAATCAAGCTAAGTGGGCTGGTATAGTTTTAGGAGCAACAAATCCAATAATTTTAGGTTCACGTTCTGATACAGCTGAAATTAAAATAAATTCAATAGCATTAGCATGCTTAGCGTCACAATAAGAAATTATTATTAAGGAGGAGAAAGTATTATGAAATATGCAAAAAGAATGGATATGGTAAAAGCTTCAGCTATAAGAGCTTCTCAAAAGAAAATAGCTCAGAAGGTGGCAAGTGGTGGTACTGTTATATCTTTTGCTGCAGGACTTCCTGACCCAAACTTATTTCCAATAGAAGAGATAAGTGAAGTAACTCAAAAAGTACTTAGTGAAAGAGGCAAATTTGCTTTAGCATATGGACCTACTAAAGGTGAAGATGAGTTATTGGAGTTATTAGTAAAAAGAATGAAGGAAGAAGAAAATATTGATACAAAAGCAGAAAATATCATAATAACTACTGGCTCACAACAAGGTATATCTCTTAGTGCTATGATTTTATTAGAAAAAGGAGACATAGTAGTTACAGAAAATCCAAGTTACTTAGGTGCAATAAATGCATTTAGACCTTATGAATGTGATTTTTTAGGAGTAGATACTGATGATGAAGGAATGGTAACAGATGATTTGGATAAATTATTATCTGAAAATTCTAACATAAAGGTAATCTATGTAATACCAACATTTCAAAATCCTACAGGAAAAACATGGTCTTTACAAAGAAGAAAAGATTTTATGGAAGTCGTGAATAAGTATGATGTCATAGTAATAGAAGATAATCCTTATGGAGAAATAAGATTTACACCAGAGCCTCTACCTACACTTAAATCTCTTGATACTAAAGATAAAGTATTATACTTAGGTTCATTTTCAAAAGTATTATGTCCAGGGTTTAGAGTTGCTTGGATGTGTGGTAATGTAGACATCATAGATAAAGCAGAACTTTTAAAACAAGGTATAGATTTACAATCAAATCAATTTTCTCAAGTACAAGTAATAGAATTCTTAAAGAAATATAATTTAAATGAACATATAGAAAAAATAAGAGCTGAGTACAAAAAAAGATGTTTATTGATGTTAGATGCTATGAAAAAACATTTTCCAGAAGAAGCTAAATATACAGAGCCAGATGGAGGAATGTTTATATGGGTTGAGCTTCCTGAAAACATAAATGTAGATGATTTACTAGACAAAGCTATTGATGCTGGAGTTGCATACGTTTCTGGAGAGTCATTCTTTGCAAATAATGGACCAAAGAACACTATGAGACTTAACTATACAACTATGTCAGAAGAACAAATAGTTGATGGAATTCAAATACTTGCAGAAGTTATAAAAAAAGAACTCAATTATGCTTGTGAATAAATATAAAAAGTGAGGGCTTAAATATGGGAGAAAAAGGGAACGGTATAAAGTTTGGAAAGTTAATGTTTCAACTTGTTATTATAGCAATATCTTGGGAATTAGTTTATATTATACCATTTATCCAATATACATTATATGATCCAATCTTAAAAGCATTAGAGTGTACAAATACTCAACTAGGTTTTCTACTTACGATTTATGGATTAGGGAATATATTTGGAGCTCCTATAGGGGGTTGGTTAGCAGATAGATTTGATTATAGAAAGATAATTTTAGGTTCTATATTTCTTAATGGATTAGTATCATTTGCATTTGCATTTAACATGAACTATCCGTTTGCAGTTGCAACTTGGGTAGGTTGTGCAATCACATCATTAGTTATGAACTATCCTTCTATGGTAAAAATACTTAGAGTTATAGGAAAAGATAATCAAGGTAAAGTTTATGGATTCAATGAAGCTATGGTTGGAGTTTCTGGCGTAGTAATGGGAGCAATATTCTTATATATTTATACATGCTTTTCAACTCCTGTATTGGGTATGAGATGGGTAATGATATCTTTAGGAATATTATCAATAGTAATGTGTCCAGTATTATGGTTTGTAATTAAAGATGTAGATATCAGAGAAGACAAAGAAGAAGAAGCAAGTGAAAAAATGTCTGCTGGTGATTTTATGACAGTACTAAAATCACCAAACACTTGGCTAGTAGGAATAAGCATATTCTGTGTATATTCATTCACAGTTACAATGTCTTATTTTACACCATATATAACATCAGTACTTGGAGGTTCTGTGGCATTGTCTGGGGCATTAGCAATAATAAGACAACATGGTCTAAAATTGTTTGGAGCACCATTTGGAGGATATTGTGCAGATAAAGTAAAATCACCTACAAAAGTACTACTACCAATATATGTATTTGGTATAGCAGTAATAGTTTTATTCCTAGTATTACCTGCATCTACTCCAATGACTATATTTATAGCTTTGACATTTGTAGTAGGCATATTAGGTTACATGGGAAAAGGTATATACTATGCAGTTCAAGATGAAGTAAAAGTTCCAGTTAAATATTCAGCAACTACTATAGGTATAGCAGCAGCTTTAGGATTTTCACCAGATGTATTCCAATTTGCATTAATAGGACACTGGATAGATACTTATGGTAATAAAGGTTACACATATACATTTATATTCCAGATAGCAATTCTAATAATTGGTATACTATCTTGTTTATATATATTAAAAGTTAAGAAGAAAAGAGAAAGTAAGTTAGAAGCATAAATATTGTAAAAATACCAAATTATTAAGTTTTATAGCAATACTTAAAATTTAAAGTGCAACACACCAAAATGTTATCAAGTTTTCTAGGTTTTAGTATAAAGTTACCCCTAAAGGTCTGGAATTGAGTAGCAATTATCATCTATTTATATATTTACATAAACCTATTTAATTTAAATTAAAAGAATTTTAAAAATAGGTGGTAATTGTACTCAATTTTACACCTCATAATAAATACGAAAATTTAAAATCTAACTATATACTATTCAATTATATATTAATAATTGTATATGGTACTATTTATATAGTAACAGTTTCAGGCTTTTCATTACATGTATTCCAATTTATATTGTTTGATTACTTGTCAAATACATATCGTTAAAAAGTTTATAAATTTACGTTTATATATCGATTAATATTCTTTGTTTTAGAAATAGATACTTATAGCTTGTGGATTAAAAATAATATAAATAGAAGATAGATTTTTTAGATATATTGAGTTGAAGATTATATAGAATGTTGAAACATAGCTATTTAAATTATTGTCTATAAATATAAAATGAATGGTGGTGAGTTAAGTGACCGATTTAGTTAACACCATTAATGGAATTGTTTGGTCACCTGTATTAGTTGCAATGTGTTTGTGTATAGGATTATATTTTTCAATGAAATTAAGATTTTTTCAAATAAAAGATGTAAAAGAAATGTTTACTCTTTTGCTTGAAGGAGATAGCTCTCATGTTGGAATATCTTCGTTCCAAGGTTTTGCTACATCTATGGCAGGAAGGATAGGAACTGGAAATATAGCTGGTGTAGCTGTAGCGATAGCAATGGGAGGACCAGGAGCATTAGTGTGGATGTGCATAATGGCTACATTAGGGTCGGCAACTGCATTTGTAGAATCTACTTTAGCTCAGATATATAAAGATGAGCATGATGGACAGTATAGAGGAGGTCCTCCGTATTACTTTGAAAAAGGTCTTGGTTGGAAAAAATGTTCAATTTTATTTTCAGTGGTTGCAATCATAAGTTATACATTTTTTATGCCTGGCACACAATCAAATACTCTATATCTAGCAATGAATCAAGCATTTGGATTTTCAAAAATGACAATAGCAGTTACATCTTCTATTGCACTAGGTATAATAATTTTTGGAGGAATTAAAAGAATTGGTTTATTTGCTGAGAAAGTAGTACCTATAATGGGTGGAGCATACCTTATTATGACATTGGTAATAATCATAGCAAATATAAATCTAGTTCCAGGAGCTATTATGACAATGTTTAAATCTGCATTTGGATTTGGTTCGGTTTTTGGAGGGATGTTAGGTTCAGCAATATCTTGGGGAGTAAAAAGAGGTATATACTCAAATGAAGCGGGAGAAGGTTCTGGAACTTATGGTGCAGCAGCAGCAGAAGTGAGTCATCCAGCCAAACAAGGATTAGTCCAAGCTTTTTCTGTTTATGTAGACACACTATTAATATGTATGGCTACAGGTATTATGATTATAATAACAGGAATGTATAATGTTACAGATGTTTACACAACATTACCAGGTGTAGAACCAGGTCCACAATATGTACAGAGTGCAATAAATACATTACATCCTCAATTAGGTGATATTTTTATAGCAATAGTTTTACTACTATTTACATTTACAACATTATTAGCCTTCTCATACATGATGGAGACCAACGTATCTTACTTAGTGACTAGAATTAAGGCAGAAAAACATGAAAAGCACATAATTAATGTCTGTAGATTTATGCTTATAATATGTGCAGCAATGTGTTGCTTTATAGAACCACTTACAAGTTGGGCACTTGGTGATATATGTATAGGTGTATTAACATATATAAACTTAGTTGGTATATTTACACTAAAAAAACCAGCTATAAAAGCATATTACGATTATCAAAGGCAGAAAAAGATGGGAGTAAAAAGGAGCGATAGAACTTTTAATCCTATAGAATTAGATATAAAAAATGCTGAATTTTGGGAAAGTAAATACATAAAAGAAAATAAACATGAGTTAAATTAAAGATATTTTACAGAGTCCTATACATGTTTTATTTAATTATTTATAATAAAAATTAAATATGAACTTAATATTATGCATGCGAGAAAAACTGAAATTTAAAGTAAATCTATTTAAACTTTTAAATTATTGAAGATTACTTTATGAATTTGAAATATAGAGTATTTATATTTAAAACTGTTATTTTGGATAGTAGTATATAGTAAGATTATTTATTTTAATAGATAGAAAGATATTTGGATATTCATTGTGTGATTAGATTTTACAGTAACATTATCACTAAATTTTATAAGAAATCTAATAATATTGTTACTGCAGATAGATTATAAGTTCAATATAGTAAATCAAAGTTTATAATAGGATAAAAGAATTAATAAATAAATTTAGTGGGAGGTAAGATTGATATGAAAGAAAAAATAACACAAGTGGCGGATTTAAAGAAAGAAAAAATTTTAGGTCTATGTCAATCTTTATATGATGAGCCAGAGATTGCCTTACAAGAATACAAGTCTGCTAAAAAAATAGCAGAATTTCTAAGAGAAGAAGGTTTTGAGGTTGAGGAAAACTTGGCAGGTATGGCAACAGCTTTCAAAGCAACTAAGAAAAATGGTGATGGTCCAAGAATAGCATTTATAGCAGAATACGATGCTCTTCCAGGCAATGGTCATGCATGTGGCCATCATTTGATAGCTTCCATGGGAGTTGGAGCTGGAATAGCTCTTGCAAGTATACTAGATACTTACAAAGGAGAGGTAAGTATAATTGGGACACCAGCTGAAGAAACTGGAGATGGAAAACCTTACTTAATAGAACATGGAGTATTTGATGGATATGATGCAGCAATGATGATACATCCAAATTCAAAAACATGTGTAACGCCAGAAATTATAGCAATAGGGGGATTAGATTTCATATTTACTGGAAAAGCATCTCATGCAGGAGCTAAGCCATATAATGGAATAAATGCTTTGGATGCAGTAGTATTATTATATAATAATGTGAATGCATTGAGACAACAATTGGTAGATGGAACTAGAATACATGGTATCATACTAGAAGCAGGAACTGCTGCAAATGTAATACCTGACATGGGAAAAGTAAGACTAGAAATACGAGCAAAAGAGCAAGACTACTTTGATGAGGTAGTTGAAAAAGTAAAAAATTGTGCTAGAGGAGCTGCAATAGCTACTGGCTGTGAACTTGAGTTTTACCATTTTGAGCCAACTTGCCAAGGTTTAAATGCAAACAAGGTTTTAACAGGTATCTTTACAAATATTATGGAGGAATTTGGTATATATGATGACGATGAACAAGTATTACTAGGTTCTACAGATATGGGAAATCTAAGTCAAATGATACCATGTATACACCCTTTAATGAAATTCTCAGAAAATTGTGAAGAGCTACATACAAAGGAATTTTTGAAAGCTTCTATGAATCCATATGCAAAAAACAGAGTGATTGATGGTATAAAGATATTAGCTTTAACAGGCTTTAGTTTATTTGAAAACCCAGACTTAATTAAAAAGATGAAAGAAGAGTAGACTTTAGATAAAGGGGATTTTGCTATGACTAATAAAACTGAAGGCAAAAAGAGAAAATTATCATTCCCAGATGCATATGTTTTGATGATAGGTCTCATAATATTTGCAGCTATAATGACCTATATTGTTCCTTCTGGAACGTATAATAGAGTTGAAGATTTAACTACTGGAAATATGCTTGTGCAAGCAGGAAGTTTTAAATATGGAGAACAACATCCAGTCAGTATAATGGATGTATTTAGAGCTATACCAAGTGGGCTTGGGAAAAATTCTGTAACAGTTTTCTTTGTGCTTATTATTGGAGGTGCATTTGGTATAGTAAATTCTACTGGCTCACTAGATGCTTTGATTGGAAGAGTTATTTCTAAAAGTCAGGGAAGCAAAAAAGGCGAGATTATAATTACCTGCTTAGTATTGACTTTTGGTTTAGCTGGTGGAGTGGTAGGTATGTATGAAGAATGTATTGCATTCTTGCCTATATTAATGACTCTGTGTATTGCTTTAGGGTATGATGCTTTAGTTGCTGCAGGTATTTTACTTCTAGGGCTTGCATCGGGTTATGGTTCGGCTACTATTAATCCTTTTACTGTAGGATTGGCGCAAGGTATTTCTGGATTGCCACTTTTTTCAGGAATGTGGTTTAGATGGATATTTTGGATTTGCACCATGATTTTACTTTCAACATACATAATTTTTTATTGTAAAAAAATAAAAAAAGACCCAAGCAAAAGTTTAGTAGCAGATATTGATTATAGTCATTGGCAATTAGATAAGTCTTCCATTAAAGAAAAATTGTCTGCTGGAAATATAAGAGTATTAGTTACATTCTTTGGTGGTATACTTGCTTTGATGATATTGATTGTAAAATTTTCTTTGAGTATGTCAGACTTATCAGCTTATTTCTTTGCTTTAGGAATCTTATGTGGAGTAGTCTATGGAATGAGCCCAAATAAAATTGCTTCTGGATTCGTGAAAGGTATGCAAGAAATGGTCTATCCAGCTATTTTGATAGGATTTGCATCTAGTATAGTAGTTATATTAGAACAGGGAGTAATTTTAGATTCAATAGTTCATGGATTGTCATTGGTGTTGAATTATGTTCCTAGAATTTTTAGCGGTGGAGTAATGATGATTATGCAGTCTGTAATCAATTTCTTTATACCTTCAGGCACTGGTCAAGCTATGGTAACAATGCCCCTTATGGCTCCACTTGCAGATGTTATAGGTATACCTAGACAGGTTGCAGTGTTAGCTTACCAAATGGGTGATGGATTTGCAAATGGAATAGTTCCAACACTTGGAGTTCTTATGGCTGGAATATCTATTGCTCATGTACCTTATACAAGATGGTTTAAATTTGCATCAAAGATAATACTTATGGAGTTAGCTTTAGGGTTTATATTTTTGATGATTGCAGTGCAGATTAATTTAGGTCCTTTTTAAAAAGTTAAAAATATATTTATATAGTTTTAAACTGATATATATTATGATTAAACATATTAAATTAAATTATTTATAATATAGTAAATTACATTTAAATATAGTTTCTAAAACAAAAGGTGAACTCTGTGTAGTTCACCTTTTTAATTTAATTTTCCAATTTGTAAAAAAGTTTTAAAAAAGGCTTGACTTGAAGTTAACTTAAGGTTGTATATTAAAAAAAGATACTTATAAGGAGTGTGATGCTTATGACAATTAAAGAAGCTTCAAAACGTACTGGAATATCAGTAGATAATTTACGTTATTATGAAAGGATAGGATTAATACCACCTATTCCTAAAAATAAGTCTGGAATTCGTGATTATGATGAACGTGCTATTCACTGGATTGAGTTTGTTATGAAGTTTAAGAAAGCAGGAGCTTCTTTAGAAGCTATTATTGAATATGTACGACTTGCATGTTCTGATGATGATACAAAAGAAGTACGTAGAGAAATATTGGTAGAAGTAAAGGAAGATTTGACTACACAGATTAATAAACTTCGAGAATGTTTAGATGTTGTTGAGTATAAAATTGAAAATTACTATAACCTATGTGACCCTGTAACACAAAAAATGGTTAGGGAATGGAAAGAAAAGCACGAATATAAAAAATAATATTTGACCTTAAGTTTGGTTAAGGGAATACAATATAAGAAAATAAAAGAAAAGAGGTAATTATATATG
Organism: Clostridioides difficile; assembly: GCF_001299635.1. GTDB lineage: Bacteria > Bacillota > Clostridia > Peptostreptococcales > Peptostreptococcaceae > Clostridioides > Clostridioides difficile_A. Next base: position 160,011 of record NZ_JRHN01000043.1, on the reverse strand, counting down.
AAAAAGGATTTAGGTTCTATAATAGGATTATATCCTACACCATTGGTAGTTGTTGGAGTAGTAATTGATGAAAGCCCTAACTGGATGTTAGTAGGACATTTAGGTATTATTGGGCATGACCATATTATGATAAGTTTAGCAAAATCACATTATACAAATAAAGGAATTAGAGAAAGTAAAGTACTCTCTGTAAATGTTGTAGATGAGTCTATGTTGTCAAAAGCAGATTATGTTGGTTGTGTAAGTGGAAGTAAAATTGATAAATCAAAAGTATTTGAATACGAAATAGGTGATGAAGGAGCTCCACTAATAAAAGAATCAAAACTAAACATGGAATGTTATGTGGATGATATTTATGAAACAAAGGGATTTGAAAGTTTTATATTAAAAATAAGCCACACATATGCAGATGAAGAAATTTTAAATGAAGAAAGCAAAATTGATTATGAAAAACTAAAACCAATTTTATTTGAAATGCCTGGTTATACATATTTAAAAACAGGAAATACAGTTGCTAAATGTATGACATTGAAAAACAAGGGGGAATAGATATGAGTAAAAAAAATATTGTATTATACTTTTCAAGTTCGTCAAACACTAAAAGAATTGCAGAAATTATTCAAAAGTATACATTGGCTGATATACAAGAGATATTTACAGAAACACCATACACAAAGGATTATAATGCACTAGTGAAACAAGCTCAACAAGAGATACAGAAGGGGATTATGCCTAGTATTAAAAAAATATCATATGATTTAAGTGATTATGATACTATTTTTTTAGGGACACCAAATTGGTGGAGTACAATTGCACCACCTATAGCAACTTTACTTAACCAGAATAATTTAAGTGGAAAAAATATTATACCTTTTATTACTCATGGAGGTGGTGGAAAAGGTCATGCTGATAAAGATATAAAAAAATTATGTCCTAATTCAAAGGTTTTAGAGATATTTGATATTTATGGAAATGGAGGAAATGGTGCAGAAGAAAAAATTATTTCATGGCTTAAAAGAATAAATATGCATGAACAAAAGTAATATTTAAGTTTGGACACTTAATTTATATAATAGGCACTTAAATAATCCTATATAAATCTAGTACGTATTAGATTTTTTAGATTTGCAAACTTATTATAGCAAAAAATATCATGAAAGGTTGTAGCCCTAATGATAAAATCAAGTACACGAGATATATAGGAGGAAATAATATGGAGACTTTAAAAGTAAGAACTTACGAATTATGTGGCACAAACTATGAAATAGGATATGAGTTAGGAAAATCAATTGTAAATATACCAGAGTTGATATGTGAACAAACTAATAAATCTAATGTTGTAACTAAAGAAGAAGAAAACTATATGGTAGAGTTATTTGACAAATATTGCCCAGGACTTAATGAAGAATTACAAGGTTTTGCTGATGCCATTCAAGTAGATAGTAGTCAACTTTTATACTATACTATGACCTATCTTAGACCAGGTTGCAGTCAAGTTGCTTTAACACCAGAATTAACTGAAAATGGGCATGTTCTCTTTGCTCGTAATTTTGATTTCTCACACCATATGGAAGATTTTGCTTTATGTAAAACTAAGGTGGTTGGTAAATATGCACACATTGGAACTACAGTAATGCAGTTTGGAAGAACTGAAGGTATGAATGAGTGTGGTTTGGGTGTAAGTCAAACATCTTGTGGTTATCCTGTAGGAGCTCAAGAAGGTATGAGAAAACCTAAAATTGTAGGTTTACAGTTTTGGGCTGTTATTAGATATTTATTAGAAAATTGCAAAGATGTAGAGGAGGTATTAGGATATATAGAAGATATGCCTATTGCATATAACATTAATCTATTACTTGCAGATAAGTCTGGAAATATGGTACTTGTAGAAACTCTAGATGGAAAAAAAGAGATAAAGAAAATAAATGAATTTGGAAATAAGAGAGAATATTTTCTTCACTCTACAAATCATATTCATATTGATAAACTTCATAAATTAGAACCACAGTCTATGAATAATTCTATTTATAGATATAATTTAATTAAAGAATACATAGATAATTCTAAAAAAATTAGTGAGAAGGATTTAATGAATTTCTTATCCTTAAAATATCCATATGGATTATCTTGTAATTATTATAACGATTTTTTTGGAACTTTAAAAAGTATAGTTATGGACTTAAATACAGGAACGTTTAACATATTATGGGGTGGACTAGAAAGTAATATATGGAATAAATACTATCTAAATGACAATATTAAATCTACAACACAGTTAATAAATATAGATATTGAAAAAGCACCTTCTGATTTTTTTGAATTGATTGAGTAAAAAATACATTTAATATACCAAAGAGAGGGCAAATAATATGAAGAAAATTAAATTGAATAATAATTTAGAAATACCATTGTTAGGTTTTGGTGTATTTCAGATAACTGATTATGAAGAATGTAAAGAAAGTGTTTTAAATGCGTTGCGTACAGGGTATCGCCTAATTGATACAGCAGCTTGTTATGGAAATGAGAAAGCAGTGGGTGATGCAATTCGTGAAAGTGGTATTCCAAGAGAAGAGGTGTTTATTTGTTCTAAAGTATGGATTCAGGATGCTGGTTACGAAACAACTAGAATATCTTTTGAAAAGACACTATCTAATTTACAAATAGATTATTTAGATTTATATCTTATTCATATGCCTTATGGGGATTACCATGGAAGCTGGAAGGCAATGGAGGAACTTTACCATATGGGAAAAATCAAATCAATAGGTGTATGCAATTTCCGATCTGATCGTTTGGTAGATTTGATTTTAAGTCATGATGTTATTCCATCAGTCAATCAGATTGAATTGCATCCATTCTGTCAGCAGAAAAAATTACGCAATATTATGGAAAATTATGATATTAAGCCTATGGCATGGGCACCATTTGCAGAAGGACAAAAAAATATTTTTCAAAATAGTATGTTGACAGAGATTGGGGTATCTTATAGCAAGACACCTGCTCAAGTTATTCTAAAATGGCTTAATCAGAGTAGTATCATAGCAATTCCAAAATCTGTTCATTTAGAAAGGATACAGGAAAATTATAATATTGATGACTTTTACCTTTCTAATGTAGATATGAAGAAAATTTCTAATATGGATTTGGAAGATAGACTTATTCTTGATATTTCTGATTTAAATGAAGTCTATCGTTTGCATGGAATACGATTTGAACAATAATATTTTCGTGAGAGAAAAAGATATTTTGTATGAGTAAGTATTATGCTATCCTATAGATACTTTATTTTAAGTAATAATCAAATGTTTAGTTCCTTTTTATTTAACTTTATAAACAATTTAAAAATTGTAAAATAAATAAAGAGTATATAGAAATGTATTGAATTGTTTATTATATTTTAGTATATTAACAAAGTAGTATTAATTTATATATATATGTATATTTACAATTTATAAGAATATCTGATTTGAGGAGGTGTCATATTGGATTACTTAAAGTATTTTGAAAAAGCTGTAGTATATATTGAGAATAATCTAAAAGAAAATATAACTGTAAATGATGTGGCAAAAGAATCAGGATATTCTTATTATCATTTGACACGCCTATTCAAGTCTATGTTTGGTGAAAGTGTAGGAAGCTACATAAAAAAAAGACGTTTGGTCAATAGCACAAAAGAACTTTTATACAGTGAAAAAAAGATAATAGATATAGCTATTGATAGTGGTTTTGAATCCTCAGAAGCATTTAGCAGAGCATTTAAGTCTATATATAAAGTTAGCCCTATGGAATATAGAAAAAATAGAATAGATGTATTTGTTGGTAAAAAGAAAAAATTAGAATTAGATTTTATGAAGCATCTTATGGAGAATATAACGATTAAACCAGTTATAAAAGAAATAGATGAAATAATGGTAATTGGTATAAGAGATAATGTGATACTAGAAGATAACTCATTACCTAATTTGTGGGAGAAGTTTAAGAAAGTGCATCATATTGTTCCAAATACTTTACCATCAAGGAGAGCTTTTGGAATTTGTGAAGCAACATCTAAAATACATCTAGTTAGTGAAAATATGGAATTTAATGAGATAATAGGGTTTGAAGTTGGCAGTTATGAGTATATTCCAGATTCATTTGTTGCAAAAACTATTACAGGAGGAAAGTATGCTGTATTTACTCATATTGGTAGCTTGGAAAGTTTAGATAAAACTTATGAATATATATGGGGCACTTGGTTTTTGAGTTCAAAAGACGAAATTGATATAAGAGAGGATTTTGAAGTATACGATGAACGATTTTTAGGTCCTGATAATATGGATTCACAAATTGATATTTATATACCTATAAAATAATCTATAAAAAAACTAAAAAATAATTTAATTAAAGGATAGATGCTTATCATAAAGCATCTATTTTTTTATTTCTATAAGATTTAGATAGTATTAATAATAAGATAAATGAAAATAAGTTCTTAAATTTTTAAGAAGAATTTAAAATATAGTCGAAATAAGATTTGTATATTTCTGAAAATTCTAATTAGTACAATTTTTTCCTTCATAAAATTGAAAAAAGATGTATTTATTTATCAAAAGTATTATATTAAAATGATATTAATATAAAAAACATTTATAATAATAGCATATAGTACAGAAAAAAGAAGTAATTTGTAAAATTAATAGCGAGTAATAAAATTAAAAATTTAAAGATATTATAGGGAGGTTATAATTTTATGGAAAACGTTATTACAGGTCTAAGTAAAGGTGCAGAGTGGTTTATTGGTTTGTTTCAGAAGGGAGGAGAACAATTTGTAGGTCTTGTTTCAGGAACTCTTCCAACGCTAATCGTGTTAATGGTAGCTATTAACTCTTTGATTAAAATAATTGGTGAGGAAAGAGTTAATAATTGGGCTTCTAAGCTTGGAAGGAATTCTTTTACAAGATATATTTTACTTCCATTAGTATCAGTGTTTTTCTTGGGAAATCCTATGTGTTATACATTTGGTAGATTTTTAAAAGAAGAACATAAAGCAGGATTTTATGATGCAGCAGTTTCATTTGTACATCCAATTACAGGTCTTTTTCCACATGCAAATGCAGGAGAACTTTTTGTATGGTTAGGAATATCAGCTGGTTTAACTACTTTAGGTAAAGAAACTACTACATTAGCATTATGGTATTTTATAGTTGGTTTAATCGTGATTTTTATAAGAGGTATAATAACAGAAAAAATGTATGCTTTTTTAACAAGAAAAAATAAAGTAGCAAATAAAGCTTAGGAGGTAGTTAAAATGGATGAAAACAAGATATTAAAAATAGAAAAAGGAAGTTCAGGTTGGGGAGGCCCTTTATATATAAAAAAAGAAGGCAATAGAAATAAAATCTTATCAATGACTGCTGGTGGTATCCATGAAGTAACATTAAAAATAAAAGAACTACTGGGTTGTGAGATTGTAGATGGATTTAAAACTGGTGTTTCTGATGAAGAAGTGGCAGTAGTTATTATTGATTGTGGTGGAACTGCTAGATGTGGAGTATATCCAAAGAAAAAAATACCTACAATTAATGTAAATCCAGTTGGAAAAACAGGTCCTCTAGCAAAATTTATAACAGAGGAATATTATGTATCAGATGTTAACCCTAATTGTATAAGTGTTGTAGATGGAGAAGATATGCCACAAAAAGCTCAAGAAAATAAAAGTGAAAATAAGAGTTCCATTAGAAAGCCTGATAATTATGATGAAGTAAAATCAAAAGCACAAGGTGAATATGCTAAAAAGAACATAATACTTTCTATTGGCCAAGGCGCAGGAAAAGTAGTTTCAAAGTTTTATGATGCTGGTAGAGATACTATCCAAATGATAATGAATAATGTAATACCATTTATGGCATTCGTAAGTATGCTTATGGGAATTATTTTAGCATCTGGGTTGGGAGATTGGATTGCAAAGGTAATATCTCCACTTGCTGGTAATATTGGTGGGTTATTGATTATATCAATAATTTGTACACTTCCATTCTTATCACCAATATTAGGGCCTGGTGCAGTTATAGCACAAGTAGTAGGAACTCTTGTAGGTACTCAAATTGGTCTTGGAGCAATACCAGCATACTTAGCACTTCCTGCTTTATTTGCAATAAATGGACAAGCTGGATGCGATTTTGTCCCAGTAGGATTAAGTTTGGGAGAAGCAGAACCAGAAACCGTGGAATATGGTGTTCCAGCTCTATTTTATTCTCGTTTAATAACTGGTCCAATATCTGTTATTATTGCATATGGAGTTGCGGTATTTGCTTTAAGATAATATTTAATGTCAGCATTAGGTTTAAATTTGATTAATAAAATTTAAAATATAAATTTAAGCTAGTCAAGAGTTTTGTTAATGAAAGACTAGCTTTTATACTATTAATCAACTGTAATTATCGATTTAGATTAATACTAAATTTTCCTCTATTAAAGTGAAATTTTATGTATTAATTTGGTTTCAAGTTTGTACTAGAATGAAATCAAGGAGGAGATACAAAATGAATGTAACTGAGAAAATTCCTTCTATTGACCGCAAGATATTTAAAATATTGATTATATGTAGTAAAAAAGAGTTTGTAAGTATCAATTCAATAGCAAATGAACTAAATGTTACAACTAGAAGTGTAAGAACATATATAAAACAATTGAATAAAGATTTAGGGAGTGATATAGCAGTAATTAAATATGTAAAAGGTCAAGGATATAAACTGGAAATAAAAGATGAAAAAGTACTTAATAAGATTATTGATATGAATAGAAAAAATATATTCTCATTAAACTCAAAGGAAGATAGAGTAGAGTTTATACTAAATTATTTGATAGAACTAGATGGATTTATTACACTTGATAGTTTGGCAGATGAGATGTGTGTAGGAAGAACTACTCTAGTAAATGATTTCCAGTATGTAGAAAAAGTTCTAGCTTCATATAATTTAAACTTAATAAAAAAACAGAATACAGGGATGAAATTACATGGAAATGAACTTGATATTAGATTACTTATATTAAATCAGTTGTATAAGAACTCAAGAAAGGATTTAAATAATTCAAAATATTTTAAAGACATTAAAAAAGAAGAACTCACAAGTTTGGAAGAGGAATTATTGACTTTGTTCAAAAATAATAATTTTTATGTTACAGATGAAATGCTAAGAGAAGTTCTTAACTATATTGTAGTTTTAATTTATAGAGTGAAAGAAAAAAATAGAGTAAAAGAGTATAATGCAAAGTTTGATTTACTCAAATCATATGATGAATACCTTATTGCTAGGGAAATAAAACAAATATTATCAAAAAGATTTGAATGTGTTTTAAATGATGAGGAAATTATTTATTTGACTATACCATTAGTAAGTGGAAATGCACCAGCATCAGAGTGTGCTTTAAATAGTAGTAGAATTAATAAAAATATTGATGAGTTGATGGAAAATATATTTAACCAAATATATATTGATATGGGTATTTTGATAAATGAGGATGAATTAAGGATAGGACTAGGATATCATCTTAGTTTTACTCTAAATAGGCTATTATTTAATATAAAATTAAAGAATATATTGCTAGAAGAGATTAAACAGAACTATATACTTCCTTTTAAATTAGCTCAAATAGCAGGAAGAGTAATAGAGCAGAAATATAATTTAGAAGTTTCAGAAGATGAGATTGGATATATAGCAATTCATTTTAGTGGATATTTAGAAAGAAATAGTAGTAGATTTTATTCAATAAAGAAAATAGCAATTATATGTGGTACTGGTCTAGGGACAGCAAAGCTATTAAAAATAAGAGTTGAAAAATTAATAGGTAATAATCCACAAATTGATACTCTTTCAAGTTTTAATTTGAGAAATATTAACTTAGATGAATACGATATAGTTTTTACAACTATTGATTTAGACACATCAAATATAGGAACAATAGTGTTGAAAATAAATACAATATTTGATGAAAATAAACTAAGAGAACAATTAAAAACAGTATTGTGTTTAAGAGAAGGAAATATTGATACTACTAATTCTACAAATTTATTAATAAATAATTTGTTGGATGAAGATAAATTTATGATATTGAATGAAAAGACGATACTTGGGTCTTTGGAAAAAATGATGGACAATCTTATGGATTTAGGATGTATTGATGATAAGTTTAGAGAAAACATAATTAATAGAGAAGAAAAATCTCCTACAGTTTTTGATAAAGGTCTATTATTTCCCCATTCTGTAAATGAAAAGTCAGATAAATTTCTAATGGCAATTGGGATTTTAGAAGAACCAATACAATATGCAAATAGAAGTATAAAAATAATACTTATGACCATGTTTCCATGTGAGAATCAAATGGATTCAGACTTGTTGGTAAAAATTTATGAAGAAGTTTTAAAGATAGGACAAGATGTAAAGTTAACAAATAAGATAAGTAAATGTAGAAGTTTTTTAGAATTTAAAAAAGTGTTACTCAAAAATCTTATGTAGAATCGTACAGAATTAAAAAATAATGTGATTTGTGGAAGGTGTATAAATATGAAACTACTTGTAATTTTATTTGTTGTTTATGTTATAAATACTATATTTATAATGAAACAGAATAAATTATATTTTAAAACTTTAAATAGAGCTAAAACAAAAGGGGAGATAGTATCCACAGGAAAAAAGAAAAGTTATTTTTCTAAAGGAAGTATAGCTATTATATCTTCAGATTCAGATGGTTTTATAAGGTTTGGAGAAATTTTGAAAGGACGCACAGTAATGGCTAAGTTTAAAGAGATTGAAGAAATAGAAGGATTAGACATATATAGTGCAGAGCAAAGATTTAAAGATGAAGAAAGTATTGTACAAGCTATAAAATTTATAAAAGAAAAAATAAATGTTTCTTTTAATTAACTTAATATAAATATAAATTATCAGGAGGAATGTCATGAAATATGAAGTTAAGATAAGTGGGATAGGCAGTTTAGTTAAAGAGTTAATGGATGAAAGCAATTGTCTTATCATATATGATGAAACCATCAATGATGAAGACTTAAAGGATATATCTGTAATTCATTCAATATCAACATTAAAAAGTGATGTTGAAATAGGAGACACACTTACAATAGGAAATAGAGATTATTGTATAGTTTCAGTTGGAGACATTGCTCAAAAGACTCTTAGAGAAATTGGTCATTGTACAATAAAATTTGATGGGGAATGTGAAGTAAATTTACCAGGAGAAATACATGTAGAAATAGGAAATCCAAATGTAACTATTGGAGATTTAATAACTATTTCTTAATTTGAAAAATAAAATTATTATAACAGGAGGAATGGATATGTTAGATTTAAACAGAAAACTTGCAAAGTTGGAAGAAGAAGGTAAGAAAATAAAAGTAGCTCTTATAGGTGCTGGTCATATGGGAAATGGAATGGTAAGCCAAATGGCGAATATGAAAGGTATTGAGGCTTCTATTGTTGTAGATATAAATTTAGAATTAGCTCATAAGGCATTTACTGATGCAGGAATAGATGAAGCAGTTATAGATAATGTAACAAATGAAAATGATGCAGAACTAAAACTACAAGAAGGAAAAGTATTGACTTGTAATGATTTTCTTGTAGCTTGTAAGACTAAGTCAATAGATGTAGTTATAGATGCAACTGGTGGTATTGCAATTGGTGCAGAAATAGCACTAAATGCTATCTTAAATAAAAAACACATAGTAATGTTAAATGCTGAGACTGATTGTGTTGTTGGACCAATACTTAAAAAATTAGCAGATGATGCTGGAGTAATCTTTACAGGTTCTGCAGGGGATGAGCCAGGAGCTGTAATGGAATTGTTCGATTTTGCAGATGCAATGGGATTTGAAGTTAGAGTCATAGGAAAAGGTAAAAATAATAAATTAGATTTAGATTGTAATCCTGATACTGTTAGAGAAGAAGCAGAAAGAAAAGGAGCTTCACCTCATATGATAGCTTCTTTTAAAGAAGGAACTAAAACAATGGTAGAAATGGCTTTAATGTGTAATGCAACTGGATTTGTACCTGATGTAAGAGGTGGTCATGGTATTGAAGCTACAGTGAATGAAGTACCTAAAAAATATGCATTAAAAAGTGAAGGTGGAGTATTAGATAATTATGGTGTAGTTGATTTTGTAAATGGTATAGCACCTGGAGTATTCGTAGTAGTTGCTCATAAATTAAAAGCTGTTAATGATGAATTAAAATATTTAAGTATGGGTGATGGACCTAATTACATATTATATAGACCATATCATTTGTGCAGCTTAGAGACTCCTTTATCAGCAGCTATGGCAGTTTTAGAACATAAGGCTACAATAGTACCTAAAAATGGACTAGTTGCAGAAGTTATGACTATAGCTAAGAAAGATTTGAAAAAAGGTGAGTATATGGATGGATATGGTGCATATACATGCTATGGTACTATAGAAAAGTACGATGTTGCAAAAGCTATGAATGCTGTTCCTATTGGTCTAGTTAGCAAAAAGACTAAGGTAGTTAAAGATATTAAAAAAGGTGAAGTTATAACTTATGATATGGTTGAGATAGAAAAAGATACTACTTTATATCATTTAAGACAATTACAAGAAAAAATATTTGGGTAAGATTTGGTTATAATATAATATAGATACTATTCAAAAGGGGTGATGGTTATTTTTAAATCAGCCCTTTTAAATTTATGTATATTTTTGGTAGGATATTTCGTATGTAAATATATTATAGGTCATTTATAATTGAAAATCTCAATAGTATATTTAATTCAAATTAATTTTGCAACTTTATATTCATATTTTAAATAATATAATTAAAAATTTTAATATAAAATGAATTAAAATGACCAATTATGTATTATAATATTAACTGTAATACTAATATAGTTCTATTAATTAAAGAAATATCCCCCATTAATATATAATAAATATCTTTAAGCAAGAGGACTTAGTAAAAAAATATATCGTATTCAATAAAAAATCTGTTTACAGAATGGTATATATAGTTATATAATATACTATATAAGATGCGAAAAGATAAAAAGTATAGCACAATGAAAGAAGGTGATTATTATTCAGCTTAATGAAAGACAACTAAAAATTATAGATATAGTTAAGGAAAATGAACCAATAACGAGTGAAAGTATTGCCTCCAGCTTGAATGTGACTCGTGCTACACTTAGATCTGATTTAGCTATATTGACAATGACAGGAATACTAGACGCAAGACCAAAAGTTGGATATTTTTATTCAGGAGTTAGTGAAATTAATTTAATTGGTAAAAGCATAAAAGAAAAATCAGTAGAAGATATAATGAGCATGCCTGTACTAGCTAAGAAGGACGAAAGTATATATGATGTAATAGTCACTATGTTTTTATCTGATGTAGGGAGTATAGTTATTATAGATGAAAATGAAGAGTTATGTGGAGTTGTCTCCAGAAAAGACTTGCTAAAAGCAACAATAGGAGGTTCTGATATAAATAAGATGCCAATAGGCATGATAATGACAAGAACTCCAAATGTAGTTACTTTAACTAAAGGAGCAAGTGTTTTATTAGCTTCAAGAAAAATAATAGAACATGAAGTAGATTCGATTCCAATTGTTGAATATAAGGGAGAAGACAAAAATCATATGAGAGTTGTTGGGAGAATATCAAAAACCAACATAACTAAGCTATTCTTAGAAATAGTTGACAATTAAGGAGGTATGCTGGTGAAAAACCTAATTATATATGCAGTATCAGATTCAGTAGGGGAGACTGCACAACAAGTTGCAAAAGCATGTATGTCTCAGTTTTATGTAAATGAAACTTATGAAATAAAAAGATTCCCATACATGATTAATAAAGGAGTACTACTTGAAACATTGGAGAATGCAAAAGCTGAAAACGCTTTGATTGTATATACATTAGTTGATGAAGAGTTATGCAGTATTGTTGAAAGATATTGTGAGAGAGAAGGTCTTAGTTGTATAGACCTTATGACAGATATCTTAAGAGAAATAAGCAAGAGAACAGGAAGAAAACCTAAAAGAGAAGCTGGTATAATTAGAAAATTAGATGAATCTTATTTTAAGAGAGTTGAAGCTATAGAGTTTGCAGTAAAATATGATGATGGAAAAGACCCTAGAGGTGTTCTTCAAGCAGATATAATTTTAGTGGGAATCTCAAGAACATCTAAAACTCCTTTGAGTATGTATTTGGCTAATAAAAATATAAAAGTAGCTAATGTTCCATTAGTTCCAGAAATACCAATTCCTAAAGAGGTATTTGAGATAAATACTAAGAAGATAATAGGTCTTACTAATTCACCTGAAAAGCTTAATGAAATAAGAACTCAAAGATTAAAAGCTTTAGGTCTATCTAGTAAAGCCAACTATGCTAATCTAGAAAGAATACTTCAGGAATTAGATTATTCAGAAGAAATAATGAAAAAAATTGGATGCCCAGTAATAAATGTTTCAAATAAGGCAATAGAAGAAACAGCAGGTATAATCTTAGATATAATGAAAGAAAATGGTCTAAAGATATACAAAGAAATAGAAATTTAATAATGTCTATTAATAAAAATGATATAAATTAAAATAAAAAGATTAATGGGGGATTTAACAATGGAAACTAAGTATGTTTATAGTTTTGGTGAAGGAAGCAAAGACATGAAATCTTTACTAGGAGGTAAAGGTGCCAATTTAGCAGAAATGACTAAGATAGGCTTACCTGTCCCTCCTGGATTCACTATAACAACAGAAGCATGTAATGACTATTATGTTAACAATGAAAGTATAAGAGCAGAGATAATAAAAGAAATAGAAAATCATTTAGCTACTTTAGAAAAAGACTTAAATAAAACATTAGGATGCAATAAGAATCCATTATTAGTATCAGTTCGTTCTGGTGCAGTATTTTCTATGCCAGGAATGATGGATACAATTCTTAACCTAGGTCTTAATGATAATAGTGTTGTTGGTCTAGCAGAAGCTACACAAAATGAAAGATTTGCATATGATAGTTACAGAAGATTCATACAAATGTTTTCTGATGTTGCTATGGAAGTTCCAAAATATAAATTTGAGAATGTATTAGATAGAGTAAAAGAAGCAAAAGGATATACAGTTGACACAGAGCTTACAACTGATGATTTAAAAGAAATAGTAAAAGAGTTTAAAGCAATATACAAAAAAGAAATTAAAAGTGATTTCCCACAAGACCCAAAAGAACAATTAATGCTTGCTATAGAGGCTGTATTTAGATCATGGAATAACCCTCGTGCAATCGTATACCGTAAATTGAATGATATAGCTCATAACTTAGGAACAGCAGTAAACATCCAATCAATGGTATTTGGTAACATGGGAGAAACTAGTGGTACAGGTGTTGCATTTACTAGAAATCCAGCTACAGGAGAAAATAAATTATTTGGTGAATTCCTAATGAATGCACAAGGTGAAGACGTTGTTGCAGGTATAAGAACTCCTCAAAATATATCAACTCTTGCTGATGTAATGCCAGCTGTATTTGATGAATTCGTAAAAATTACTCATATACTTGAAGGTCACTATAAAGATATGCAAGATATAGAGTTTACTATAGAAAATGAAAGATTATATATATTACAAACTAGAAATGGTAAGAGAACAGCAGCAGCAGCAATAGCTGTAGCAGTTGATTTAGTTGAAGATGGAATAATAGACGAAAAAGAAGCTATAATGAGAATTGAGCCTAATCAATTAGACCAATTATTACATCCAAAATTTGAAGATAAGGCATTAAAAGAAGCTAAAGTTATAGCAAAAGGTTTACCAGCATCACCAGGTGCAGCAAGTGGTAAAGTTTATTTCAATGCTGATGATGTAGTAAAAGCAAGTGAAAAAGGAGAAAAAGTAGTTTTAGTTAGACTAGAGACATCTCCAGAAGATATAGAAGGTATGGTTAAGGCTGAAGGAATCCTTACAGCTAGAGGAGGAATGACATCACATGCAGCAGTTGTTGCTAGAGGTATGGGTAAATGTTGTGTTGCTGGATGTGGAGAAATAAAAGTTGATGAATTTAACAAAGAAATAAGAGCACTTGATGATGTAGTTATAAAAGAAGGAGAATATATTTCTATAGATGGTTCTACAGGAAATGTTTACTTAGGAGATGTTAAGAAAACAGAAGTAGCTTTAACTGGTAACTTTGAGAAATTAATGAAGTGGGTAGACAAACACAAGTGTATGATGGTTAGAACTAATGCAGATAATCCTAGAGATGCTCGTGCAGCTATAGAGTTTGGTGCTGAAGGTATAGGTCTATGTAGAACTGAGCATATGTTCTTTGATGAAGATAGATTACCAGCAGTTAGAGAAATGATATTATCTAATACAGTAGAGCAAAGAGAAAAAGCACTTGAAAAAATATTACCAATGCAAAGAGAAGATTTTGTAGAATTATTTAAAGTTATGGATGGAAAACCAGTTAATATAAGATTACTAGACCCACCACTACATGAATTCTTACCTCATGATGATGAGACTATAGAAGAGCTTGCAAAATCTATGGGTATAAAAGTAAGTGATATTAAGAAGAGAATAGTTGATTTAGATGAATTTAACCCAATGCTTGGACACAGAGGTTGTAGACTTGCAATAACTTATCCTGAAATATGTGTAATGCAATCTAAAGCTATAATACAAGGAGCTATAGAGGCAATAAGAGCAGGTGTTAAAGTTTCTCCAGAGATAATGGTTCCATTAGTTGGAGAAGTAAATGAGTTAAAGATAATAAGAAAAATGATAGTAGATACTGTTGATGCTATAATAAAAGAAGAAGGTGTAGAAGTTCCTTATACTGTAGGTACTATGATAGAAATACCTAGAGCTTGTTTAACTGCTGATGAAATAGCACAAGAGGCAGACTTCTTCAGCTTTGGTACTAATGACTTAACTCAAATGGCATTTGGATATTCAAGAGATGATGCTGGTAAATTCTTAGGTCAATATGTAGATGAAGAAATATTAGAAAAAGACCCATTCCAAGTACTAGACCAAAATGGTGTTGGTAAATTAGTTAAGATGGGAGCTAAGTTAGGTAGAGAAGTTAAACCAGAATTAAAACTAGGAATATGTGGAGAGCATGGTGGAGAACCATCTTCAGTAGAGTTCTGTTATAATGTAGGACTTAACTATGTATCTTGTTCACCATTTAGAGTGCCAATTGCTAGACTTGCAGCAGCTCAGGCATCTATAAAAAATCCTAGATAGTAATATACTGTAAAATTATATAATTAAAGTAATATCCCCTATATATTTAATGTATCAAATAAATTATTTGTAAGTTAAGTATAGGGGATTTTTATTTTATTATAAAAAGATAACTTATATAACTTAAGGTGAAACGTATTTAATTGTATTGCATATATTATTGTAGAGAGAAATTTTAACTAATAATTAAATTGAGTTTACTGGAGGGGATAAAGTTGACAAAGTGTCCTAAATGTGGAAAGGAAGTATCATCACGTCCAGGTAGTATATGCCCACGATGTGGATTTAAAGTAGCAGAGGAAAGTCTAAAAATGAGATGCCCAGAGCCTAGTTGTAGGGCTTTGGTATCTAGGAGACTAGATTATTGTCCTAAATGTGGATGCAAACTGAAAGGATATAATATTTCTGAATTTGTTAACATGGTAAGATGTAAAATAGATGAGACATTTGATAAAAGATAATTAAATTCAGAGTTAAACTTTTGAGCCATCCATTTTGGATGGCTCTATAAAATCATAAGCTTTTGATTACTCTTCATTTTCCTTAATATTACCTTTATAAAATATGGGATTTTCAAAGAATTTTTGTGTTAATACCTGATATCCACCAGCTTTTTGGAGTTCTCTTAATGGTCGTATATCATAATATATTACAGATGCAGTTTCTTCTGGGAAGAATCGAGCTTTTTTTCGCTCTTCTTTCAATTTAATCTTAAAATAGTCTCCTGCATAAGCATATTGTCCAAGGAGGACTACAATTTCTGGGTCAAAATTGATTGCTACATTTTTCAACATTAATGAGAACATTTCTGCCAGATAACCAACCTCTATCATTGACAGTTCATCTCCATTGTCTGCCTCTTCAAACACATGTCGAATTAAATCTTTAGATTCTATCCATTGATTTATAGAAGACTTTAAAAGTTTCATTGAATTTTTCTTTAACCTATGGCGAATTCTTTCAGCACTAACCATACGTTCAAAGCATCCCTTACTTCCACAGGAACAAATCTCTTCATCACTGTAATCAACAGTCATATGTCCGATTTCTCCAATAAGAGCATTTCTACCAGTAAGTACAACATTATCAATGTAGCATGAAGAAATTCCTGCCTCTGCATACATGACAACTGTCCTTTTATTACGAAATTCTTCCTCAAGAAGAAGCGCATTTCCAGCCATTCTAACTAGGTTTTCTACTATAATCTCCTGTTTTGTATACAATTTCTCAAGCCATTCTTTTATATTGATATTTCTTCCCCAATGTGGAGCCATCATAAAAAATCTGACAATACCATATTTTTGGTCTACGAATCCAGCGATTGCAAAGCTTATGCCATATAATTCATCATGAGAGATTTCTGCATTTACTAGAATATCTTCAATATGAATTGCTAATTCTTTCTGAAATGTGTCTAATGTATTGTTGTAAGTAGCAGGAATTTCTATTTCTAAGACACATTCATTTTTCATAGTCAAAAGTGCAAAATGAATATAGCTCTCTTCAAGAGAGATACACAATATCCTTTTATTACAAGAAAACGAATATAATTCTGGGCGTTTTCCACCAATATTTGTAGAACTGCCTTTACCTGCTGAGACCAAAAGCCCTATTTCTTCAAAACTCTGAATAGCTTTTTTCACTGTAGGACGACTGATTTTGGTAGCTTCACTAATATCATTGACTGATACTTCTGTTGTATTTCTGATGATATCAAGTATTCGTTTCCGATTTAAATATTTTAAGTCTGATGGCATTGAAGCATTTTTCAACTGTTTCTCTCTATTTCCCATAGATTACATTTCCTTTCTTGTTATATTCCATTAGTCGTTACTTTTGTTTAAATATACGATATCATATTTTCTTAATCTTTTCCAGTTCTCTGAGTTGACAATTTAAAAATAAAGTTATAAAATAAAGTTACATAACTATATTACATAATATTAAGGGGGTTTCCAAAATGGAACTAAAACCAAATGTAAATCTTAGTATTTACGAAAAATGTTTTACTGCTGTTGATACACATACAGTTGGAGAATTTACACGTGTTGTATTATCTGGATTTCCAAAATTGCCAGGAAATACAATGATTGAAAAGAAAAAATATTTGGAAGAGAATTGTGACCAGTATCGTAAGGCATTAATGTTTGAGCCTCGTGGACATCATGATATGTTTGGCTCTATTGTTACTGAGCCAATCCATTCAGAAGCAGATTATGGAGTTATATATATGGATACTGGTGGATATCTGAATATGTGTGGGCATGGAACTATTGGAACAGTTACTGCGATTATAGAAGCTAGACTTGTAGAAGCAAAAGAGCCATATACAGAAGTTGTTTTAGATGCACCTGCTGGTCTAATACGTACAAAAGCAGAAGTAAAAGATGGTAAAGTTGTAAATGTAACACTAACAAATGTACCTGCATTTTTGTATAAGGAAAACTTAACAACTAATATTGATGGAAAAGAGATTACATATGATATTTCATTTGGAGGAAGTTTCTTTGCATTGTGTGATGTTACACAATTTGGTATGGATGTAACACCTGAAAATATTCCATTTCTAACTGATTTTGGTATGAAATTAATTGAACATGCTAACCAAGAAAACGAAATACAACATCCTGAATGTGATATTACTTCTGTTGACCTTGCTGAATTGTATTGTCCTACTTCAACACCTGGATGTGACATGAGAAATGTTGTAATATTTGGTGATTATATGGCAGACCGTTCTCCATGTGGAACTGGTACTAGCGCTAAACTCGCAACTCTTTATAAAAGGGGTAAAATTGGTATTGGAGAGCCTTTTGTATATGAAAGCTTTATTGGTACTACATTTACGGGTGTAATTAAGGAAGAAGCAAAGGCTGGAGATTATTCTGCAGTAATACCTAAAATTACAGGAAGTGCTTATATAACAGGAGTATCTACTTATATTATTGACAATGATGACCCTTTAAAATATGGATTCCAGGTTTCAAAATAGTTTTATTTTTTTAACTGTCAATTATTTTATTATAATAAAGACTTACATAGATATAAGCTCTAGGTAAAAGGACTATGTCATATGGAACTTAGAAAAGTTATAATGATTTAAAATGAAAATTATTTGATATGAAATTGAAATATTGAATATAGGGAATTAAGTAGATTTATATAAAATAAATTTATAAATTGTATACTAAGAAGACTGTAGATATATTTGTTTCTATATAAATATATCTACAGTCTTTTATTTAATAATAAATCAATTTTCTATATATTTTTATTAAACAACTTTGTGAAAGTTATTTAATACTTTCTATTTACCAGTATTATTTCCAGTACTAAGTATCCAAGGCTTTTCTATACCATTTTTTAGTGAGTTATAGTTTACAATAAGCGTGTCATAGCTATTTTTAGCATCTTCATTACTTACTACTTGTTTTTTATAATCAGTTAGAGTAATTAATCCTAAATCATATCTTAATTTAGTATTTTTTACTTGTTTTTCTGATAATTCAAGTTGCTTTTTAGTAATTTCAATTGTATCTTCTAAAGCAAGTAATTGAGCATAACTGTCAATTAAGCCTTTTTTTAGAGCTTTTTTACTGTCTTCTAATGTTACTAGACCATTTTCAGTATTGTATTTTTGTTGAAGATAATTTGCATATGTAGTAAGCCCTGTCGCATAATTAGTCTTTTCAGCATTATATTGATTAAGAGCATTAATTGCATTTTCATATTCATCAAGTTTTTTATTATACTCATCAAGTGCTTTTATATATGCCTCTTGAGTAGAAAATTTATCTAAAGATGGTTTAATTGGTTTAGGAGGTACAGTAGGTTTTTTTAGTTCAGGTCTATCTGGTAAATCTGCTTTATTCTCATCCTTATCATTAAAACTTTCTTCAGTACGTTCTAAAATCAATTGGTCATACTTTAAGTATTCATTAACCTTACCTTCCATATATGAATCGACTGAGCCACCAACTCTAAAAGATTCAAATCTATATTCTTTATCCAATTGATAATTATTTAAATCTATATTAGTTAACAATTTAAAATAGTCTTGATTATTTTTTAATTCTTGAAGCTTAGATTTTTGAGTATTTTGTAGCGTTTGAAGTTCAAGTTCAGCTGACTCAGTTTCTAATGATGTTACTAGACCTAACTCTTTTTTTAATTTCATATCTTTAATTTCTTTAGTTTTGATTTCAAGATTGTTTTTTATTTTATCCAATTCATTTTCTCTTGAGACTAAATCATTGTATTTATTAGTAATATCATTGGCTATTTGGTCTTCCATAAATCCCTTAGCTTGCTCACTTTGATTTTTAAGAAGTCCAATTTGGTCGTATGGAAATGCATTATCACTTCCAGTAAAACTATCAAACTCATCTTGTACTTCTAACTTTTCTTTTAACATTTTTATTTCTTCTGATTTCATCTTTAATTTTTCGCTATTTTTAAGCGCTGCACTGACAGCTTCTCTAGCAGTCAAAATTTCCTTTTCAGATGTTCTTTTAGTTGAGTCATTCATGATAGAGTTATCAACTTTATTTATAGAAGAAGTATTATCATTTGCATAAACTGGCATTAGATTAGCTGTTATTATACCAACACCACATCCGATTGCAACTATTTTACTAACTTTCTTATTCAATACAATCACCCTCCATTCTATTTAAACTTTAGCTTTCAATTTTGGTTTCTTTATTATCTTTCTTTTTATATCACCTATTTTATCTGTTATTTTACCAAATATCTTAGGCATTTTGTCTGAAAACTTATCTTCCCATCTATCAAATATCAAGTATATGGTAGGTATAAGTACCAAAGTTATAAGTGTAGATACAGTCAGACCTCCCATTATAACTATTGCTAGTGGTTGCATTGTTTCTCCACCTTCACCAAGAGATAGTGCTGTTGGTAACATACCTAAAATTGTTGTTGCTGTTGTCATTAGAACTGGTCTTAATCTTGCTGCACAACCAATAGAGACCAATCCAATTAAATCATTGTTACGATTTGTTTTTCTAAGTTGTTCTATGTAGTCAATAAGAACTATACCATTGTTAACAACTATACCTATAAGTAAGATTATACCTAACATACCTACAGTACTCAAACTTTGCCCACTGACTAGGAGAGAAAGTACAACTCCAACAAATGCAAATGGAACACAGAACATGATTATAAATGGTTTACTAAATGATTCAAACTGAGCTACCATTACCATATAAACTAATGCTATGGCTATAACCATTGAGAATCCAAGACTTGCCATAGATTCGTTCATCATCTCTGTTTCTCCACCAACACCAATAGAGTAATCTTTAGGAATTACCATCTTGTTAGTTTTTTCTAGTGCTAGTTTAGTAGCAGTACCAGCATCTACATTATCAAGTGTAGCAGTTATATTTACAGAGAAATCTCCATCAGTCCTAGATATAGATTGTAGACCATCTGCCATTTTTATATCTGAAAAAGCACCAAGAGGAACTTCTTTTCCAGTTGCAGAGTTTACTTTTAATTGTTTTATATCTTCCAGATTGTCAATACTGTCTGCTTTAAATTTTAAATTTACATCCACTTTATAGTCATCAATAGTAGCAGTAGTGACTGAATCACCATTTATTGCTGTACGTAGTAATCCTGCAATTTCGGCAGTATTTACACCATACTCTTGAGCTTTATGTTTGTCTATGGTAAATTGAGCTTCTTGTGTTGTATCTGTAAGAGAAGTCTTAACATTTCTAAATCCTTTTATGGAGCTGAATTGTTTTTCGGCTTCTTTTCCTAATATTTTTAATACATCTAAATCAGGGCCTTTCATTTCTAATGTAAAGTCTGCCCCTGTACTTCCACCCATGACACTACTATTTTGACTTACATTTATTTTACAGTCTGGGACAGTGGCAACTCTATCAATTATTTCTTTTTCTATCTCATCAGTAGTTCTCTTTCTATTTTTTTGAGATTCTAATTCAATTGCTATATTTGCTGTATTATTATTTGAATCTGATGTTAAAGTTGTTATTAAAGTTTTAACTTCTGGGATATCTGAAACTTTTTTCTCAGTCATAGATACATAGTAATCATTAGATTCTAGACTAAGACCCTTTGGAAGTTCTATAGAAATTGCCAATGCCCCTTTGTCTGCAGCAGGCATAAAGTCCATACCTATAAAGCTCATTCCAAATAGAGAAGCTATAAAAATAAGTAAACTTGCTATTACTACTAAGCGTTGATGTCTTAAGCATACACTTAGTAATTTTTTATACCCTTCACTTACTTTATCAAATATAGGGCTATCTTTTTCTTTCATTTTTTCGCTATTCTTACCTCTACTTAATTTTGCGAATACACTAGGAACAAGAGTAATTGCTCCTATGAAAGAGAAGGCTAGAGAAGCTATAAGTGTTTTACCTAATGCTCCAAAGGTTATTTTAGCTATACCTTCTGTAAACATAATAGGTAAAAATATTGCTATAGTAGTCAATGTTGATGCAAGTATGGCATTGGTTACAGTTCTTGTACCCTCAATAGCACAATCATCAATACTCATGCGACCACTTTTCCTATATTTAAATATATTTTCAATTACAACTGTAGCATTATCGACAACCATACCAACTGAAATTACCAAGGAACTTGCAGTGATAAGGTTTAAACTTTCTCCTGTAAAGTATAGAACTGCTATAGCACCTATTATAGAAATTGGGATTGCTATGGCAACAACTAGTGAAGCTCTTACACTTTTTAAGAAAGCAAAGATTACCACAAAGGCAATAACAGCACTTATAAGCAAGTTGCTCATTACACTATTTATTGATTCACTTATGTACTCACTTGTATCGTTAGCAATTTTAATTTTAAATTGAGGATTTTCTTTATTTAATTCATCTACATATTTATATGCATTTTGCATAACTTTTACAGTATTGGCATCTTGTTGTTTAGAAATATCTATTACCAAACTGTCTTTTCCATTATATCTATAAATACTGTCTTTGTCTGCATATCCATAATCTACACTACAAAGGTTATCTAATCTAACTGTATTTCCACCTTTTACAGGAATTTGAAGCTGTTTTATATCATCTAAAGATTCAAGTTTATCAATTGCTCTTAAAACTATTTTATCTTCACCTTGAGTAATTGACCCATAAGGATATGTTTTATTACTAGATGATAAGATACCCTTTATAGTTGATAAACTAACTCCATAATTTGAAAGAACAGCTGGGTCAGCTATTACATTGACCTGTGCTTTTTCTCCACCTTTAAGGTCTGCTGAAGTTACACCATCTATAGACTCTATTTTAGGTTGAATCACATCCTCAGCATATTTTCTCAATGCCTGTGAACTATTTTCATTTCCTCCAGATATAACAAGCTGACCTATGGCTTGTGCATTCATATCTAATTTTAGAACTGTTGGTTTAGCTGCATCCTCTGGAAGACTAGTCTGTAATGCATCAACTTTAGACCTAACATCGTTCATTATTTCATCTAAATTGGTTCCAAACTCAAATTGAGCAACTACCATAGAAACACTTTCTTGTGAACTTGATATGGTAGTATTTACGTTTGAAACAGCTGATAAACTTTCATCAACTTTTTGACTAATTTGTTCATCAACGTCTTGAGGACCAGCACCTGTCCAAGTAGTCATAACCATTACAACAGGTATTTCTATATCAGGCATCAGATTTATTGACATTTTCTTATATCCAATACCACCAAAAACTATTAATACTAAGAAGACCATTATGATTGTGAGAGGACGCTTAACAGAAGTTTGTATAAAATTCATAGTACTATTTCTCCTTTTCTACAGGAAATATCTTAGTTCCATCAGAAATAAGACTTATACCCCCAATAACCACTGTATCTTTTTCGCTTACACCACTTTTGATTTCTATTTTATCCTCTGTTACAATTCCAGTTTGAACTAATTTTTTCTTTGCTATATTATCCTTCTTTGCTATGTATACATATTTCTTTCCTTTTTCTTCGAATATTGCCTTTTTAGGTACTGTAACAGCACCATTTTCTTTTTCAACACTTAAATTTACTTGAGCAGACATTCCTGCTTTAAATTTATTGTTTGTATTATTAACAAGTACTTTAACAGGATATAAAGATGTCTGTGGGTCAACTACTGAAGGTACATAATCTACTTTTCCTAAAATTCTCTGGTCTTCAATTATAACTTCTACGTTTCCATCCTTCTTAAATTTACCTATGTCTGATTCGGCTACATTTAAGTCAACTTCTAATATGTTAGGGTTGGAAATAGTAAAAGCTGGCTGTGATTGTGTTATCATTTCTTTTGCATCAAAGTTTTTAGCCGTTATTGTACCATCTACTGGAGCTGTTAATGTTAACTTATCTAAGTTACTCATTGCCAAATTATATGATACTTGAGCTTGGTCAAGTTGTTTTTTAGCAAGAGCTTTAGCTTGAGGTATACTCTTTGAAGTTGCTGTATCGTATGATCTTTGAGCAGAATCTAGTTGTTGTTTTGATTGTTCTAAAGCAAATTCTATTTTTTTAAATTGGTCTAAACTAATTACTTCCTGCTCATAAAGAACCTTATTATTGTCATAATTCCTTTGAGATTCATCATATTGAATCTTTGCATTATCAAGAGCTGTCTTTGCTTGATTTACTTGTGATTCTAATGAACCACCAGTTGCACTTGAATAACTTGCTTTAGCCAAATCTAATGCTGCTTTACTTTGTTTTACACTATTTTCTAGATCTGGACTGCTTATACTCAATAATTCATCTCCTTTTCTTACATTTTGCCCAAGTTTTACATAAACTTCTTGAACTGTGCCAACAGTCTGTGCAGTAACAGCTGTTTCATCTTTAACCTTTGTAGTTCCTGAAAAAGCATTTGTGTTTTCAATTTCTCCTCCTACTGCTTTTTGAACAGAAACTGCTATTGGTTTCTCAGGTTCAGGTTCTTCTGTTTTTCCACATCCAACTAAAAACAGTGAACTACACATTAAGAAAACTATTAAATATCTTTTCATATCTCCTCCTATTATATATTGCACACTAGCTTGTTGTAGAATTTAAAGTGTCTTATTTTAAGTTTAGTTTTAGGCTAATAAAAAAACTTCCCTTTATTGGCAATTTATAATTCTCTAATTTGATTATAAATTTATAATTATTATGAGTCAATAACTTTTTCTTGTTTTAAATTTATTAATAGTTTATAATTTATACTATATAAATAACGAATGTTTTATTACATTATTTGTTGAAGGGATGTTACAAAGATGGATAACAATAATATACTTAAAATAGCAGACTCTTTCTTAGATTTCTTATTTGTACTTGAAAATAATATATTTAAAGAAAGTGATTTGTTAAAAAAATTTCAAAATAACTCGGATATAATGAAAGCGTATTTTGAAGAATGTCCAATGGCTCCATCGCATGCGAAGGTAATTCTTTATCTTATGACATCGAACTCATCATCAATTTCTCAAATAGCTTCTAATTTAGGAATATTAAAATCAAATATGACACCAATTATTGATAGATTGGTAGAACATGATTTAGTGAATAAATTTCCTGACCCAAAAGATAGAAGAATTCTTAGAGTGGAATTAACGGATAAGGCATTTAAATTGTTTGATGCAGTAAAAGCTATACTTAAAGAGTCTTTAGTAAAGAAACTATCAAATCTTTCTGAAGAAGAGTTAGCTTTATTGGATGAACATACACTGAAGCTATCAGAAATAGTAAAAAAATTAGGTTAGATGTAGTTGTGAAAGTCATAATTAAAAAAGAAAAATTTTTTAAAACAATAAATGTCAGTAGCATAATATTATATATTATACTACTGACATTTATTGTTTTATGAGTATTATTTAATTATCAAACTCTATTTTCCAACTAAAATAACCATTATCTGGATTCTTATTGTATTTTAATGTGGCATCAAACTTATTCCCATTTTTAGCAGTTAAAGACTTTACCTTGGTTTCACCTTTTTTTAAAATGTTTTTGACCATTGTTTTATTAACTTTCTTTTTATAAAGACTTAAGTACTTATCATTTTTCCAAATAACAAATTTACATTCTTTATGATTTTTACAAGCAAACCCTTTATCGAATTCAAGCACATCACCCTGACAAACAGGACATTTACCAAGAGATGGATTATCATCATTATTTTTACTTTCATTTTTGTCATCAGAATCTTTTGATACAGCAATTTCCTTTGTGGAATTAGCTATACCTTTTTTCTGCTTTTTTTCCTTTGTTTTAGTAAATTTTTTAGTTTTTGAATCAAAAATATATGCTTCTGTGTTTATGTTTTTTGAAGTATCGTGTTTTATAATATTGACATTTTGATATATAAAATTAATGATATTAGTAAGATATTCTTTTCTAGTGTATTTTCCTTTTTGAATATCACTCAAACTTTTTTCAAGTTTTCCAGTATAGTCTACATCAAATAAATCTTTAACAGGGAAAATTTCAACTAAGTTTTTTCCAAGGTCTGTTATAGAGTAAGATTTTCCTTTTTTATTTACATATCCAACTTGGCTTATTTTCTTCAATACATCAGCACGTGTGGCTGATGTCCCTATAGAATATCCTGATAACACTGTTGTATCTTCTTCAGGCACGTTTTTACCACAATTTTTCATGGCTTTTAGAAGAGTGTCTTCAGTATATGGTTTAGGAGGAGTAGTCTGTTTAGTTAATGGTTTTACTTCTAAGACATCTACACTATCATCTTTATTTACAAGTGGAAGTAAATCGTTTTTTTCTTCCTTATTATATACTTCAAGATATCCTTTTGATTTAAGTACTTTACCTTTTGTTAGGAAAGTACAATTATCTACTTCTGTCTTAATTTCTGTATTCTCATATTCAGCAGGAGGCATAAAGTTTGCTATGAACCTATCTTTTATAGCATCATAAACTAGTTGTTCATCTTTAGATAAGCTTTTTGGAATTATATAAGTAGGGATTATAGCACTATGTGAATCTACTTTAGAAGAATCAAAGACTCTTTTAGTCTTGGAAAATTTAATTTTATTTTCATATTCAAGACCAACCTTTAATTTGTCTAAGGTTTGAGATACTTTTGAAGTTAAGCTTTCTTCTAAAAAAATAGAATCAGTTCTAGGATAAGTTATATATCCACCCTTACCATTACCTTCATAAAGAGATTGACAGACATTTAGAACCTTGTCAGATGTAAAATTAGAATACTTAGAAGTTATATATCCTTGAAGTGATGTCAAACTAAAAAGTTTGGGTGCATATTCTTTTGACATAGTAACTTTTTTATCTAGTATTTTACCTGTTTCAGATGTAATTGAAGCTATAATTTTATTTGCATCTTCAAGTGTATCAAATTTACTTTCTTTGCCCTTAACATACTTACCTTTATATTCACCAGCTTCAGCTTTAAAATGACCTTCGATTTCGTAATAAGTTTTAGGAATAAAATTTAGTATTTCCATATCTCTATCATAGACTAATTTAACTGTTGGAAGAATTACTCTACCTATATTTAATAATTTTCCATTTCCATATTTCAATGTAGCAACAGAAGTGAAATTTATTCCAATCAACCAATCAGTGATAAGTCTTGTATATCCAGCTGCTTGAAGATTTCTCATTTCATCTTCATCTTTTAAGTTTTTTATACCTCTTGTAATGTCTTCTGGTGTCCATTCATTTACTAAGATTCTTTTTACTGGTTTTTTATTGTTTGCAAGTAAAAATATTAGAAATGCTATGAGTTCTCCTTCTCGGTCATTATCAGTAGCATTTATTACATATTCTACATCTTTTCTATTCAAGAGCTTTTTTACAGTATTAAATTGTTTGGTTTTAGAACTATCAATCTTAAATTTAAACTTATCTTCAGGAACAAATGGAAAATTATTCATTTTCCAAGAACCAGAATATTTATCTTTATCATAATCCTTCATATCATATAATGATACTAAGTGCCCAACTGCATAAGTAATTATATAATCATTTCCTTCAAAGTAACCATCTTGTCTAGTCTTTGCACCTAGAAAGGATGCTATAGTTTTTGCAACAGATGGTTTCTCAGCAAGTACAAGTTTCATAAAAAATCCTCCTTTAAAACACTAATAATTATATTACCACAAAAAAATAAAAAACTTCAAGAGGTCGAAATTTAAGTTATAATATTTATAGAAAGTTGAAAGGAGATATAAAATGTATAATTTGAAAGTAAAAAAATTAAATGACGATGCTATAATACCTAATTTTGCTCACAAGGGTGATGCTGGTATGGATTTGTATTCTATAGAAGAGGTTGTAATACCTTCTGGAGAGACTAAACTTATTAAAACTGGTATATGTATAGAGCTTCCTGCTATGACAGAAGCACAGGTAAGACCTAGAAGTGGACTTGCTTTAAAGCATTCTATTACTGTGTTAAACACACCAGGAACTATTGATGAAGGATATAGAGGAGAGCTTAAAATTATATTAATAAATCATGGGAAAAATGATTTTAAAGTTGAGAAACATATGAAAATTGCTCAAATGATAGTGAAACCTATCTATGATATTAACATAGAAGAAGTGAAAGAATTAAGTGATTCTGAAAGAGGAAAAGGTGGATTTGGTTCAACAGGTTTTTAAAAAGTTACAAAAAAGTTAAAAAATATAGCCATCTTTTAAAAAGGTAAAAGATGGCTATATTGCTGAATTACAGGCTGTTAATAATTAAAATTAATTTATGGTAATTTGTGGTAAATAAATATTGCTATAGACAAATAGTTACAAATTTGTAATAATATTAATATAAAAGAAATAATTGATATTTTAATAGAGTGTCAATTATTTCTTTTATATTTAAAAATTAAATAAAGTTACTAGAAAAGAGGAGATGAGTGGAAAGTTATGAATTTTAATCAAAAGAGAATAGCAGCCAGTATAATGGCAACTGCGATAATAATGCCTACAATGGGGAACTTAGCATATGCCGATGAATCTGGAGTAGAGAGTGTAAGTATAGAAAGTAGAACAATAACAGGGAATGCAGTAAATTTTAGAAAAGGACCAAGTACAAACCATGAATCAATGGGAAAACTTTACAAAGGTGATAAAGTTGAGTATGTAGGAAAAGATGGTTCTTGGGCAAAAGTTAAATATAATGGAAACACAGGTTATGTACATGCAAATTATGTAGGAATAAATAACCTTGGGAATAGTAATGAAAGTAGTGATGCTTCAGTTAAGTCAACAAAAGTTGTTACAGCCAAAGGATTAAATTTTAGGACAGGACCAAGTACAAGTAGTTCTAAAATATCTACATTAGGATACGGAACTGAAGTTGGATACATATCTGAGTCAAATGGATGGTCAAAAATAAGCTCTAATGGTAGAGTGGGTTATGTTTCAAGCAAATATTTAGGAACTAGTGTAAATGAATCTACGAATGGAAATTCTGGAAGTAGTTCAAATGACCTTGTAAAGGACACAAAGGTTGTAACAGCAAAATCATTAAACCTTAGAACGGGGCCAGGTACAGGTCATTCTAAAGTAGCAACATTAAGCTATGGAACTGAAGTTGGAAGTATTTCTGAAGATGGAGGATGGACAAAGGTAAATCATGACAATCAAACAGGATATGTATCAAGTCAATATCTTGCTGAAAAAGGTTCTGTTGATACTTCAACTCCATCTGATTCAACTAACACTCCAAGTCAGGGAGCTGATAGTGTAATAAGTTTTGCAAAGACGCTACTTGGAAAACCATATGTATGGGGAGCGGAAGGTCCAAATAGTTTTGACTGTTCAGGATTCACACAATACGTTATGAAAAAATCAGCAGGTGTTAGCATACCAAGAGTATCTAGAGACCAAAGTAAGTATGGAACATATGTAAACAGAGGAGACCTTAGAAGTGGAGACTTAATATTCTTTGATACACAAGGGTCAAATAATGGTTCTGTAAGTCACGTTGGAATATACATGGGAAATGGAGATATGATACATGCATCTTCAGGTTCATCGAAAAAGGTAACAATATCTAATATAAATAGTAGTTACTATTCAAGTAGATATGTAAACGCAAGAAGAGTTTTATAATAATTTTTTATTATAGAACTTAATCAATAGATTTTTCTTTATTGCTTATAATAAAAAAGCAGGTACAATATTAATAGTGTTATAGATTACATTCTATATTACTATTTAATTAGTACCTGCTTTTTTCTTTACCTTCTTCAATTTATAGAAAATAAACTGGATTTATGTTATTTTGTAAATTTTAATAACAACAGTAAATTATAAATTATCAAATAATATTAGTTTATATAAATAAAAATTTTAGAACATTTTTTGGTTTTCTTCTAAGTCGTAAGCATCCATTAAAGCTTCACCAAATCTTTGATAGTGAATTATTTCTCTTTGACCTAAGAATTTTAGTACATCTATAACATCAACATCATCTGTTAGATTTATAAGTTGATAATAAGTCGCAAGTGCTTTTTGTTCAGCAGCCATATTTTCATGTAAATCAGTTACAGGATTTGACATAACGGCTATAGGTCTTACATCAAATGGAACACCATTTGAATCTGCTAATTATAACGATTACCCATTATTAGGTATTAACTTAATAATGGGTATTTTTATTATAACAAATATTTGATATACAGTCCATAGACCATAGCTAATGGACTTGATGCAATGGAAGGATTTACAACAACCTTGATAATTATTGTTAGCTTATAACATAGTTAAACGGCTTTATACAATGTGTGGATTAAACCTATCCTCGATAATTAGGATTATAGTAGATATTTTTTATGATAAAAAAGTTACCGAAACTGGATGCCATACCAGGATAAAAATGAGAGGTGAAGTGTAGCCCAAGCACAAAGTACACTCGGTCATATTACAATGCTATCTTGTAATATGTGACGTCAGTCCCTACATGCAACTTTCTAAAGGATGTTTAGTCTAAGTTGATATTTAATATCAATATGACAAAGAGGAACGGATTAGAGGATAATAACCGATAATTTAAGGAATATGCAAAGCACTTGAAAAGGTGGACAAGTTGGTATAATGGTTATTTAAACTTGTTTTGATGCATAGTTAAGTTGGAATACTTAACGGTTTGATGGTTGTGGTCGTTGCAGGGTCGTATACCTGCCGAGATGATGGGGTGATACATTATATCAACTTAGATTCGTGTTAACTACAGAATTTTTCTATTAATTTTATAAATTGTGTCATTGTACCCATTTTTACTGAATTGATAGGATAGTTCTGTAAATAACTCGAATCTAAGGTGATATGTTAAGTGAAACATTTGAACGTTACTATATAAAATAACAAACTTGATAGATATAAGGAGATAAAGAAATGACAAAGAAAAAAGCTATAAACAAAAATATAACTAAGAAGAAAAATAGAGAAAAGAAATACTATGCTATCAAAGAAGGCAGGGGAGTAGAAAACTTAATAGTTAGAACATGGACAGAATGCAAAGAACTGGTACATGGGTACAATTCAGTTTATAAATCATTTGCTAACTTAGAAGATGCAAATAAGTATTTAAAAGAAGTAAATGTTGCTAAGGTTAAGGAACAAGCAAAACACCAAATAGAGAATAAGAAGATAATAAAACAAACTACAAAGCACATAGAAGGATTTAGAATATCAAATGAAATGTATGAAGATTTAGAAATTAGATGTAGAGAAAAGGGAATCAAAATAGAAGATGCAATAAAGTTTGCAATAAGTAGATATGTATATTAGAGGTGTACAAATGAAAAAGTTCAAGATAGAAGATATGAATGTAATTATTAGATATACTGATAGAAAAGTTGATAAAGATAAACTATACGATATATTTGCTAATATAATAAAAAGATTAGAACTAGAGAAGAAAGAAGGTGTAACATGTGAAAAAATTGAAGATAGAAAATATGAAGGTTAATATCATCTATGGAATAAATAAGGTCGATAAAGATAGATTATGCGATATATTTATAGATATAATAAAAGAATTAGAAAAAGAAGATTTAAAGAAAAATAATGAAAATAAAATACATGAATAATAAGGATGATAATAGATTATATAGTATTTTCTTAGATGTATTTGAAATAGATTATACACCATACAAAACAAATGAAATAGATAGATTAATAATTAGAGATACGATAAGATTAATAGATAGAATTACAATAAATGAATGTAAAAAGATATTAGGTAAAATAGGAATAAAAAAGTATACAGACTTAAAAGAAAAGGAAGTAAAGGCGTTATTAAAAAAATATCTACCAGAGCAACCTCCAGAAAGGATACTAGAGATACACAAGGAGCATCAAATTAGATTAGATTGTTTTAAGTATGAAGTAATAGAAATACTAAATATATCCAAATGGAGATTTAACCAAATTAAACATGATTTAAAAGTATCTGGTACACAAGTTGTTAATATATCTTGCAGACCTAAAGTAGTTAATAAATTTGATAGAAGATTTATATATGAATATAAAGAAATTATAAATGTAAATAATTGTAAAAATAACAGATAAGTTATATAATAAATACAAGAAGTAATCTTACTTCGAAAGTGTGTAAAACCATAATATATAAAAGAGAACAAGGAAGTGTGACCTTGTTTTCTAAACTTAAAAATGGAACTTGTTGTAAGGATGTACGACCTTACCTCAATATGCGATTGTGTTCATTTTTTTGAATGTGTGTTGTTGAACAAACGGAAGTTAAAAAAGAAGGTAGTAACTCAATGTGTGGGGTTGCTACCTTCTTTTTTGAATCTATGCAAAAATACCGAATTATAATATTTGTGAGGACGATTGTACGCCTATTTGTGAGCACACTGAAAGTGTTGGAAACACTGGGATTGAAAGTATTGACATATGAGTTTTCATATGGTAATTTATAAACATAAATTACCACAAGAAGGAGAAAAAATATTATGATGAACTTAAAGAATGTAGTATTGTTTGATAAAGAATACAAAGAATGGTTACTAAAAAAAGCAGAAAAAGATAATTTGATAGATAAACACATGTTAGACTTATGTAATGCTATAAATTCTATAGAGGACTTAGTAACAATGAATTGCTGTCAAGGTCACATGATACCAGAAGAAAAACATAATCATTGTCCAATAAACTATGTAGATTTCTTTGTATTAAACCATAACTACAATGTTGCAAATAATTTATTCGCTAGGTTAAAACATAAATTAGGAGGTGAAATACTTTGTAGAGTCGACTGGGAAGAGGATACAGATTTGCATGAAGATGAAAATGGTGAGGAATATGTAGAAGATAATGGATTAATTAATATGAGGTATAGAATAGAATTATTAGAACTTAATCCAGAATATAAAACAGGATTAAAGCTTAAACAAGATATAATAGATATAATAAATGACTATAAGAATGCATTATAAAATATATTGATGGAGTAGATAGATAATCTACTCTTTATTTTTTTGCTTAAATGATACAGTTTTATATAAATTTTTAATTTTATTTTACTTTCATAAAAATTTGTACGTTATGTGTATTATAAGGCATGAGCCTGATAAAAAATTTAAATAGTGAGTACACGAAGTACACATAAAAGGAGTATAAACATGATAAAAAATACAACAGTAACATTTAGAGTTACAACAGAGCAAAAAGAACAACTAGAAAAGATTGCAAATGAAGATGATAGGAAAGTATCATACTTAATGCAAAAACTGGTAGAGCAGTTCCTAGATAGTCAAAAGGAGGTTCTATAGTCATGAGTAGTTATAACATCATTGAAGGCGAAGAATATAAAACAAGTGAAATACATGAAAAAATATTTGGAAATGAACTTGCAAAAGGTGGAAATCAGAGAAAGAAACAAATAGAAAATATAAATGCATACTTAGTTACTGAAAAAGGAAGTAAAAAAGGATATATAAAAGTAATTAAGATATTAAAAAATTCGACTGAAATTATAGAAGATAAAAGAATTAATAATACAAGTCATAACATAGATACAGTAATAGATTTAGAAACTATCATAATGTGGTTAGTAAATAATCAATTTGATGAATTAAAAAAAGATTCTATATTATTATCTAAAAATAATGCGTTAATAATGATGGGATTAGTACATGAAAACTATAAAAGTACACGAAATCATATACAAGATGTAGCATATGACTTAGATATTAGTTTAGATTACCTAAATCAATTTTTTATGAAAAATCATAATCAAATAGTAAAAAAATTAGAAAGGTCGCTAAGAAGACTACATTCTCAAAGATGTATTAACTTCAGGCAATGTTTTATAGTATGTGACAATACACATATGGAGCATAGAGTAGCAACAGAGGAAGAATCAGATGCGATATTAACTGTTGAAGGACAAGTATTAAGTGATATGGGATTAAAGCATAAAGGACTTGTATATGTATCGGGGAAATGGAAAAAGTTTAAAATTAGGTGTGAGGAATTATTATATAAAGAAGGTTTTGATTACATAAATTTTTACTATGAAGGGTATGAAATAAGAGCGACATCAGAAAGTATAAAAAGAGCAATAGATGATTTAGATTATAATGTAAGTCGATTAAATGTAAATCATAAAATATTAACTCAATGTGACAACAATACAGAAAAGTTAATGTTAGATATATTAAATTCATTTGATAGAGAAATAGACCGATTAAAAAATGTTGTGTTTGGCGTACCTCCACATGAGTTGATAGAAACTTTTGAAAAAAAGAAGATGATGTATATGAATATAAATAATCATTTAGTAAAAGGGAATATAGATGAAGAAATTGATAAGATAATATCAAAATATAAATGATATAGTTTTCGTCCAAATAGAAGTCATATATATTATGTAACACTATATAATATATAACTTCTATTCGGACGAAAATAAATAACAAAATAATGTGTAGAGCAACTTGTTGCGATTACAATATGGGTGGTGCAGAGCACCAACCCATCTAATAAGCGAACACCTAAAGGAGTTCTTTACAAGAGGAGATAATGACATGAGTACATTAGAAGAAAAAATAAAAGAGATAGCAAATATAATAAAATCACAAGATTGTGATATTGAGTATATAAAAGATATATTAAATATAGCATCTAATAACTATTTTGAAGACGATTTAGAAGAATTAATAGACAACCATGATTTAAGAGATTACATATATAGTGAAAGAATAAGTTATACAAATAAGAAAATTAGTCTACCTGTTCGAAGAAGTCTTATGAGGAATAAATCATTTGACTATAAGGTATTACTAATACTAAAGTTATTGTCTAATAATAATGAAAATAATATAATTACTAAATTTATGTTAGCATTTAATAAAGATAAGATTCTAAGTAAATATGATATATCAGAAAAAGATTTTATGACTGGATTCAAAGAGTTAATTTCATTAGGAATATTAACAGAAGAAAAAACTTACTTTAAAATCAATATAAAGAAAAATGAAGGATATTACATAATATTAGATAGAGATATTTGTGATGAACTTGCAAAAGAAAGCAGTAGAACTATAAAGACATATTTATTTATGAGAGATTATTTAAGAAATGAAAATAGTGTATGGGATAACGCAAAAGGAATAATAAATTATGGAATTATAAATAGTGGGACTGGATATAAAGATACGAGCAGTTTAAAACGTATTATTGATAAGTTGATTAATTTAGACTTAATAGAAAGAACTAAACATAGTGATGGTAGTAGAATACATTACACATATGAAATTGTAAATGGTACATTAAGTGATTATTTAATGTAAAGATATAATAGTTTACAAATATATTAGTATTTATTTACTAAATGATTACTAATATATATGAGAATAATGATAATAAACATTTTTCTTAGAACTCATATATCAATCTAATTAAGCAGGAAAGATGTAGTTTTATAACTGCATCTTTTTTTGTATCTGAATATATGTGTGTATTTTAATAGCAAATATAATATATCAATTAGAGTTAATAGAATCGATTTTAAGATAGTTTCATGTGGTTGATTGATAGGATTTGTATTGATAGAATATAAATAAGTTAAAAGTGGATTGTAAATAAGATGTTGTGGGTGGTTGGATTAAAATTAATACCCCCTAGGGTTTAATGTGGAAGAAGTAAGAGAACGTACGAGTTCAACCGACCCTTCGTATAACATAAGTTAATTTTGAAAATTTTTATAAAAAGTCAGACCTATTTTAAAAAATCAATTTTGAGGTCTGTAGCAGAGAAAAGTGAGGTTGAAATAAATGGTAAAAGATATAAAAAAGACTGTAAAGTTCAGTCAAAAAGAAATAAATTACATTGAAAAAGGATGTAAAAAGAAAGGTGTTACATTTAGTCATTTTATCAGAATGTCAGTGAAGAAATATTTAAATGAGGTGTTAGAAATTGAGTAACTTATATACTATAGATGAAAAGCAAAAAATGCAAGATGAAATATCTGATTTCTGGAATCTGGTAGGATATGAACGCATCCAGAAGGGGAAAACATACGGAATATTAGGCGATACGCAACAACACAAGGATATATATAACCTTGTTATAAATACAATACCTAATCTCTTAGATTCAGATTTAATAAGTATATGTACATTCTGTAATACAGTTGTAGAGTATATTTATATAAATGGACTATTAGAAAAGTCTAAAGATGATGATATACAACTTTATTTAAAGTTGTTGCAGGTTAGAAACCAAGTAGAAAGTAAAATATCTTCATGGGTAAAATCATATGGGCTAAGTCATGCAACTAAAAATAAGATTGCATTTATATTTGATAGTGAGGAATAGATATGCTAAGAGGTTCAAGGGATAAAAGTAAAGGAAAAAAAGAAGTTGACCTATTGATGGATTTGATGAAAAAATACAAAGAAAGCCAAGTTCCTTATATTCAAGAAATGCATGAATTAATAGATATAGATAATGTGTATCTTGAAAGATTAGAAGGCAATTTTAAGAACTATGGAGGGCTTAAATACTATAAGTCTTTTGATGTATATCTGAATGATATAGTAGTTCCTTATTTTAAGGAACAAAAAATAAAAATAGGAGATTTAAGATAGATGAGTAAAAGAAGATTAGACCTTATGCAATTATTCGTGTATGGGAAAATAGATTACAAAACGTATAATACAATCTTAGGATATTTAAACATGATAGGAGAATAGAAAATGAATAAATTGAATGATAAACAAAAAGATTTAATATCAAAATGTGCAGTAGATATTTGTGAGTTTTGTGATAATGCAGATAGATGTCAAGATGTATTGGAATGTGATTTAAGAATGACCTTGGAAGGGTTATCAGATGATATAAAATACATTGCATGGGATGGAGAATTATTTATGGAAATAGAAGAATCAAAAGGGTTTACTGGTAAGAATCCTTTCATTTAAAATTATGAAGTTATATAGAATCTAATAGATTTTATATAACTTTTTTTATGTTCTTTTTACTTTCTCAATTTTTTATCCGTTATGTGTATTAGAGAAGTAAATAAAATTTACTTTCTAAAAAATAATTAGATTAGAGAAGTGAGGACATAAGAAAAATGAAAGGTACAAATGTATTAACAGAAAAAATAAACACTTTAGAGGAGCA
Organism: Clostridioides difficile; assembly: GCF_001299635.1. Taxonomy (GTDB): domain Bacteria; phylum Bacillota; class Clostridia; order Peptostreptococcales; family Peptostreptococcaceae; genus Clostridioides; species Clostridioides difficile_A. Next base: position 123,110 of record NZ_JRHN01000043.1, on the reverse strand, counting down.
ATCAGAAGGTCAAAAATTTGAGGATGTATTAGAAAAATTTATTGAATCACTATATGAGCCAAGTTTAAGTGGAAGTAGTTATTATATACAAGATAAAAAAAATATGGATAAAAATCTAAAGAAATTTATGAATACATGTAGAAAGTTTATCAGGAAATATGCGAACAATATAAAGAGAGATTACACAATAGACCCTCAAAAATATTTATTAGATGAAGATAATGAAGATGCTAACATATATCTTTATATTGTAGAGACTTTATACTATTTTTATATAAATCATTGTTCTTCAAATACAAATTTATTTGAAGAATATATAAATGATTCAGATAAAGTGTATACCAATAGTGAAAACAAAGAATATACATTTAGTAAATACATGTATATGTCAGTAGAAAGAAAAATAAAAGAAGAAAATAAACTTTATGAAAAATTCATAGAAAAAGGAAATATGAATGACAATGGTCGGTTCTCAAAAATAGAATTAGATGCTACATCAATAGATGAAGAAGGTAAAGAAGTAGGCATAGAGTTATATTCAATTGGTGGATATAAAGAACTAGGTGACGAAGATATAAGAACATATGAAGAAACTTTAGAAGATAATATAAAAGAAATGATTCGAGTACAAGACAAATTGTCAACTATCTTAACTAATGCACAAGTTGAATTTATAGTAAATGAAACGTATGGTTGTTATTATGATATTGAAATGGATGACTTTGTGATAAAAGAATATACAAAGCAACAGAGAAACCAATATTTCAATCAAATTTCAAAAAGAACTGGTACAGATGTTAAATCGTTCTTTGTGAAAACTTGTAAAGGAAAATATGTAGATGATATGATTTCATATAGAAAGAAAAATAAAAAAGTTCTTGAAGTTGAACCAAGAAATCAAAATGAAGAATATATAAATCAACATTCAAATTTTTTTGTATCAAATATAAAAATAAATATTTAATTTTCTGAAAATTAAATAAATTTATATACTTAGATGATACTAATATAATTGAAAAAGAAATAAACTGAAAGGAACTTTCTAAAAAGTAAATTAAGTGTCTTGTGAGAAATTTAATTGGTTTCTTTTTTAAAAATTTTAACACAAAAATGTTGGGGATGTTTTCATCCCCACCTCCTATTATAATTTGTTATGTGAGTGTATAAGAATCTCCTTTAAAGTCTTAAATAATCCCAATTATACACTCACATAAGAGATTATAAATCGAAACCACCCATTTGGGTGAGAAAAAAATAATAGATAAGATTTTCATAGTAGTAAAATTATACTGCAAAAAAATTGTTTTAAATAAGGCAAACAATTTTCCAATGGATATAAAATCCACGAGGTTTTTAGAAGATTTCAAAATAATGAATTCTGGCTTAACATTCTGTAAAAAAAACTAATTATATTGTTTTTTTGGAGATGTCGAATGACATCCCTTTTTTTAAAAAGTTTTTAGGAGTTGACACGTAGATGAATAAGAAAAAATCATTAATAGAAGAAAGAAATAAACTATTAGGGGAAATGAATTTAATAGTAAGAGATTTAACAAATATTTCTGATGAAATAGAAGTAAGAACGCTACAAAAAAGTTTTGACTCTAAGAAAATAAGAGTCGAAGAAATAGACCGAGAATTGAGAGAATATGAAAAAGGAACAACAAAAGGAGAATCAAGAAATATGAATTTAGAACAAGCAAAACAAGATTTAGCAAACTATATAAAGGGTGCAGAAACAAGAAATTTAAATACTACAAATGGAAGTGCAATATTAACTGATGTATTACATGATGAAATAGTTGTAAAAATATTAGAGAATGCAGACTTATTAAAAGAATGTAAAGTATTAACAACTGTAAATGGAAGTTTAGCAATCCCAGTTGAAGGTGAGTTAGTAGGAGCAAAAATATTAGATGAAGGCGAAGTATTAACAGAAGATGATACACAATTCACTACTAAGAAAGTAGAAACATTCAGAATAGAATCTTTAATATCATTAACTAAAGATGTATTATTCAAGTCTAACTTAAAGTTAGAAGAATTTACAATACAATTACTTGCAAGAAGAATAGCAAAGACTATAGTTCAAGCAATATCAGTTGGAGATGATAAGGGAGCATTTGAAGGTGTTAACACAATAAATAGAGTTGATGCAGAATTAAATGCAGATAACATAATAGCATTAGTGTACGGACAAAAGAAATACCATCAAGAAAAATCAATATTAATGATGAATAGAAATACATTTGTAAAAGTTAAGCAAATGAAGGATACACAAGGTAATTATATAATGATAACGAATGCTTTAGGTGCAGGTTACACAGTATTAGGAGTACCAGTTGAAGTAGTTGCAGAAATGCCAGACAATGAAATAACTATAGGAAACTTTGAAGGGTATACAGTTGTAATGCATCAAAACGTTGAAATAACAAAAGTAGATAAAGATTATCAATCATTATCTAAAGGTATGGTTAACATGTTTGGTACATCTTACATGGGTGGAGCAATAAGTCAAACTGATGCATTTGCAACATTAAATGGGGCAACAGTATTAGCAAAAGTAACTAAAAGGGTAGCATAGAAAATACAAGGGTATGAGGATTTAATCCTTGTATCCTTATTTTTTGAAGATGAAAGGATGAAAATATAAATGGGTTTATTTGATAAAATATTAGTAAAATCAAATGTAGAAACACAACCAAAACAAACGGTTGACACAATAAATAATAATGTAATAAATGTTAGAATCGATAGAAATAACATTAAAAATATACCTAGTGCGAAATACCTTATAGATACTTGCATGGGGTTAGTGTCTAGTATGCCATTGAGGGTACAACAATTAGACGAAAATGGGATTCAGAACATATCACATGATTTAGATTATCTATTAAATAAAGAGAACCACTTTTTAAGTACCGCGTGTAATTTAAAGCGTGATATGGTTTTTGATTATCTTGTAGAGGGGAATGCATACGCCTTAGTTAATCGAAATGGCAATACTATAGAATCTATAGAATATATAAAACCTAGCAGTATTACATTTGAGAAGATGTATAATTCAAATAATCAAGTTTTAGATGTAAAAGTAACTATACAAGATGATAAAAGAAAGATTACACCAGAGTTTACAGATATTATTGTGGTTGGAAATCAATTAGATGATAGATTTATTGGTAGAGCTTTAATCGATGAATGTAATGAGTTGTTAGAGCAAAGTTTACACATGGATAGAGCCAACGTTTCAAGTCTAGTATCAAATGTAAGATTAAATGGTATTTTAGCATTTGGTCAAAATGGCATGAAAAGAGAAATGTTTGAGAAGTTAAAACAAGATATAAAAACAATGCATACTGGGTATGATAGTTCTAATGTAATGGTTTTGTCTGGCATAGATAGTGCAAAATATGTACCAACTAACACATTAAATGCCAAGGATGCAGATTTATTAGGTCAAAAGGAGTTATTAAATAAATTCCTGCTACAGTCATTCGGTATAAAAGAAATTGGTGACATGGATAATCTACACAAAAACGTATTACTTGGAATAGCAGAAAACTTTGAGCAGTCATTCTCTAAAATTCTGTTATTAGAATCAGAAAAAAAGCAAGGATGCTATATAGCATTTGATACTTCGGAAGTCCTTAGAGGTTCATTTAAAGAACACAGTGCTACAGTCTTAGAGTTATTTAAATCTGGATTACTAACAGACCAAGAAAGTAGAGAACTATTAGGATTCAATAAGGCAGATGGAAAGGCGTATAATCTTCAATCATTAGGTAATGTATATAGATATGAAGATGGTAGTGTTTATATTCCAAATCTGGATGTTACACATATAACATAAAGTTAAAATAAAATCGTAGTTTTATTATTGCGATACATGACAATATATGACAAAAAATGATATATTATATATGGTAGTATAGTATAGAAATTATAATCATCATAGGGAGATAAAAAATGAGTTTATTAAAAAAAATAGGTTTTTTAGCAATGACATCAGTAATAGGTATTTCATTATTAGGTTGTAGTAGTAAGACAGTAGTTAATTTATATGGAGAAGGAAATTTATATACAACATTAAAAAATGATAATCTTCTAGAAATGAATGAGGTTAAAAGTAAAATATGGTTGGAAAATATAGATGAAGAAGATGGGGTTACGATTGTCTATATAAAGCCAACAATAACTGCAGTAGGTGAAAATATAGACTATAAATTGTTACCATATTTAGAAGTTGTTTTTAACAATACCGAGTTAGGGAATATACAGGTTGAAAATATGGTTGGATATGACCAAGAAGGTGTTATAGCAGATGGCTCAAGTCAGGAATGTACATTAGTAGGTATGATACCAAAGGAACTAACAGAGGAACAAATGCTAGATGTAGGTGGGGTTGTATATAAAATGGGATTAGATAATAGTGTTACATATTGTAGTGTAACTGATATGGATTTTATGAAAAGTGAAGAAGAAAGAGATAAAGATAGCATAGAAAATAGCAAAAAAGAAATAGAGCAATTAAAGAATCAATAATATTAAAAAGTAATAGTAGTTTATTTTATACTGCTATTACTTTTTTTGTTATAAATTCGATATTTTATTTAAAATTAAAGTTTATGAACACATTCTAAACGGCAAGAATAAATATCTAATCGTGGCTTATCTTTTAATAAATCTTTATGTATTTTACAAATAATATTTTCGGGTACAACAATTGAATTTTTAACATCCCATCCAGTTTGTGTCTTTTCACCAAAGCTAAGTGACCTTAATATATTTTCAAGGTAATACGGAATCCAAGATAATTCACATTTGCCAGAGTGTACATACATATTTGACCACCTATAAATTCGCTCTATATTTTCTATACTTATTGGAAGTGTAATTTTATCTTTATAAATTTTCACACGCTCAAATATTAATGACAACTCTAATGGTAATAACTTACCGCTATCTTTTTCAATATAAGAAATAACTCCAAATGCTCTTCTGATTCTCAACTCTATAAGTTGACGAATAACTGCAATAGATGAAGATATTTCCATATCACAAAATGAATTAAATGAAAATTGTCCAAATAGAGATTGTCGTAAAACTTGATGAACAGAGGAATAATGGATATACCTTGAATCGATGTTACTAGAATACTTAAAATTATTTTTTATATTATTGTTGTAAAGATTATTTAACTCTCCTAAATCCAAAAGCATATATTTTAATATATGTTTATAATTATCTAGAACATGCTTGGGTACATTTTCATTACTTAATGCATTACACAACTGAGGATTATAAATCATCTTTATTGTTTCAATTAAGCATAAAGCATTACAAGAATAATAATTTTTATCCATCCTCTTTTTATCTAACTCTTTAGGCGATGTGGCTAATATACCTTCAATAATTTGTTCTGGATTACGGTTTGGAAGTTTTTTAAAATTAAACATTTCATTAATTTGAGATTCTAGATTAACAAAATTATTATAACTAATATATTTTAAATAATCTAAAAAATCAACTTGCAATTCTTCTGGTAACGCATTACATCCTAACAATATATAATCTTCAAATTTAATATCTTTCATATTAGATTGCACACTCCATAGATAGTATTTTAATATAAGAAAATTATAACATAACATATAGATAATATTATTTAATTTAAGAAATATTCTATATATAAATTAGAATAAAATCATACTTTTAATAAACTATATTTTTATCTTAAAAGGTATCACAAAATTTTGTGATACATTTTTACTTTTATAAAACTTTATCCGTTATGTGTATTACAAGGAAAAATAAGATATGAATATTAACACATTAGCAACAAATTTCATATTTTATATTAGAGCCTTTTAGAAGATAACGGAGGTTGAGTATATGAAAAAAGTTAAAATAGAAGATATGAAAGTAACTATTAGTTATAGTGATAAAGAGGTTGATAAAGACCATTTTCATGATATTATAGTTAATATAATAAAAAGATTAGAACTAGAGAAGAAAGAAGGTGTAACATGTGAAAAAGAATGTAGTACTTCTAAGAGTTAGTACAGACATGCAGGATTTTGAAAGTCAAAAAAACGGCATAGATAGATATATAAAAGAAAATAATATAACGGTTCATAAAACTATAGAGGAACAAGGCGTATCTGGATATAAGACTAAACTTGAGAATAGAGAAGGTTTACAGGAACTTATACAAATGGCTTTAAATGGTGAACTAGATACAATAGTGGTTTTCTCAAGCGATAGGATAGGAAGAAGATTAGAAATGCTTTCATTTATGTCTATTATGAAAGAACAGAATGTAAGAATTGTGTCAGTAACGGAAGGTGTCATAAATGAAGATAATGATACAAGTGATTTAATTCAAGCAGTAAAGTTTTGGACTGCTAACTATGAAAGTAAAAAGACATCTATGAGAGTTAAAAGTGGATTACGAGCAACTATAGAAAAGAACGCATATACTGGTGGAGTTCCTAACTTTGGATATAAGGTAGTTGATAAAAAACTTGTAATAAATGAAGAAGAAAGTCACATAGTAAAATTAATATTTGAAAGTTATATAGATTTTGGATATAAAAAGACACTTGAATTATTAGAAGAAAAAAACATATTAAAACGTGGTAAAAAGTGGACTAAGGTAAAAGTTTTTAGTATATTAAAAAACAATATATATAGAGGTAAGAAACAGTACCAAGGTGAACTATTAGATTTTCCACACCTTAGAATTATAAGTGATGAATTATTCAAAAAAGCAGAAGAACGTGCAGAGAGTAGAAATAATAGAGGTATAAATAGATATACAAATAGAACAAATATACCATTTGAAGGTTTGTTATATCATAAGTGTGAAGATGGGATAGAGAGAAAATTAAATATAGACTATGTAAATACTAAACATGGAAGGGTTCATACTTATAGGTGTAAGCATTGTAAAGATGTAAAAGCAGAGATAACAAAGAATTTTAATAGCACTAAAATAGAACCTATATTAATAGATAATATAAAATCTATAATGAATAAGATTTCTATTGAAGAACTAGAAAAAAGATATAATGAAAAAATAACAAATAGTTCAAGTATAATAATAACTAACATTAATGCAATTACTAAAACTATTGAAAAAAAGAAAAAAGCAATTGATAGTGCTATGAATGAAGTAGAAAAAATATTCATGGGTGATAGTAATATAGATATAAGTATACCAAGTAACATGATAAAGAAATTAGAAATAGAAATAGAAGAACTGAAAAATCAACTAGAAGGTTACAATAAGGAACTTCAAGACTTAAAGAATACGACATCAAATGCAATGTATTTATTAGATAAGTATAAAGACTTTGAATACTCATTTGATAATGCTATAGATGAAGAAAGAAAAGTGATGCTACAAGATTTAGTTAATAAAATAGTAATTAGTCAAGATGAAGTAAATATACAATTAAATATATACTAAATATATTGACATTATTAGATTTAGTATGATAATATAAACCTATCTTAATGATGGGTTTATATTATAACTAGCATCTGTTGGATAAATTCCATATCCATTTTGTGCATAGTTTGAACCAAGACCTGCAGCTTTTAATTCTTCTGGACTTGCATCAGAAGTCAACTGATAAACCATAGTACATATAAGCTCAACGTGAGCTAATTCTTCTGTACCAATGTCTGTTAAAAGTGCACGCATATTGCCAGTAGGCATTGTATATCTTTGGCTTAAATATCTTAAAGATGCAGCAAGTTCTCCATTTGGTCCCCCAAATTGAGTTATAAGAAATTTAGCCATTCTAGGGTCGCAAGTTTTTATATTAACTGGGTGTTGTATAGTTTTCTGATATATCCACATGAATTTTCAATCCTCCAATACTTGATGTCTAATAATTAAATTCTCTGTCCCAAGGCCAAGGTTGGTCAGCCCATTGCCAAGGGCATCTACTTGGAGCATACCCAAAGTTAGTTAAAGGACCGTATTTATTTTCGTAAGCATATCTAGCTTGCGCAAATTGGTTACATAATGAATTGTAAGTGTTGATAGCATTTTTGTCATCAGGATGATTGTCTAAATATAAGTTCATATCAACACATGCAAAAGATGTCTCCTGAATTTTTCTCATAAGTTCAGCTCTAGATGAATCTTTCATTATCTTCTACCTCCTCTAAATTTTTTTGGCTTAGCATATAATTCTTTGTTGTACATTTCAGATTCTAATAAGTTTAGTTCTGGGAATATAGTTCCAAATTTTAATGCATCAGAAAGGCAGTACATTTCTGTGAAAATTTGATTATTAATGTATGGTCTAGCCAAAGATGGACCACAATTTTTTTTGATATCTCTAGTCTTATTTTCCAAGTTGAAAACCTCCTTGTTGTGAATAGATAGGTAAGTCTATCTAGTGTATAATATTCAGTCATTTAAAAATCGTTACTCATAATAAAATATTAAATGAGAAAAATAAAAAAGATAATAAAAGAAAGAGGTTATTTATGTTATTATAAGTTTATGTGTTATTGAAAATTATAAATTATTTGTTGAAATTAAAGTGAAAATTATAGTATTTTATAGATGAAGGTAGACTTTTTTGTAAAATATTATTAACATAAATATATGAGGTGATTAAATGAGTGAGCTATCAGGAAAAGGCTGTGAAATTATAGTTCCTTTTGAGGAAAGACTTCCAGTAAGAGATATAGAAAAAAGTATAATAAAAAAATATAGAAAAAATTTATGGTCAAAGTTTATGAAAGCAATAAGAGATTACAAATTAGTTGAAGAAGGGGATAAGATAGCTGTAGCAATTTCTGGTGGAAAAGACAGTATTCTTATGGCTAAAATGTTTCAGGAGTTAAAAAGACATGGACAAGTTAATTTCGATGTTGAGTTTATTGCTATGGACCCTGGATATCATGCAAATATAAGACAATTACTTATAGATAATTGTGAGTACCTAAATATACCAATACATTTATTTGATTCAAGAATATTTGAAATAGCAGATGAAATAGCAAAAGATTATCCATGTTATATGTGTGCAAGAATGAGAAGAGGGGCATTATATTCAAAGGCAGAAGAGTTAGGATGTAATAAGCTTGCATTAGGTCATCATTATGATGATGTAATAGAGACAACAATGCTTAATTTATTGTGTGCTGGTAATTTTAAAACAATGCTTCCTAAACTTAATTCTACTAATTTTGAAGGTATAAAAATCATAAGACCACTTTATTATATAAGAGAAGAGCATATTATAAGATTTATTCAAAATAGTGGTATATGGCCACTAAATTGTGCATGTATGGTTGCAGCTAAAAAAACAGGAAACAAGAGATATGAAATAAAAGACTTAATAAAAAGTTTAGAGCCAAATTTTAAAAATGTAGAGAAATCTATATTTAAGGCAGCAGAAAATGTAAATCTTGATTCAATACTTGGTTGGCAACAAAATGGGGAGAAACATTCTTTCTTAGAAGATTTTGAATAAAAATAATTAAAAAGAATCACTATAAACAATTGGAAAGGGTGTTTATATTGAAAAGAGTATATGTAGACTTTGAAATGAATATGCCAAATTCTAAATCAAAGAGGGCAGTATTAAATTCTGATATAATTGCAATTGGAGCAGTTATGTATGATGAAAAGACAAAAAATATTGATAAATTTAAATCTTTAATAAAGCCAGTAAGTAATGAAGAATTGTATCCTCATATACAGGAATTAACACATATATCTTCAGAAGAATTGAAGAATGCACCAAGTTATGAAGAGGTCATGAGAAAGTTTAAAAAATGGTTAGGCATATTTTCTGAAATTGAAGGAATATATACTTTTGGCAATTTAGATTTGACATGTTTTAATAATACTGATATGAGAAGTTCTAAGAAGAATAATCATCCAAGATTTGTAAATAATATTAGGGATTTATTTATAGATATAAAAGAAAAATATATAAATTGTGGTATGAGATGTATGAACTATATATCATTAAAAAACTTACTTGAATTTGCAAATTTAGAATTTAGTGGAGATGCTCATGACCCATTAAATGACGCATATAATTTATTTGTTTTGGATGAAGCAATAACAAATAATATTGATATACAAAATCTTTTGATAATACGAGATATAATAAGACCACCATTTAACGACATAAATTGTGACTTAGATACTTGTTTTAATAAATTTAAGGAGTCTCTGTATAATAAAGAAGGAAATTATAATATTGTAGATTTTTCTATCGAAATAATAAAAACTGTGAGAATGTACTTATTAACAATCATAAATATAAATATACAAAATTTAGAGGTTATGAAAGATATAAGCAAGAAATTGGATACTATAGATAAACTGAAAGATATAGAAGAAGGTTATTTTTACTTATTAGAAGATGTATATTTTGATATGAAAGATTTGCTAGAAGATTTAATGCTTTATAGAGTGCATGAAGATGAGTATAAGTATGAAGTAGAAAATATAATAAAAATGTTTGATGAAGATTTATATAATGAAAAAATATATATCAATAAAGATAATAATTTAGATGCTGTTAACAAGGTATAGGAAATTATATATAATATAATAAAATTTGATGACTATGATAATTTTTTATAAGATTAAAGTTAGATAGAACTAAATTGATATAAAAATATATAAAATAATAAAAAATGTGGAAAGGATGTATACTTTCTACATTTTTTTAGTTTAAGAAATATAGTATCTGTTTTATAATTAATATATTTTAGTGATATTTTGCTGTTATAAAATATAGAAACTATTTCTTGCGAAAGTAATTGATTTGTTGTATTATAATTTACATGAATATGTAAGACAATTAAAAAAAGTATTATAAGAGTAGATATATTCAAAAATTTAACTATTAGTTTATATATTAAAAGATGAAGGGTAGGATGAAGTCATGAGCTTTAGAGAAGTGAAAATTGAGGAATTACAGTTTAATCCATTTACTAAGATTGGTAAAGAATGGTTGCTAATAACAGCTGGTGATTCAGAAAAATTTAACACAATGACTGCTAGCTGGGGTGGTGTCGGAGTATACTGGAGTAAAAACGTTGTTACAACTTACATAAGACCACAGAGATATACAAAGGAATTTGTAGATAATAATGATACATTTACAATTGCATTTTTTGATGAAACTTATAGAGAGGCTTTAAATATCTGTGGAACTATTTCTGGTAGAGATATAAATAAAGTAGAAAAAGCAGGACTTACACCATATTTTGTAGATGATACTGTAGCTTTTGAAGAAGCTAATATGATTATGGTATGTAAGAAATTGTATCATGATACTATGCCACCAGAAAATTTCGATGCTAAAGAAAATGATAAAAAGTGGTATCCAAATAAGGATTATCACACTATGTATATTTCAGAAATTATAAAAGTTCTTGTAAAAGAATAAATATAGTAAAAAATATGAACTCTATTTGATAGGGTTCATTTTTTTATTTGCTCATAGAAAATCAGTTATCTAGATAAAAAAGTTTATTTGAAATAGTTAAATATGCTTTATAAATAGTTTTATGTTAATTAGAAGCTCAATTTATTAATTTTATAGTGACCTTATTTTAACACAAATAACTTTAATATTAATTTTATTCAATATATTATTATAAAAGTATAAATATCACTTAATAAAAATATATATTGTATTAGGTATTTTAAATAAATTTTTAAAGGGTGATTTATTATGGAAAGTATAACTAGCTATTTTAGAACGATACTATGTGTATTTATATGTTTATCGTCTGCATTTATATTTATTCAACTAACAAGAGTATTTATTAATAAGAAAAAAGTTAATCAGAAAAATAAATTGAAAAAAGGATTTAGGTATGATAGAGATTTGATTGAAACGAGAAGAGAAGATGTACATATAAAAATTAATAATATCAACAAAACTAAGAGCAACAATAGTAATAAAAAGTTAAAAGAAGAAAAAGTATTCAAATATGACAATGGAGACCTGTATAAAGGTGAGTTTGTTGATGGAAAGAAAAATGGATTTGGAATATATCTTTTTTCAAGTAATGAAAGATATGAAGGATTATGGAAAGATGATAAGATGCATGGAATAGGAAAGTATACTTATAGAGATGGCTCAATATATACAGGAGAATTTAAATATGGATTAAAAAATGGTTTGGGAAAATTGACATATCCAAATAATGATATTTATAAGGGATATTTTTTAGATAATAAGAAAAATGGTAAAGGTATATTATATAAAAATGATGGAAATAAACAGGCAGGAATATGGGAAGATGATGAACAATGTAAAAATTTAGACCTTAAAGATTTAAACAATAAGGAGATAAATAATATTTATCGAAATAGATTAAATAATAATAAAGTGAAAATCTAGCGATTATAAAAAAATAATCTTTATTTATAATGGAAAAATAATATATATATGTTGTAATTTGTAAAATCTTTCTATATGGTATAAAATTAAGTATTGATTAGTCTATTACATAAATATAGAATATAAATATATCCATTTGATAATAAGGAGAAGAGATATGAATGAATATGTAGTTGTGGATTTAGAAACTACAGGCTTAGATCCATATAAAGGTTGTGAAATAATAGAAATAGGAATAACAGAAATAAAAAATGACGAAATTGTAAAAAACTACTCAAGATTGATAAAACCTAAAGGTATAATTTCTTCATTTATAACAGAATTGACACATATAAGTAATGAAATGGTAGAAAATGAAGAGCCTCTAGAATTGGTTTTACCTAGATTTAGAAAATACATAGGAAATAGAACTATAATTGCACACAATGCAAAGTTTGATTTAAAGTTTTTAAATTACTATCTTAGAATATTAGATTTAGAACCAATAAACAATTATATATGTACACTAGAATTATTAAAAAAATGTAAAAGTTATAAAGGAAAAAATAAGAAGCTTGAAACAGCTTGTGCTTATTACAATATAGAGAATATAAATGCTCATAGAGCTGACAGTGACACTTTAGCAACTGCAAAACTATTTTTGAAAATAAAAGATGAATATTAATCTTAAATATAGAGAAAATTAGTGAAAATATCCTTTATAAAATTGACCCTTAAACTTACAATTTTGTTCTTTGATTTATTTTGTAGAACAATGTATAATGTACCTTAGTATAAAGAAGGGAGACTAAAATGGGTTATTACGATGATGATGATAATAATAAAATAAGACGTAAAAAAGTAAATAATAGTAAAGATAGTAATAAAAAATCTAAACATTCTTATACTTCAACAAATAAAAAAAATAAAACTTCTAAGACAAGCTCTAGTAAAAGAATGAGTGAAAAAGTAGATTCACAGAATCTTATAAAAAGAGAAAGAGATAGTTTTACAAGAGATAATGTAAGACCTTTAAATACAGATTACAATCAAAGAGAAAGAAGAAGAGTTGATTATAAGCAAAGAGAGAAAAAGCTAAAAAGTAAAAAAAGAAAAAAACAAAAAAGGATTAAGATAGCTAGAGCATTGTTATCTATTATGCTAGTTGCTCTGATTATACTTTCAGTAGCAGGTGCAATATTTACAGTTTCGGCTATAAAAGGGTCACCTGAAGTCACTAAAAAATTAATTAGGTCTAAATATATAAGTAGTGAAGTTGTAAGCATAAAGCAAATGCCAAATGACTTAAAGCATGCTATAGTTTCTATAGAAGATGAGAGATTTTATAAGCATAAAGGAGTAGATGTTATTTCTTTAACTAGGTCAGTACTCAATAATGTATTTACAGATACAACACAAGGTGGAAGTACTATAGATATGCAAGTTTCAAAAAATCTGCTTACTAGTGATGATAAAACTATGAAACGAAAAATAAGGGATATGTATAATGCTAAGCAGATGAATAAGATTATGAGTAAGGATGAAATTCTTGAAGCTTATTTAAATAATATGTATTTAGGTAAAAATGCATATGGAGCTGCAAAGGGAGCTGAAGTGTATTTTGGTAAAAAAGTTAGTGAGTTAAATTTATCTGAATGTGCTATGTTGGCTGGTATGACAAATAATCCTGCAAGGTATATTGACCATGGAGAGGCTAAAAAGAGACAATTAATTGTATTGTATAAGATGCATGAGCTTGGTTATATAACTGATAAGGAATATAGAATAGCTAAAGCTGATGACACTCCTTTTAAGTCGGAAATTGATTAAGAAAATATAAAATCTAGTGTTTTTAGTGTTTTCAGTCTAGTGATATATAATAAAAAACTGTTTTGCCACCATATTGCCACCAAAGTTGTAATTTGGTGGCAATTGTTTTATTGTATAAAATGCAGAAGGTAGTATTGTTTTAAATTTTACGAGGTATTCTAGTGAAGATATTTGTTATTGAGGATGAGAGTAGATTTGAAGAAATTTCAAAGGAATTGTGTAATATTAAAAGAGTTAAAAAGTAATAAATAAATTAAGTATTGATATGGACAACTATGAAACTAGTGAAAATTTATGTTTATATTATGAGATAGCAAAAAAGTTATAAATTTAAAACACTTTATAAATAATTAGATTTTATAGATAGAAAATAAAAATTTATAATATAATAAAAGCCCTTAAAATAATAAATCAAAGTATTTTAAGGGTTTTTTATTATATCTTTTTAACTTTTATAGCTTTAAAAAGATATAACTCCAAATAAATTTACTCAATAAGGTATGTAATTAATTTAAGTATACATATTTGAAAAGCTAAATTATATATTCTATAACTTTATCATTAAATCATAATCTAGACTTTTGTTAGAAAAACTTTCAATTAACTTTGACTTACACTTAGCATCTTTTAGAATACAATTATTTAGCCAATAAACAATTGCATTTCCTCTATAATTTAATCCAATTCTAATTCCATTTTCATATTCCCAGAAAGGATGTTCTTCTTCTGTATTATCAATCCAATTATAGAATTTATCTCTAATTTCATATTTTTTCAAATTAATGTCACTAGGGACTTCTATGTAATCAGTATTGTAATCTCCACCAAAGCTCACTTTTATAATCACTATCAACCTCCAATTTTGTTTATTTAAAATTATATCATATTTTGCAAAAGTCAAATTTTTTAATAGTATTATACTTTCAATTATTAAGGTTCATAAATAAATTGATAATTAAAATTGGAAAATAATCAATATAAAACAAATATACGTGTGTAATAAAGGGACAGTAAAGAAATTATTAAAATTTATTTGCTGATTAGTATAGTCTATTTTAAAAAAAAGTATTATAATATCCTTTGTGTGTAAATATAGACATTCTTATGAAAAAAATTTAGTATAAAAAAATTACTATACATTATTGTAATTAAACATATAAAAAGTAAAATATTTAGAAAAGTGTATTTCTAAATCTAACTTTTAATATGGTATAAAAATTAGAAAATTAACAAAAAATACAAAAATTCACATTTTTTTCATAAATTGTTTGACTAAAAAATTCACGTGTTGTAGAATTATGTTAGCGGGAGTTTTGGGGGAGGTGTAAATAATGATAAAAAAAATACCACAAGCAGAACTAAAAGTAATGAAATTTATTTGGAGAGTAGATACTACAGTGACATCAAAAGATGTTATTGAAGCAATGGAACAAGAATATGGCTGGAAACAAACCACAACACTGACACTTTTATCAAGGCTAGTAAAAAGAGGATTCTTAGATGCTCAAAAAATAGACAGATATACACATTACACAATAGTGGTAAAACATAAAGAATATTTAAGCTTTGAGACAAAGGATTTCCTAAGCAATATACATGATGATTCTTTTACAAGTTTAATTTCAGCATTACATGAGGATGAAAATTTAGGCAGAGATAAGCTGGATTTTTTAGAAAGTTATTTTGATAATTTAAAGGATGAATAATTATATGTTGTACATCTTTGACAATCTTATACAGACAGCTATTATATGTAGTCTTGGTATTTGTCTATTATTATTTTTGAAAAGATATGTGTTTAAGAAGTTTAGTAAGAGATTCAATTATTATATTTGGTTGATAATAGTTTTTAGAATGCTACTTTTTCTATTTAATTATACAATAATGTATGAAGTAAAAGAGCCTAAGAGAAATGTAATAGGTAATGGAGTTACTGACATTTCTATGGGCAATAATATTATGCTGTATTTATCTTATTTATGGATACTTGTAACCATAGTCATTGCAGTTTATACCTTTGTAAAGTATACAAAATTTAAAAATCTTGTTGTTGATGTATCTTATGATATTGAAGATAATGATGCAAACTGTATCTATAAAAATTTGTTGAAAGAATTAAATATAAAAAAGAAAATTGAGTTAAGAGGTTCTGATGAATTGATAAGTCCAGCAGGTATGGGATTATTTAAGTCATATATATTCTTGCCAGATTATCCTTATAGTAAGGATGAGTTGACTTGGATTTTAAAACATGAATTAATGCATTTTAAGAACAAGGATATTTTGATAAAGTTTGCAGTGTTGTCTGTCAAAATAATATATTGGTTTAATCCACTTGTTTATATAATGAGCAATAAAGTAAATCTAGATTGTGAATTATGTTGTGATGAAAGTGTTTTGTCTGATTGTTCTTTAAAGGATAAAAAGGAGTATGCATTAGCACTTATAAAGTCAATTAAGCTAAGTAAGAATTATAATAGTGGAGTTTTGACTACTGAATTTAATAAGACGAATTTAGAAAAGAGACTTGATAGTATTGTTAAGACGAAAGGTAGAAATGGACTATTGGTATTATTAATTATGTTTACATTATTTTCAGTTACATATTTTGATTTTGAAAGTATTAGCTTTAATAATCCAACTTCTTTAAGAAATATAGGGATTTTAGAAAAATCAGGAGTAAATCTTAAAGAAGAAGATGATATTGGTATAGGCTTTGTAAATTAAAATTAATAAATAGGGAGGAATTTTGAAGTGAAAAGTTTAAAAAAATTTTTAGTAGTTATGAGTTGTTTAACTCTAATGTCTACGAGTGTGGTATTTGCAAATACCAATGACGATGTAAGTGTATCAAAAGATAGTGGAGGGAAAACAATAAATTCATGTACTATAACTGGTTACGAATTTACTTATGAAAATGCACCACAATCTGTAAAAGATGATTATGAAAAAAAATGTGAAGAATTAAAGATAAAACCATCCAAAGATGATATAATTTTTGTTAATGAAGATTCTATAGATAAAGATAATCCAGAAAATTATATTGATCCAAAAACATATATTATTAGATACAAAGACGATTTGATTTTTCAAGTTACTGGCCCTATGAGTTATACTGTAAATGGAAATAATTATACAGTAGGATATGGTCATACTACATCTGGTAATCCTGTTCATTTAGTGCAACTTTTATGTAGACGAATTGTTGGTTCTAGCATTGATGATGATAGTAAATTTGGAGATGCAACATATAATGCAGTAAAATCGCTTCAAGGAAGACTTGGTTTAACAAGAGATGGTGTTGTTGGAAAAAGTACTTGGGATGCAGCTGGAAGAAATCTTTAGAAAAAGAGAGCTATTGCACAAAAAATTTTAAATTGTAATAGTTTTTGTTTTTACTTGTCTAATTTATTTTTGAAGTGATAATTAAGTGTTTATTAATAAGGCTATGATTATAAAAATCCTAGCCTTATTTTAAATATCTAGATATTTATATATAATTAATTATATTTTTAAAGAACAAAATATATATTTTCAAGAAGCTTATTAAATTATTTGATTGAATATATAACAATCACTTCCATATAACCCTACCATCAATATCCTTAATCTCTTGACAACCAGTCAAAATCATAGTCTCACATAACTCATTCCTAACCTTATCTATAAAAAACTCAACACCATCAAGACCACCACCAAAAGAAGCAGTAACAAAAGGTCTTCCCATCAAAACAGCATCAGCACCCAATCCAAGCATCTTAACTACATCAACACCAGTCCTAACACCACCATCAGCAAGTATTGTTATCTTTCCTTTTACAGCCTTAGCTATATCTGGAAGTACCTCACAAGTACCAGGAGTATAATCAAGTACTCTTCCTCCATGATTTGAAACAATAATAGCACTAGCACCAGACTCTACAGCCATCAAAGCATCATCCACAGTCATAATTCCTTTTATAATAAAAGGTAATCTAGTAGATTCAACCAATTCTCTAATCTCACTAATCGTCTTAGGAGAAAAAGGATTCTCTTGAAGTTGATTATTAATCAATCCACAAGCATCAAGGTCTACACCAACCGCAAAAGCACCTGCTTCTTCAGATAATCTAATTTTTTCTATTATCTTTGAATTTTTCCAAGGCTTTATAAATACAATTCCATTTCCATCATTATCTTTTAATACATCTAAATTATTCAATAAAAAAGTATCCACATTGGTATCACCAACCATAGCATAAATTCCAGAATTGGAACAGCCTCTAACGACAGGTTCTATGTATTCTTTTTCAGAAACTTTACCACCCATATTTAATATAGTACCTGATACAGGTGCAGCAAATATAGGAGAACTCATTTTTCTACCAAATAATTCTATAGAAGTATCTGGGTTTGAAACACTATGTATTACTCTCATATTTATCTTTATTTTTTCTAGACTCTTTCTATTTTCAATAAAAGATGAACCACTTCCTTTGCCTCCCATGCCAGGAACATTTCCAGCACAAGCTAATCCATTACAAATTTTACAGACTTTACATGTTCCATTAAAGTTCTCTCTAGCTGATTTTAACAATTCATTATAATTCATATAAAAACTCTCCTTTTCATAATATTAAAATTGAGTAGTACTATATTGAAAATATCTTAATTGTAAGTGTAGAAATGATATTATGATGAGTTAAACTAGATAATACATATTAGATATTTTTTATTGTTGTAGATACTTAAAGTATAGCATATGAGCTAAGTTAATTATAGAAAAATAAATGGTGTTTATTCAAGTATACATTTTGAGAAACTTTAAAAGGACTATAGATAGATTTTTTTGAAAATCTATCTATAGTCCTTAAATTTATGTCAATCCTTTTTTTATTAATGAATATATAATATAGAATACAATATACAAAAAAGTTTCTCAAAATGCTACGCTAATCCCCATTTACAGAGCAACATCATTATACTGTGTAAATTTGAATCAACAATATTTTCTCCATATCTAACCATAAAATCATCTAACTGTGTGTCAATAAATGAATAATATCCACTTATGCTATCAATGTAGGCAGTCATTAAGTGTATACATTCATCACTTTTATCTTTATACATATATATCTCCCCCTATATACAATATATAAATTTAGATACTAAATCGTATCATATAAAATATTTGAGCGTGTCACATCTATGCAGTTCTATATTTATATCCTTATATTAATAGCTAAAGTAAGTTTTGACAATAGGTTTTGAAAAACTGGATATTTAAAGCGTAAACTTGGATTTTGAGACAATTGATTAATGTAAATGTATGACGATATATGTATACAAGATTTAATTAATTGGAGATATTATAAACAATTACTTTTATTAAGGTTATTTAAGTGGTAGAATAACTTGGAGATTAATAATTATAAGGAGGATATAATATGAGTTTATACAAGTTTATATATGATGATAAGGAATATTTGTTAAAAGAAGAGAATTGTAGTGCTTTAATAAATGATGAAGAAAATCCAATTCAAGGAATAACTGTTTCAAAAATAATTGATATACTTAATGAAACAGAAGAGGTTGATTTTGACATAGAATATTATCAAGAAGCATGTCCATTATGTTTGGAAGGAGTGAAAGAAAAGAAAAAGTTCTTTCCTTTCTTAGAATATCATTTTTATATTTTCAGTAAAGATGGAAAATATGTAATAAGTAACATATCTAGTGACTATAAGGGGTTATCTTTTAATAAATTATCAAGAGCAAATAAAGTTGATAATAGTTATATTGTGAGCGTGATAATTTGCGAAAATTGTCAGGATTATATAGTTCAGGTAGAAAATTGTATGGTTTAATGTAAAGTATGTCTTAATTTAGGAGAAATTTCTAAATTGAGACACTGACTTTTTTATCAAATAGTATGGAAAATTACTAATTTTATGAGATAATGTAAGTCGGAGGTGAGTTACAATATATATTAAATGTTTGGAAGAGATAGATGATACAATTTTAGATTTAATGTTTAGGTTAACCTTGAATGAAAGATTATTGAATAATAATGATTTTATTGAAAATAACATTGATGTAGTAAAGAATTCAATCGATTGCTATAAAACTGAACAAAATAGTTTGATGTTATTAAAATCAAATTTTTTGCTGGCTTTATTATATGGTGTTCAAGGGATTAGTGAAAAAATGAAAGAGTATATTTTGATTTCCTATAAATATATTGATAAATACTTACCTAAAGATTATAAATTTCTAGCGAGGTTTTATTCACAAATAGCTATTTTAGGTTTAAAAAATGAAAATATAAATAAGGCAAATTTACATATAGATAAATTTAATGTTATTTGTAACGATAATAATTGTTCGGTTGAAGAAATTATTTTCAAATCACAACTGATTTACATTAAGGCAAGTAAATGCATAGAATCTTCTATAATAATTAAAGAAATAGAAGATTTATATATAAAGGTAAAAGAAATTAACGATTTTAATTGTAAAAAAATATATTTTTTTATTGTTGGTAAAATATATTTTTTGTTTTTAGATGATGCTATAGTAGCTAAAGTAAATTTTTTACAGGCAAGAAAATATGCAGATTTATTAAAGGATATGGACGTGTCTTCATTATGTAATATAAAAATAGGTGAATGTGAGTGTTCATTTGAAAATTATGAAGGCTCGATAGACTGTTTTAATGAAGTAATAAGTAATAAAAAATATATAAATGTAGATACAATACAAAAATATAGAGCGTCAAATAATATAACTAAGATATTAATAAAAACTAAAAACTATCCTGAAGCGATAAATAATTTAGCAAAATCTGAAGTGTACTTAGAAAAAATTAAAAATAATAATTTAAAAGAAACTGAGAAGTTTGGATTATTTATAAATTTAGCTATGTATTATGCAAAAAGTAATGAAAATTCATTTGAACAGTCAATCTGTTATTTAGATAGAGCTAAAGATATCTTAAGTATTATAAAAAGTGAAGAAGAATATATACTGTATGATTTGGAAGTAGTTTATAATCAAGTAAAGATATATTATTGTTTTGGAGATTATAATAGTGCATTAGATACAAGTAAAAAACTATTTGAGAAATCTAAAAATGCTAAAAATTATAATTATGTAAGACTAGCATATAAGAATATATATATGTGTTTTGAAATGATTCAAGATTATGAAATGAGTATGAAATACTTTAAAATGTATTATGAGTTAAAAATGATGTATGTAAAAGCTAGAAATAGAAATTATATAGATTCTTTAAATTATAGGTACGAATATGTTGAAAAAGAAATAAATAACATGAGAAAAATAAAGACTGATTTAGATAAGAAAAAATATATTGACCATTTGACAAGTGCGTATAATAGAGTTTTTCTAAATAATTTTTTAGAAGGACAAGAAGTCAGCGAATACAGTACTGCATTCATGATAGATGTAGACTACTTTAAAAACTATAATGATACCTATGGACATTATAATGGAGATATTGCTCTTAAAAACATAACAACAATAATAAAAAAATATCTAAAAAAAGATATGCTTATAATAAGGTATGGTGGAGAAGAATTTTTGATACTATCTATATGTAAAGATTATAAAAAAAGTAAAATCTTTGGAAGAAAGTTATGTAGAAGTGTAAAAAAATTTTTAAACAATAATTTGACAATTAGTATTGGTATTGATACATGTAAAAATAGTAGTATAGATATAAGTGAGATAATTGGAAATGCGGATAAAGCCTTGTATAAAGCCAAACAAAGTGGTAGAAATCGATGTTTGCATTATCATGATTTTAAAAATTTTTAACTATTTAAATAGGATTGGTGATTCATTTGAAAGGGTGTTCAATAGAAGATTTAAAGAGAAATATAAAAAAGATAGAATATGATATGTTGACTAAATTCTATCTGAATTTGACAGATTTAAACTACATCTTGGATTATCACAAAGAACTTTTAAATACAAAAATAGAAGTTAAGAATAGAGTTTATGTTTTATATTTAATTAGTCTCATAAACTATATAAAAAAAGATAGAGAAGCATCATACAAATATCTACTGGATTCATTAAAAGACATTAAAAAATTGCCCTCAAAAGAGAATGCAGAGATAATATCTAAGATTTATATTTATCTTACACTATCAGCTATTTCTATAAGAAAATATGATAAGGCAAATAACTTTTATTTTTTAGCAAAAAAAAGCATAAAACAAAACCACTTAAATGAGCTATTAGTCTTGTTTAATATGAGTTTATGTGTAGAAATAAGTGCATTATATAAGACTAAAACGGATGTAATATCTTTAGTAGAGGAAGTATCTTTTTTTAAAAATTTAAAAAATAAAGTCCTTGTAAGTAGAGCAAATTATATATTTGGAAGAGTTTATCTTTATTTGTTTAATAACTTTATAAAGAGTATGGAGTATCTAATTGAATGCCTAAGGTTGGCTCAAGAAAATAACTTGTATTCTATAGAAGCTTTTTGTAAATGTATAATAAGCTTGTGTTATTTAGAAAGTGGAAATAATATAGAAGCCATAAAATACATAAAAAATGTGCTAGATGTTGCACACAATAATAATTCAATATCACTAACTGAAAGAGTAGCCATAAAAATAGACCTTATATGGGCCTATTTAAAGGAAGATATGAATAAAGAAGCAGAAGATGTTCTAGTAAAAGCTATAAAGTTGATGAAAGCTGTTGAAGGTGTGTATAAGGATTATTTATACTCATTTATATTTTTATATTCAGCTGAAATTGAGTTAAAGAAAAGTGATTATAATTTTGAAAAGGTAAATGCCTATTTGATTTTATCAAAAAACATATATAAAAGTTTTGGAGATGTTTTTATATATAATTCTAAGCTAGACTATATATATAAATTGTATGGAGATTTATATATAAAATTTGGTAATATAGATGAAGGTATAAGCTGTTATCTAAAAGGCTTAAACTTGGTTAAAAAAAGTTCATTAAATCCTAAGAAAATGTCTATATTTTATGGTCTAATAGCAAATGGATATGAACTAAAAAAGGATTTTAAACTAGCGATAGAATACTATAAAAGTATGGATTGGTATTCTGATAAATGGGAAAAAAATAATTCCTATAAAACATCTCAAGGAATTCATAAACAATATGAACTTAGGAGAAAACAAGAAAGTTTAAAAGCACTCGTAGATAATAATAAAAAATTAGAAAATGATATATTAAAAGATGGACTTACTCAATTATATAATAGAAGATATTTAGAAGAACAATTAGATTCATTTAATGGAACTAGAGAAAAAAATATGGTAGCGATATTGGTAGATATAGATTATTTTAAGAGTTATAATGATAACTATGGTCATCTAGCAGGAGATAAAGTTATAACAAAGGTAACTGATATTATAAGAAATGTATTTATAGACATTACTGAACACATAATTAGATACGGAGGCGAAGAAATTTTAATATTAGTAGATTCTATAAAATCAGTAGATATTGAAGAAATTGATAATATAGAATTATATATTAAAAGAGTTTTTAAACTTCTAGAATTTGAAGGTATTGAACATATGTATTCTAAAGTAAAAAACTATATAACTATAAGTGCTGGAGTAAGTATAAAAAGGTGCCGTAGCAGAAAAGATGCTGAAGTATTAATTGAAGATGCAGATAAAAACCTATATAAATCAAAAAAAGCAGGTAGAAATCAATACATTATAATTTAAAATTGAGGTGATTTTGTTGCGAAAAAAAATAGGAATTATAGCCTCTGATATTGAATTAAAAGAAAGAATAGAAGAATTATATAAAGAAGATGTAGAAAATGGAACTATAATAATTGACATACTCAATTTAGACTTAATGGAAAATCAAGGACGTATACTTGTTGAAAAAGGTGCTCAAGCTATAATTGGTAGAGGTGGAGGTTATAGTTTAGTAATAGATACAGTAAGTGTACCTGTTATACCTATGAATATGAAATCGACTGACCTCTTAAGAGCAATAGAAATAGCAAAGAGATATTCTAAAAAAGTGGTATTGATTCTTGGAGATAATGAAGTTTCCTTTGATTATGTTGGCTGGAGAAATGTAATAAGTACTGAGATAACTGAGGAATGGTTTGAATCTAAATATGAGATAAGAAGTAAAGTCGTAAAATATATAGACCAAAAAGACGAAGTTGTAATAGTAGGTGGAGGTCTAGCTTGTTCTTTTGCAAGACAATATGGCATTGATAGTGTATTTGCAACTGCTAGTGATGAATCTATAAGAGAAGCTGTTGAGTATTGTAAGAAATTATTAGATACATTAGGTGAAGAAAAATTTAATAATGAAGTTTTAAGAAATATACTTGATGGTATAAAAGATGGAGTAATCGCGATAGATAGTAATGGTAGTATAATTTTGTACAATGAAAGTGCAAAAAACATGCTTAAAGTAGAAAGAAGATGTGCACTCAATAAATATATATTAGATGTATTCCCAAAAATGGAGTGGATGTTAGACTGTTTACATGAAAAAAATGATGTAGAAGATAGAAAGATAAGAAATATAAATAATTTAATTGTTAATACTAGAACTACATTAATAAAAGTAGATAATAGCACTTATGGAGTTTTGGGAATAATACAAGATATAACTAAACTACAAAACTTAGAAAGAAAAATAAGATTTGATTTAAATCAAAAAGGTCTTTATGCTAGATATACTTTTGATGATTTTTTATTTAAAGATAAATTAACTAAAGAATTTATTGAAGAAGCTAAAAAAATTGGAAAAAGTGATTATACAACTCTACTATATGGAGAAAGTGGGTCTGGTAAAGAAATTATAGCTCATAGTATACATAATATAAGTAGAAGGAAAGACAGACCTTTCGTTGCAATAAACTGTGCTACTATAGCAGAGAATTTGCTTGAAAGTGAACTTTTTGGATATGAAGAAGGTGCATTTACCGGTGCCAGAAAAGGTGGAAAAAGAGGTCTATTTGAGCTTGCACATGGAGGAACACTTTTTTTAGATGAAATAAATAGTTTATCTTTTAATATTCAGACAAAACTATTAAGAGTAATAGAAGAACGCCAAATAATGAGAATTGGTTCTGACTATATAATACCTTTAGATATAAGAATCATAGCAGCAACAAATGAATCATTAACTGAAAAAATAGTTATGGGAACATTTAGAGCTGACTTGTTTTATAGATTAAGTAGTTTGGAGATAAATATTCCTCCTCTAAGAGATAGAAGAGAGGATATAATACCACTATTTAATAACTTTGTAAATGAAGTATTAAAGGACGATGGTCTTAATGGAATAAATAGCATAGATGAAAATTTTGTTTTAACTAAAGATGAAATTGATAAACTGTATAATTACAGTTGGCCTGGAAATGTTAGAGAATTAAAAACAATAGCCCAGAAATATGTTGTAACAGGAAAAATTAAATTGAGAAAAGAACGAGATTTTAAAACTCAAAAGGTAGCACCTAGTTCTGAAATAGACAAATTTAATTCTGAAACGACAGCCAGTGTAGAAGTTCAAGATGAAGTTGTAGATATAAGTAAGATAAACGATGGTAAGGTGTGTATAGACATAAAAGAGGTAAATAAGTATGTTGAAGAAAAAATAATAAACATGCTTTTTGCTCAAGGACTCTCTAAAAATGAAGTGGCACAAGTTCTTGGAATAAGTCGTACATCTTTATGGAAAAAGTATAACAAAAATATATAAATACAAATACATATAAAATATTTTGAAAGTAATGTTAATTTTTTGAAACAAGTGTTAAAAAAAATTAACGTTACTTTTTTGTAATTTTTTGTTTTTTTAGACAAGTATATATATTTCTAAGAAAAATAACTAAAATACTTAATTTAATAATGAAAAAAATCAGAATTCTAAACAAAAGTAGTTTTACATAAAGTAAAATTTGTTGGCATGCTAATTGCTTAATATATAATGTGAGAGTAAATACAATTTTAGGGGTGATGGTATGAGTCAAAGTATGGTTGGTAAGCATGCGATGTGGCCAAAAGAAAATGATGTTATATTTAGCATATCTGGTAGAGCTCAAGCAGCAGAGAAGGCTTTAGGCATGGATAATGTAATAAATGCAACAATAGGCGCTCTAATGGATGATTCAGGAAAATTAATAACAATGAAAACTGTATATGAAGAATATAAGGCATTAGATAACTGTGAAATAGGTGCATATGCGGCCCTTGAAGGTCAGCCAGATTACTTAGAAGCAGTTAAAAAAGTATTTTTCAGAGATTACTTACCAGAAGGACATATAAGAGTATTAGCTTCACCAGGAGGAAGTGGTGCAATAAAATTGGCTGTATGGAATTATACTAATGAAGGTGATGAGGTTTTAACATCTGATTGGTTTTGGAGTCCATATGTAAGTATAGCTGAGGAAGCCAATAGAAAAGTAGTAAACTACCAATTGTTTGATGAAAATAGAAGATTTAATTTTGAGTCATTCAAAGAAAATTTTGTAAATATAGCACAAAAACAAGATAGAGTTTTTACAATTATAAATACACCAGCTCACAATCCAACTGGATATAGTGTTGCAGATGATGAATGGGATAAAATATTAGATTTATCAAAAGAAATTGCAGAAGATAAAGATAAAAAGATAATATTTTTCGTAGATTCAGCATATATTGACTTTGCAGGTGATGATGATGTATGTAGAAAGTTTTTTAAGAAATTTTCAAATCTACCTGAAAACGTTCTCGTATTAGTTGGATTCAGTATGTCAAAAGGATTTACAGCTTATGGTATGAGAATGGGAGCTATAATTTGTATATCTTCAAGTGAAGAGGTAGCTGAAGAGTTCCATTATTCATGTGTTCATTCATGTAGAGCAAACTGGTCAAATTGTAATAGAAGCGCTATGGCAGTATTATCTAACATTGTAAATGACCCTAAAAAATTTAAAGAATATGAAGATGAAAAAGACATATACAAAAAAATGCTAACTAGAAGAGCAGATGTATTTGTAAAAGAAGCTGAAAGAGTAGGCTTAGAAATTCTTCCATATATAGCAGGATTCTTTGTAAGTATACCATGTGATAATCCAAAAGAAGTATGTGAAGAATTGACTAAACATAATCTATTTGCAGTTCCATTAAAAATGGGATTAAGATTTGCAGTTTGTGCAGTTTCAGAAGAAAAATGTAAGAAAGCACCAAGTATTATAAAAGAAGCACTTGAAAGTTTAGAAGTAAAAATAAATAATTAATTTCATTGAACAAATTGGGTGGACTATGAATTTAATAATTGTAGATGGAGGGAATTTTATATGAAACAATTGATGACAGGTAATGAAGCGATTGCACGTGGAGCCTATGAGGCTGGTGTTAAATATGCATCCGCATATCCAGGTACTCCAAGTACAGAAATATTAGAAAATATAGCAACATATAAAGATGCAATAGTTGCAGAATGGGCTCCAAACGAAAAGGTAGCACTTGAGGCTGCTATAGGGGGTTCAATTGCAGGAGCAAGAACTATGGCTTCTATGAAACATGTTGGTGTGAATGTTGCAGCTGACCCAATATTTACTTATGCATATACAGGTGTAAATGGTGGTATGGTACTTATTACAGCAGATGAACCGGGAATGCATTCATCTCAAAATGAGCAAGACAATAGGATGTATGCAAAATTTGCAAAGATACCTTTATTTGAACCATCAACTAGCCAAGAAGCTAAAGATATGATAAAAGAAGCGTTTGAAGTTAGTGAAAAATACGATACACCAGTTTTATATAGAGTTACAACAAGACTCTGTCATTCAAAAGGTCTAGTGGAATGCTATGATAGAGAAGAAGTTGAAATTAAAGAATACACTAAAAATGCTAAAAAAATGGTAACAGTTCCAGCAAACGCTCAAATAAGAAGGGGTGTTGTTGAGGAAAGAATGGAAATTCTTAAAAAATTCTCAAATGAAACTGACTTGAACTATTATGAAATAAATGATACAAAAATAGGTGTTATAGCTTCAGGTATGTGTTGCAATTTTGCTAAAGAAGTATTTGGAGAAAATGCATCATATATGAAGTTAGGATTTACAAATCCATTACCTTATGAAAAAATAAAAGAATTTGCAGATAAAGTTGACAAAATATATGTAATAGAAGAAAATGACCCATTTATAGAAGAACAAATAAAAGCATATGGAATAGACTGTATTGGAAAAGATGTAATGCCTCCATATGGTGAAATGACACCAGATGTTTTAAGAAAAGCTATATTTGGAAAAACAAATGATACTATAGAATACAAATCTGAATTAGTAACACCAAGACCACCAAGTTTCTGTGCAGGATGTCCACATAGAGGATTCTTCTATGAACTTGGAAAGAGAAAAAATTTAATAGTTGGTGGAGATATAGGATGTTATACTCTTGGATTTGCTCCTCCATATAATGGAATAGATTATGTTGTTTGTATGGGTTCTGCTTTTGGAACTGCACATGGAGCTCAAAAAGTTCTTAATATGAAAGAAGGAAATGAAAAAAGATTAGTAGGTGTACTTGGAGACTCAACTTTCTTCCATACAGGAATAAATGGTCTTTTAGACGTAGTTTACAATAGAGGGAACTCTATATCAGTTATATTAGACAATAGAATAACTGGAATGACAGGTCACCAAGAAAACCCAGGTTCAGGATATACTTTACAAGGTGCTAAAACTAAAGATGTTGATATAGAAGGATTAGTTAAAGCTTGTGGAATAGAACATGTAAGAGTTATAGACCCTAACAATCTAAAAGAAGTAAATGAAGCATTAGATTGGGCCTTAGCTATAGAAGATGAACCATCAGTAATAATTACAAGATGGCCATGTGTACTTAAAAAATTCTCTAAAGAAGATATAGAAGAATTTAATAACCCATTTAAGACTAAGTGTAAAGTTGACCATGATAAGTGTATTGGATGTAAATTATGTTTGAAAACTGGATGTCCAGCCCTATCATTTGATAAAGAAAATAAATTATCAAATATAGATAGAAATCAGTGTGTAGGATGTGGAGTATGTTCACAAGTTTGTCCAAAACAAGCAATAGTTAAGGAGGAAAAATAATATGACTAAGAGTATACTTTTGGTAGGTGTAGGAGGTCAAGGAACTATACTTGCTAGTAAATTATTAACTATGGGATTGATGGAAGCTGGATACGATGTAAAAATGAGTGAAATACATGGAATGAGTCAAAGAGGAGGTTCTGTTTCCTCACAAGTTAGATATGGAGACTGTGTGCATTCTCCAGTTATAGAAATTGGTGGAGCAGACATATTAGTATCTTTTGAAAAAATGGAAGCTTTAAGATGGTTTAATTATTTAAAACCAGAAGGAAAAGCTTTAGTAAACAATTATAGAATAGATTCTATGACTGTCTTAATCGGAGGAGCTGAATATCTAGAAGGTGATATAGATGAAGAACTAAATAGATTAAATGCAAAAGTTATAAACGCTGCTGATAAAGCTGAAGAACTAGGAAATTCAAAAATAATGAATGTTATTTTATTAGGTTGTCTAGTTAAATCTATGGAATTAGAGTCTATCGATTGGGAAAAAATTATAAGTGAAAATGTTAAACCAAAATTTGTTGAATTAAATATAAAAGCTTTCCATGAAGGTATGGAAATGGTTAACAAATAGTTTATAATATATATAAATAAACTATAGAAATTAAGGTGAAAGGAAGAAAATTATGACTTACAGAATATTAGCCATAAATCCAGGTTCTACTTCTACAAAAATAGCAGTATATGATGGAGAAGAACAAATTCTTGTGAAGACAATAGACCATCCAGCTCAAGAGATTGCAAAATATAATACAATACAAGACCAATTTGAAATGCGTAAAGAAGCTGTTTTGAATATTCTTGAAGAAAATAATATAGATTTGAAATCTCTTAGTGCAATAGTAGGAAGAGGTGGGGTTTTACCACCAGTAAAATCAGGAGCATATTTAGTAAATGAAGAAATGATTGATGTACTTAGACATAGACCAGTGCTTGAACATGCTTCAAATTTAGGAGCTGTTGTGGCACACGCAATATCAGAGCCACTTGGAATAAACTCATATATTTATGATTCTGTTGCAGTAGATGAGCTTATAGATGTAGCCAGAGTATCTGGACTTTGTGGAATGGATAGAGCAAGTACAGGGCATGCATTAAATACTAGAGCGATGGCTTTAAAATATGCTAAAGATAATGGGAAAGATTATAAGAGTTTAAATCTAATAGTAGCTCATATTGGTGGAGGAGTAAGTATTTATCTTCATGAAAATGGAAGAATGGTTGATATGTTATCTGATGATGAAGGGCCATTTTCTCCAGAAAGGTCAGGAAGAGTACCTGCTACAAAATTAGTGGCAGCTTGTTATTCAGGAAAGTACTCAGAAAGAGAAATGACTAAAAAGATAAGAGGTAAAGGTGGTATCGTTTCATATCTAAACACTGTAGATGCTAGAGAAGTTGAGAAGATGATAGCAGAAGGAAATAAAGAAGCAAAAATTATTTATGAAGCAATGGCTTATCAATTGGCAAAAGGTATTGGAGAATTAGCAACTGTAGTGGATGGAAAAGTAGATGCTATAATTATAACAGGTGGAATTGCATATTCTGAAATGTTTACTTCAATGGTTAAAAAGAAAGTTGAATTTATTGCACCAGTAGAAATTATGGCAGGAGAAAATGAGTTAGAATCACTTGCTTTTGGAACTTTAAGAGTACTAAATGGAGAAGAAGAAGCTAGAATTTATAGTGAAAATTAATAAGAACAACTAAAAATGTTTATATATTAAAAAGTGGTATATCCATTTTTATACACTAAAGCTTAGAATATAAGTGAAAGTGTATAAAATATGAATTGCCACTTTTTTTATAATTGAAATTTTATATTAAATTAATGAAGAGTTATGTAAAATTTTGTATTTATATATATATTTTATTGGTATTTATTGTTATTATTATTATGAGGAGTGATTTTTGATGGGAAAAATAAATTTAAAAAGTATGATAAGATTGTTTTCAGGTTTCTTTATATTTGCAATTTCTTCTGTATTGATGATTAATGCGCATGTTGGGCTTATGCCTTGGGATGTGCTTCATCAAGGTTTATCTATAAAATTAGGTATAACTATAGGTCAGGCATCTATAATGGTAGGGGTTATAATCGTTATATTGGATGCAGTTTTTGGTGAAAACATAGGATGGGGAACACTACTTAACATGACATTCATAGGAATATTTATTGATTTAGTAATATTCTCTGAAGTAATACCTCATGCAAGTAACACTTATGTAGGTGTATTTATGGTGGTTATAGGAATTATTTTAGCAGCTATAGCAAGTTTTCTATATTTAGGTGTTTGTCTAGGCAGTGGACCAAGAGATGGTCTTATGATTGCTCTTCAAAAGAGAACTAATAAATCAGTACGCCTTGTTAGGACAATTCTTGAAATACTAGCTCTAGTTGTTGGTTGGTTATTAGGAGGTTCTGTAGGTATTGGTACACTTGTAAGTGCATTAGGACTAGGATATGTATTACAAATAGTGTTTAGGATGTTTAATTTTGACACGAAGTCGCTTAAACATAGATTTATTATAGATGATATAAAAGAATGGAAAGAAAAGAAAAGAGATGAACATAAGTGTAAATCAAGTATTGCAATAAAAAATGAGCAAAATTAAGTATACCAAAATATATTTGTATTTTGTTTAATTTATGTAAAGGTAAGGAGATTTGGAAATGGAATTATGGGATTTATATAATACTGATGGAATTAAAACAGGAAAAGTTATAGAAAGAGGTAATTCTATTGAAGAAGGTTATTACCATTTAGCAGTTGAAGTATGGATTGTAAATAGTAACTCTCAGATTTTAATTCAGAAAAGGTCTAAAAGTAAAAAGACATTACCAAATATGTGGGGAATGACAACTGGATGTATTGTTTCTGGAGAAGATAGTTTGGAAGGTGCAATTCGTGAAGCAAAGGAAGAAATAGGGATAGATATATCTAAAGATGAAATGAAAGTTTTTAGAAGTATGATTCATGGTGATACTCTTTGGGATGTATACTTTGTTAAGAAGGAGTATGATATATCAAAAGCTATTTTGCAAGAAGAAGAAGTAAGTGATATAAAGTGGGTAAGTACAGACAGAATAAGACAATTGATAAAGGATGGTTTATTTTTTGAATATCCAGAAATATATGAATTACTATATGATATAGATAATAATAATTTAAACTTATAATATGGAGCAGATTTTAGTATAAACATAATTGTATAGAATTATCTTCTCTAAATTTTAATATTGTTTTATAAAGAATTAATAAGTTGTTTTGAAAG
The DNA here is from genome assembly GCF_001299635.1 of Clostridioides difficile. Classification (GTDB taxonomy): domain Bacteria; phylum Bacillota; class Clostridia; order Peptostreptococcales; family Peptostreptococcaceae; genus Clostridioides; species Clostridioides difficile_A. Next base: position 90,512 of record NZ_JRHN01000043.1, on the reverse strand, counting down.
CTTTTTGATTATTTTTAGAATTAGAATAAAAAAGAGTGACACTGTAAAGTCATAAAAATTTGGGGAGGGTTTAAACTGTGAAAGATAACAAAGAATTGACACATGATGGCTCAAAATATAAAATTGTTTCTATATCTGTTGTAGTAATTATTTTAATTACGTTCTGGTACATGTTAAATATGGTGCTTTTAACATTTATAATGACTTTTATTTTCTATAACTTACTTGTAGCCATAAGAAAACGAATTAATAAAATTTCCTCTAGAATTATTCCAGATTCGTTGATAATTGTAGTGTTATACTTACTATTTGCTATATTACTGGTATTGATTAGTTATGCAGTTGTACCAATAATTATAGTTCAACTTACGGAATTGAGCAGGATTTTTAGTGATTTTGATGTAAATCAATTTGCTCAATCTCTAGGTCCAAAACTTTATCCTGTTGTTTCAAAGTTAGATTTTAATAAATATATTTCACAGGCAGGGCTACTTATAGCATCAACAGCAACAAAGGTTGGAAGTTTTGGAATAAATATATTGTTAGGCTTCTTATTGAGTCTACTTCTTTTACTTGAAAAAAATGATATTAAGAAATTTGGAAGTAAACTTGCAGATAGTAAGATTTCTTTTATTTATAATTCCCTTGTATTTTTCGGAAAGAGTTTTGTGAAAAATTTTGGTGAAGTAATGAAAGTACAAGTAATGATTGCATTTATAAACTCTGTTGTTTCCATGATTTTTTTAGGTTTTATGGGATTCCCTCAAATATAGGCTTTAGGATTTATGATTTTCGTGTTAGGTCTTATTCCAGTGGCAGGAGTTATAGTATCACTAATTCCACTAACTGTAATAGCCTTTAATATAGGTGGGATAACAAAAGTACTTGGAGTTTTGGCAATGATTTGTATAGTACATGCAGTAGAAACATACATATTGAATCCTAAACTGATGTCAAATAGAACAAAACTTCCAGTTTGTTTTGTGTTTATTATTTTACTTGTAGGAGAGCATTATTTGGGTGTATGGGGATTATTAATTGGAGTTCCAATATTCATGTTCCTTATGGATATTTTAGGTGTTAAATTTACTTCTAGATAATATATTACAATAATAATTTATTTTATGAATGCGACTCATAATTTGATTTAAAAAAGAACCTATAAATGGACATCATTAATAAAAGAAGTCTGTTTTATAGGTTCCATTTTGATTTTTATAAATACTATAGAATTAATAACAAGAAATTTATTTCATTTCAAAAGTTTCACAACTTGCATTTCCTGAATTTATATGAACTTTTTCAGCTTTACAAAGTTCATTTTTATTGTATTTACATTTTACAGCTTCACAATGGATATTGTCTGTATCAACTTGATTAGTATCATTAGAACGACTAGTTATTCCAGAAGTATATTTGTCTTCAAAAGAAGCACAATAAGTGTTTCCTGTAGTAGTTGCTTGCATTCCATCTACTTTTATGCTCCCAGCATAACAGTATCCACTAGTATTATAAGCACAATTAGTAGCATCGCAATTTAAATTATTATTTTTCATAAAATAACCTCCTAAGTTTTATTTAAACTTATTATGTGAAGTTATTTAAATTTTATACACCTATTTACAATTACATTTATCACATTTAACAATTACATCTTTTGAAGTTTCTCTTCCTAAATTTCTATTGACATGATATACATCTGTATTTTCAGTTGAACCACATATAGAACATTTGAAATTGTTTTCTAGTAAAGTCCTTTCTCTAAATAACTTCCAGTACATAGAATTGATGTAATCATTGTAGTTCACCTTGAGGCATGTTTCAAGAAAGTTTATGTATAGATTATCTAAATCTCCTGTATCTAATTCTGTATATTCTGGTTCAAAATATTCACAACATCCTCTAAAGTCAGGCTTAGTATCTGAAATAACACATCTAATATCATATCTATAGTCTAGGCTGGGCCCCTTGAATGAAAGATGCGTACAAAAAGAACAAGATGTCTCTGGTAGATTTTTTTCAAGTTCATGTAATTTATTATTCATAAGTATTCCTCCAAAAAAATTTATTTTAAGTATATAAATGTGTAGATTGTTTTAAAACTTTTATTTATTTATATTAGAAATTCAGGATAAATATTCCAATAAAGAGTAAATACCTAGTTATTTATGTGTTAAATAAAAAAGAGACAATCTCTAATTTGAGATAGTCTCTTTTTATGATTTTTATATTAAAAGTTTAATTTAAGTGTAACTCTGGTTAATTTTAGTCAGCTAGTTTCACATCTGCTTTGTTTTTTAACTTTCTACCATAGTATACAGTTAAAACAGCGTATAATACAGTAAATATAGCAGCTAAAATATAGGATATGTTTATACTTAGATTAAATCCAATTTGAGCATTGAATATATAGCTAAATATGATAAAAGAATAAAACATACCTGGAATTAAGCTTATAATATAATTTTTTTCTTTTATTATAAGATAGACTGTAATCATCGCAAATGCAAATATAGCGATGGTTTGATTACTCCATGAGAAATATCTCCATAATATATTAAATCCAGAAGCACTGAGTTTTGCAAATATGAGGATGGCTATGACAGGGATAAATATACAGATTGATAGTATAACACGATGTTTCTTTTCCTTTTGGTCATAATGAAAATAATCAGCAAGCATTAATCTTAGAGATCTTAAAGCTGTATCTCCAGAAGTTATAGGTAAAATGATAACACCTATTATAGCTATGACTCCACCAATGGAACCAAGTAAATCTCTTGCAACTAAGCCTATTACATCAGGAGAGCCTATCAATTCCTTAGGTATACCTTTATTGTAAATACCCATAGCAGCTGCAGCCCAAATCATTGCAATTAAACCTTCTAAAATCATCATATTATAAAAAGTAGTTTTTCCTTCTTTTTCATTTGAAACTGATCTTGCTATAAGAGTGGCTTGAGTTGAGTGGAACCCAGAAACTATACCACAAGCAACTGTAACGAAGAATGTAGGGATAAGAGGAATTCCATCAGGATGAATACCTTTCCAATTTGCAAGACTTAGATTAGCTAAATCATAACCTTGTGTAAATATTCCGATTCCAACACCAGCAGCAGATAAAAGTAGTATTGCCCCAAATATCGGATATATTTTTCCTATAATCTTATCAATTGGGAAGAGTGTTGCACATAAATAATATACAAAAATAATTCCATAAACTATCCATACAACTGGATTATTTATAGTTGACTTCATATTTAAGATTTGTGTAACAACCAAATCTCCAGGTGTGTAAATAAAAACTGCACCAACTAAAAGCATTAATAGACAAAGGAATATATTATAGACTTGAAATACTTTATTACCTAAAAATCTACTGATAAGAGAAGGCATCTGTGCTCCTTTTTCTCTTATACTAATCATTCCACTCATATAGTCATGTAAAGCTCCTCCAAATACACAACCAATAGGGATTAGTATAAATGCTATTGGGCCAAACAATATACCTTGGATAGGTCCTAGAATTGGTCCTGTACCAGCTATATTAAGCAATTCAATGAGACTATTCTTCCATTTTTTCATTGGAACATAGTCTACACCATCACTCTGAGCAAGAGCAGGTGTTTTTCTGTCATCTGGGCTAAATACTTTTTCACAATAAGCACCATATAAAGCACCTCCTATTAGTAATATAGCCAATCCAATTAAGAACGTTGTCATAATATCACCCCATTTATAAAATTTTTGGATTCTGTATACGTATTGAAATAACCTACAAATTCTATAAAATACTAAAAGTAATATAATTTCAGAAATTAATACATACACATAATCATGTACTTAGTATACATGTGTTTGGTAAAATTTTCAATATTATAGCAATAAAGAATATAAACAAAATTCTGATAATATTTTACAAAAAAATTAAAAAACATAAAAAATAGTTTAAATATATAAGTAAAAAAGATAAATCAATTGATAATGTAAATGTCTATATCTTAACAATATTAAGAGGTCTAAAATTCTTGAAGAAAGAATAGTCAAGTGATATAATGAGTTTACAGGTGTATATACACTAGTACATATAGAAAGCGGTGCAATTATGGATAAAGATTTAACATATCAAATCAAAGAGCTAAAGAAAGAAAAAAATGCAATAATACTTGCCCATTTTTATCAACCACCAGAAATACAAGAATTAGCAGATGCAGTTGGTGATTCGTATTACTTAAGTGAAATTGCTAGAGATTGTAACGAAGATGTGGTTGTATTCTGTGGAGTAAGATTTATGGGAGAAAGTGCTAAGATATTATCACCTGAGAAAACTGTATTGATGCCAGTAAGTAACGCTGGATGCGCTATGGCAGATATGGTAGATGAAGAAGGCGTGATAAAACTAAAACAACAGTATCCAAATGCTTTGGTTGTATGTTATATAAACTCTACAGCTAAAGTCAAGGCACATTGTGATGTTTCCGTTACATCGTCCAGTGCAATTAAAATATTAGAAAACATAGATAATAAAGAAATTATATTTCTTCCAGATAAAAACTTAGGAGGATATATTGCAGAGAAATTTCCAGATAAAGACTTTATATTTTGGGACGGATATTGCAAATACCACAATAATATAAAGGCTGAAGAAATAATTGAATTAAAAGATAAGTATAAAGATGCAGAAGTGTTGGTACATCCAGAATGTAAAAAGGAAGTAAGGGATTTAGGAGATTATGTAGGCAGTACATCAGGAATAATAAAATATGCTACTAATAGTGAAAATAAAGATTTTATAATAGCAACTGAAGAAGGAATATTACATGAATTAAAGAAAAAGAATCCTAATAAAAACTTTTATATCCCTGGAGGAAGAATACTATGTACTGATATGAAAAAGACAACATTAGAAAATTTATACAGTACACTTAAAAATATGGAAAATGAAGTCACTGTAGAAGATGAAATCATGGAAAAAGCTTTAAATTCACTGCTTAATATGCACAGATTAGCAGAAGGATAGAGGGATAGACTTATGAATTTAGAACAAGATGTTTTAATAGTTGGAAGTGGTATTTCAGGGTTATATTGTGCATTAAATTTAGATAAAAATTTAAATGTATTAGTAGTATCAAAATCTACAATTGAAAACAATAATACATATCTTGCACAAGGTGGAATTTCAACTGCTAGAAATATTGATGATATAGAGTCTTTTGTGGAAGATACAATGAAGGCTGGTCAGTATAAAAATAGAGTTGAAGCAGTCCAAGTTCTTGCAGATGAATCTATTGAAAATGTAGGACAAATAGTAGATTATGGTATGCCTTTAGATAGAGAAAATGGAGAAATAGATTACACTAGAGAAGGTGCTCATAGTGTAAATAGAATAGTTCATAGTAAAGATAATACTGGAGAGGTTGTTTTTAAGACTTTATTAAAAGAAGCTAAAACTAGAGAAAATATAACTCTTATAGAAGATGCGTATCTTTTAGATATATTAAAAGATGGTAATAAGTGTATAGGAGCTAGAATTTTTAAATCTCAAAGAGAAATTCATGTTTTTTCAAAAGTGGTAGTTTTGGCTACAGGCGGAATAGGTGGACTTTTCAAAAACTCTACCAACCAAAGACACCTTACAGGTGATGGAATTGCTATAGCTTTAAAAAATGATATAAAAATAGAGAACTTAGAGTATATTCAAATACATCCAACAGCTTTCTATGAAGAGAATAGTGAAGGCAGGAGAATGCTTATATCTGAATCACTAAGAGGAGAGGGAGCTAAACTTTTAAATAAAAATAAAGAAAGATTTGTCGATGAACTTCTTCCTAGGGATGTAGTTTCAAAAGCTATTTTTGAGCAAATGGAAAAAGATAATTCACCTTATGTATATCTAGATGCAACGCATTTAGGTAGCGAATATTTAATTAACAGATTTTCTTTCATTTACAATGAATGTTTGACTAGAGGGACAGATATAACTAAAGAATATATAAAAGTATCACCTGCACAACATTATTTTATGGGTGGGATACATGTCGACTTGGACTCAAAAACATCTATGGAAAATTTATATGCAGTTGGAGAGATTAGTTGCACAGGTGTTCATGGAGCAAATAGACTGGCAAGTAATTCTTTACTTGAAGGGCTTGTATTTTCAAAGAGAGCCGCCAAAAGTATAAACTCAGTTATGGATGAGATAAAAGTTGAATTTATAGATATACCAGATATGGACATAGATATAGAAAAGATAAAAAAAGAGAATAAAATATTAGTCATAAAAGAAATTGAAAGAACAAGTGAGGATTTTGGCGATGAATTATTTGATTATTGATAGAATGATACAGGATGCTTTAATAGAAGATGTTCCAAGTGAAGATATAACAACTAATTCTATTGTGGATGAAAATTCTAAGTCTACTGTAGATTTAATTTGTAAGCAAGATGGTATAATAGCTGGATTAGGTGTATTTAAGAGGGTTTTTGAGATACTTGGAAATGTAGATGTAGAGTTATATAAAAATGATGGTGATAAAGTAGAAAATCGTGAAAAGATAGCTATATTAACTGGGAATACTAGAAATTTACTTGTAGGAGAACGTGTAGCATTAAATTATTTACAAAGAATGAGTGGTATAGCCACTACTACTAGTAAATATGTTGAAAAGCTTGAAGGTACAAATACAAAGTTGTTAGATAGTAGAAAAACAATACCTAATCTTAGAATATTAGATAAATATTCTGTAAAAGTAGGTGGAGGATGTAATCATAGATTTAATTTATCTGATGGAATTTTGCTTAAAGACAATCACATTGGAGCCGCTGGTGGTGTCAAAAATGCAGTTGAACTAGCTAGAAAAAACACTTCTTTTGTTAGAAAAATAGAAGTAGAAGTGGAAACCTTAGATATGGTAAAAGAAGCTTTAGAAGCAAAAGCAGATATAATAATGTTGGATAATATGAGCTTAGAAATGGCAAAACAAGCCATAGATATTATAAATGGAAGAGCAATTGTAGAATTTTCTGGGAATGTGAATTTAGATACTATAGAATCTATAGGAAAAATTGGAGTGGATGTTGTTTCTGTAGGAGCACTTACACACTCTGTCAAAGCTCTCGATATAAGTATGAAAAATCTGAGAAATATATAAATTTGATATTGATATAAATTTAATTAAGATAGACTCCATAAATTTACATAGTAAATTTATGGAGTCTATCTTTTATTTATTAAAATTAATAAAAATATAGAAAAGTTTAATTAATAATTTAATTTATATAGAAAAATACTATATACACTTTTGATGATATAGTTATTATCTATTTTACAGATAAATACAAAAGAACTTATAATATAATTGTATATGTAAAAATTTGTATAAAATTTAGGAAAGAATTGGATGGAGGAATAAAAATGAAAGTAGCATATATCTTCAATAGTACTAATGTACATAAAATTTTAGACAAAATGATAATACCACAATTAGAACAAGGAACTCATGGAGTAGATGTTCTAGGGATGTTTTTCTTTATGGATAATACATTATTCTTATCTAAAGGGAATCCAATAGGAGAAAAACTAAGTGAATTACATAAAAAAACGGATATGATAATAATGGCTTGTGACCAATGTGCTATAGAGAGAGGGATAGAGAATAACTTGGTTGATGGGGCTACGATTGGATGTTTTCCAAACTTATATGCTTGTTTAGGTAGTGCAGGTATAGACCAAGTCATAACATTATAAAACAGTTTGGTATACAATCCATGGGAAAACTTATTTTCTGTGGATTATTTTAAGTCAAGGATAAATTGTTTGAGTAGGGGATGAACAAATGTCTAAAGTTTTAGTTGAATTTATAAATACTTGACCATCTTGTGATGAGCATGGAGTGTTTATAAAAAAAATGTCAGAAAAGTATACTGATAAATTGGAAGTGAAACTGTATCAGGCAGGTAAAGATTTTTCATATGTAAAAAAATATGGAATTATAACAAAAGGAACTTTAATAATAAATCAGAAAAAAAAATATGACAGATTAAATAAAGATACAATTGAAAAGGCGATAGTAGAAGCTATAAATAATAGTTAAAAGTTTAAAATTAGGAGTATCAAAAATGAATATATTAGAAATTGTTTTAAATGGAATTAAAGAGACTATAGTAGCTTCTATAGTTACATTGAATGGAGCATCAGGATGGCTTATGATAAGTTTTATATTAGCAGGTGTACTTCACAATGTTTTAACTCCAAAAAGGTTTCAAAAACAACTTGGAAATAAGAAATTTTCTTCTTTGATTAAAAGCACTATCTCAGGAATGTTTTTACCAATATGTAGCTGTGGAGTAATCCCACTTGGTATAAGTATGTATTATTCCGGAGCATACCTAGGACCAGTGCTTGCTTTTATGACATCAACTCCAATAATAAATCCAATAGCTGTAGTTCTTTGTCTAGGTCTTTTGGGGCCTAAAGTTACAATTATTTATCTAATAGCTGGTTTTTTAGTGCCATTTTTAGTAGGATTTTTAGGAAATTGTTTTGGAAAAGAAGAATTATCTTTGCATAATGATTCAGATGAAGATGTAATAGAATTAGAAGAAGAAAAGAGAAGTTTTATAGAAAATCTGATTGATGGTCTTAAATGGTCTTTTGGAGAGTTAGCTCTTACTATTAGTAAATATGTAGTAATGGGAATGCTTTTTGCAGGTTTTATAACAACAATTTTTCCAAATAGCATAATTCAAAAATATCTAGGTAATCCAGGATTGATATCTCTTGGAAGTATAGCAATACTTGCATGTGTCATGTATGTGTGTGCAGTAGGACATATTCCATTTATAGCTGCCCTTGTTGCAAGTGGAGCTTCTCCTGGGATAGCGATAACGTTTTTAATAGCTGGAGCAGCTACAAACTTACCAGAACTTATAAGTATGTTTAAACTTATTGGGAAAAGAACTGTTATTATATATTCAGTAACTTTGACACTATCCTCAATAATAATTGGATACATAACAAATTTACTTTTAGTAAATGACAATTCAGTAAATTTAGATACAACAAATTCTTCAATACAGTTGGCAAATAAACTAATGTTAAATATACCAGATAGTTTTGAATATGTGTGTACGATTGTAATTATTTTATTTGCATTTAAATCAATAATACCAAAAATGAAAGAGGTCATAGGAAATCATGCTTAAAAAGATAGTTATAATATCCTGTATAGTAGTAGCATTAATAGTTTTATCAAAGATAGTGGATGATAACCTTGAAGAAGATGCCTCTATTCCAAATGTGAATAAAGAAACATTGGAATATTTCAGAAAAAATCATAAAGAAAATATAATAACTTGTGCTGAAGAAGATTTAAATAATGATGGGAAAAAAGATTTAGTAGTTATATATAAAAAAGGTAATAATTCAAATGAAATGGTAGTGGTAGTTTCTGACAAAAACAGTCATTACATAACAAAACCAATACCAGCACCTATAGAGAATCAAACTATAAATTTTAAAAATATTGATGATGAACCACCAATAGAAGTAATTGTGTCAGGTTCTAAGAATGGTAATGTAGGGTATGCAATTTATAGGGTAGAAGGCAACAAGTTTGTTGATTTATTTGGAGAAGATATGGACAAATGTTGCTAAAAATAAAAATAATACACAAAGGTGGGAAATTTAGATGAGAGTATCTAAGAAGATTAAAGCATTAATCTTAGTTAGTGTAATGGGGGCATCTATACTAACAGGCTGTAGTAGTAAACCAAAAGAGAAAGAAGAAGCAAAAGCTGGGAAGGATGATTATACAATAACAGTAGGGTATTATAACTGTGACCATATGACTGCTGGACCAGTAGCAGAAGCAGCTGGAATATATAAAGATTTAGGTCTTAATGTAAAAACTGTTGGAAATGGTAAAGTTCCTGAAGCTATGGCAGCAGGGAAAATGGATGCCGGTTATATAGGAACAAAAGGTCTTGTGGGGGCTATACCTAAAGGTTCACCAATAACAATAGCAGCTAATAATCATACTGGTGGTTCTGAATATTTAATAGTTTCAAAAGATATAAAAGAACCTAAAGATTTACTAGGTAAAAAAATTGCAACAGATATGAGTGATTTCTTATGGACAAGTGATTATGGACCAGAAACAGGTCTACCAACTGACCCATCAAAATATGAAATTGTAAATATGGATTCAGATAAAGATAAATACTTAGCTCTTAAGACTGGAAAAATACAAGCATTTACATCTTGTGACCCTTGGGGTTCTGTAGCTGAAAATGATGGTGCAGGAAAAATAATAGCATCTACTCAATATAAAGAAAAAGCTAATGGTAAAGAATATAACTGTTGTTCATTCTCATTAAACAAAAACTTTATAAAAGAACATCCAGATTTAGCAAAAAAATTGGTTCTAGCCCATACAAAAGCAATAGAATACATATATACAAATCCAGCTGAAGCTGCTAAGATATTTGCAAAATATTATAATGTAGAAGAAGAAGTTGCACTTAGAACTATTTATAAAAAGACAGTTGGAGAAGGTAGAACACTTACTTGGAAAGTTACAGGAGAAGAATATAAAAACAATTTACAAATGTATAAAGATTTAAAAGCACTAGATGATATACCTAAATATGAAGATACAATTGATACAAGTTTATTGGATTCTTGTGGAGCAGATGATTTTGATAAATTTATAAAAGAAAAAGTTAATCCAGAGTTTCCTGAAGGTATGAGTTATGAAGATTGGAAAGCAAAGGTATTATAAATAAATGGAGAATATAAAAAATATAATAATACTTTTTATTATTGTTTTGGGAAGTATATTTATAATATTTTTTAATTTTGAAGATAAAGAAGAAATAGAAGGAAAACTAAGAATAGGGGTATCTGATGATACCTCTGGTTTTGTAATAAATTATATGGTAAATAGAGACTACTTTGAAAATATAAAAGTAAGTGATGTAATGGATACTTTTACAATTAATGATTGCTGAGCAAGTACAATGCAATGGGCTCTGAGTTCAGAGGAAATAGATATAGCAATTATATGTAAAGATGCCGCAAAACAGTATGTAAATGCAACTAGTGGATTTGAAATTGTTGGCACAGTAGTTCAAAATTCAGATGTATTCTTATTAAGTAATAGCAATCCTAAAAAAATTGGAATCATTCAAAACAGAAATTATCAGTCAGAATTAGTGAAGAAATATTATGAAAATGTAGAAATATCTCCTTTATTAGGGACTGCATTAGCATATGGATTAGAAAGCAATCTAGTAGATGGTGTTGTAATAGACTGTATAAAATCAATCGGATTAGAAGGCACAAGAAAATCTACAACTGAATTGGGAGATTATGATACTTATGTTTTAGTTGTAAGCAAAAAATTTAAAAAAAGTAAAGCATATAGTGATTTTATAAAACTTTACAATAAAAGTGTTGATGATTTAAATAATGAATCTACATTTAAGAATACACTGAAAGAGTACAAGAATATAAGAAATATAGATATGGAGGAAATAAGAAATTGGAAATTAAAGTTTCTAAAGATAAAAGAGATAGATTAACTAAGAAAAAATCTGATAGTAGTATGGATATTCTATACAAGATAATACTCTTAGTCATTATATTTTCAGTTTGGCATTTTGCGGCAAAAGATATAGGAAGCTCTTTATTACTTCCAATGCCAGTAGATGTAATAAAAGGTTTCTTTTATTGTGTAACAGATGTAGAGACAGTTACTAATCTTTTTATAACATTACAGAGAGTACTCAAAGGTTTTATGTATGCACTATTATTTGGGCTTCCAATAGGGTTTATCATGGGATTTTCTAAAACTTTTGAAAAAGTTTTATCTCCAGTCGTAGATTCTGTAAGACAGGTTCCTATAATGGCATGGGTGCCTCTTACTATAGTATGGTTTGGTATAGGAGATGGTCCAACAATATTTTTAATAGCTTTTTCAGGAGTTTTTCCTATAATCTTAAATACTATTCAAGGTGTAAGAGCAATATCAAAAGATTATTATAATGCAGCTAGAAGTATGGGGGCATCGCCATTTGTAATATTTACAAATGTAATAGTGCCAGCGTCTCTTCCTGATATACTAACTGGTTCAAGAATAGCTATAAGTACAGGATGGATGTCTGTTATCTGAGCGGAGTTTATAGCTACGAGTGCCGGTCTCGGTTACTCAATGGTACAAGCTCAAACATTAATGCATACAGATGTATTAATTGGGCTTATGATATTTGCAGCTTTAATAGGATTTATAATAGATAGAGTATTAAAGTTTATAAATAAAATCCTTTGTAGATGGAGGTTTGCAGATTAATGAAGTTAAGTGTAAGAGATATAAATAAAACATTTGTAAATAATAAAGTACATACAAAGGTTTTAGAAGATATAAGTATGGATATAGAAAATGGTCAATTTGTTTGTCTTTTAGGGCCATCAGGGTGTGGAAAAACGACTCTACTTACTATAATAGGTGGATTTCAAAAATCAGAAAGTGGAGATGTTTTTATAAATGATAAAAAAGTTAAAAAACCAGGTATAGATAGAGCTTTCATATTTCAAAATTATGCTTTATTTCCTTGGAAAACTATAAGAGGAAATGTTCTATTTCCTATGAAACAACAGAAAATACCAAAGGAAAAAAGAGAAGAAATGTTAGAAGAACTTTTAGTTATGTCAGATTTAAAAGGGAAAGAAAAATTGTTTCCTCATCAATTATCTGGAGGGATGAAACAAAGGGTTGCTATGATAAGAGCCTTAGCATGCAATCCAGAAGTATTATTAATGGATGAACCATTGGGAGCAGTTGACTTTCAAATGAGACAAAACTTACAAGAAGAGCTAGAAAGAATATGGACAAAAAAGAAAATAACTGCATTAATGGTAACTCATGATGTTGACGAAGCTGTATATATGAGTGATAGAGTTATTGTAATGTCAAGAGATAAAGGAAGAGTTATTGACGATATAAACATAGATATTCCAAGACCTAGAGTTAGAGGAAGTAAAAAATATGAAGAATATAAGAATAGATTAACTGATACTTTATCGAAGTGTTATGAAGTTTAAAGAGGAGTAGATATGAGTCAGATAGAAAAATACAATAGTTTGGATAACGTACAACAAAAAATAAGACTATCTATTATGGATGTAATAATAGAAAAAGGTTCTAGTGTTACACTTCAAGAAGTGACTGAATATATAAGTGAAAACTTGAAGTTAGAAAAGGAATATATAGAAAATACATTACAATATTTTATTGATAAAAATATAATGGTTGTTGATGAAGATAGTATAAATTTTATATATCCTGTATCAGCATTACCAACTAATCATAAAGTAACTTTGAGCGATGGGCGAAGTTTTAGTGCAATGTGTGCTATAGATGCTATAGGAACTTCTTGCACATTTAATCAAGATGTAAGAATAAATTCTATGTGTAGTGTTACAGGGAAAGAAATAGAAATATTTATAAAAAACGAAAAAATTGAATACGTCAATAACCCACATTTAAGAGTGCTTCATATAAATCTTGATAAATATTCAAACTGGGCAGCAAGTTGCTGAAATATAATGAATTTCTTCTGGACGAAGAATGATTTTGATGCTTGGATAAAAGAATCTGGTTTATCAGATGACGATGATGTATATTGTTTAGATATTAATGAAGCAATAGTAGAATCATATAAAATATTTAAATTGAAACAAAAAGTATTATTCTAGATATACATATATGAAAAACTAAAACAACCTTTAGCTAAAAATATTAGATAATATTTAATCTATATACTTTTATTATCAAGTATATAGATTAAATAGAATTTAAAGCTAAAGATGTATTTTTAGTTTTTTATATGTTTAAATAGCTCTATTAAGTATATATTTATTTATAACCTTTGCAACTCCATTTTCGTTATTGGTATCTGTAACATAATCAGCAATTTCTTTTATACTATCACGTGCATTTCCCATAGCTACACCAAGACCTGCATACTTTATCATATGTTGGTCATTTTCTTCATCACCAACAGCAATAGCTTCTTCTATAGGAATATCTAAATTAGTACACAATGTCTTAAGTGCAGTTCCTTTATTAGTAGTTTTACCTAAAAACTCTAGATAAAAAGGAGCAGACCTTACTATAGTATATTTATTGAATAAATTTTTAGGTAGCTGTTGTATAATTTCTTCTAATCTTTCTGGTTCATCAACTATCATAATTTTACAGATTTTAATAGATTCATCAATTTTATCTTTTTGTATATATTTAACATCTATATCATTTAATTTAGCTTCATGAAGAGTATACTTACCAGGAATTTCGTTTGGTGTAATTAAATTGGTCATTGTATTTATGTGTATTTTGGTATTATATTTTTTACAAACGTTATTATATATAAAATCAAAGTCATCTAAAGTCATTTCCACATCATGTATAATTTCTTCACTCTTGACTTCTTGAATAACGGCTCCATTAAAACATATAACATAATCACCTTCATCTGTTAAGTTTAATTGATTTAGAAGTGCTTTTACACCAGGAAGAGGTCTGCCTGTTGTTATAACAACTTTGGCACCAGCCTTTTTTGCTTCTTGAATAGAATCAAAGACCTCAGGAGTAATCCTTTTTTGTGTGTTTAATATTGTTCCATCAATATCTAATGCGATTAATTTGTACATATCAACCTCCAGTAAGTTATATACTCAATTTTCCTATGAAAACGTTGACACAACTAGTGTTGAACAAAATTTCAGTGGAAAATATGATTAGTTTTGTATACTATTATACCAAGAGATAAGCAATTTAGAAAGTTTAATAATATTAATTTTTTGATAAAAATATTATCTATATAATATGTATATTTAAAAAGTAGATTTTTAATTGTTTTGTAAGTATAAATTATAAAAATGCTATCGTTTGCATTATTATGTAAATAGAAGTATTTGTTATAAAAGCTACGGTTTTTATATGAATGTTTTTCTAATAATATACATGGTAGTTGATTTTATATCACAAAATATTGTAATTATATCAATCATATGTTATTATTCAACGTGATTACAATGTAAAGAATATTTAATATATATAATAATTTATAAATTAGACTTAGGCAGTATATAAAACTATGTATATCGAAGATATAAAAGTATGATATAAAGATATAAAATAAAGTTGCAAAGGAGCGTTTTAAATGAAGTTTTCACAATTTAAGTATGAAAGACCAAATTATGATAGTATAAAAAAAGAATTTTTGGAGTGTGTAGAAGATATAAAAAAATCCTGTACCTATGAAGAACAACAAGAAAATATACATAAGATTAATTTATTGAGAAATAAAATAGAAACGTTGTCAAATATAGCATCAATAAGATACAGTATAGATACACTTAATAAATTCTATCAAGAGGAAAAAAATTACTGGGATGAATATTTGCCTTTGTATGAAGAGTTAAATTCTTATTTTTATGATGTTGTAATAAATTCAAAGTTTAAATGTGATTTAATAAAAAAATTTGGAAAACAATTTTTCACAATAATAGACTATTCTCTGAAAAGTTTTTCTAAAGATATAATAAGTGAATTGCAAGAAGAAAATAAATTGTGTTCAGAGTATACTAAACTTTTAGCATCAGCACAAATAATGTTCGATGGAGAAGAAAGAAATTTATCTAGTATGGGAAAGTTTATGTACTCTAATTGTAGGAAGACAAGAGAATTGGCCAACAAAGCATATTATAATTTTTTTGAAGAAAACGAATCAAAATTTGATGACATATTTGATAAATTAGTTAAACTTAGAGATAAGATATCTAAAAAATTAGGCTTTGAAGATTTTGTAGAGCTTGGATATATCAGAATGATGAGAAGTGACTATAGAGAAGATATGGTAGAAAATATTAGAAAGCAAGTATTAAAATATGTTGTTCCAATGGCCAATGAGCTTTATAAAAAACAAGCTAAAAGACTTGGTCTAGAAAACTTAAGTTACATAGATGAAGACGTGGAATTTTTAACAGGAAATGCAAGATTAAAAGGTGATTCAAAGTACATAATTCAGAATGGGCAAAGGATGTATAGTGAACTTTCAAAAGAAACAGAGGAATTTTTTAATTTTATGCTGGAAAATGAACTTATGGATTTAGAAACAAAGAAAGGAAAAGGAGCTGGAGGTTATTGTACCTACATACCAGACTACAAGTCACCATTCATTTTTTCTAACTTCAACCAAACTTATGATGACATAGATGTATTAACACATGAAGCAGGACATGCGTTCCAGTTATACATGTCTAGATGGATTGATATGCCAGAGATTAATTTTCCAACACTTGACAGCTGTGAAATTCATTCAATGAGTATGGAATTTATAACATGGCCATGGATGAATCTGTTTTTTAAAGAAGATACAGATAAATATAAATTTACTCACTTGTCGACAGCCGTCAAATTTATACCTTATGGAATAATTGTTGATGAATTTCAGCATTATGTTTATAAAAATCCTAATGAGGATAAAGCAAAAAGAAAAGAAAAATGGAGATATTTAGAGAAAAAATACTTACCTCATAGAAACTATGACAATAATTCTTTTTTAGATAGAGGGTGTTGGTGGTTTAAGCAAGGTCATATATTTAAAAATCCATTTTATTATATAGACTATGTACTAGCTCAACTTTGTGCATTACAATTTTGGAAAAAAATGATTCAAGATAGAGATGCAGGATGGCAAGATTATATAAATATTTGTAGAGTTGGAGGAACAAAATCATTTTTAGATATTGTAAGTGTGGGAAATCTATATTCACCATTTGATAATGACTGTGTTAAGTCTATCATAGGGGAGGTTAAATCTTGGTTTGATGAAGTAAATGATAGCAAATTATAAAAAATTATGAGAATTTTACCATATAAAAAAGAAAAATTAAAGAATATGTAAAAATCAAAGGGATGATACACAAATAGTTATATTTTTAATCAGTTTGAGAAAGTAAACCAAAAAAGGTTTGTACTTAAAAAAAAAAGAAAATACAGGAAATATGCAATATCAACACTTGGAAAAAAAAGTAAAAATGTATACAAAATACATATAAAAAAACTATTGCAAATTTTATAGAATGTTTATATACTTAAGTCAACAGAGATAGAAAAAAGCTATTTATAGAAAACAAAGGATAAATTGCTTAATTTTCAATTTTCTGATAACTTAATAATCCGGATGAAGAGTATGGGAGACTGCTTTATAAAAAGCGACCGAAGGGACAAATTTAATCCTATTTACCCAAAAGATTAGATGAAATTCTCAGGTAAAAATGACTGTACTTGGACGGGGCTCTGAAAATGATTTTAACAGGGAAGACAAATTGGGAGATTTGTTTTTCCTGTTTTTTATTTATCAAGTAATAAATAAAAGATTGAAAGAGAGTAAAAAAATGATAATAATTACAAATAATCCAAAAGTAAGAGAAGAAGTTCAAGAAAGAGAAGTTTTGTTTAAAGACACAACTTATATTGGTATCTTAGAAGCAAGTAGAGATTTGATACATGAAGGATATGAACTTTTATCTCATCCACTCTATGGGAGTGTAAAACCAAATGAAACACCTTATAGAACTATTATACTAAAGAGAGGAAATCGTTTGGATATAAACTCTTTAACCTTAATTGAAGAAGCAATCATCACTGCAAGTAAATTTCAGAATAATAAAAAGACTCCAAAATGGACAGAAAGTGTTCAAGACGACTTTAGAGTAATTGATTATGATATATTTTATAATACAATACAAAGAATGCAGTATGAATAAAAAAATTGTTAAAAAGTTATTAAAGCAGCCTAAATATTAAATCTAATTTAATATTAAATAAAATGAGAAATCTAATTGGGGAGGATAAGTCAAAATGGAAAATGTATATGACTTAGTAATAATTGGTTCAGGACCAGCAGGGCTTGCAGCAGGGCTTTATGGGGCAAGAGCAAAGTTGAATACTCTAATCCTAGAAAAAGACAAAACTGGTGGCCAAATTGTAATAACACATGAAATTGCAAATTATCCAGGGTCAGTTCCAAATGCAACAGGACCAAGTTTAATAGCTAGAATGGTTGAACAATGCAAAGAGTTTGGAGCAGAAATTCTAAGAGATAACATTGTAGATACTGAGCTAGATGGAGATATAAAAGTTTTAAAAGGCCAAAAAGCAGAGTATAGAGCTAAAGCAGTAATAATAGGAACAGGAGCAACTCCAAGAAAAATTGGTTGCCCAGGGGAAAAAGAACTTACTGGTAAAGGTGTTTCATATTGTGCAACTTGCGATGCAGATTTCTTTGAAGACTTTGAAGTGTTTGTTGTAGGTGGAGGAGATAGTGCATTAGAAGAAGCAATGTATTTAACTAAATTTGCTAGAAAAGTAACAATTGTACATAGAAGACAAGGATTTAGATGTGCTAAGAGTGTTGAAGAAAAAGCAAAAGCTAATCCAAAGATAGAATTCTTATTAGATACAGTAATAGAAGAAATCAAAGGTGATGGAATATTAGAGTCAGTAGTATTTAAAAACAAGATTACTGGAGAAACTCATGAATATTTTGCAGATGAAGAAGATGGAACAATGGGAGTATTTGTTTTCGTTGGATTAGATGCTCAAACTGATTTATTCAAAGGTAAAGTTGATATGGACGAAAAAGGTTATATAATAACTGATGAAGACATGAAAACTAACATACCAGGTGTATTTGCAGCAGGAGATTGTAGATCTAAAACTCTAAGACAGGTTGTAACTGCAACTAATGATGGAGCAATTGCATCTATAGTAGCTGAGAAATACATTGATGAAAAGTTTGGAAACTAAAAGTCTGTAAATTCAATTTAATAAATAATATTTAAAATAAAATAAAAATTTCAAGGGGGAAAAATAAAATGTTAGATTTAGATAAGGCTACATTTGAAGAAGAAGTTTTAAACGCAGAAGGTTTTGTATTTGTTGATTTCTGGAGTGAAGGTTGTGAGCCTTGTAAAGCTTTAATGCCAGATGTTCATAAATTAGCTGAGACTTATGGGGATAAAATAAAATTCTGTAAGATGGATACAACAAAAGCTAGAAGATTAGCTATAAAACAAAAAGTATTAGGTCTTCCAACTATGGCTATATACAAAGATGGGGAAAAAGTAGACGAAGTTACTAAAGATGATGCTACAGTTCCTAATATAGAAGACATGATTAAAAAATATCTTTAAGATATTGGCGAAATATTAACAATAAAGTAAAAATATGTTTTAGTCTGAAGATAATAAGATAAAAGAGGTTTTTATATCCAAGTTTGTTAAAAAAATAATTTTAAATAAAATAATTTTTTTATAGTAAATATTTTTTAATAATATAACAAATATTTAAGACATAAAAATACTATATTATAAAATTATCTTTAATAAAAGTTATAAAATGATATAATTTTGAGAAAAACTCAAATGCATATACACAAATTAAATAACAGGAGGTGCAAGTATGCGTCTTGAATTAGGGAAAATCTTTATAAAAGATATTCAATTTGGTGATGTAACAGAAGTAAAAGATGGAGTATTATTCATCAATAAGCAAGAGATGCTACAAGAGATTGGTGGAGATGAGCATATAAAATCTATAGATATAGAATTAGCTCGTCCAGGTGAAAGCGTAAGAATAACACCTGTAAAAGATGTTATCGAGCCAAGAGTAAAAGTTGAAGGAAATGGGGGCATATTCCCAGGTATAATGTCTAAAGTTGACACTGTAGGAGAAGGAAAAACTCATGCTTTAAAAGGTGTAGCTGTTGTAACTACTGGAAAAATAGTAGGTTTCCAAGAAGGTATAGTAGACATGACTGGAGAAGGAGCTAAATACACTCCATTTTCTAAATTAAATAATGTTGTAGTAATAGCTGAACCTATTGATGGTTTAAAACAATATGCTCATGAAAAAGCTGTTAGAATGATAGGATTTAAAGCAGCAATGTATTTAGGAGAAGCAGCAAGAAATCTTACTCCAGATGAAGTTTCAGTATATGAAACTAAGCCTCTTCTTGAGTCAATAAAAGAATATCCAGAACTTCCAAAAGTAGGATATGTTTACATGCTTCAAACTCAAGGATTATTACATGATACTTATGTATATGGAGTGGATGCAAAACAAATAGTACCAACTTTATTATATCCAACAGAATTAATGGACGGAGCAATTGTAAGTGGTAACTGTGTTTCTGCGTGTGACAAAAACCCAAGTTATGTTCATATAAACAATGGAGTTGTTGAAGACTTATATGCAAGACATGGTAAAGATATAAACTTTGTAGGTGTAATTATAACTAATGAAAATGTTTACCTAGCAGACAAAGAAAGATCTTCAAACTGGACTTCTAAATTATGTAAATACTTAGGATTAGATGCAGTTATAGTTTCACAAGAAGGTTTTGGAAATCCAGATACTGACCTTATAATGAACTGTAAGAAGATAGAAATGCAAGGTGTAAAAACTGTTATAGTTACAGATGAATATGCTGGACGTGATGGAGGTTCTCAATCACTTGCAGATGCAGATGTAAGAGCTGATGCTGTTGTAACAGGTGGAAATGCTAACCAAGTTGTAGTACTTCCTAAATTAGATAAAGTAATTGGTCATTTAGAAGTAGTAGATGTAATAGCTGGTGGTTCTGATGGAAGCTTAAAGGCTGATGGAACTATTGAAGTTGAAATACAAGCTATAACAGGTGCAACTAATGAAACAGGATTTGGTCATTTAACTGCTAAAGGATATTAAGAAGTATTTTATTAAACGATTGAGTAATGTTAATTAAACATATTATAGATAAATTATAATAAATGTTATAGATATAAAAAAATATATTAGAAATATAATAAGGAGGATTATTATGAGTTTACTTAGTAATAAAAAGGTTCTTATAATAGGTGACCGTGATGGTATACCAGGACCTGCGATAGAAGAATGTGTAAAAACAGTAGAAGGAGCAGAGGTTGTTTTCTCATCTACAGAATGCTTTGTCTGAACTGCTGCTGGGGCTATGGACTTAGAAAATCAAAACAGAGTTAAAGAAGCTGCTGATAAATTCGGAGCTGAAAATGTTGTGATTTTACTAGGTGCTGCTGAAGCCGAAGCTGCAGGTCTTGCAGCCGAAACAGTAACTGCTGGGGATCCAACTTTCGCTGGACCACTTGCTGGAGTTGCTTTAGGATTAAGTGTTTACCATGTTGTAGAAGAACCAATGAAAGCTTTATTTGATGAAACTGTATATGAAGATCAAATAAGTATGATGGAAATGGTTTTAGAAGTTGAAGAAATAGAAGAAGAAATGTCTGGTATAAGAGAAGAATTTTGTAAATTTTAATGCCTAAAAGCAAAAGGGGTGAAACTAAGAGATGGGAAAACTAAAAGCGGTACATTATATTAATCAGTTCTTTGCTGGTATAGGTGGAGAAGAAAAAGCTGATACTAAGCCACATGTGGCAGAAACTTTACCTCCAATAAGTTTACAACTTGATAAATTATTAGGTGAAGATATTGAAATAGTTGGAACAGTAGTATGTGGAGATAGCTACTTCAATGAAAATATAGACAGTGCAAGTGAAGAAGTTTTAGGAATGATAAAAGGTTTTGAACCACAACTTTTCATAGCTGGTCCTGCATTTAATGCTGGTAGATATGGAGTTGCTGCTGGAACAATAACTAAAGTTGTAAAAGATGCTTTAAATATACCAGCCCTAACAGGTATGTATATTGAAAATCCAGGTGCAGATATGTTCAAAAAAGAAGTTTATGTAGTAGAAACTTCTGATTCTGCAGCAGGTATGAGAAAAGCACTTCCTAAAATAGCAAAGCTTGCAGTAAAACTTGCTAATGGAGAAGAAATTGGAACTCCTAAAGATGAAGGATACATAGCTAGAGGAATAAGAGTTAACTACTTCCATGAAGACAGAGGTTCTAAGAGAGCTGTTGACATGTTAGTTAAGAAAATAAAAGGTGAACCATTTGAAACTGAATACCCAATGCCAAACTTTGATAGAGTTGACCCAAGTAACGCTGTAAAAGATTTATCAAAATGCAAAATAGCTTTAGTTACTTCAGGTGGTATAGTTCCAAAAGGAAACCCTGATAGAATAGAGTCTTCTTCAGCTTCTAAATATGGAACTTATTCTATAGCAGGAGTTATGGATTTAACAGAAGAGACTTATGAAACTGCACATGGTGGATATGACCCAGTGTATGCAAATTTAGATGCAGATAGAGTATTACCTGTTGATGTTCTTAGAGATTTAGAAAAAGAAGGTGTGATTGGAAAATTACATGAAACTTTCTACACAACTGTAGGTAATGGTACATCTGTTGCAAACTCTAAAAAATATGCTTCTGAAATTGGAGCAGCATTAGTGGCTGATGGTGTAGATGCAGTAATATTAACCTCTACATGAGGTACTTGTACTCGTTGCGGTGCAACGATGGTAAAAGAAATAGAAAAAACTGGACTTCCAGTAGTTCATATGTGTACAGTAGTACCTATTTCATTAACAGTAGGGGCTAATAGAATAGTTCCAACTATAGCAATACCTCATCCACTTGGAAATCCAGCGCTTGACCCTACAGAAGAAAAAGCCTTAAGAAGAGGCCTTGTAGAAAAAGCATTAAACGCTTTAACTACAGAAGTAGATGGTCAAACAGTATTTGAAAAATAAAAATAACACACACATATATTATATAGATAAAAATATAAACACACACTAAAAATAAAAAATAACTATACACAAAAAAATAATATAGATTTCATGAATGGGTAAATTGGAGTTATTCATTCATGAAATCTTAAAAAATGCCAAAATACATAAACAATAATAGAATCAAATATACAACAAAACAAAAATAACAACAATTAGAGTCTTTAATTAAATTAAAAAATAAGTGTTCATAAAATTTATGGAGGTGCACAAAATGACTTATCCAGTTTTAAAAGGGGCAGGCTATGTACTTATTCATACTCCAGATATGATAGTGCAAAATGGAAGTACTTGTACAGTTGAAAGAGCAACAAATCCAGATTCAGAATTTTTAAAGGAAGTAAGCAATCATATAAGAAGTTACGAAGATGTAGTTAACTACATGCCAAATCAAGTTTATATAGGAAATAGAAGACCAGAGGAATTAAGAGATTTACCAATGCCATGGTGTGAACAAAAGATTGAGGGAAATAGAAATGGTAAATTTGGAGAAATAATGCCTCAAGATGAGTTCATAGCTTTAATGCAAATAAGTGATGCATTTGATTTAGTAAAATTATCACAAGAATTTATTGATGAAGTAAAACCAAAAATCGAAAACAACTACCCTGAAATTGCTCCATTTGTAAGTAAATTAAAGGGTGATGATATAGAAGAAGGTAAAGAATTAGTAGCAACACACATAGCAGAAGGATTATACCATAATGGAAAATTCATTGGTTATGTAAAAAGAGCACATGATGTAGATGTTAACCTAAATGCTCATACAATGTTTGAAAATTTAGTAGTAAAAGCATCTGGAGTTTTATCTGCTATTCAAATGCTAAGACATAGCAAAATAGACCCTGCTGAAATAGATTATGTTATTGAGTGTTCAGAAGAAGCTTGTGGAGATATAAACCAAAGGGGTGGAGGAAACTTTGCTAAATCAATAGCTGAGATAGCAGGACTTCAAAATGCAACTGGTTCTGACACAAGAGGATTCTGTGCAGCACCAACACATGCATTAATTCAAGCTGCAGCTCTAGTAAAAGCTGGAATACACAAGAATGTAATGGTAGTAGCAGGTGGAGCAAGTGCTAAACTTGGAATGAATGCTAAAGACCATGTTAAAAAAGGACTTCCTGTACTTGAAGATGTTGTTGGAGGATTTGCAGTACTTGTATCTGAAAATGATGGAATAAATCCAGTTATAAGAACTGATTTAACAGGCAAACATACTGTTGGAACTGGTTCTTCACCTCAAGCAGTTATGACAGCACTTATAACTTCAGGTCTTGATAGAGCTAATTTAAAAATAACAGATGTCGATGTATACTCTGTTGAAATGCAAAACCCAGATATAACTAAGCCAGCAGGAGCGGGAGATGTTCCAGAAGCAAACTATAAAATGATAGGAGCACTTGCTGTTAAGCGTGGAGACTTAGAAAAGAAAGAGTTAAAAGACTTTGTTTCTAATAAAGGATTACCAGGATGGGCACCAACTCAAGGACATATACCATCAGGAGCTCCTTATATAGGATTTTTAATAGATGATTTAACTACAGGTGAGAGAAATAGAGCTATGATAGTTGGAAAAGGTAGTTTATTCTTAGGAAGAATGACTAACTTATTTGATGGAGTATCTTTTATAGCTGAAAGAAATACAGGTATTACTGAAGAGACTTCAGGAATATCTAAGGATGAAATTAAGAAGATAATAGCTGAATCTATGAAAAAACTAGCACTAGACATGTTAGAAGAATAGGGGTGAGGATATGTCAAAAAAAGTAATCGCAGATGTATTCTTAGAAGTAGCTAATGCAATAGAAAGCGGCGAATTTGGCAAAAAAGTAAAAATTGGTGTGACTACACTTGGAAGTGAACATGGTGTAGAGAACATGGTTAATGGTGCACAATTAGCAAAATCTAATTTATTTGATATAGTACTTATTGGACCAAAAGTAAAAACTGACCTTGAAGTAGTTGAAGTTAATGATGAAAAAGAAATGCATTCAAAAATGGAAGAATTATTAGATTCAGGATACATTGATGCTTGTGTTACTATGCACTATAATTTTCCAATAGGTGTATCTACAGTAGGTAGAGTGATAACTCCAGCCAAAGGAAAAGAAATGATACTTGCAACTACAACAGGAACAAGTGCTACTAATAGAATAGAAGCAATGGTGAGAAATGCCATTTATGGTATTGCTACAGCTAAATCAATTGGGAATAAATGCCCAAAGGTTGGAATACTTAATGTAGATGGAGCAAGACAAGTTGAGAAATGTTTAAAAGAATTAAAAGATAATGGATATGACATGGAGTTTGCTGATTCAATTAGAGCAGATGGTGGCTGTGTAATGAGAGGTAATGATTTACTTGTAGGTGCACCTGATGTTATGGTTACTGATACATTATCTGGAAATATATTTATGAAAGTATTTTCTTCATATACTACAGGTGGAGATTATGAGGCTCAAGGCTTTGGATATGGTCCAGGGGTTGGAGAAGACTATGATAGAAGAGTTCTTATAGTATCAAGAGCATCAGGTTCTCCAGTAGTAGCAAATGCACTAAAATACGCCTATGATGTTGTAAAGGGCGATATAAGTAATGTTGCAAGAAGTGAATTTGAAAAAGTTAAAAAAGCAAAATTTGATGATATTATATCTTCTCTTACTAAAAAAGAAGTTAAAGCTGAAAAAGTAGAAGTTAAAATGCCAGATAAAGAGGTTGTTACTCGTCAAATAGCTGGTGTTGATATAATGGATTTAGAAGATGCAGTATCTGAGTTATGGAAAAATGGAATCTATGCTGAAAGTGGTATGGGTTGTACAGGTCCAATAGTTTTAGTAAATGAAGCTAAAGGTGATTTAGCAGTTGAAACTTTAACTAAAGCTGGATATACTGCAAAATAGGTAGGAGTATATTAAAAGATGTGATTTTCTAATTGATAAGTTGGGAAATGTTTATGTGTACTCTTTGAATATAAATTTATTTTTTAAGTGATAATTAAGTATTTATAAGGTTATGGTTTTAAAAATCATAACCTTATTTTTGTATTTTTTCTAAGAAATATATATCTATTCTTAAACTATTTTTACAAAGCCCTAAGATGTCTTTTTCTGATAAATTGTTTAATTTAAACAGTTCTATAAAAAGTAATTAGAAGTTAGACTATAAAAAGATATCTTGTTGTGGAGGATATTAATTAAGATTTATGTATAAAGAAAAATTATTTAAGTATAGAGCATTTAGTCAAAAAAGAATCAATAAATCATATCAAATAAAATTGATATGACTGTTGACAAAGCAATATTAATATAGTACGATAGACACATCAAAATATTTTGATATGAGAGGTGAAAAATGATGATTAACTATAAAGATGATGCAAAAATATTTAAAGCCCTTTGTGATGAAAAAAGACTTTTAATTCTCGAACTTTTAAGGAGTGGAGAAAAATGTGCTTGTGTTTTAATTGATAAAATGAATATTGGTCAATCTGCACTATCTTATCACATGAAAATATTGTGTGAATCAGGAATAGTATCACCAAGACAAGATGGAAAATGGACACATTATAGCCTTAGTAAAAAGGGCAGTGAATATGCTAGTAAGCGTTTATTAGAAATCACAACACCTAATACAGATACAGAATCTTGCAAATAAAAGTCATCTACAGATGGCTTTTATTAAAAAAAACATATCAAATAAAATTGATATGAAAAATAGAATGGAGGAATTATTTTGGAAATATTACAAATAGCCATACTGTTTTTTCAAGACCAAATTCTTGGCATGAAATGGCTAAATAGTCTTATTGGCAACACATTATCATTTTTAGGATTAGATAATACTACACGACTAGGTGGTAGTGTTCAATTCTTTTTTTATGATGTTATAAAAATCACTATACTTTTATGTATTTTGATTTTTATTATATCTTATATACAAAGTTATTTTCCACCAGAAAGAAGTAAGAAGATTTTGGGTCGCTTTCATGGTATTGGAGCAAATATTGTTTCTGCTCTATTAGGGACAGTAACTCCATTTTGTTCATGTTCTTCTATACCACTTTTTATAGGTTTTACAAGTGCAGGGCTTCCTTTAGGAGTTACTTTTTCTTTCTTGATTTCATCCCCTATGGTAGATTTAGGTAGCCTTGTACTTCTTATGAGTATATTTGGTGCAAAAGTTGCAATTGCCTATGTGATAGTTGGACTATTAATTGCAGTTATTGGTGGTACTATTATCGAAAAATTGCACATGGAAAAATATGTTGAAGATTTTATACAAAATGCAAGTTATGTAGATATTGACTCACCATCTTTGACACGAAAAGATAGAGTTCAATATGCAAAAGAACAAGTTAGTGAAACATTTAAAAAAGTATTCCCTTATATTTTAGTAGGTGTAGGAATTGGTGCTATAATTCACAACTGGATTCCAGAAACTTGGATAGAAACAATTCTAGGTAGTGACAATCCGTTTGGTGTTATTTTAGCAACATTGGTTGGTGTTCCTATGTATGCAGATATTTTTGGAACAATACCTGTTGCAGAAGCATTGTTAATTAAGGGTGCACAATTAGGAACTGTACTTGCATTTATGATGGCTGTAACAACATTAAGTTTACCATCTATGATTATGCTCAAAAAAGCTGTAAAACCAAAATTACTGGCTTTATTTATAGCTATCTGTACAATTGGTATTATCGTGGTTGGTTATTTGTTCAATGTTTTGCATACATTTTTAATATTATAAAAACTAGGAGGAAATTAAGATGAAATTATTTGGTAAAAAAGAAGAAAAAAAATCATGTTGCTGTAGTGGAGATTGTACATCAGAAACTATGGAACATGCAGAAATGACAAAGAAAGAAGATGGAATCAAGATTCTAGGCTCTGGTTGTGCAAAATGTATCGCTTTAGAAAATGCAACACGTACAGCAATTTCAGAAATGAATTTAGATTTAAATATTGAGCACATAACTGATTTTACTCAAATTGCTAGCTATGGAGTAATGAGCACTCCTGCACTTGTTATGAATGGCAAGGTTGTATCATATGGTAAGGTATTGACAATTGATGAAGTGAAATCAATTATAGAAAGGGAAAAACATGGTAGCCTATAAACCCAAAGTAGCTTTTATCTGTGTTCATAACTCTTGTCGAAGCCAAATAGCAGAAGCATTAGGAAAGAAACTAGGTTTAGATGTTTTTGAAAGTTATTCAGCAGGTACTGAGGTGAAATCACAAATAAATCAAGATGCTGTACGTTTAATGAAAAAAATTTATAATATAGATATGGAAAAAGAGCAATATTCAAAGTTATTAAAAGACATACCCGAAGTTGATATTGTTATTACAATGGGGTGTAATGTAGAATGTCCATATCTTCCATGTATATATAGAGAAGATTGGGGAATAAATGACCCCACAGGGAAAAGTGATGAAGAATTTATCTTTGTGATAAATGAAATATTAGATAAAATATTGTTACTTTCCAAAAGAATCAAAATGAATAGTACTAATTAAAATATCAACTTCTCTTTTTTATACAATTATTAATCTTGCTTATAAGCAGTAAATTAGTAATATAATATTGAACTAGATTCATATCAAACACTAAAAAATTAGATAATGTTATTAAAATACCTGAAAATACAATAAATAAAATAGATACGATATTTTATAATAATTTTCAAACTGAAGATATGAAGAAAAAGAAAAATATTTGGAGCAAATATTTCTTAATATAGCAAATATATATTAAATAGGAGAGTTGAAAATGTCTAAAATAGTAGCATTTGTAGGAAGCCCAAGGAAAAATGGTAATGTAGATACAATAATTAATGAAATAATTAAAGGAGCAAACAAAAATAATGTTGATGTAAAAAAGTATTACTTAAATGATATGAATATAAAAGGTTGCCAAGGATGTTTATATTGTAGAAAAAATTATTCATGTTCACTTAAAGATGATATGATTCAAGTATATGAAGATATAAAAAAAGCTGAGTATGTAATTATAGGTTCGCCAGTTTATATATGTCAGGTATCAGCTCAAACCAAGTTATTATTAGATAGACTTTATCCACTTACAACAATAGATAAAGGTAAACATATACCTAGATTTGGAAATAAAAAAATAATCATGGTTTATACTCAAGCAGCACCTTTATCAATATTTTTTAAAAGATATTTTAGATATACAAGTAAGCATCTTAAAGGAATGGGTTTAAATCATTATAAAACTATAATTGCTACTAAAGCATTTGAAAAAAATTCAATTGAAAATAATCCTAAAGTATTAAAAAAAGCTTATAACATTGGATTTAAAATATCAAAGGATATTAATATATAAAATCTACTTCAGATATTAATTGAAAAACGGTAAATATTGTAATAATTCCTTATCTTTCTTATAATTATATTTGTAACTATTTTACTTAAAATTTTCATATAAAAATTTGAATTATCAACATAAACACTCTATTTATGAGCGATTTCATAACCAAAAAACATTCATTTTCAATATAGTCATAAGGAACGAGGTTTTTTGTAAGTACTAAATTTTGGTTAATCCACATATATAATGAAAAAAATTCCTCATAAGTATTGACAAAACTTATGAATATATCTTAGATAAAACTAATGAAATCTTAAAATAAAGTTAGAAAGATATGAAAAAATTTTAGAAATAAAGTATCTATTAGATAAAAAAGAACACTAATTAATGATATAATATAACTGAGGTAAAATTTATTATTTGGAGGCAAAATCATGAGCAAAGTAAAAAAAGTAGTTGAATTATTGGAATCCAAAGGTCTTGATGCACTATATTTAACAAAGAAGACTAATGTAAATTATATAAGTGGTTTTCCTGATGAGGAAGCATATGCAGTGATTTGTAAAGATGGTAATTTCTTAGTTACTGATAGTAGATATATGGAACTTGCAGAAAATGTTTGCGAAGGTTTTGAAATTATAAATTGGCATAACTTTGACAGAAGTGTGGCAAAAGCAGTAAAAAGCGTGTGTGACAAAGTAGGTATAAAGAAACTTGGATTTGAAAGAACTAATATAGTGTTTGATAAATACGAGGAACTTAAAAATCTGATTGAGAAAGATAATGGAGAATTAATACCTACAGAAAATATTGTAGAGACATTAAGATATGTAAAAGATGAAGAAGAAATCAAGAATACAAGAAAAGCATGTGAGATAGCAGATAAGGCATTAGAAGAATTGATTCCACATATAAAAGCTGGAGTTAGTGAAATTGAATTGGCTACAAAATTGGAGTATTTTATGAAGATGAATGGAGCACAAAATATAGGTTTTGAGACTATATTAATATCAGGTGCAAAGACTTCATTACTTCATGGTAAACCTAGTGATAAGGTCATAGAAAAAGGAGATTTTGTACTTATAGACTATGGAGCTATGTATAATGGTTATATATCTGATACAACTAGAACTTTTATAGTTGGAGAAGCTTCTGAAAAGCAATTAGAGGTATATAATTTGGTTAAAGAAGCACAACATGTAGGTGTTGAAAACATGAAAGTTGGTGTACATGCTACAATTCCAGATGCTGAAATAAGAAAAGTTGTTAAAAAATATGAAGATTATTATTATCAAGGTATAGGGCATGGAGTTGGTAGAGATGTTCATGAAGAGCCTTTCATTGGTAATTATGGTGATAAAACTATAGAAGAAGGATGTATAATAACAATGGAACCAGGTATTTATTTCCCTGGATGGGGTGGAGTTAGAATAGAAGATACTGTTCTGATTACCAAAAACGGACCAGAAAGACTTACTAAATTCCCTAAAGATTTGATGATTTTAGACAAATAATTTGTTTTTTATATATATTTTTACATAAAATATAACATAATCTCACCATTAAGCTCTCTTTACATATTATAGTAAAGAGGGCTTAATTTTATTGTGAGAGGTGATAATATCCATGTATAAAAAACGTAAATTTATAAAAAATATAAAAAAAGCCTGGTATAAAATCAAACTAATTGACAGATGTCTAATAATTGTAATGGCAATACTCATGTTTCAATCTATATACACTTTATTTGTCAATGAAGTAAATTCACAAGATACTACAACCATTGATGTAGTAGTAAGAACAACTTCAGCAGCTATATTTGGATACTTTTTAAGTGCTAATTTTATAAAGAGACCTTCAAGAAAATATATAAATACTGATGTATCTTCAAATCTTTTTATAGATGATAATTCATCTAATAAAGGTCAAGAATCAAGTCAAAATAATGTGATGAATGTCAAAAATACCATTGGATTTACTTCAGAGACAGATAATTACGAAAATAAAGTATCTGTTAATAAAATTGAAGGTATT
Source organism: Clostridioides difficile (assembly GCF_001299635.1). Lineage (GTDB taxonomy): Bacteria > Bacillota > Clostridia > Peptostreptococcales > Peptostreptococcaceae > Clostridioides > Clostridioides difficile_A. The sequence continues at coordinate 59,353 of NZ_JRHN01000043.1, read as the reverse complement.
GAAGAAGGAGAAACCAGTGAATTACAAATTATTATAGCTACTGTAATTTGTGTTGTAGCATTAATAGTACTTTTTATCGTGAGGAATTTTACAACTATAGCTCCAGCTTCTTTAGGTACTATTTCACAGATGAGAGATTTTGTATCAGGATGCGTGGGTTTTTTGTTAGGTTGTCCAAGTAGACCTGATTAAAGACATGATTAACAATTAAAAAATATTGTTAGAAGTATCAGTATAATAATATTTAGATGTAAATGTATACAATTATAATTTTCTGAGATTATATATTTTATTTTTATGCTGATACTCTACAATATTTATGGTGTATTATTTAAATTAAATATTGTACTTATATAACATAAATGAAACTAATTTATATGAATAGATGCCATATATTCAATAAAAAGTCTCATACTATGAGATATGTACTGATTTCTTCTCCAAAGAACACCAATATTTGCGGTAATTGCACGTTCTAATGGAATTGAACAGAGATTTTCTGTATTTTGAAATATTTCTTTATACAATATTGTTGAAGCTAAGTTATTTTCTAATAAATAACGTATAGTAGAAAGTTGATTTGAATGCAAAATTATATTTGGTTTAGCTTTTTCAAGTCTTTTTGTTATAATTTTATAATGATAAGAACCTTCAGATAATATGACAAAAGGTACATTTTTTAACATATAATTTGAAATAATAGGTTGCTTTGCCAATTCATTTTTTGGATTTGTAACTAAATACAATTCTGTTTTGTAGATTGTTTTTGAATCTATATCATCATAAATATCACTATCAATTATGCCAATACAAAAATCGAGTGAAGATTCTTCAATCATTTTAGCTCCAACAAATGTTGGAACTTCAAAGATTTTAAGTTCTATATCTGGATAAATTACATTAAATCTAGGAAGTATTTTTGAAAGTAAAAAAGTACCTAAGACTGTAGGAATGCCTATTTTAAGAGAGGCCTTTCTCTTTTTTCCTAAGTCTAGTGCATCACTTTGAAAATCTTCAAATTGTCTTGTAAAGTTTTTTGATTTGTCTAAAAAAATATTTCCTTCAGGAGTTAATTCTATTTTGTTTCCTATTCTGTAAAAAAGCTCAAAACCAAGTTCTTTTTCCAATTCTTTAATAGCTAATGTTATGGATGGCTGGGAAATATGAATACTTTCAGCAGCTTTGGTCATATTTTTATATTTACAAACTGTTTGAAAATAATATAAATAATTTATATTCATTGGATATTAATTCCTTTCATTTATGTATTAGTGACAAGTATATAATTAACGACAATATAAGTTTTGTATATTGTTGTAAAAAAATAGAATAGTTTTAAACTATCATATCATAAGTTTTTGATATTTTCAATCTATTAAGAATAGTGCTATTATTAAATTAACAAAAGAAAATAGCTGATATACTTTGATGATAATCAATTTATAATCGAGTTATAGCAACGAATATTAAAAATTTAACTATTTAAAAATAAACAATTATTTTCGAGACTAGATTGTTAATTAAATCCTAAAGAAAAAGATTGATATTAATAAGGGAAAATTTTTTTAATTAGCAATGTTAATTTAATAACAAAATAAAGTTTTAGGGAGAAAGGAGAAATATATTTTTTAGTAATAATTGTTAATTTAATAACGATGAAAGGGAGTGATTTAGTGAAGTTTGAGTTAATGGATTTTTTAATGAATCCTTTTGTCCTTATGTTTGCTGCTGTAATTACAGGAATTTTATTTGGAAAGATTAAATTTGGGAAGTTTAATTTTGGGGTATCAGGAGCATTATTTACAGGATTATTTATTGGGTGGCTTGCATATAGCTTGGGGAATTCAGTAATAGCAAAAGGAGAAACGGCAGCAGGGTATAAGGCAGCAACTGTCATGATGGGAAATGGAATTATTTCTCCTGACTTCTTTGATTTCTTTTTGATAATATTTGTTGCAGCAGTTGGTTTATTAGCTGCAAAAGATATGAAAGCTGTATTAAAGAAGTATGGAGCACGATTTGTAGTTTTAGGAGTTCTTATAACTTTTATAGGAGGTTCTATGACTTATGCAATGACTTTACTGTCAAGTAACAAAGGAAGCAGTGCTTATGAAGTTTCTGGTGTTTATACAGGGGCATTAACAAGTTCACCTGGATTAGCTGCTGCTCTAGAAACAGCTGGTAAACATGCAGAAGATGTATCAAAGGAGTTTGAAAAAGCTTCAATAGAAGATAAGAAAGAAATTTTAAAAGTTGTTGACCCAGAAGGAAAATTAGATGTAAATACAACTACATCACTAACTCAAGAGCAAATAGATAAATATATTGCGTATGCTGAAGCAGGTGTTGGTATAGGGCATGCAGTTGCATATCCTTTTGGAGTTTTAATAGTAATATTAGGTGTAAATTTCCTTCCAAAAATATTTAGGATGGACCTTAAAGAGGAAAGAAGAAAATATGAAAAAGAAATGAAAGAAGCAAGAGATAGCGTCGCAGGTAAAACAATACCAGAAGTTCCATTTAATATAATAACATTTTTTTTAACATGTTTGGCTGGATACTTGGTAGGAGGAATACATGTATTTATGGGCCCATTAGGATACTTCACATTAGGAGCTACAGGTGGCTCACTAATTGTATCTCTAGTACTTGGATATGTAGGTAAGATAGGGGCAGTAAATTTTAGAATGGAAGAAAAGGTTTTAAACATTTTAAAGCAGATAGGTCTAGTGTTTTTCTTAGCAATAGTTGGATTAAGATATGGTGGTAAAGTAGTTGATTCAATTATGACATCTGGTATGCATCTGGCTTTTGTAGCAATAGTAGTGGGTGTTACAGCTATGATGATAGGATTCTTAGTTGGTAAATATATATTTAAATTAAACTGGATTTTACTATCTGGAGCTGTCTGTGGTGGTATGACATCAACTCCAGGTCTTGGAGCAGCTGTTGATGCTCTTGACAGTGATGACCCAGCAGCAGGTTATGGAGCCACGTATCCATTTGCATTGTTAACTAAAGTTATATTGGTTATAGTTTTACACAAACTTCCAATGTAAATAAGACTTTATATGGGGGGATATTTATGAATAATGAAGGCGTATTTGAAGAATTAAGAGAAAGATTAAGAAATGAAAAGTTATGTGATTTAATTATGAATGCAGATGAAGCTGCTAAAATTGTAAATGATGGAATGGTTGTTGGACTTAGTGGATTTACACCTTCAGGTTATCCAAAAGCAGTGCCATTAGCAGTTGCAGAAAGGGCTAAAAGAGGAGAAAAGATAAAGTTAACTGTGTATTCAGGTGCATCTTTAGGCCCAGAGGTAGATGGGGCATGGTCAGAAGCAGGTATAATTGAAAGAAGGCTTCCTTATCAGACTAATTCTACACTTAGAAATAACATTAATAAAGGTGTTGTTAATTATATAGATATGCATCTAAGTCATTCTACTCAATTTTTAAACTATGGAACTATACCTAAAGTAGATGTAGCTATAGTAGAAGCACTTGCAATAACCGAAAATGGAGATATTATACCTACCAGTGGTATTGGTAATTCACCTTCTTTTATAAAAAGTGCAGATAAAGTAATAGTTGAAATAAATCTTTCAAAACCAATGGAAATGGAAGGAATGGCAGACATATATATTACAGAAAATCCTCCACATAGAAAGCCAATAGAAATAAATCATCCTAAAGATAGAATTGGAACAACATATATACCTTGTGGCTTAGATAAAATTGCAGGAATCGTAATCACTAATATGCAAGATAAGACACGTCCATTAGGTATTGTAGATGAAGCTTCAAAAAAAATATCAAATAATATTATCGCTTTTCTGAAAGAAGAAGTAAAGTCAGGTAGATTGTCAAAAAATCTACTTCCACTTCAATCTGGTGTAGGAAGTGTAGCCAATGCTGTTTTATATGGATTATGTGAATCTGAATTTGAAAATTTAACTTGCTATACAGAGGTTGTGCAGGATTCTATGTTAGATTTAATAAGAATGGGTAAGGTCACAATGGCGTCTACTACGTCTGTAAGTCCATCACCAGAAGGGTTAATAAAATTTGAAGAAGATATTGATTTATTTAAGGATAAGATTATATTGAGACCTCAAGAGATTAGTAATAATCCAGAAATAGCTAGAAGAATTGGAGTAATTGCAATGAACACTGCAATTGAAGTTGATATTTATGGAAATGTAAATTCTACTCATATTATGGGTTCAAAAATGATGAATGGAATTGGCGGTTCTGGTGATTTTGCTAGAAATGGAGCAATAACTATATTTAGTACTGAGTCAATTGCAAAAAATGGTGATATATCATCAATAGTACCTATGGTATCTCATGTAGACCACACTGAACATGATGTAATGGTAATTGTAACAGAACAGGGATATGCTGATTTAAGAGGTCTTGCGCCTAGAGAAAGAGCTATAAAAATAATAGAAAATTGTGCTCATCCAGATTATAAAGAACAACTTAGAGATTATTTAAATAGAGCCTGTCAAAATGGAGCAAAACAAACTCCTCACATATTGGATGAAGCTTTATCATGGCATAGTAAATTTATGAATACAGGTACAATGAAAAAGTCTGAAACTTTTAAAAGTGCATTATAAAAATATTTAATAAATGGGAGGCAGATTTAAAATGGAAAAAGCAATAGAAAACTTTGAAGATTTAAGTAAAGAATACATTAATGGTTATATTGAGAGAGCTAGAAAAGCTCAAAGAGAGTTTGAATGTTATACTCAAGAGCAAGTAGATAAAATAGTAAAGATAGTTGGGAAAGTAGTGTATTATAATGCTGAATACTTAGCTAAACTTGCTGTAGAAGAAACTGGAATGGGAGTATATGAAGACAAGGTAGCTAAAAATAAAAGTAAAGCAAAGGTTATATATAACAATCTAAAAGATAAAAAATCAGTTGGTATAATTGATATAGATAGAGAAACTGGAATAACAAAGGTAGCTAAACCAATTGGAGTAGTAGCGGCAATAACTCCTTGTACAAATCCAATCGTTACACCTATGAGTAATGCAATGTTTGCCCTTAAAGGAAGAAATGCAATCATTATCACACCACACCATAAAGCAATTGGATGCAGTACTAAAACTGTAGATATGATTAATGAAGAATTAGAAAAAATAGGAGCACCAGCAAATCTAATACAAATACTTGACCAACAATCAAGAGAAAATACAAGAAATTTAATTTCATCAGCAGATGTAGTAATTGCTACTGGTGGAATGGGAATGGTGAAAGCCGCATACTCAAGTGGAAAACCAGCACTTGGAGTAGGTGCAGGAAATGTTCAATGTATTATAGATAGAGATGTAGATATTAAAGAAGCAGTACCTAAAATTATAGCAGGAAGAATATTTGACAATGGTATAATTTGTTCAGGAGAGCAATCAGTGATAGTAGCAGAGGAAATGTTTGATAAAGTAATGGATGAATTTAAAAATAATAAAGGTTTTATAGTTAGAGATAATGCACAGAAAGAAGCTTTTAGAAATGCTATGTTTATAAATAAAGCTATGAATAAAGATGCAGTAGGTCAATCTGTTCATGCAATTGCAAAAATTGCAGGTGTTGAAATTCCAGAAGATATAAAAATAATAGTAATAGAAGCTGATGGTCCAGGAGAAGAGGATATACTTGCAAAAGAAAAAATGTGTCCAGTTATATCTGCATATAAGTATAAAGACTTTGAAGAAGGTGTAGCTATTGCAAAAGCAAATCTAAATGTAGAGGGAAAAGGGCATAGTGTATCTATCCATTCAAATACAGTTAAAAATATAGAATATGCAGGAGAAAATATAGAGGTATCAAGATTCGTTATTAATCAATGTTGTGCTACTAGTGCTGGAGGAAGTTTCTTTAATGGTCTTGCACCTACTAATACTCTAGGTTGTGGCTCTTGGGGAAATAACAGTATTTCTGAAAATCTTGATTATAAGCATTTAATTAATATTTCTAGAATTGCTTATTATATGCCAGAAAATGAAGTTCCTACAGATGAAGAACTTTGGGGATAGGATTTAGAAAAAAATATTAAGAAACAGACATAAGAAGGAAGTATTATAATTAACATAAATAAAAAATTTTATAAAAAAAGGAGTGGTTTTATTATGGCATTAATGACAGGAGCTCAATATATTGAAAGTTTGAGAAAATTAAACACTAAGGTTTATATGTTTGGTGAAGAGGTTAAAAATTGGGTTGACCATCCTATGATTAGACCATCTATAAATTGTGTAGCAGCAACTTATGATTTAGCTCATGACCCAGAATATGCAGACTTAATGACAGTTACTTCAAATATTACAGGCGAAAAAATAAATAGATTTGGGCATCTTCATCAAAGTACTGATGATTTAGTGAAAAAAGTGAAAATGCAAAGACTATGTGGTCAAAAAACAGCTTCTTGTTTCCAAAGATGTGTTGGTATGGACGCATTTAATGCAGTATATTCAACAACATTCGAGTGTGATAAAGCTCATGGAACTAAATATCATGATAATTTTGTAAAATACTTAACTTATATACAAGAAAACGATTTAGTAGTTGATGGTGCTATGACTGACCCTAAAGGAGATAGAGGATTGTCACCTAGTGCTCAACCTGACCCAGATATGTTTCTTCATATAGTAGAAAGAAGAGAAGATGGTATAGTTGTAAGAGGAGCAAAGGCACACCAAACTGGTTCAATAAATTCACATGAGCATCTTATAATGCCTACTATAAGTATGACAGAAGCAGATAAAGACTATGCTGTATCATTTGCAGTTCCTTCAGATGCTGAGGGTGTGTTCATGATTTATGGAAGACAATCTTGTGATACTAGAAAATTAGAAGAAGGCGCAGATGTTGATTTAGGAAATAAAGAATTTGGTGGTCAGGAAGCTTTAGTAGTATTTGATAATGTATTTGTTCCAAATGATAGAATTTTCTTATGTGGAGAGTGGGATTTCTCTGGTATGTTAGTTGAGAGATTTGCTGGATACCACAGACAAAGTTATGGTGGTTGTAAAGTAGGTGTAGGTGATGTAATAATAGGAGCAGCAGCTTTAGCAGCTGATTATAATGGAGCAAATAAAGCTTCACATATAAAAGATAAGTTAATAGAAATGACTCATCTTAATGAAAGCTTATATTGTTGTGGTATAGCATGTTCATCAGAAGGCCATAAGACAGAAGCTGGAAACTATCAAATAGATTTACTTCTTGCAAATGTATGTAAACAGAATGTAACTAGATTCCCTTATGAAATAGTAAGACTTGCAGAAGATATAGCTGGTGGTCTTATGGTTACTATGCCTTCAGAAAAAGACTTTAAATCAGACCTTAAAGTTGGAACAAGTGGAATGACTATTGGTGAAGTATGTAATAAGTATTTTAAAGCTTCTTCAGTAGCTTCAACAGAAGAAAGAATGAGAATATTAAGATTCTTAGAAAATATATGTCTTGGTTCATCTGCTGTTGGTTATAGAACTGAATCAATGCATGGAGCAGGTTCACCACAAGCCCAAAGAATAATGATTTCAAGACAAGGAAATATAGGTCAGAAAAAAGAGTTAGCTAAGACAATTGCAGGGATAAAAAAAGAGAAAGCTCTAAATTTATAGGAAATTTACAAGTTGATATATAAAAGGGAAAAGTATATCGATTTTAATTAATGAAAAAATATATGGGATAAGAAATAATTATAAAATAGTAGTGGATTGTTAGATAAAGATATTTTTAGAAGGAGAATTTACACGATGACCTGTGGAGTTAGATTTTGTGGGGGCTGTAACACTAGATACGAAAGAGGGAAGGCTCTTACAATAATCAAAGAGCACTTCGATGGTAGAGTAGATTTTAGTATAGCACAAGAAAATGTGGAATATGATTTGTTACTTATAATTGGAGGATGCGCAACTTTATGCGCATCCTATCAACAATATAAAGTAAAAAATGAGTGTATTAAGATATGGGATTTTAGCCATATAGAAAGAGCTATAAATATAATTGAATCAGCAATTTATGAAACTTAAAAAAGAGCTAAATGGGGGGATTTCATTGAATTGGCAAGAATTGTATCAAAGTAAATTATGTAGTGCTACAGAGGCCGTAAAGCAGATTAAAAATGGGGATACTGTAGTATTTGCACATTGTGTAGGTGAGCCTCCTGCACTAGTAGAAGCTATGATTGAAAATGCTGAGCAATATAAAGATGTTGAGATTAAACACATGGTAAGCTTAGGTAGTGGTGGATATACTTCTAAGGGGATGGAAGCTCATTTTAGAGTAAATCCAATGTTTGTAAGTGGAAATGTAAGAAAAGCAATTGAGAACGGAGATGGCGACTTTACACCTGCATTCTTCCATGAAGTACCAAAGTTAATTAGGGAAAAAAGATTAAAATGTGATGTTGTGTTAGCACAGGTAACTCCACCAGATGAACATGGATATTGTAGTTTAGGTACATCAGTTGATTATACTTATGAAGCTATTAAAACTGCTAGAACAGTAATTGTTCAAGTGAATGACCAGTTTCCTAGAACTTATGGTGAAGTAGTTCATGTATCAGAGTTTGATTATATAGTGGAAAAATCACAACCTTTATATGAATTACAACCCGCAAAGATTGGAGAAGTAGAAGAAGCAATAGGTAAAAATTGTGCTTCATTAATTGAAGATGGTTCTACTTTACAACTTGGAATTGGTGGAATCCCAGATGCAGTTATGCTATTTTTAACGGATAAAAAAGATTTAGGTATTCATTCAGAAATGATTTCAGACGGAACTTTAGCTCTTTATGAAAAAGGTGTTATAAATGGCAAATATAAAAATTTTGATAAAGAGAAAATGACAGTTACATTCTTAATGGGTACTAAAAAATTATATGACTTTGCACATAATAATCCAGCAGTTGAAGTTAAACCTGTAGACTATGTCAATCATCCAGCAGTTATAATGAAACAGCATAAAATGGTTTCTATAAACTCTGCTATACAAGTTGACCTGATGGGACAAGTGGTTGCAGAAGCAATGGGACTTAGACAATTTAGTGGTGTTGGAGGTCAAGTTGATTTTATACGTGGAGTCTCTATGGGAGAAGATGGAAAAGCAATTATAGCTATGCCTTCAATAACTACAAAAAAGGATGGTACAGTGATTTCAAAAATCGTCTCTATTGTGGATGAAGGTGCACCTATAACAACATCAAGAAATGATGTTGATTACATTGTAACAGAATATGGTATAGCAGAGCTAAAAGGAAAATCTCTTAGAGAAAGAGCAAGAAATTTAATTAATATAGCTCATCCAAGTGTAAGAGAAAGTCTGGCGTTAGAATTTGAAAAAAGATTTAATGAGAAATATTAATAATAGAGGGGTGTTAATAATGGAAGCACTTAGAGTAGTTCCAAAAATATTTTATTTTGATACATTTAAAGAATTCAACGAAGAATTTAAAATAGGAAAAAATGATTTAGTAATTACTAATGAATTTATATATGAGCCATATATGAAGCCTCTTGGAATAGATACAAATCTAATTTTCCAAGAAAAGTTTGGAACAGGTGAACCATCTGATGAAATGATAGATTCTATGACAAAAGAAATGAAAAAGTATAATTTTGATAGAATTATCGCTTTTGGAGGAGGAACAATAGTTGACATATGCAAGATATTAGCACTTGATGTTCCAGAAAAGTCTATTGATTTATTTGAAGGAGACGTAGCACCTAAAAAAATAAAAGAGTTAGTAGTAGTTCCTACAACATGTGGTACAGGTAGTGAAGTAACAAATGTAGCCATTGCAGAATTAAAATCCAAGCATACTAAAAAAGGGCTTGCAGTAGAAGAAACTTATGCAGACTATGCAGTCTTAATTCCAGAGACAGTAAAGGGATTACCTTATAAATTCTTTGTTACAAGTTCAGTAGATGCTCTTATACATGCAATTGAGTCTTATCTTTCTCCAAAAGCAAGTCCATTTACAGAAATGTATTCTTTACAAGCAATAAAAATGATTATGGATGGGTATAAACAAATAGTTGAAAGAGGTGATGAGGAGAGATTTAATCATCTTAAGGATTTTGTTCTTGCATCAAATTATGCAGGAATCGCTTTTGGAAATGCTGGTTGTGCAGCAGTTCATGCTCTATCTTATTCAATTGGAGCAGCTTTCCATGTTGCTCATGGTGAAGCAAATTATCAGTTCTTTACTGAAGTATTTAAGATGTATTCTAGAAAAAATCCTGATGGAAAAATTACGAAATGTACAAAAACTTTAGCAGATGCTCTTGAATGTGACCCTAATTGTGATGTTTATGGAGAATTAGAAAAGTTTTTAAATAAATTAATAGCTAAAAAAGCCTTAAGAGAATATGGAATGGTAGAAAGTCAAATAGATGAATTTACAGATAGTACAATAGCTAATCAACAAAGATTACTTGCTAATAACTATGTAGAGCTTAGCAGAGAAGAAATAAGAGAGATATTTGTAAATCTTTATTAATATAAATTTTCATCAATATGTATAGCAAAGATAAACAATGCTAATTATATTTATATAAAAATAAAAATGAGGGAACTTAAATTTAATTAAAGTTAAGTTCTCTTATTTTTATATGGAGTTAAATATAAGTATATTTTTAATTTAAAATATACCTATATTTAAGTCTATTACTTTATTTGAAATAATTTGTAGAAATTCAAATTCCTTGACAGTAATAAGTAAGTAATTGTATAATCAAACTGCAATATATTAATAATATTAATGAAAATGAAAGGATATAAACTATGTATAAATCAGAAAATTTTTCCAAAAAATCTGTGTTGATAAATTCATTTTTAAGTAAATTTTTAAAAATAGTTGGATGGGGTTTAGTAGGTTTATTTACATTATCTGCCTTAGTACTTTCAACTATTTCTATTATAATTGGGTGGGCTGTAATACTTCCTATTCAAGTATGTGCAGTGTTTTTAATCATAGGTGGTGTTTGTATTTTTAAAGGAAAGAGATTAGGAGACCAAATTTCTCGTTATAAAAAATATTGTACAATCATAAGTAATAGGAATATTATTCCAATAGAACTTATTGCAGAAAGTACATCTAAGTCATTAAATTTTATAATAAAAGATGTACAAAAGATGATAGACAAAAACTACTTTATAAATACTTATATTGATAAAAGAAGTAATCAAATTGTGTTGACAAATGAAGATTTTACTCCGCCAAAATATGAAGATGTAGCATATGAAGTTAAAGAAGAAGAAAAAACTGATGAAGTTAATGAAGTTGATAAAATTATAAATACTGGAATGAATTATTTAACACAAATAAAAGAAGCTAATAAAAATATTAAATCGGAATCAATGTGCAATAAAATTGTACAAGTAGAAGATGTTACAAGTAAAATATTTGATGTTGTAAAACATGACCCATCAAAACTTACTCAAATACAAAAATTTATGGACTATTATCTTCCAACTACTTTGAAGTTATTGAATTCATATCATACATTGGAAGAACAAGGTATAGATAGAGAAAATATAACAACAACTATGGAAAGTATTGAAAATACAATGAGTACAATTGTAATAGCTTTTGAAAATCAATTAGATTATCTATTTGAAGATGAAGCAATCGATATATCTACAGATATTACTGTTTTAGAAAACATGTTAGTTCAAGAAGGATTAACAAGTGGTAAATTTTAACTTCAATATAAAAAATATTCTGTTATTTTTGAACAATTAAGTAGTTATAGAGTATGGAATATGCAGTATATAAGTTAATAAGTACTTTATAAAGGAAGAGGAGAGAAAGATATAATGAATAATTTAGATGATATACCAGTTATGCCAACTTTAACACTTGACCCATTTGCAGAGGAATCAAATACAAGTGATATAAATAATTCTGACCTATTAATGAAAAAGGATGAAAAAGACCCAGAAGAAGAAAAGCTATCTGAATCTGAACGTAAGATGGTGAAGGAATTTGCAGAAAAAATAGATATTACAAATACAAATATGATTTTACAATATGGAGCTGGTGCTCAAAAAAAGGTAGCAGGGTTTTCTGAAACAGCTCTAAAGAGTGTTAAGACTAGAGATTTAGGGGAAGTTGGAGATATGCTTACAAATCTAGTTACTGATTTAAAAGCATTTTCAGCAGACGAAAAAGAACAAGGTGGTTTTTTAGGAATCTTTAAAAAGGCAAATAATAAAATCTCAAATCTAAAAACTAAGTATGATAGTGCAGAGGTAAATGTAGACAAAGTAAGTAAAGAACTTCAAAAACATCAGGTTAAAATCTTAAAAGATATAGCTATGCTTGATAAGATGTATGAGCTGAACTTAGCTTACTCAAAAGAACTTACTATGTATATTATAGCAGGAAAACAAAAGCTAAAAGATATGAAAGAATATGAAATGCCAAAATTAAGAGAAAAGGCCAGCTTATCTGGTTCAACAGAAGATGCTCAATCTGTGAATGATATGGTTTCGCTTTGTGACAGATTTGAAAAGAAGATTCACGACTTAGAATTAACTAGAATGGTATCTCTTCAAATGGCTCCACAGATAAGACTAGTTCAAAATAGTAATAATTTAATGGCAGAGAAGATTCAATCAACTATAGTAAATACAATTCCATTATGGAAAAATCAAATAGTACTTGCCCTTGGGATTTCTCACTTAAATCAAGCCATGAAAGCTCAACGTGAAGTTAGCAATATGACAAATGAGCTTTTATTAAAAAATGCAGAAACTCTAAAGATGGGTACAATAGAAACAGCAAAAGAATCAGAAAGAGGAATTGTAGATATAGATACAATTAAGAAAACTAATCAATCTTTAATATCAACTATTGATGAAGTAGTTAAGATACAACATGATGGTAGAATAAAGAGACAAGAAGCAGAAGTTGAACTATCAAAAATAGAAAATGAACTTAAAAGTAAGCTTCTTGAATTTACAGTTAAATAAAAGGTCATATTAAAATAAAAAAGTGTAGCTGATTTTATAATCAACTACACTTTTGTTTATATTATAAATTTCTATTATCTTTTAACATAACATCATGAGCTCCACCTTCAACTATACTAGTAGAAGATACAAGTGTAAGTTTAGCATTCTTTTGAAGCTCAGGTATGCTAAGAGCTCCACAGTTACACATAGTAGAACGAACTTTACTTAAAGAAAGAGTTACATTGTCCTTTAAAGAACCAGCATAAGGTACATAAGAGTCAACACCTTCTTCAAAAGAAAGTTTCTTATCTCCACCAAGGTCATATCTTTGCCAGTTTCTAGCACGTGCAGAACCTTCTCCCCAGTATTCTTTCATGTAACTACCATTTATGTTAACTTTGTTAGTTGGACTCTCATCAAAACGAGAGAAGTATCTACCAAGCATTATGAAATCTGCACCCATAGCTAAAGCTAAAGTTATATGATGGTCATAAACGATACCACCATCAGAGCAAATTGGAATATAAATACCTGTTTTTTCAAAGTACTCATCTCTAGCTTGTGCAACTTCAATTATAGAAGTGGCTTGTCCACGTCCTATACCTTTTTGCTCACGAGTAATACATATAGAACCACCACCAATACCAACTTTAACAAAGTCAGCACCAGCTTCAGCTAAGTAAAGGAATCCTTCACGGTCAACTACATTTCCAGCTCCAACCTTAACTGTATCACCATATTTTTCACGAATAAAATCAAGAGTTATTTTCTGCCATTCAGAAAAACCTTCTGAAGAATCTATACATAAAACATCAGCACCAGCTTCAACTAAAGCAGGAACACGTTCAGCAAAGTCTCTAGTATTGATACCAGCCCCAACTACATATCTTTTAGAAGAATCTAAAAGTTCAAGTGGGTTTTCTTTATGAGAAGAGTAATCTTTACGGAATACCATATAAACAAGATTACCATTGTCATCAAGTACAGGAAGAGAATTAAGTTTGTGGTCCCATATAATGTTGTTTGCTTCTTTTAAAGTAACATCTTTGTTAGCATAAACAATGGATGACATAGGAGTCATAAATTCACTAACTTTAGTATCTAAATCCATACGGCTTATACGATAATCACGACTTGCGACAATACCTAATAATTTACCAGTTGAAGTTCCGTCTTCAGTAACAGCAACTGTAGAATGTCCAGTTTTTTCTTTTAATTCAAGTATGTCTTTTAGTGTATTCTCAGGTTTAATATTTGAATCACTTACAACAAAACCAGCTTTGTGAGACTTAACACGTGCTACCATAGCAGCTTCACTTTCAATACTTTGAGAACCGTATATAAATGAAATACCACCTTCTTTAGCAAGTGCAATAGCCATCTTGTCATCAGAAACAGATTGCATAATAGCAGAAGTCAAAGGGATATTCATATAAATATCTGCTTCCTCGCCTTTTTTAAATTTAGTAACAGGTGTTTTTAAACTTACATTAGCAGGTATACAATCAGTAGAAGAGAAACCTGGAACAAGAAGGTATTCACTGAAAGTATGTGATGGTGTATCAAAATAAAACGCCATTTTTTAATCACTCCTTATATTTTTATACTTTTTATAATTGATAGTATTAATTATAACTTATTCTTTAATTTTATTAAAGTATTTTGTCAAATATTGAGATTTTTGAAAAATTTAAACTATTTTAATTGAATTTGTTTAATATATATTGCTTTATAGGGTAAAATTGTATATTAAATAATGTTTAATGTTGTATGGTAGCTAATTAGAAATTAATATCTAATTAGCTATACATTGTACTTATACACTTTATGTTGACAATATTTATATAGAGCGTACAAATTTCAAAAGCACAGGTCAAATAAGTCTATATTAGTATATCCAAAAGTACCTCTAATAAAATTATTTAATTGAATTATTATTGGTTTTTATATTAAATTTAAATATTTTATAAAAATAGTATTATTTGCAACACTAGATACTCTAAAATACTACATAAATAAAGTTAAACAAAAACTAAAATGACAAATGTCATTATCTTAAGTGACATAGAAACGATTTCTTAAAGTTGTTACTAGAAAATATAAACTCTATAATAAAAGTATAACAAAAGGGAATCATATCGATATAGAATATAATTCAAATGGAGGTAAAATTATGAGCAGTTCTAATCAATCGACAATAAAGACATCTATACAGAGAATAGGAAAATTTTTAAGTGGTATGGTAATGCCAAATATAGGAGCTTTTATAGCATGGGGTCTTATAACAGCATTATTTATACCAACAGGATGGATGCCTAATGAGAAGTTAAGTACTCTAGGTGACCCAATGATAAAATACCTTTTACCATTATTGATAGCTTATACTGGTGGTAAGGCAATCGCTGGACAAAGAGGCGGAGTAATAGGTGCAGCAGCAGCGATGGGTGTAATCGTTGGAGCTGATATACCAATGTTTATCGGAGCTATGATAATGGGGCCATTTGCAGGATGGATAATCAAGAAATTCGATAAATTTGTAGATGGTAAAATCCCAACAGGATTTGAAATGTTAGTAAATAACTTTTCAATAGGTATAATAGGTATGCTTCTTGCAATATTAGGATTCTATGCAATAGGGCCAGCAATAGTAGCAGGTACAGCTCTTATAGAATCTGGAGTTCAATTTATAGTTAGCAAAAGTTTATTACCTTTAGTTTCAGCATTTATAGAACCTGGAAAAGTATTGTTCTTAAACAATGCAATAAATCATGGTATATTAGGACCTATAGGTATAGCTGAAGCAAAAGAAGCAGGTAAATCTATAATGTTCTTATTAGAAAGTAATCCTGGGCCAGGTCTAGGAGTTCTATTAGCATACTGGATGTTTAGTAGAGGAAGTGTAAAACAGTCAGCGCCAGGAGCTGTAATAATACATTTCTTTGGTGGTATACATGAAATCTACTTCCCATATATATTAATGAATCCAGTTCTAATATTAGCTACAATGGCAGGTGGAGCAGCAGGAATATTAACTTTCTCAATATTAGGAGCTGGGCTTGTAGCAGCACCATCACCAGGAAGTATATTTGCACTTAT
The DNA here is from genome assembly GCF_001299635.1 of Clostridioides difficile. Classification (GTDB taxonomy): domain Bacteria; phylum Bacillota; class Clostridia; order Peptostreptococcales; family Peptostreptococcaceae; genus Clostridioides; species Clostridioides difficile_A. The sequence continues at coordinate 43,273 of NZ_JRHN01000043.1, read as the reverse complement.
GGCACTAGCACCAAAGGGAGGATTACTTCCAGTATTAGCAGGGGTTGCAGTGGCAACAGCTGTATCATTCTTAGTAGCAGCACCATTTGTTAAGAAAGCTTCAGCAAATCAAAGTGAAGAAGAGGGTACTTTAGAAGAAGCTAAAGCAAAAATGAGTGACATGAAATCAGCAAGTAAAAATTCTGATAAAAACATTGATGAAAAACAACTTGAAGTGAATGAAATTAAGAAGATTGTATTTGCATGTGATGCAGGAATGGGTTCTAGTGCAATGGGAGCTTCTAGATTTAAAAATAGAATAAAAAACTTAGATTTAAGTATAGAAATTACAAACTCATCTGTTGATAACCTTCCAGATGATACACAGATAGTAGTAACTCATAATACACTGGTTGAAAGAGTAGCTAAGAATAATTCAAGTGTTGAGATAGTTTCAATAAACAACTTTTTAAATGACCCAAATTTAGATGCATTATTTAAAAGATTAGAGTCTAAATAAAAATAAAAAGTACCACTGATTAGGAGTGGATAATTTGAAAAAAAAGAAGATTACATCTAGACAAAAAAAGATAATACTAATGATAGTAGAAAATTCAAAAAAAAATATTCCAATAACTATCTCTGAGATTGCAGGTGAGTTAGATTTAAGTTCAAGAACTGTGCTTAGAGATATGTCTGGAATTGAAAAATGGTTTGATGAAAATGATTTTAATTTTGTAAAAAAGCCAGGTGTTGGGTTAATCTTAGAAGAAAATATAGAAAATCAAAACTTTATAATTGAGTTATTAGAAGAAGAGAAAATAGAAAAAGAATATAGTAAGGAAGAAAGAAATTTAATTATATTATCAAAGCTACTGATTTCTAACGAGCCAGTAAAATCTTATTATTTTGCCAAAATATTAAAAGTATCAGAAGGGGTACTGAATAATGATTTTGCTTCAGCAAGCAAATGGCTGGAAAGATTTGATGTTGAGCTTGTTAGAAAACCAGGGCTTGGTGTGTACTTAAAAGGTCAAGAAAAAAGCTTTAGAGAAGCTTATGTAAATCTTATATATGATTCATTCAATGAAAAAGAAATATTAGATATGGTCAGAAATATAAGTGAGAACATACAAACGGATAAAGCAATAGAAATTTTAAGTGAAAATAGACTTTTAAACTTAATGGACAGGTGCATAATAAGAAAAGTTGAAAGTACATTAACAAAGAAGCTTTCAGATTTAGATGTAAATTTAGCTGATAGTGCATATATAGGTCTTGTAGTTCATATCTCATTGGCTTTACAGAGAATAAAAAATGGTGAAAACATAACTATGGACCAAGAGTTTCTAAAAGAATTATCTATGACAGAAGAATTTAGATTAGCTCAAGAAATTGTAAAGGGTATGGAAATAGACTTTAATATGGACATACCATTAGATGAGGTTGGATATATAACTATGCATATCAGAGGTGCAAAGCAAAGGTCATCCTCAAATCATAAAGCTTTAAACTTAGATGATATAGAAGTAATGGATATTACAAACAAGATGATAGATTTAGCTGAAGATGAATTTAAAATAAGTCTTAAAAATGATGAAAGATTGTTTAAAGACTTGGCTAATCACTTAGGTCCTTCTATAAATAGATTAAATATGGGCTTAGAAATAAGAAATCCTCTTTTAGAAGAAATAAAAACTAAGTATTCATATGCCTATAATGGTGTTGAAAAAATTTCTAAAATTATAAAAGACAAGCTAAATGTAAATTCAATACCTGAATCTGAAATAGGATATATTGCAATGCATTTTGCATCAGCCATAGAAAAAAACCTAATGATGTATACCAATATAAATATTGTTGTAGCATGTCCAACTGGAATAGGTACTTCAAGGTTCTTATCAACTAAGATTGAAAATAAGTTTCCTAACTTAAACATACTTGAAACCATCTCAGCTATAAACATAGATGAAGAGTATTTAAGGGAAAAAGATGTAGACTTAATTGTGTCCACAGTTGAGTTAAATACAAACTTAGATTATATATGTGTAGGTCCATTTATGAGTTTAGAGGATGAACAGATAATCAAGGAAAAAATAAAATCTATAGCTCAAAATAAACTAATTAATTTAAATGTAAAAACCGATACTAAAAATAAGAATAAAGTTTATGAGCAGATAGCAGAAAGTATGAATATAGGAAAAGATATTCTTCAATTTTTAGAGGAAGTTCAATTTGAAAAATTTAAAAGTAAAGATTTAAGTGAGCTTATTGTAGATTCATCAAAGATATTTGCAAAGTCTAGTGAAGATATAATATCTATAAAAGAAGCATTAGAAGAAAGATTAAAAATCTCAATTCCATATATAGAAGAATCAAAAATTTTATTGTTGCATTGTATGAGTGAAAGAATAGATATTATGAAGTTAGCAATAATAAAGTTAGAAAACAAAATCATGCTAGATTCAAATGAAGAAATAGATAATGTAGTCTTTATGTTGCTTCCTAAAAATTCACCTAGCTATCAAAGACAAATAATGAGTGAAATAAGTGGTTCACTAATCGACAATATAGTTTTTACTAATAAAATAAATAAATTTTCTATAGAAGAAATGATATTAGAAGTAAAAGATATAGTTTTTAATTTTTATACAAACAGATTAAAAACATTTATAGATAAATAAAATTAATATTAAAAAAGGAAGGTTGATATTATGAGTAAAGTATTAAATGAGAATAATATATTTTTAGGATTAGATAGTGTTTCAAAGGAAGAAGCTATAACTTTAGCAGGAAGAAAATTAGTTGAAAATGGATATGTAAAAGAAGAATATATACCAGCTATGTTAGAAAGAGAAAAAGTAATGACTACATATATGGGAATGGGTGTTGCTATTCCACATGGTGTAAATGAAGCTAAAAAAGAAATTTTATCTTCAGGAATAGTTATATTACAATTTCCTAATGGCATAGATTTTGATGGAGAAAAAGCTTACTTATTAATAGGAATAGCTGGTGTTGGAGATGAACATTTAGAGATATTATCTAATATAGCAATCGTTTTGGATGATGATTTAACAGAAAGACTAAAAAATTCAAATGACAAACAAGCTTTTATGGAAGCTTTTGCCAACTAATCTTAGGAGGAACTTAAAATGAAAAAGGCAATTCAGTTTGGAGCAGGAAACATTGGAAGAGGATTTATTGGAGGTTTATTAGTTAAATCAGGTTATCATGTAGTATTTGTTGATGTAAATGAAGAAATATTAAATTCGATAAATAAAGATAAAAAATATACTATACACATAAGAGATGTGGAATGTATAGATGAAGTAATTGATAATATAAGTGCAGTTTCATCTATAAAAGAAGAAATAATAGATGAAATTGTAGAAGCTGAAATAATAACTACAGCAGTCGGACCTTTAGTTTTAACTAAAATAGCTTCTACAATTGCAAAAGGTATAAAAACTAGAAAAGAAAAAGGCTTAACAAGTAAATTAAATATAATAGCTTGTGAAAATGCAATATATGCAAGTTCTTCACTAAAAGAGGAAGTTCTTAAGTATTTAAATAAGGAAGAAGTAGACTATTTAGAAATGTATGTTGGTTTTCCAAATTGTTCAGTTGATAGAATAGTTCCTCCAGGCAAAAATGAAAATCCTCTTGATGTAACAGTTGAGAATTTCTATGAATGGAATGTTGAAAAACAAGGATTTAAAGGAGATATACCAAATATAGTTGGAATGAATTTAGCTGAGAATCTTATGGCTTATATAGAACGTAAGTTGTTTACACTAAATACAGGACATGCTATAACAGCTTATATAGGATATTTAAAAGGATATAAGACTATAGAAGAAAGTATAAAAGATGAATACATTTGTAATATAGTTAAAAACGCTATGGTAGAAAGTGGAGAAGGTTTAATTAAAAAATATAACTTTGATTCCAAAGCACACTATAAGTATATTGAAAAGATTCTAAATAGATTCAAAAATCCATATCTTAATGATGATGTAGTTAGAGTTGGAAGAGAGCCACTTAGAAAATTAAGTGACAAAGATAGATTGATTAAACCTTTAATGACAGCAAAGTCATATAGATTATCAGTTGACAATCTGATTCTTGGAATAGGTGCAGCACTTCATTATAATAATAGTGAAGATGCTCAAAGTGTTGAATTACAAGAATTGATAAAGTCTGATGGAGTAAAAAAAGCCATTGCTAAAATAGCTAATATAAATGATGATGAACTTTTAGATAATATTGAAAAAAGCTATGTATCTATGGAAAATTTGTAAATTTGCTTGAAAAAATTGAATTCTTATAAATTATTTATAGGATATTATTCTACACAGTTTGAATTATTTGTTGAATAATAGAGAATTATAATATATAATTAAAAAGAATAAATTAATATATTTACCTGTATATTTTTGATAATATGGTTCAAATGTTTCTACTAAGCTACCATTAATAGCTTGACTACAGGAGTGAAGAAGATATAGTTTATACTTATTTTAAATTATATATTAAGTTAATTACTTTGAATTTTAAGCTCCTGTCTATGATATAGACAGGAGCTTTTTTAGTATTTTAATATAAGATACTGATAATACATAGCAAAATTAAAGCAAATATAATTTTTTGTTAATATAATTTTTAATTTTAGAAAGGGTTAGGTGGGAGTCCAATGAAGGCTTTACAAGAGAAGATATTGAGAGAAGGCAGTGTTTCAGGAAATGATATACTAAAGGTTGATAGCTTTTTAAATCATCAAATTGATGTAGCTTTTTTAAATGAAATAGGAAGAGAGTTCAAAGAGAGATTTAAAGGAGAAAAGGTAGATAAAATATTTACAATAGAGGCTTCAGGAATAGCTATAGCATCAATTGTTTCACAGTATTTTGACAATGCACCTGTAGTATTTGCAAAAAAATCAGAATCTAAAAACTTGGATAAAGATGTATATGAAACTAATGTATATTCATTTACTAAGGCAAAGGAATACTCAGTTAAAGTTTCTAAAAAGTATATAAATAAAGGTGAGAAGATACTAATAGTAGATGATTTCCTTGCAAATGGAAGAGCTGCTCTTGGACTTAAAGATTTAATTGAGCAGGCAGAGGCAAGCCTAGTTGGAGTAGGAATAGTTATTGAAAAAGGCTTCCAAGCTGGAGGGGCGCTTTTAAAGGCCAATAATGTAAGACTGGAGTCTTTGGCAGTAGTTGAATCTATAGATAATGGAACTGTAAAATTTAGGTAATTTATGATATTATATACTTGTGTTTAGCACGTATTTTAATTATGTAATTATGGAGGATTTTTTAATGAGATTTTTTATAGACACAGCCAATATTGAAGAGATAAAAGAAGCAAATGATTTAGGTGTGATATGTGGAGTGACTACTAATCCATCACTAATAGCTAAAGAAGGTAGAGATTTTATAGAGGTAGTTAAAGAAATAAGCGAAATAGTAGATGGACCAATAAGTGCAGAAGTAATAAGTTTAGAGCATAAAGGAATGATAGAAGAAGCAGAAAAGTTATCTAAGATACATAAAAATATAGTTATAAAAATACCTATGACAGCAGAAGGTTTAAAAGCAGTAAAAGTACTATCAAGCAAAGGTATAAAAACTAATGTTACACTTATTTTTTCTGCTGGACAAGCTCTTTTAGCTGCTAGAGCTGGTGCTACATATGTAAGTCCTTTTGTTGGAAGATTAGATGATATATCACAAAATGGTCTTGATTTAATTGAAGAAATCGTTGATATATTTAGTGTAAATAGTATTGAGGCTCAAATAATAGTTGCTAGTGTTAGAAATCCAATACATGTTTTACAAGCTGCTAGAATGGGAGCAGATATAGCAACAGTTCCTCTTAAAGTTATAAACCAAATGATTAAGCATCCTTTGACAGACAAAGGAATAGATAGCTTTATGAAGGATTGGGAAGGTGCGTCTTTAAAATTATAATTACAAAGTGTGATTATGAGTATATTAAAGAGGTTATTATGGAAATTCTAAGTAATAAGGCTAGGCTATTTTGCCTAGTCTTATTTTGGTGTATAATATATTGAAATAGATTAATTTTTTAAGTGAGGAGGCGAAAGATGGATAAAATATTAAGAGAAATAGAAAGAGAAGACAAAAAAAATCCATATACTGACCAAGAACTTGCTGAAATGTTAGATGTAGCTAGGTCTGAAGTTATAGCAGTAAGAAAAAAAAATAATATTTTAGATTCAAGAGAAAGAAGAAAAAAAATCTTAATAAAAGATATATCAAAAATTGTAAGTGAAAACCCTCAGATGTCTGAAAGAAAAATAACCGAGATATTAATAGATAATGGATATAACATATCAAGAAGTGCAGTGTCAAAATTATTAAAAGAAGAAAATTTAAATCAGTCAAAGGGTGGTATTAAAGATAAAGACTTAGCATCATCAGGAAAGTATGTAAAGGTAAGTAAAGTTGTAGAAGAAGATGGATTTGAAGACTTGATAGGTATAAAGGGAAGCCTAAAAGAAAAGGTAAACTTAGCTAAGTCAGCAATAATGTATCCTCCTAATGGTCTTCACACTATAATATATGGAGAAACAGGTGTAGGAAAAAGTGAACTAGCCACATGTATGTATAAATATGCTGTGAAAAATAATATCAAAGAAGAAAATAGCCCATTTATAGTATTTAACTGTGCAGATTATGCAGAAAATCCTAATTTACTGATAGCTCAACTTTTTGGAGTAGTAAAAGGTGCATATACAGGAGCAGATGCAAATAGAGAAGGTCTTGTAGAAAAGGCCGATAATGGAATTTTATTTTTAGATGAAATTCATAGATTGCCTGCTGCTGGGCAAGAGATACTATTTTCATTAATAGATAGAGGTGAATTTAGAAGATTAGGAGAAAGTAGTTCTACTAGAAAGGCAAATGTTCTCATAATAAGTGCTACAACAGAAAATCCAAATTCTAATTTACTTCAGACTTTTAGAAGACGTATACCAATGGTAATAAATTTACCTAATATGAGTGAAAGACCAAAGTCTGAAAGATATGAGATAATAATAAAGTTTTTTGAAAGAGAAGCAAAAAGAGTAAACAAGAATTTTATAATAACTAAAGAAGTTATGTGCGCACTAATGAATTATAAGTGTACTGGAAATATAGGTCAGTTAAAGAGTGATATACAAGTAACCTGTGCTAGGGCTTTTAGTAAGTCAATATTTTCTAGTGATAAGGTAATTATAGATTTAGATAGTTTAAGGGATTATATAAAAAGTGGGTATTATGATTGTAATTGTGAAAATGAAAAGTATTCTGAGTTCTCAGTTGAAGATATATATATAGATATTAGTGAATTGGTTAGTGGAAAAAATAGAATTTTATCAGATAATGAAATAAGTGAGATATACAATTATGCAGAAAAAGAACTTAAGGTTCTGGAGAGTAAATGTTTTTCTGAAGAAGAATTAAAAAATGCATTTATAGAAAAGTTGGATAAAAAGTTTAATGCTATTAAAAATAATAAAAACTTGTCTGACAGAAGAAGCAGAATAGACTGGGGTGGACAATTAAAAGAGTCTACACTTGAGATAATGGATAAGGTAATAATATTTATTAAAGAGCAGTTTAAACATGTAAATCAGGGACTATATTTAGCTCTAGCAATTCATATCGAACATGCTATAGGAAGGATAAAAGATGGAAAAACTATAATAAATCCAAGTCTAGATAAAATAAAAGCATCAATGCCAATGGAATATGAGTTATCTAGATATATAATGGGTATAGTAGAAGACTTAACACAAGTAACATTTCCAGAAGATGAACTTGGATATTTAGCTTATTATATAAATAAATTTTGTTATAATGATGAAAGTATAAAAGATAAAGTAAAAGTAGTAATAGTTACACATGGTAAAGTTGGTATTGAAATGTCTAATGTCGTAAATCATATTCTTGGTATAGAGTGTACATTAGGTATAGAAATAGCACTTACAGATTCACCATCAGAAGGTATAGAACATGTATTAGAAGAACTTCAAAAGATAGAAGCTAGGAAAGGGATTCTAGTTCTAATTGATATGGGTTCTTTAGTAATTCTTGGTGATGAGGTTGAAAAAAGACTTGGAATTAGATGTAAAACTGTAAATAGAGTAGATACATTATTGGCAATGGAGGCAGGAAAACTTGCAACTATTGAAGGGAAAAGTTTAGATGGTATAATAGCAGATTTAAAGAAAAATAAAAATTATGCCATGATAAATACAAATAAGTTTAGTTATAGAAAAAATGAATATGGAAAGAAGAATGTAATTATTACATTGTGTTTGAGTGGTGTGGGTACCGCTTTAAACTTAAAGGAGCATATAGAAAAACAAATTAAGGAATATGATACTTCAATTGAAGTGAAGCCAATTGCTTTTTTAAATAATAATTTAGAAGAAGAGTTAAATGATATTGAAGCTGAATACAATATCATTGCTATCTGTGGAACTATTGATATAGATTACAAAAATGTACCTTTTATTTCTTATAATGAAGTACTTGGTAAAAATGGTATTAATAAAGTCTTAGAACACTTAAATAATAAACCGCCAGCTTTAAATAGTGACAATCAATTGAATAACTTAATACATGAAGATTTGATTTTATACAATTTTGAAGGAATTTCAAAGGAGTATATAATTGATACACTTGTTTCAAAGCTTGAAGAAGGTGGCTATGTAGACTCAAAGTATATCTTAAGTGTATATAAAAGAGAGGCTATGGGAAGTGTTGTGATGGGTTCAAAAGTAGCTGTACCACATGGACTTCCAGAAAACGTTATAAAACCTGCAATAGCCATAGCACGGTTAAATAAACCTATTGTATGGGATAATAAATTTATGGTAGATTTAGTAGTATTATTAGCCCTTAAAGAAAATAACAAAAAAGAGATACGAAGCTTGTTTTCAAAAATTAATGACCAGCATACTTTAGAAGTTCTATTAAATACTGAAGATAAAAATGAGATAAAAAAGATATTAAGTTAGCTCTTAATATAAAAATACAAAATAAAAATAATTAATTTTAGTAGGAGTTTGAAAAGAGATTATTCTATTTAATTAATTGTTCAACCTTAAAGTTAATACTATAAAATCAATTTATTTGATTTTATAGTATTAACCTTTTTTTATTTATGGATAACTTCTTATAAAATAATGTTTATTAATAGTGTTGTTATTTTATTTTTATAGTATTGTTATTATCTATTAAAAAATAAATATATTAATAAAATATAGGTAAATTATAAGTTTTTTGGGTATGTTTAGAAATATATGGTACATAGATTTCTAAAAAAATCAAGATATTATTATATATAAATATAAAAAATATCTAAACTATTCCAAAATTAAAATATAGAAGCTATAATAAGGATAGGTTACTATATTAAGAAATTAATGTCTAATTATTTTTAATCATTAATAGAATATTAAACAATCTTTTATAAATTATAAATTAATAAAAATAACTATTAAGCTTTTATTTTCAAAAAATGATTATTATGAGATTAGAAATGAATATATTAAATTCTTGTTTTCTTAAGTAGTATAGTAGAAGATAACGGTTTTTGTATAAATGAAGGTATTTAATTATTAATCTAAACTTGTATTATACAATAAATTACTTACTAAGTTTAAGTTAAATTCGGAAGTCTTTAATTATTAATACATATTTAGATTTATTATTCAAGGGGTATTATATGAGTGTAAAAAGAAAAACGTTAAACAGCACACAAATGGTTAGGACAATAGCGATAGTATTCATAGTTGTATGTTTTTTTATGGGTGTAATATGTTTTAAATACTATTGTAAATTGAGAAACACTGTGCAAGAAGAAAGTAGCAACTATCTTCAAGAAATATCTAATAGAATAGGTAGTAATGTGAGTAAGATTATTGATGACAGCTACTCTATATTAGATACAATAGCATTAATGATAAAAAATACAAATATAGATTCTTTTCAGAAAGCGAAACCTATAATGGATTCTCAAAAAAAATATTGGAATTGCCAAGATATTATGATGATTGATGAAAATGGAGTTGCATATAATTCTGATGGCGAATCAGTTTCTCTTAGCAGTGATGCATACCTTCAAGATGCTGTCATAAATAAGAAAGAATCTATGTCTGTGTCACAAATGATAGATAATAAAGAATGTATAGTTTTTGCTGTCCCACTAGATAATGTGTCGATTGATAATAAAAATATAGTTGCACTTGCGATAAGTTATTCTCCTGAAGCCTTTGATAAAGTGCTATCTATGACTTCATTTAACAATCAAGCATATTCACATATTATCAATAAAGATGGTACAGTGGTAGTTCGTTCATCATCTCCTATTGCTGAAAAAACAGGGTATAATATACTGAATACTATAAGCCAATCTCAGTTAGATTCTAATAGTGACTTCAGCAAGATGAAAAATGATATAAACAATAATCTTAGTGGGCAAATTGGGTTTAAATTAAATGGTTCACACGAATATATGGTATATATTCCTATTGGACAGGAAAATTGGTATTTGTTAACTTTTGTGCCAGTATCTGTAGTAAATGCAAAATCTAACTTATTGTTAAAGATTACATTATTATTATGTGGTTTTATAACATTAGCATTTGCAATTCTTACAATAGCTTTGATAATATCTTTTTATCGACATAAGAAGAACTTAGAACAGATTGCCTATGTAGATACTGTGACTAAAGGAAATACAATACAGAAATTTTATAATATCTCAGATGACTTATTAAATCAATCTTCTGAACAATATGCACTTGTATATATGAATATTGAAAAGTTTAAAATGCTAAATGACCAGTTTGGAAGAAAAGCAGGAGATTCTATATTACGAGGAGTGTATGATGGTATAACCTCTCTTTTAGCTCCTAATGAATGTATGGGAAGATTGTTTGCAGATAACTTCTGTATACTCATATCATATAGTGAGGACTCTTCTCTTACTAGAAGATTTGAAGATTGGTATGATGCTATTATGAAAAATTCCGGAAAATATGGGTTTGAGTGGGCTTCTCTTTCCATACAATTTGGTGTTTTTATAATTACAGATACTTCTATGGAATTTCCGTACATGGCTGACCGCGCAAAACTTGCATTGCGTGATTCTACAAAAGATTTTAAAAATAATAAGATAAAGTATTCTATTTATAATGAAAAGGTTCGTCAACAATTAGTACGTGAAAAACAGTTAGAGGATATGATGGAAAGTGCCTTAGAAGAAGGAGAATTCCAAGTATATCTACAACCTAAATATATGACTGAAAATGAGAAAATAGGGGGAGCAGAGGCATTAGTTCGTTGGATTAGTAAATCAGAAGGTATGATTTATCCAGACGCATTTATCCCATTGTTTGAGAAAAATGGATTTATTGTAAATGTAGATTTATGGGTATTTGAAAATGTTTGTATGACTTTGCAAAGATGGCTAAATGAAGGTAAAGATTTAGTAAAAATATCTGTAAACTGTTCAAGGATTCAATTAAAAGATGAAAAGTTTTTAGATAAGTATTATGAAATTTTTTCACGTTATAGTGTGCCTTCACAGTATATTGAGATTGAGCTGACAGAAAATATGGTATATGAAGATACTGAACGTTTATCTGCCATTATTGATGAAATTCATTCAATGGGATTTGGATGTTCTATGGATGATTTTGGAAGTGGATATTCTTCACTAAATCTTATACAGGATATACCTGTAGATACATTAAAATTAGATAAGATATTTTTTAGAAATACTAAAAACAACTATGGTCGTACTAAGTCTGTAGTAAGCAGTATCATTGTTATGGCAAAATCACTTTCTATGACTACTGTGGCAGAAGGTGTTGAAGAGTATAATCAAGTAAAAATGCTAAAAGAAATAGGTTGTGACTATATTCAAGGTTATGTATTTGCAAAACCAATGCCAATTTCAAATTTTGAAGAACTTTTATTTGGGTTACCAAAAAATGATGAGGAGTGATACTATATGTTACGATGTTTGAAGCTTAAATATTTAAGGCACTTTTATAAAATCAAACTATCTTTGGTATTAATTTTACTTAGTATTTTTGTAACTTTTATAATTTGTGGGTGTACAAAAAATGAAACAGAAGATATTCTAACACAAAAAGTAACCCAAGATAATCGAACTCCTATTACTATTTTGGTTAAGTATGCTTTTTCAATTAATAACTTTGAAAAAGCTGTTGAAAAAAAATTTCCTAATATTGATATTGTTCAAGTTGGGAACTACACAGCCAATACTACTTTAGCAGAGGAATATAAAGCACGTTTAGAGCATGATGATTTAACTGATATAGTTATGACTTGGCCACTAGATGTAGGAGAGGAATATTGGGATGACCGACTTATTGATTTATCTGGTATGACGTTTACCAGTAAGTATAATACATCCATGCTTAAGCCTATTACTAGAGATGGAAAGCTTTATTATTTACCAGGACCTGCAACTATACGTGCTATTGTCTATAATAAAACGTTATTTGAAGAAAATGGTTGGGATGTGCCTAAAAATTATAATGAATTCATTGAATTATGTCAAAAAATTGAGAAGACAGGTATGCGTTCCTTACAACTTAGTCTTGGAAATAAAGAAGTCTTGGATACACCATTTATTGGTTTTAACTATGCAAATAGCTTTAGTAAACCTGAAGATGCTAAATGGCTTGATAATTATAATAATGGAAGTGGAAGTTTTGGTGATCATTTCAAACCTTCTTTGGATGTTTTTCAAGAACTTATCCAAAAAGGGGTACTGAAGAAGAATGACTTAAATCTACACTATCAAGATAGCCAAAATATGTTGTTTACTCGTCAATGTGCTATGACAGAAGACTCTAATTTACTGGCACGTTCAGCTTTTGAACAAACTGGGTCTACTGATGAATTTGCACTTATGCCGTTTTTTAGTCCTGGTGAAGATGGAGATTGGGCTAGATTATATATGGTTTGTTACATTGGTCTTAATAAGCATTTAACTGAATCAGAAAATAAAGAAAAATATGACTTAGTAATGCAGTTGATGAATTATATTAGCACTCCTGAAGGGCAAGAAGCATTATCTAGTGATGCTGGTGGCATGTTTTCAAGTTTAAAAGGGATGCCATTACCAAGTGAACCTGAAATAGAACCATTATTACCAGCTTTAAAACATGGACGATATGCTGTTTTTCCTACTTTTAAAAATATACAAGACTCATTGCGTGAAGGTCTTGCTGGAATGATAGATGGGACATTAGATAAAAATGATGTTATAAAAATGGTTGATAAACAGAACACATCTTCTTCAAAAGCTATAAGTCCTAAAGTAATTGGAAATGCTAAAAAAGATTTTTCTATGATTGAAACAGGAAACCTTATAACAGATGCTATGTGTGCGAAAAGTGGATGTGAAATTGCATTGTTTTTAGATAATGGTAAAGATGGACGCTATAATGGTAAGGGAGTTAGTGCTAAGCTTTATAAAGGTGATGTTACAACAACAGATATACAACGAATATTTCCTGATTTAAAGCATGGAGAGACTGGAACACTATGGAAGATAAGTATGACTGGTAAAGACCTCCTTAACACTTTAGAACACTCTATAACTGTGGATAACAACAATAGTGGATGGTTTTATTATTTTTCTGGGCTTAAAATGGAGTATTCTCCAACAGATAAACCAGGTAAAAGAATTAAAAAGATTACAACAGCAGAAGGAGATTCTATAGATTTAAACAAATCATATTCAATTGCTGTTATGGATTATAGCGTTCCAGACAAATATATTAAGAAATGTGATAAGACAAATATTAAAATTACGGATATAATAACAGAATATATAGAAAAACAAAAAGGTGTTTCTCCTAGTGAAGACCAAAGATTTGTGATAGCAAATCCTTAACAACTTAACTTAATACATACGACAAATAATAATTTTTTATATTAATTTATAATATTTTAGAATTATACAGATACATATAATTATGGGTTAATAAAGGACAGTACTAAAAGAGAAAATATGTATTATAATAGTTTATGCATAGACCAAATAAATAGGATTATCTAGTGAATATAAGAAATTAAAAACTGTAGACAGGAAAATACCAATAATATGGTATTATAGTGATTTTCTAATATTTAAGCAGGTGTTACAACAACATAAGAGTTGGCACCTGCTTTTTATATTAGATAAATTTGTTATTGAATTTTATAACATCTATACATACTTTCACCACTTTTAAAGGAGAATTTAAAATAAATTTTGTCATTAGAAAAGTCTTTTTCCATAGCTACTAAATCCTGGCTTTCTCCAGCTTTTCCTCCAGTACCAATCAAAAACACATTTTTATCACTATCTATTTCTTGAACTGACCCCATATATTTATAGTAGTCATCTATACTATATGAATTATATTCGGTAACTTTTTTATTTTCTTCATCCAATTTTATTTTAACAACTCTTGTAGCTTGATTTTTTACGCCATTATCATATAGAGTTATGTATCCATCTTCTGTAATTCTAGCATTATGTTGTCTTGAGAATTTTTGATTATCTGTTAAGTTAAACTCATCTCCCAATCCTCCTAATGTCCAAAGAATCTCTCCTGTTTTTCTATCTAATTTTATAACTTCATCTAGATTTCTAAATGAACAAATTAAGTTTCCATCATTTGGGTCAATAGCCATAGAATTAAAATGTACATAATCTAAAGCTGAGTCACTTTTTTGGCTAAAAGTATTGTTTTCAACGCTTTCTGAATATAGTTTTTGATTTTCAGTACTTTCCCACTGCCATACAACCTTTCCATCTTTTATCTCTTGTAATACACTATTTACTACATAAGGTGAATTTCCTTTACTTAAACTTGATGGAATATTTGTTGCTTTAACTTTTTGATAACTAGAAACAATATAGTGATTGTCATTTATATATATAAAATCATGATTTTCTAATTCAGTACCAGCATCTATATTTTTACTTTTTTCCATAGTAATTTTATTTATTTCATTATAGTTCTCATCTAAGATTACAAGATAAGTTGGTGAATATCCAACAGCATTTATTCTTTTTGTTGAATCTTTATCTTGTAGTAAGTACCCATATCTAATTTTACCATCCTCTGTAGTTATTTTTTTAAAGTCAAAAGGATTTGATTCAACCTCTTTATAAAAAATTATATTTCCATCATTGTTTAATTTAAATACAAAATTATGTTCTTCGTTGTGCGTAGTAAGATAATAATCACCATCATAAGGGCTATTTGCAGTAACATTATACTTTGGAAAGTTTTTTGAAAGAGAATTTATATAATAATTTCTGTATGAACTTTCATTTTTATACATAACAGATATTTTTATTTTTGAGGAACTACTTATTTCTTTCAATTCAAAAGTAGAGTTTTTAGATATATCGATTTCTTTGTCATTTATTTTTACAATGCTTGCTTTATCATTGTTTTTTACTGTTATGCTATTTTGGGTAGTAGAATTAAGTTGCTTTACATTTTGACTATTAAAAATACCTTCCTTAGAAAGTGTTATATCATAACCATTTATAGAGATATCTACCGTTGGTTTTGATTTGTTTTGATTTGCAAAGACTCGATTTACAAAAATTCCGAAAACGAATAATACACTGCATAAAAATACAATCTTAAATAAATTTTTTCTTTTCATAGTTTACCACCTTTTCATATTAAGTTTTCATGTTGACATCTTGATTTTATTACATTAATAAAGAAAATAGATGAATTTATTTATGCTAAAAATGAATTTTATTGGACAATTATATGAAAATTCATTCATCTAAAAATAGAATAGATGAAGAAAATATGAAAAATAAACTATTTTTAGAATAAATAATTACATAAAAAGATTATTAAACATAAAAAACCAGTAATAAAAAACAAAAAAATCATTTCTGTAACAAAAAAAACCACAAAAAATATAAAAAAGTATGGTTAGTTAAGTGATTAACAAGTAAAAAATAAAATAAAAATTAAAAAAAATTTATCAATGAAAGTAGGGTAAAATCCTATAATAGAGTAGCATTTTAGGGAAAACATTTTCTTTTATTTCACAAAAAAAGCCACTTTTTGGCACGCTGCATGCTTTATATAAAGGCAAGAAAAACAAGATATAAGATAAGTGCAATTAGGAGGTGTAAATATGGAGTTTATAAATTTTGTAAGTGATAAAGTTATAAACCTTAAAATGGAGTGTAAAACAAAAGAAGATTTCTTTAAAGAAATACATAATAAAGTTTTTGAACTAGGCTTTGTAAAAGAAGAATTTGGAGAAAAAATATTAGGAAGAGAGAATGTATTTCCGACAGGTTTAAATTTAGGTGACTATGGAGTAGCCATACCACATACAGATGCAGAATATATAAAAGAGCAATTTATAGCAGTCTGTACTTTTAATGAACCAGTAGTATTTAGTTCTATGGAAGACCAAGATGAAAAAGTGCCTGTAAATTTAGCTTTTGTATTAGGTCTTAATCAACCACATAGTCAATTATCTGTATTAACAGAGTTGATGGGAATTATGCAAAATAAAGAGTTAGTTGACAAGTTAATAAATTCTACTGACAAAGAAGAAGTTTTAAAGACAATAAAGTCTTTATAAAAATAAAAAAGAAAAGTACTAAAAATAAAAAATAGAAAAATAAAATCATTGGGAGGAAATAAAAATGAAAAAAATATTAGTAGCATGTGGAGCAGGAATAGCAACATCAACAGTAGTTTGTGACAAGGTAGAGAGATTAGTTAAGGAAAACAATATACAAGCAGAAGTTATACAATGCAAAATAGCTGAATGTGCAACAAAGCAAGATGGAGCAGACTTAATAGTGTCAACAACTATATTACCAACAACTTATAATATACCAGCAATAAAAGCAACAGCTTATATAACTGGAGTAAATACAGCAGCATTAGATAAGAAAATATTAGATGCTTTAAAATAATCCTATCATAAATACATTGAAATCATATTTTATAAAACAGAAAAAGGAGGATTTATAAATGGATAAATTATTAGCAGTAGTACAATACATTTTAAACATGGGACCAACAGTAATACTACCAATAACAATTGTAGTCTTAGGAATGATATTTAGAATTAAGTTTACAAAAGCTTTAAAGTCAGGTCTTACAATTGGTATAGGATTTGTGGGTATAAACTTAGTTGTAAACCTATTAACTTCAACACTAGGGCCAGCAGCTCAAGGAATGGTTGAAAGATTTGGACTTAACTTAACAGTAATAGATGTTGGTTGGCCAACAACAGCATCAGCAACATGGGCTTCACCAGTTGCACCAATATTAATACCAGTTTGTTTATTAGTAAACTTACTATTATTATACTTCAATAAAACAAAGATATTAAACGTTGATATATGGAACTATTGGCACTTTATAGTAGCAGGTGCAGTTGGATATATAGTAACAGGAAGTTACCTTTGGGCTATATTCTGTGCGATATTAATGGAATTATTAGTACTATTTATTGCAGAAAAAACAGCCAAAAACGTCCAGGAGTTTTATGATTTAGAAGGTATAGCACTACCAACTGGTTCAACAGCTTCATTTGCTCCACTTGGATATTTAGTAGGAAAATTTGTTGAAAAAATACCAGGAATAAATAAGATACAAGCAGACCCAGATTCTATACAGAAAAAGTTTGGTATCTTTGGAGAACCAATGATGATGGGTATTATATTAGGTATAATACTTGGAGCACTTGCTGGATATGATGTAGCAGGAATATTCAATGTAGGTATATCAATGGGTGCAGTAATGTTACTTATGCCTAGAATGGTTAGAATATTAATGGAAGGTCTAATTCCAATTTCAGAATCAATAAGAGATTTCTTACAAGCAAAATATGGAGACAGAGAACTTTATATAGGACTAGATGCAGCAGTAGCAACTGGGCATCCAGCAGTTATATCAACAGCTCTTATACTTGTTCCTATAACTCTATTCTTAGCAGTTATATTACCAGGAAATAAAGTTCTACCATTTGGAGACTTAGCGACAATACCATTCTATATGGCATTTATAGTATGCTTTAGAAAAGGTAATATAGTTCAGTCAGTTATAACAGGAACTATAGTAATAGCTATATCACTTTATATGGCTACAAACTTTGCAGATGTTCATACACAATTATTACAACAAGCAAACATGATGCCAGAAGGAACAACAATGGTTACAAGTATAGATACAGGTGGTAACTTGCTAAAATGGGGAATATTGAAATTATCTCAATTAGTTTCTTCATTTGGAATATTCTAATATGTAGTTAATAGAGATTACTCTTTTTTAGTAAAGTATGCGAAAATTTAACATTTAGCAGCTACTAGAAAAGAGTAATATTTTTTATAAAATTTTAGAAAATACAAAATACAAGAGGAGGAGATTTATCGTGAAAGCAGCAGTATTACATGGCACAAATGATATGAGATTTGAAGATATAGAAATAAAACCATGTGAAAGTGATGAAGTAAAAATAAAAGTTATGGCAGCAGGAATATGTGGGTCAGATCCTCCAAGAGTATTAAAACATTGGAAATATCCAGTTCCAGCTATACCAGGACATGAATTTTCTGGAGTAATTGCTGAAGTTGGTAAGGATGTAAAGAATGTAAAAGTTGGAGATAGAGTAGTTGCAATTCCTTTTATACCTTGTAATGAATGTGAATATTGTAAAAGAGGATTATTTTCACTATGTGATGACCATGGAATGTTAGGAGCTAAGACTTTTGGAGCTTTTGCAGAGTATGCAAATATAAAAGCTACAAATGTATTACCAATAGGAGACATGGATTTTGAAGATGCAGCTATGATAGAACCATTAGCAGTTGCTATGCATGGAGTACTTAATATAGGTGTTCAAGTTGGAGACACTGTAGCTGTAATGGGTAGTGGAACAATGGGACAATTAGTAATACAAGGACTTAAAATAGCAGGAGCAGGAAAAATTATAGCAGTTGACATATCTGAGAATAAATTAAGAGAATCAAAGGAATTAGGGGCTGATATAATAATCAATGCTAAAGATGTTAACCCAGTAGAAAAAATAAAAGAACTTACTGATGGAAAAGGTGTTGACATAGCTCTTGAATGTGCAGGTTCAAAAATAACTCAAGAACAGTGTTTACTTATAACTAAAAAGAAAAGTAAAATAGGATTTTTAGGAATAGCATACTCAGATATAACTTTATCAGAAGAAGCATTTGAAAATATATTTAGAAAAGAACTAGAATTAAAAGGTTTCTGGAACTCTTATTCTGCACCATTTCCAGGGCAAGAATGGACTAAAGGAATCAACCTAGTTAATGAAGGAAAAATAAAATTAAAAGAAATGGTATCTCATAGATTTTCACTTGAAGACACTTACAAAGCTTTTGAGATGATAAGAGATAGAAAAGAAGAATTTAATAAGATATTAATTTTACCACAAGGGGTTGAAAAATAATGAAGGCAGTAGTTAAAACTAAACCAGGCTATGATAATGTAGAAGTCTTAGATGTAGAAGAGCCAAAAGCTACAGGAGACAAGGTTAAAATAAAAGTAGAATATAGTGGTATATGTGGTTCAGATATACATTCATTTAAAGGAGAATATGCAAATATAAAAGCTCCAGTAACATTAGGGCATGAATTTTCTGGAATTGTTGTAGAAATAGGAGAAGATGTTAAAAATATAAAAGTAGGAGATAGAGTTACATCAGAAACTACTTTTGCAACTTGTGAGAGCTGTATATACTGTGCAACTAAAGATTATAACTTATGCTCAACTAGAAAAGGTATTGGTACTCAAGTAAATGGAAGTTTTGCTGAGTATGTATTATCAAGAGAGGAAAGTATACATGTTCTTCCTGAAAATGTATCTTTATTATCAGCAGCTCTTACAGAGCCACTAGCTTGTTGTGTTCATGCAGCTCTTGAAAAGACTACCATAGAAAGTAATGATACAGTTTTAATAATAGGACCAGGACCAATCGGCTTATTATTAGCTCAAGTTGTTAAATCTCAAGGTGCTACAGTTATAATGTCTGGAGTTACAAAAGATAAAGAAAGATTAGAAATAGCTAAAAATCTTGGTGTAGATAGAACAGTAAATGTAATGGAAGAAAATTTAGCAGATGTAGTAAATGAAATGACTGATGGAAATGGAGTAAGTAAAGCCTTTGATTGTTCTGGATTTATGCCAGCAGTTAATGAAGCTTTAAGATTACTTAGAAAAAAAGGTACTTTTGTTCAAGTTGGAATATTTGCTAAGAAACTAAATGAAATGGACCAAGATGCAATAGTTCAAAGAGAATTACAATATATAGGAAGTAGATCACAAAAGCCTAGTTCTTGGATTATAGCATTGGATTTAATGAATAGTGGAAAAGTAAATACAGAAGCTTTAGTTACGAGAACTGTTAGTTTAGACGAATTTAAAGAGGGTATTATAGCTTTAATGAACGGAGAAGAAATAAAAGTAGCAGTAAAATCTTAAAAAAACATTTGTATTATTTTAAAAAAAATTGTAAAATCTACTGTAGGATAAGAAATGTAAGGTCTTAAAAAATAACAGGAGGAAGAAAGTATGAGCACTCTTAGAGATCATTCTAATAACATTAGAAAAAACATAATAAAAATGGTTGCAGAAGCTAAAAGCGGACATCCAGGTGGTTCATTATCAATAGCTGACATATTGACAGTGTTGTATTTTGAGAAAATGAATGTATGTGTAGAAAATCCAAAAATGGATGATAGAGATAGATTTGTTCTATCAAAAGGTCATGCAGCACCAGCTTTATATGCCACATTAGCAGAAAAAGGATTTTTCCCAAAAGAAGAACTAATAACATTAAGAAAATTTGGTTCTAAATTACAAGGTCACCCAGACATGAAAAAAGTAGCAGGAATAGATATGTCTACTGGTTCTCTTGGTCAAGGTCTATCTGCAGCAAATGGTATGGCACTTGCAGGAAAATTAGATAACAAAGACTATACAGTGTATACTATATTAGGTGATGGCGAAATCCAAGAAGGTCAAGTATGGGAAGCTGCAATGACAGCATCACATTACAAATTAGATAATTTAATTGCATTTGTTGATTTAAATGGATTACAAATAGATGGTTCTAATGAAGAAGTAATGAATGTAAATCCAGTAGATGACAAATTCAAATCTTTTGGATGGAATGTAATGGTAGTAAATGGACATTCTTTTGAAGAAATAGGAAATGCAGTTGATGAGGCTAAAAAAGTTACAGGAAAACCAACTGTAATAATAGCTAAGACAGTAAAAGGTAAAGGTGTTTCATTTATGGAAAATAATGCTGCATGGCATGGAACAGCTCCAAATGCAGAACAAGCAGAACAAGCATTGAAAGATTTAGAAGGAGGTCTATAAGAATGGGAATAGCAACTAGAGAAGCTTACGGACAAGTGTTAAAAGAACTTGCAGAAAATAAAGATATAGTAGTATTAGATGCAGATTTAGGAAAAGCTACAAAAAGTATAACATTTAAAGAAGTTGCTCCAGATAGATTTTTTGATATGGGGATAGCAGAAGGTGACATGATTGGTACAGCAGCAGGTCTTGCTACTTGTGGTAAAATACCTTTTGCAAGTACTTTTGCAATATTTGCAGCAGGGAGAGGTTATGAACAAATAAGAAACTCTGTAGCATATCCAAATTTAAATGTTAAAATAGCAGCTACTCATGCAGGAGTAACAGTAGGAGAAGATGGTGGTAGCCATCAAGCTATAGAAGATATATCTCTAATGAGAGGTATACCAAATATGGTTGTATTAAATCCAGCAGATGCTTTAGAAGCAAGACAAGCTATACTTACATCTATTGATTATAATGGACCTGTGTATATAAGATTAGGTAGAGCTGCAACTCCTGATATAAACAGTGAAAATTACAAATTTGAAATAGGAAAAGGAACTGTTTTAAGAGAAGGTTCTGATATAACAGTAATAGCTACAGGAATAATGGTAGCAAAAGCTTTAGAAGCAGCAGAAGAACTTACTAAAGAAGGTGTAAATGTAGAAGTTATCAATATGTCTACAATAAAACCATTAGATGAAGCATTGATAAAAGAAACTGCTAAGAAAACTGGAAAAGTAATTACAGCAGAGGAGCATAGCATAATAGGTGGTTTAGGTTCAGCTGTATGTGAAGCTTTAGCAGAAACTAAAGATGTAGTAATTAGAAGAATTGGTGTTAAAGATGTATTTGGTCAATCAGGTACACCAGCTGATTTATTAAAGCATTATGGATTAACTACAGAAGATATAGTAAAAAATATAAAAGAATTATTATAGATATAAATATATCTAATAATAAATTGATTTAATATAAATCAATTAAAGCTGTCTTAAAAATAGAAAGAAATTTCTACAATGGGACAGCTTTATTTTTACGGTAATTGAAAAATATTAAAAATGGAAATGAAAAATCATGAAAGAGGTGCTGTTTAATGAAGATATCTATTGGATGCGACCATGGTGGTTATGAATTAAAAGAATTTATAAAAGAAAACTTATTAAATAAAGGTATAGAAGTTGAAGATGTAGGTACAAATTCAAAGGAAAGTGTAGATTTTCCAATATATGCAAAGAAAGTAAGTCAAAATGTTCAAAGTAAAAAATCAGATTTAGGTATACTTTGTTGTGGAACAGGTATTGGTATGTCTATTGCAGCAAATAAGTTTAAAGGAATTAGAGCTGCTGTTGTTTCAGATTGTTTCTCAGCTCAAGCCACTAGAGAGCATAACAATACAAATGTACTTTGTTTAGGTGAAAGAGTTGTTGGAAAAGGATTGGCAATGAGAATTGTTGAAGAATGGTTAAATTCAAGTTATAATGGAGAAAGACATGTAAGAAGATTACAAATGATTGATGACATAGAAAAAGAAAACTTATAAGTATCTAAAATTTATAACAAGGAGGAAAGTTATGTCTATTATTTGTGCTTCAATAATGTGTGCAGACCAAATGAATTTAAAAAAGGAATTAGAAGCTCTTGAAGAAGCAGATGTGAAATTACTTCATTGTGATGTTATGGATGGAATATTCGTTAAAAACTTGGCTATGGGTCCAGAGCTATTAAAGTCAATAAGTGAAAATACAACAATACCTTTAGACATTCATTTAGCTACAGAAACTCCAGACAAGTATATCGATATGATGTCTTATATAAAGCCAAAATATATTTCTTTTCATGTAGAATCAAGTACAGATGTAAAAGCAGATATACAAAGGTTAAGAGATTATGGTATAGGGCCAGTCTTAGCAATAAGTCCTCAAACAAGTGTGGACAAAATAGAAGAATATATAGATTTAGTTGAGGGTATCTTAGTAATGACAGTAAATCCAGGATTTGCAGGTCAAAAGTTTAATCTTTCTGTATTGGATAAGTTGGATAAACTTACAGATATACTAAAAGATTATGATAATCCTCCATTTATAGAGGTTGATGGAAATATAAATAAGGATACTATCAAACTTATGAATGGTAAAAAAGTAGATATATACGTTGTTGGTACTTCAGCTTTATTTAATGACAAACCTCCAACTTCATATAAAGACAAAATAAAAGAGCTAAAGGAAAGTATAAAGTAACAATATAAATTTATAAGATGTTTCTGTTTCATAATGAAGGGCTTGAATAGAAACGATAAATTTTACAATATTTAATAAAAATTTTAGTTAAGTAAGGAGAATTTTTTATGGGAGACCTATATAAACTGCAAAATGGTACTGATATTAGAGGAATAGCATATGAAAATGATTCTAAGGAAGTTAATCTAACTGTAGAAGAAGTAAGAAAAATAGCTAAAGCGTTTCATATTTGGTTAAAAGAAAAGACTAAGAAAGAGAAAGTGACCGTTGCTATAGGAACTGATTCTAGGATAACAGGAAGTCAATTTAGAAGTACTGTTATTGAAACTTTGACTAATGACAATTGTAATGTAATTGATTGTAATATTGCCACAACTCCAGCAATGTTTATGACAACTATTATGGATGGATATAATTCTGATGGATCAATTATGATTACAGCTAGTCACTTACCATATTACTATAATGGTTTAAAGTTTTTTACAGAAAATGGAGGACTAGAAAAAACTGATATAAAAGAAATGTTGGATATAGCTGTTAAGAATGTTAGTGAAGATTGTAAAGAAGTTGGTAAAAAAGGTGAAGTCATAGTAAAAAATTTAATAGAAGACTATTCTAATTTATTAATAGATAAAATTAGAATAGGTGTAAATTCAAGTAAAAATTATGAAAAGCCTTTTTCTGGACTAAAGATATTAGTTGATGCAGGAAATGGAGCTGGAGGATTCTTTGCTGAAAAAGTTTTACACATACTGGGAGCAGATACAACAGGTAGTCAGTTTTTGAACCCAGATGGTATGTTCCCAAACCATATACCAAACCCTGAAAATAAAGAAGCAATGGAAAGCATATGTAAAGCTGTGCTAGATAATAAGAGTGATTTAGGAATAATATTTGATACAGACGTAGATAGAGCTGCTATTGTAGGTAAAAATGGAAAACCAATAAATAAAAATGCTCTTATAGCTGTTATATCATCAATAATATTAGAAGAACATCCAAAGACAGCTATAGTAACTGATTCTATTACTTCTGAAGGTCTTGCTAAGTTCATAAATGAATTAGGAGGAAGACATCATAGATTTAAAAGAGGGTATAAAAATGTAATAAATGAAGCTATAAGATTAAATAGTGAAGGCGAAGAATGCCATTTGGCTATAGAGACATCTGGACATGCAGCATTAAAAGAAAATTATTTCTTAGATGATGGAGCATACTTAATAGCTAAAATTTTAATAAAAGTAGCAAAATTATCCTTAGAAGGAAAGACTATAGAAGAATTGATAGAAAATCTTGAAGAAGCAAAAGAAGAAAAAGAAGTTAGAATAGGTATTAATAAAGAAGATTTTAGACCATATGCAGAAGATATATTAAAAGATTTAGATTCTCATGTTAGAAGTATTGATGGATGGTCTGTAGCACCAAATAATTTCGAGGGTATAAGAGTTAATTGTAATGAATCAAATGGTGATGGATGGTTTTTACTTAGAATATCACTACATGAACCATTACTGGCTTTAAATATTGAATCAAATAAGATTGGCGGAGCAGAACAAATTTATTCTAAGCTAAAAATTTTCTTAGAAAAATATGATTTAAAAGGTCTTTAGGATTAATAAAAAGCATATATTTATATTGAAGAATGGATGTAAATTTATACCTTAGATTACAAATATTACAAAATTGTAATCTAAGGTAACAGAGATGTAACTGATTATGGAAACTCTATGTGATATTATAAATACAGAGAGATGAAATACATGATGAATTATAGAGAAATATAATTTAAAATGTATTAATATCAAACCAAAAAGGTATAATCAAAAAATATGTAAATATAAACCCCAACATTTAGAAAAAGACCTCCAAGGAGGTTTTTTTCTTTTTTAAAACAAACATCAGATGTCATGATATAATAACCTTAGTAGAATGATAAGGGGATAATGATACTATGGGTAAAAGTGAATATATTAAGCGAGTTGAAGAATTTATAAATTCATATTTTGTAGAGAGAAATGTAAAAAAATGCATGTCTTTTTTTCATAAAAATATCTGTTGGTTTGGCACAGGAAAGTTTGAAGTAGGTAATAGTATAGAAGAGGTAGAACGTTTATTAGAGGCATATGTAAGACAGTCTCCAGAAGGTTTTAGCATAGAAAAATTATGGTTGGACAGTAGAGAATATTCAAAAAATTTACATATGGTATTTGGTGAATATTTGGTTGGTAAAAAAACTAAGAAAGGCTATAATTTTCAAGTAGAAATAAGAGTAACTTATTTATGTGTTGAATGTGAAGGAGAGATATTAATAAGTAGTGTTCATACTTCTGTTGCAAATGACTTACAGAAGGTAGGCGAATATTTTCCAATAAGTCTGATGGAAGCAGAAAATAATAGATTAGAAGCAATTGTTCATGAAAAAACTAAGGAAATAGAAGAACAGAAAGTTATGTTAATAGAAGCAAATAAAAAACTTCAGCAATTAGCCATCACTGATGAATTGACAGGTTTATTAAACCAGAGAGCAATTATAGGAAATATAAGAAAAATTATTAAAGAAAATTTAAAGAAATATGCAATAATGATAATAGATATAGATAATTTTAAAAGTGTAAATGATACTTATGGACATTTAGTAGGTAATGAAGTTATAAGAAAAGTAGGTCACATGGTTAAATCATTTGAATCTCATTATTTATTTTCTGGAAGGTATGGTGGAGATGAGTTTATTATCTTAACAGAGAACATAGAGAAAGCATTGTATATAGAATCTAAAGTTCATAGCAATTTACTTGAATATAACTTTGAAGGTATTGGACATAAAATAACTGTAAGTATTGGAATTTCTGAATGGGAAAATTTTAACTCCTTTGAAGTATTTTTAAGTGAAGCAGATAAGAAATTATATAAAGCTAAAAAATTAGGAAGAAATAGGACTATATATTAAAAATATGTGTATTGAGAGTGTTTTATAAGGTTGTAATTGGCAAGATAACTATCATCTAATGTGATATGATACTAGTCTGCAATTACAACCTTATATAGCCTTATATTAATTAACTTTTTTGAAAATGAGTACCACCTTAAACAAATCAGCATCAATAACTATTTGCATGTTTGCATTTTCTAATTCAATTATGTTTTGAGCTATCGACAAACCAAGGCCAGAGCCATCTGTTTTTCTAGCTATATCACCTCTTCTAAATCTTTCTAGTAGTTCTTCTGGTTTTAGATTTAGTTTATCATTTGAAATATTTTTAAATGTTAATATTATATTTTCTTTTTCTGTAAACATGTCTATATAAACTCTAGTGTTTGGCATAGAGTATTTTAATATATTATTAATTAGATTTTCAAAAACTCTCCAAGTTTTTTTCCCATCTATCATAGTAAATACAGAATGTTCTGGTGTTTTTATTATAAAATCTAAATTACTACTTTGAATTTTATCTTCAAACTCTACTGTACTTTGAATTAAAAGTTCTTTTATATCAGTTTTTGTTATATTAAATTCCACATCACCACTGCTGAGTTTAGAAGCTTCAAATATATCTTCTATCAATAACTTTAATCTTTGTGCTTTTTTATCTAAAATATTTATATAGTCGTTTATAGTTTCTTTATCAAATTCATTATTTTTTAACATATCTACATAATTTAATATAGATGTAAGTGGAGTTTTTAAGTCATGAGATACATTTGTGATAAGTTCTGTCTTCATCCTTTCACTTTTTATATTAGCATCTACAGCAGTTTCAAGACCATCTGTTATAGTATTTATACTTTTGGCTAAAGTAGATATTTCATCATCTCCTATTACTTCTAGCTTGTATTTTAGATTTCCATTCTCAATATTTTTTACATTCTTTGATATATTATTTATGTAATTAAACTTAGCTGATAAAAAGTTGTATATATAAAAATGAAAAACTGTGTTTACAAGTGTAAATAAAATTACTATAGCTATTGCCTCAGCATAATATATATACATAAAGAATATCAAAACCAGATATTGAATAATAGCTTGTATAACTATAGATATTAAAAATACTAGAGCTAATTTTTTGTTTATAGTCTTTCTATTATACATACTAAGTAAGTTTGAAAAGAATACATATGTTATAGACATATCTTTTAGATTATAGTTATTATATTTAATATTTTCATATATTATGTAGACTATAGATATAATGATAAAATTGTAGATTATTAAATTAGTGTTGTAAAATATTTTATTACTTGAAAATGCATGAAACCTTAAGGCTAATAGTATCAAAATTAATATAAGTGTAAGTTCTATTTTTACCTTAGAAAAAAGACTTATGACATTTTCTAAGAATTTGACTTTAGTCTGTTTATTTTTTTTATATAATGCAAAACATAATATAGTCAATAAAAAACTTGATAATATAACACCTATACAGACAAACTCTAATTCTATTTTTGACAAATGCAAAGGCGCTCCGAAAAAATAAAAATAAGGTAGAGCAAACTCTCTATAATAATAATCAATATTATAAGTAAAATTATTATTCAAATCATAAATTGCTTCAAACAATATAGAACTTAATAGAAATAGTAATAATAATAAAATAAATTTTGCTTTAGAATCATTAATAATTAAGTTTTTCAATTTTGTAACCAATACCCCACACCACCTTTAAATATTTTGGTTCTTTTGGATTAATTTCAATTTTTTCTCTAATTCTTCTAATATGAACAGCAACTGTTCTTTCACAACTGTAAGCATCTTCATTCCAAACATTTTCATAAATCTCACGAGAAGAAAAAATTTTACCTTTTCTTGATAGAAGAAGTGTAAGTATTTTATATTCAATAGGAGTCATCTTAACTTCCTCGCCATCTAAAGAAACTATTTTTGTATCTGTATTTAACTCCAGACCACCACTTTTTAGAATATAATTAGTATCCTTTGAATTGTTTAAATTGCTAAAATCTCCTAAATTTATGTATCTTCTAAGTTGAGATTTTACTCGAGCAGTAAGTTCTAGTGGATTAAATGGCTTAGTTATATAGTCATCAGCACCCATATTAAGGCCTATAATTTTGTCCATATCTTCTGATTTTGCAGACAAAAGGATTATAGGTATATTCTTCTTTTCCCTTATTTTAAGTGTAGTTTTAAGACCATCTAAATTTGGCATCATTACATCCATTATTATTAATTTAATATCATTTTCAATTAACATATCTAATGCTTCCAATCCATCATATGCTTTTAAAATATTAAAGTTATCAGGTCTTAGATAGAATTCTATAGCATCAACTATTTCCTTATCATCATCCACGACCAATATGTTTTGAGTCAATTTATTAATCCCCCTTGAAATTTTATTTTAACCAATTTTTATTTTATACTAAAAATAGGTATTAGAAAACAGTGAGTATATTCATTATGAAATAAAACTAGTATTTTTATATTGTTAATGAATATAGTAAATATTGAAGTATAGATGTCTATGTTAATAAGAACTTAAAAATTTATGAAAGTGTCTAGTATAATTTATCACGCTCCTTACCTTGTTTTAGATTTATTAACTTCTTGGGTATAAAAATATATTAACAAATATAAATAACAAATGAGTTTCATAATTATTAAGAATTTATAACAAATAATTATTTTGATTTAGTTTGTTATAAAAATATATAAAAGACTTAAGAATAAAACTCATAGATTTTAAGGCGAATAGGGTTATACATTTTAACAGAAATGACTTTGGATGTGTTTATATAGCAGAAGCTATAGAATCGAATACAATAAAAGAAGTAAGCGAGAGAAAGTAGTATAGCACAAGAAAGTGCTATATTACAAAATCTCGAATGAATATATTTGTTATGGATTAAGTTAAACTAAATATTATAAATTAGGTGTATGAAGTATAGCAGGAACGCTTTTATCACTAAGTAATTTATCAAACGATTTATGGTCGGATTTATAACCAATACCTTCTCTACATTCTAACTCATCAACAAGCTTATATTGTTCACAAGCCTTTTTTACTTTTTCATAATCCTCATAGGAATGTGCTTTGTAAATTATCTTATTATTGAAAGTTATTTTATCAGCAAACTTAGGTTTTACAAAATATTTAACATCTTTTATTTGACCAGCATTATACAAATTTTGGATAACAGAACCATTTTTTAAATGTTGCAAATGGTCATCTAACTTATAAGTATGTGCTATATGAGTTACACTTTTAAAATTTTCTTCAAAAGTAAGAGCAATTTTCTCCATATAATTGAAGTCAGTATTACCATTTGTATTTTTTTCTGGTAATAATATTATATTTTCTCTTTTTACCCCAAGATTATTAAGTGAAGCTAAAAACTCTCTATTTCTGTACTCTGATTTTTGTATGTCTGTAAGGTTTTCATATTTTTCATATTTATCAAAAACAGATATACCACATCCAGTAGATACCAAAACAACAAATACATGATTTTTTCCTCTTTCTTTTATAGCATTTACAATAGCACTGCCAGCCCACAACACTTCATCATCTTGATGTTGAACATAAAAGACAACATAATCTTTAAATTTTCTATTATCATAATTCACATAACTATTGAAACCTGTTAAAATCAAGCATAAAACTAAAATGATAGATAAAATTCCATACTTATTTATAGTAAATTTTTTATTCTTGAGTGTCATTTAATCATCTCCTGAAAAGCTGTCTTAATTATATTATCAAACAAAATCCTAAAAAATATTTCTTAAATCTTAAAAAATATAGAGTGGATTAATGGAATAAAACTTTTTTATTAGTTTAAAATCAAAAAAATAGTTATATGTAAAACTAGTAAAAATAATAGGAAATTTAGGTATAAATATAAAAAGTGCACATTGATACTTGTGCACTCCTTATTAATATAATTGGTTATTTACTACAAAAACAGAGCCTTTTGAGACCTAAAATGTTTGATGCACCAGCTATCGTAGTTCCATAATAGTAAACTGGTTTATTTAATGACATAAAATTTACAATTGAGTTATTACATAATGTGCTTCCTGTACAAATAATTATATCAGCCCAAGATATTACATCCTCATAATCTCTTATACCATCTTCAATCTTGACATTATACTGAATAGTGTCTATAAATTCAGGGTTTAAATCTAATACTCTAGTTTCAAAAAAATCTTTAACATTATCGATTATAGCTGGTTGATATCCTATAATTGCTACTTTGGGATTGTTAAATTTACTTTTTATAACTTTAGGAAAGTTCTTTGCACATATTTCTGGCTCATTGTTTTTACAGTGAATGGTTCTATCTGTCATACCTAAGTGCCTCATAACTGCATTTAATGATGCTATAAAAAGACTTCTATCATGAGAGCTACCATGTAAATCTAATGAGAGTATTTCTTTCAAAGAACCTTCAAATATAGCTGGAGTAGAAGTAAATGCTTGCCCTTTAGCTCCTTTAAAATCGGCTTCAAGCATTATTTCTTTACCTACTATAATTGGAAAATCTTTGCGTTTAGTATTTCCAATTGCTTCTTTAGCAGATAGAGATTTAGATACAATACTTATCATATCCATATCTAAATTATATTTGTCAACTTGTTCTAATAAGTAATCTTTTAAGGTATCAAATATATTCATAGAAAAAAGATTCTCCTTTCTGTCTTACTTGTTCATTTAATTCAAAAATATGATTTATTTTTCCATCGTTCATTATTCCTATTTTATGAGCAAAGAACATTGCTTCAGAAATATCATGAGTAACATGAATAACTGTTGGCTTGTATTTTAGATAAACTTCCTTTAGTATTTTGCTTATGTGTTTTTTTGTAATATAATCTAATGAGCTCATAGGTTCATCTAGTAGTAATATATCAGGTTCAGCTATTAATGCACGTGCAAATGCAACTCTCTGTTTTTCTCCTCCACTTAGATTTTTAGGATACCTTTTTTTTATGTTTTCTATCTGCATTAATTTGGATAAATGATTAACTTTAAACATTTGTTCATCTTTATGTATTTTTCTCAATTTAAGTGGGAACCTTATATTATCTTCAACATTCATATTTGGAAATAGTTCAAAATTTTGATATACAAACCCTATATTTCTGCTTTCTGGAGGTAGACTTGATATTAGATTTTCTTTGTATGTTACATCTCCTTTAGCAAATGAGTATCTTCCTGCTAATGTTTCTAGGAATAGAGTTTTACCTGAACCACTAGAACCTAATAAAACGAAGTATTCATGATTATTAATTTTTAAACTATTTTTTTTTAACTTAAAATTAGGCAAATAAAGCGATAAATTTTTAATTTCTAACATATTAGTTTTTATCAACCTCTCTATTAAAAAATATTTCAAAAAACATCAAGCATGCAAGTGATATAAATATCAAAATTACAGCTATACCTACTGCAATATCTATATCACCAGTAGACATATTTAAATATATCGAAGTGGGTATAATTTCAGTTTTCATACGTGTAGAGCCTGCTATCATAGCCACTGCACCAAATTCACCAAGTGCTCTTGACCAAGTCATTACAGTTGCAGATATTATTCCAATTTTTAGATTTGGAAGAATTATAAATTTAAATGCTTCCCAACGGTTACATCCAAGAGTGCGTGCAACAAATACCATCTTTTCATTACCATCATTTAATGAAGTGAGGAGTATTTTAATTGTGAGTGGTAGATTTACGAATACCTGAGCCAAAACTATTCCTTGTCTTGTAAATACAAAATCAAGTTTAAGAATTTTATAAAGGGAATCTCCAATACCCATTCTACCAAACAAAAGTAAAAGAGCAATTCCTGACACTAGATGAGGAAGAGACATAGGAAGATTTATTATCTGTATAAGTAGTTTTTTAAATGGTAATTTAGTAATATGCAAAAAGTAAGCTGCTGGAATAGCTAATAAAAGACATACTATGGTAGATATTAAAGATGTCTTGATGCTAAGTACTATTGCAAATTGTACTTCTACTGAATTTAAGCATATAGGAACATAACTCAGCCCCTTAATGATTAGCATAAAAAGTGGAGATACGATAAATAAAAAGACTATAGCAAAGAATCCAGTAAGTAGCATAATAAAGATTTTATTTTTCAAATTAAACCACTACTTAACTGGTTCAAAACCATATTTTTTAAATACTTGTTTAGCTTCATCAGACGCGACATAATTTATAAATTTATTGGCTAAATCCTTTTTATCACTATAGTTCACAGTTCCTGCTGATATGATTTGGTCTATGTTTTTATCTGGAGCAATCTCTATAACTTCTACATCATTATTACCAAAAACAGAGTCTTTTGTAGCTATTGTAGCATCTGCTTTACTTGATATTAACTGTACAATCATTTCGTTTACAGTTGCAGCTGTAGAAACAACATTATCATTTATAGATTTCAAATTATTTTTTTCAAGTATTTTTTGAGTAGTCTTACCGATAGCATTAGACTCTTTATCTCCAAAAATAAGTTTAATACCTTCTTTATTTAGGTCTTCTAGGTTTTGAATATTAGCAGGATTTCCTTTAGGTACAACTATTGCAGGTGTATGATGTGCCACCGTTTTATGTTCACTTACAAGTTCTTTTTCAAATGCTTTTGAGTAGATTGGCTCAGAACCAACAATAAATGCATCGCCTTTGTGACTTGTCTCAATTTGAGCTATTAGTTGTGCAGAACCTGCATAACTATATTCAATTTTGACATTATTTTCTTTCTCAAATTTCTGAGCTATTTCATCCATTGGCTTTTTTAAACCTGCCCCTGAATAGACAAAAAGAGTTTCTTTTTCTTTTGAATCATTAGTTGTTGTCACTTTAGTATTAGCTTCATTATTAACTTTTTTGTCTTTAGAATTACATGCAGTAATACTTAACGAAATAATCATAGCTAAAGCCAATACCGAAAATTTTTTTAACACAATATATTCCCCCTTAGTAAATTAATGTAAATTCTTTTTCAGTATATCATACTAAGAAAACGATGTCTAAGTTTTTGTTGTGTTTTGTTATGTTTTATAATATTTTGTTATGTTTTATTATGTTAAAAAGATTTATCTGAGAGAATAGATATAATATAGTGGCTAAATGGTAAAGAGTTACTTTATTAATTATTGTTTAAAATTTCTAGTGTTAGCTTAGTTTATATGAATTTAACTAATAAAATATCAAGTAAGAGGTTATGTGGAATAATTGTAGCCTATTAAATAAATTTAAAAAATAAATTTATTTTTATATAATATTTTTATTATATAAATGGGATTAGAGTTTTAATATTCTATTTAATTGATATAAAATTTATTTTTATTTCTTAAAAAATTTCTTAAAAAAAAATTATGGAAGATATTTGCATATTATAATATAATAAGTCATTTTTCTAGTGTATAATATATGATATGGAATAGGTGTTATAAAGTGGCAATGATAGAAAAACTTAAGTATAGAAGTATATTTTAATTGATAATGTATATAGGAGGAGGACAAAATTTGAGTACCATTATTTATGCCTATTTGATACCATTTATAGGATTAATTTTTTTGATATTTCTTATTAAAATGAATCATTTATTTAATAAAGAGCAGAGTAGATTGTTTATAATATCAATAGTAATTAACTTAATACTTATTATAGCCACATCTACTGATTACATAATATCAAGACAGACAAATTCATCACTATGGATGATTCGTAGGATTACATCTTTTTTAAATTTTGCAATAAGTCCATTGATTCCTATTTTACTTATAAAGATATTTAAACAAAAAAAGGATACAATTATATTTTATTTGCCATTTTTGATAAATTTTATTATTTGTTTTTTTAGTATGTTTATTAAAATTATATTTTTTATAGATATAAATAATTATTATGAAAGAGGATGTCTATTTTTTATACCTTCTTTTACAGTATTATTATATATTTTAATATTTATAATCAATCCAGTTACTTCTCATGTACAAGAAAAGAAAATGGAACGTATTATTGTTACATCCATTGCTGTTACAATAATAGCAGGATTACTTTTAGAAATTTTTTATTACTATCATTTTCTAAGTTACGGATTCTCAGCATTAGGGCTTATTATTTATTATATACTACAAAATATTAATTTCTTTTCAAAAGATTCTTTGACAGGAGCATATAATCGCCAAATGTATAATTATATGCTGGATAAAATTAATAATTCTTTAAATTGTGTTATTGCTCTTTTAGATATTAACAATTTCAAATATATAAATGATAATTATGGACATGATGAGGGCGATAAAGTATTAATTTTATTTGTTAATATTATTAATAAGAATATTAAAGATATTGCATCTTTTTATCGTACAGGTGGAGATGAATTCATGTTGATATCAACTAAAGTAACTGAAGACGTACTCTTAAATGCTCTTAATAAATCTAAGATAGAGTTAGAAAAATATGACCTAAGTTTTGCGTGTGGAGTAAGTGAATATAATAAAGAAGATAATCTTGAGGAAATACTACATATGGTTGATAAAAAAATGTATATAAATAAAAATAAAATTAAAAATCAAGAAAAAGAATAATTCCAAGTAAGAAATTATTTGAAATTCTAATAATAATTAAGTGAAATATATTTTAAATAAAAGCATGTATTTTTTAGTATGATTTTTAGTTTTTATATCATTGAGTAGTGTAAGAAAAAAATATTTTATAAAAAAATTTTAAGTATTTAATATACTAATAGGAAGTCCAAAAAAATTACATAAGATAAAAATGATAAAAATACTATAAAGTATATGAAAAAATAAAATAATTTTTTTTAGATGCAGATAAATCAAATTTTTTTCTTGGTTTATCACATAAATAGGATATCAGATAATAGTCTTTAATTTAATCTCCTCATAGAATCAATATGAGTTTAGAATACTATGAGGAGGTAATTATATTAATTTAATTTGTAGTATTTTAAATAAATTGATATAAAAAATATCACATTAGATAAGAAAAATTCATTTTTACACATCTTAAGAAATCGACTTGAGTTAAATCCAGACGATTCTAATAAATAAATTAGTAATCTAAATTATTTTAGATTTGTTATATTTCATTAAAAAATGAAAATCTGAATGATAAGAATATATATCAATTAATTTTCATTAAGTATTTTTAAAAAGTAGAAAAAACTAAAAAGGGTTTTCTAGAAAATAAAATCTATCTAATTATGTTTACTAATAGCATAACTTGATGTAAATAATTTTCAACTATTTTTATCCGCTCTATAGTATAAAATCATTTAATTGTGTATCTATAAAATCGTAATAATCATATGCACTACCAATATAGGTAGATAATATATGAGTGTATCTATCTATATTATTTGTAAATATACTATCATATCCCCCTAAAAAACTTTCATAAAAACAAAAAGAAAACATCTTTTTGGCAACTGGCTAACATAACTTATAAAAATTTTATAAGCCTTAGTCCCTATAGCTTTGCGTCACTAAATTTCTCTAGTTTTGCCGATTTAGTTTTACTCTACAATTATATAATACAACAGAATAGAGTATTATTCAATAGATTTATTTGAAAATTGAAAAAATTATAAAAATGAAAAAATTATTTTCTAAATAAAAATCAACGATTAATTAATTTTGATATAGTATTGTAAGATATAATTTATTGTGAGATATCGATGTATATAAATACAGTTATGAGCAATTAAAGAATGGTGAAAAATAATGATAGATATAATAGAAATGTTAACAAATAAAAAGTGTTATTGAAATAAGAACAACCTGAAATTAATAGCATTTCATTTTTTGTATGAAATTTAAATGACAAATGGGAATTAAAAAGATAAAAGTGATAATATTAGGATGAAAAATTATATTCAAATAATCAAATAAAAAAAGACCCTTAAAAGAGTCTTTCCCGAAAAATCTATATATTATAATATAGTTATATTTTCTGCTTGAGGACCTCTAGCGCCTTTAACTATATCAAAGCTTACTTTTTGACCTTCTTCTAATGATTTAAATCCTGAAGTTTGTATAGCTGAGAAATGAGCAAATACATCATCTCCATTTTCTACTGATATAAATCCAAATCCTTTTTCGTTGTTAAACCATTTCACTATTCCATTATTCATTAAAAATACTCCTATTAACCTATATCAAGATAT
This sequence comes from Clostridioides difficile, assembly GCF_001299635.1. Classification (GTDB taxonomy): domain Bacteria; phylum Bacillota; class Clostridia; order Peptostreptococcales; family Peptostreptococcaceae; genus Clostridioides; species Clostridioides difficile_A. The sequence goes on along the minus strand of NZ_JRHN01000043.1, from coordinate 6,420 downwards.
ACTTGATTTAATTGTGTATCAATACAAGTACTATTGTATCATAATTTAATAGAGATGTCTACCTAATTATGATTTATAGTTAATATTTTATATTAAAAGGTTCTCAATATTTATTTTTTAGATGTAATTATTTCTCTAGTTTATTAAATGTAGAAAAAACTAAAAAGGGTTCTCTAGAAAACAAAATCTATCTAATTATACCTACTTACCAATACCATCACTTGATGTAGACAAGATTCTACTACATTTTCTCCATACTCTAGTATAAAATCATCTAGCTGTGTATCTATAAAATTACAGTAATCATATGAACTGCCAATATAAGCAGTTAATATATGTGTACACATATCTATTTTTTCCATAAACATTTTACATCCCCCTAAAAAACTTTCATAAAAAACAAAAAGAAAATATCTTTTTGGCAACTGGCTGACATAACTTACAAGGGTTCTATAAGCCTTAGTCCCTATAGCTTTGCGTCACTAAATTTCTCTAGTTTTGCCGATTTAGTTTTATTCTACAATTAAATAATACAACAGAGTTGCTTATTATTCAATATATTTATTTGAAAATTGGATTAATTTATAGATATGAATGTTATTTTACATTAAAAAAATAGATTAAAGATGCAAAATATATGTTAAAACTTACTTGTAATTTTTGCGTTAAAAAACTTTTACTATTTATTTAAATAAATTCGATTTCAGTATAAATATTAAGAGATATTTAAATAATTTATTAACATATTAAAGAATTAAGTTACTTTTAATTTGATTTTTTTATTTTAAAAACTATGAGGTTTCATGAATGATATATAAGAGTTGTATTATAAGATGACAGAATAAAGTTATTTAGTAATAGATAAAAAAGATTATTAACTAACAGGAAGTCTGTATGTAATCGGTGGAGTAACTTGTAATGAAATTAAAGAATTAAATAAGACTAGAGGAGAAAAATTCACTCAAATATATAGGTGAGAATATATGAACAACAAGGAATAAGGCTAAAAAGTTTATAAAATAAAAGTTATAAAAGTATTTAGACAAAGAATATTAATTTTTTTAAGTAGCCATTTTTAGGGAAAGGGAAACTTTTTTTGAAATATAATATAATTATAACAATAAAATAATGCTTTTATAAATATCAAGACACAGAATATAAAAATTTTATAATAATATATTTACCAAAATTATACAACATATCTTATATTATAACTATATAAATCATATAAATCAATACTTAGACAGGCTGATAGAGTAGTTTTTAAAAGCAATAGAGTTATAATACAAAAACTATCTTAATATCCCTTTCCCTAAAATAGGAGATTTTTATTATTATTTAATAATGATTTTTAATATTAAAGCTAATATTCAAGTATTATTTAAAAATATTTAAGATTTAAATCCTAACTTATAATAATATTATAAAAAGTAAATTGGTATGTACTGCAATAATTAAAACTTTAGACTTTAATTAAAATACTTTTTAGTCGAGTAGTCTAATGTATATTCATATAAAATTGTTAAAGATGTAATTATGATAGTAAAAATATAGAGTTAGATTGTGTAATTTTAGATATTTATCTTTATACAGTAAATTAAAAATCAAATGAAATACAAAATAAAATACATAGTCTAAAACAATTTATATCAAAATATAAAAATCTTGGTTTTAGTTAGTAAGTGATTTTAAATAATTTTATCAAATATATATGTGAAAATAATTTACTAGGTACATACGTATATTGTGTGAAATTTAAAGTATGCAGAAAATATATGAAAAGAATAAAGACTATGGATTTATAGTTGTTAAAGTTTCTTATAATGGTAAAGAAATACTATTGGAAAATATACTAAAGATATTTACTTAGTTATTTATAGAAAAAATAATGATATTTAGGAGTGACTATAATGCAAACTAATGTATTGATAATTGATGGAGATAAGAATAATTGCCAAGAATTGAAACAGTTTCTAGAAGAAAAAGGCATAAATGTCTATTTAGCATATAATTGTAAAGAAGCTATTGGAAAAATATTTAGTAATAAATTTGATTTGATATTTCTAGAAATAATTTTAACTGATGGTGATGGTTGGGATTTTTGTAAAAAAATTAGAAATATAACTACTTGCCCAATTATTCATATAACTTACATAAATGAAGAACAAAGTATTTTAAATGCTTTAAATTCTGGTGGAGATGACTATTTAATAAAGCCTTTAAATTTAGAAATATTATATGCGAAAGTTAAAGCTATTTTAAGAAGATTGAATTCATATACAAATAATAAGGAAAATAACATAAAATTAGAAGAATATAATAGAGCCAGTAGAGTCATAAAACTAGAAAATAAAATGATAAAATTAACTCCAACAGAAAATAGGTTATTAAATTACTTTATGGATAATGCGGAAAAGACTCTAACAATTAAAGAAATATATGAACATGTATGGATGAATGAGTATTTACAGGATAATTATAGTGTTGTAGTTGCAGTGAATGGTTTAAGAAAGAAAATAGAGAAAGATTATAAAAATCCTCAGAAGATTATAACAATAAGAGAAGTTGGATATTATTTTAATAATATATAAAGTTTTACAAATGGAATGATAAGAGGTTCTACCCAAACATAGATTTTATTAATAGATATAGTTGATACTTTATATAAAATAATTATGAAAATATGGAAAAATATGTTTAATATGATTATGATTAAGGTATAAAATTTAATAAATAGAGTGATAAGGGGTGGATAAGATGTTAATACATGATAAGTGTTTTTATCCAAATAATATTTATCCAGCGATAGACTTTCTTAAGATAAAAAAGCAATTAAAATCAATATACAAGAATGATTTATCAGATTGTGGAAATATATGTATAATAGAAAGAAAAGAATATTCTATAAGTATAAATAGTATAGGTGAGATAAATATATATTATGATTTAGAATATGAAAATAAGATACAGAGTATAGTTGATGAGATTGAACAGTTATTCAAAACTCAAGTTAAAAATTTTAGTGTATCAAAATTTAAGCATTGATGATTAAAAGGTAGCAACTATCTTCAGTTGCTACCTTTTAAAGTGTAGGTATATAAGAAACTAAGTATAGCCATTTATCAAATAGTAATGATAGTATAAAGCCTGAAAGAAATATACCTAATATGTACCATAAGAAAGTATTTAGATTTTTTTTCATAGATAATCACCAATTCATATTATATTTAATCTTCTTAATTAAAGTATAGCAATAATAAGTATAAAGAGTATATAAAATATTACAAATATTAACAGGATACATGAAACTATAGTAAAAGTTGTAATAATAAAACGAACGAAAATTATCATACTAAAAGCACTCCAATAATTTTAGGGGTGCTTTTATGATGATAATTTATTAAAATATAAATCATTAATAGCATTGTTTAAAAATATTTAAAATGCTGTAAAACCTCCATCAACAGGCATAAATATACCAGTTACATTGCTTGCTTCATCTGATGCTAAAAATAAAGTAACATCTCCAACTTCTTCTGCAGAAGCTACTCTATTCTGTGGAGATACTGTTTTTCCTGATACTATTCCATTCTCAGTATTTTTATTTCCTGTTTTTTTCCTTTTATTGTTTAAGAATTCTAATGCTTCATGGTACATAGGAGTATCTGTAGTACCTGGATTAATTGCATTTACTCTTATGCCATTTTTTGCATAATCTAAGGCCATATTTTTTGTTAATCCATTTAGAGCATGTTTTGAAGTAACATATGCACTATGCCCAGGGAATCCAGTTAAGCCAGCAACTGAAGATACATTTATTACTACTCCTCCGTTGCCCAATTTTATCATTTCATTTATGCTAAAGTGTGAACAATGAAATGCTGACATAACATTACAATCAAAGACATGTCTAAACATTTCTTCTGACATTTCATGAACAGGGGCAGGTGTTCCAGTGATTCCAGCATTATTTATTAGTATATCTAATCTTCCAAATTTACTAATTGCTGTGTCGATAACTTTTTTACAATTCTGTGAAGTTTTCAAGTCCAGTATTAAGAATTCTACATTTGGAGTTATCTCTTTTATTTCCATCAAAGTTTTTTTACCCATTTCTTCTTTTTTATCTGCTAATACTAATTTTGCTCCTTCTTTTGCAGCTCTTAATGCTATTGCCTTACCTATTCCTCCTGATGCTCCTGTTACAATCATAACTTTATCTTTAAATCTATCTTTAATTATAGCTGACATAATAAATAACTCCTTTTATTATTTTAGTATTAAAATAACCTTTTTATATGAAATCTATTCTACTTGTGATTTTATTTTAAAAAGATACTTTTTTTAAAAACATACATATTATTACCCAAGTAAAAAAGTTTCATAAAAACAAAAATAGTATATGTTTTTGATAAGTTGATGATATAAATGATAATTTATTTTACAAGTCTTAGTTCATATATATTTATGTCACTAGAGTGCTCTAATTTTAGCGATTTAATTTCATTCTACAGTTAGAAGAGTGCAATAGAACTAGTTATTATTTAACATATATGTTTGAAAATTTGATAAATTTATAGATATGAATAATAATTTTAATATAAAAACAAACTAAATAAATAAGTAGGTCATATGGTAAAGTCTACCTATAGTTTTTGTGTTAAAAAGCTCCTGTTATTAGTTTAAGTTATACTGAATTAGGGAGCCACATAAGATGAAAGAAGAAATAATAATAGAAAAATTATTAAGAACAGAACTAATAATAATGAAGTATTTATGGAAAAAAGATTCTAAAATGTCTAAAAAAGAAATTATAAAAGATATAAAGCAGATATATAGATGGCATAAAAGGACAATAAAAATACTACTAAGAAGATTGGTTGATAAAGGTTACTTAGCTAGGGATATTATAAAGTTTCAATCTCATTATAAAATAATAATAGATAATGAAAAATATTACACTTTTAATCTAAAAGTAGACCCAACTGTCATTCTAACAACATTAAAAGATATACAAACTGTAGATAGCAAAATAGATACAACTAAAACAGAATTAACAAGCAACATAGAAACTGTTAAGACAGAGATTAATAATAAAATAGGAGATACAACACTACTTGAAACAACAGATAAAACAAATATAGTTAGTGCAATTAATGAGGTAAAAACTAGTGTAGATAGCATAGAAAAACAGCAGAAAAAACAATAAACTATGAACTTACAGACAATGCGATACACACACTTAAAATAGTAGTTACAGATGCAACTCTACAATATATATCATCCAAATTAGTAGAAATTGGAGAAGGATTTAAGAATGTGAAAACAAGTATTATAAATACTTTAGTGCTTAAAAATATAGATGCAAATTTAAATAATGCACTTGTTGAGTTATCAGAGAAAATAAAGACTTATTTTGATAGTTCAGAGGCTAGTGTACAGGAGTTGCAAAATAGGATAACAGAATTAACTAATCAGTTAAGCCAAAGAAAAAAATATGCCAAAGGAGGAAGAATATTTTCAGCCAATATATTGACAATAGTAGGGTTAGACTTTAAACCTAGTGCTGTAAACTTGTATTTTCAAATAGATACAACTTTCCAAGAAGGAGTATCAAATAATAATTATAAAGGAGTCAAATCGAATGGTATTTTATTAGATTTTTATGCACAAGAATATTATTATAGTGGTAGATATCGTACCTCATCTGGTTCTAGAGAAAGTTCAAGTATAATATTTACAAATAATGGATTTACAATCAAACGAGATGTGTATGATTTAAAAAAACTTACAAATGTACAATGGGAAGCATGGAGTTGATATGGATAGAGAAAATAGAATTATATATGACCAGTCAGGTAAAATATGGCTACAAACAGATGAAGCAACAGGTAATGTATTAGAACATGATACAATAATAGAACTACATTACTTGGATATTGAATACGGAAGTATAGACTATAATAAACAGTATATAGAGTCAATAAATCCAGTTACAAAAGAACTGATAATAAAAGATATACTAACAGAATAAGAAATAACAATATAAAAATTTTTAAGGACTTAATTAAACCTAAGTCCTTTTTTAGTATAAAAAATTAGGAGGTTTTCATGAATGAAGAACTTTTCAAAGACAATTTAAAACGACATGAGTTAACAATAAATAAACATAATGATGAAATAGATGAATTAAAAGTAGCAAACATAGAGCCTAAAGCAGACTTAAAGGCACTATGCGAGAATTTAAACTCGCTTACAAGCATGTTAAAATGGCTGATTGGAACAATGATTACAACACTTGTAGGATTCTTTATATTTGCAATACAGAGAGGATTATTTTAATTAGGAGGAAAATATATGGATAATTTAATAAGTTTCATACCTGAGCAGTTGCTAATTTTAGTTGCTGCTCTTTATATT
>NZ_JRHN01000042.1 GCF_001299635.1 Clostridioides difficile | reverse complement strand
CCCTTGGAAAAACAGTATTTTACCACAGGAGAATTTGCAAAGTTGTGTGGAATATCTAAACAGACATTAATTTTTTACGATAAAATGGGGATTTTTTCTCCAGAATATAAAGACAAAAATAATTATAGATATTATTCGATTTATAAATAATATTTATATATTAACAAGTATTAATAAACACTAAAATGTGCATTTTTACAGGTATTTGGACTAAAAGAGTATAAGGCGACTGACTGACATTTAACTGACAAAACCTACTTTTATGGGTTTAACTGACATTTAACTGACAGTCAGTTTTTTTATTTAAATAACATTTTGCTTAAATTGTCAGAAGCCTCTTTGTCCATTTCTTCTAAAACATGAGAGTATCTATTCATAGTTATTTTTATATCTGTATGACCTAGCCTTTCAGAAACTACTTTCATATTAGTTCCTCCTAAAAGCAATAAGGTAGCACTTGTATGTCTTAAATCATGTATTCTTATTTGTTTTAAATTATTTTTTTTAATAAATTTATGAAAGTTTTTTGACAATACAGTTGGTATCCAAGGTCTAAAATTTGTATTTAGACACACTAAGTTATTTTCATTTATAAGTGTGCCTTGCAATTTCATTTTGTTTTGTTTTAATTTTTCTATTTTTAGTTTTTCAACTAATTCTTTTGGAGCTGATAAAGTTCTTTTTGATTTTGGTGTTTTTGGTTCTTTAAATGCTATTTTATTGTTTGCATATATAAGTATCTGATTAATACTTATTGAATCGGTTTCTAAGTTAATATCAGACCATCTAAGTCCACAGACTTCTCCAATTCTTAAGCCTAATAACAACATTAAGAGAATAGGGATTTCTATGATATTATATTCTAGTTTATCTATTAGAAGTAGTGACTCTTCTTTATCATAAATATTAATTTTAAAAGAACTTTCTTTATGAGGTAGCTTTATAAAGTTACAAGGATTTTCTGTTATTTCTCTTAATCTGTAAGATTCTTTTAATACAGAACTTACAAAGCCATATCTAACTTTAGCACTTCCAGATGTAAATTTAGTAAATAGTTTATTTACGAAAGACTGCATTAAATAAGGTGTTATGTCTATTAATCTTGTATCTTTGAAAAAAGGCTCTATATAGTTTTTAATCCAAGATTTCCTATTCACAATTGTATAAGGAGACCAATTGTTACCATTTGTCACAATGTATTTATAACATGCATCTACAAATGTTATATCTCTTGGAGCAACAAATTTATTATTGTTTATAGTCGATTTTATTTCAATTAAATGTTTTTCAGCATCTTTTTTCTTTTCATAACTTCCATAACTTTTTTGTTTCTTTTTCCCAGTTTCTTCTTCCACATACTCCACGTATACATGAAATTTTTCATTTCTTTTTCTTATAAAAGCTGATTTGATGTTCATATGTACACTCCCTTTATAAGTTTTATAAAATTTATATAAAAGAGCAGTTAGACTGCTCTAATTATATCTAATGAATATTAAGATGGTTTTTTAAAGCTTCTTGAAGTATCTGAGAAAAATTAACCTTATTTCTTTCAGCTTCTCTATTAAGCCATTGTGGTATGGTAAGAGTTTTTTTAACAGAATAATTCTCTATAGCTTTTCTGTGAATAGGCATATATATCTCTATTAAAGTTGGTATTTGATTTTTCTCTAAGTTTAATTTATCTATAGTCGTTGGATTCGGTATTATGTCATTACCTTCTTCCATGCCATACAGATGTAGCCCTAATGCTTCTTTTGCCATTTTTAAAGCTTCTTCTGTTGTATCTCCACATGTAATGCAACCTGGTAAATCAGGAAATTCTACTGATATACCATCATTATCATAGCTTAGTATAGCAGGATATACATATATATCTTTTTTCATTTTATAAACTCCTTAGAATGATATTATTATAACACGTATTTATATACTTGCAAATTAATGGGAAGATAAATATTTTAAAGAAGAAAAAGAAAATTGGATGTAGAATTATATAAGATATACAACATCTCATATATAAAAAGGAGAGGATAGTGAAACTGATTTTGTTTATTTTGTAAACAAAAATAATTTCTATACTTGTATTTTAAATGAATACAGTAAAATAGAAAAATTACAATAATATCAACATCTAAATAAAGAACTGCTTTAAATGCATTTTAATTATTTAAAACAGCTCTTGTATTCTATTTTAAATATTAGCCAATAGATAATTCCTTTTCATTATAATTTAGATTTATCTCATATACTTTTGTATCAACACAAGTGCAAATGGATTTATCGAAAATAACTATATTATGAGTATGTTCTTTTCCTAATGTACTCTTATATTCTATACCATCATAACCATTATTCTTTATAAACTCAGCAATATATTGAGTAGGTAAATAATCTAATTGACTGTCTTGTTTTCTAAGTGGTCTTGCAATTTCTGCGCTAATTTTTTTTAGATGTTTTAAGTTTATAGCATATTCAGTGCAATTTATTCCAGAAAAAGGACTTATTTTATCAAGTTGACTTAAATCTATTATATTTATATTTCGATTTAAAGCAAATTCACCAACAGTAACAAAATCATATACATTGGCACGAACTTCATAAAAAGTAGTGTATAGATTATCTGAAAGATAAAGATAGCTTATTCCTAATGGATTGACACGTCCTGCAGAAGCTTTTTCAGGTGGTGGAGAACCCATGTCATCTTTATTAAAACCATTTTCATTAGTAGAAATTCTTGCTCTTAAAAAGATTTTACCAGATGGATATGTTTTTTCAACAAATTTTAAAAATTTTTTTAATACATTTGTATTAATGTGGTTAGTATGAAATCTATTCTCCTTTTTTATAGCATTAGAAAAATCTTCCCATTCAAAATTTTTTAATAAAGAATTATTTTCAAGATATTCTTTATCATATAATTCAGAAATACCAACTAATTCTTCAAAAATTTTTTTATTCTCTCTATATTTTTCTTTACAAATACTTATAATTACATCATCTATTCTTTCTTTTTCAATATTAAATATATTCCACTTGTTAAATATTTCATCACTTAAGCGGCTAGTATTTTTAGGCAGAAAACCATTAGGTAGAAATTCTTTGCATGTATATATATCTAAAAATTCTTCAAATGGATCAATTAAATATGTATCTTTTTCTGTATCATAAATAGATACATTTTTTCTATTACATAAATCACAATCTCCTATTGTTTTATTTTTCATCATGGATTTAATCTGAATATCTTTAATGCAATGTATACAAAAATTCATAATTAAAACTCTCCCTCTAAATAGAAGTTCATAAGTTGTATATGGTGCATAATAGATAATTTTTTCACTGTTCCTAAACCTGGATAACTACCTGTATTATAGTATTTAATAAATTCTTCTAGAGCAAAAGTAGATTTAAAAGAAGGTTTAGATTGTTCAGTATTTATCCAATTAATTAGTTTAGTAAGAGCTTCTTCAAACTTTCCTGCTGGGTTACTAATATCATCATTAGATTGTGAAACAAAATGTTTAATTCTAAGTTCTAATTCATTATCACTATTCATAGAAAAATATACAATATGTATGGCTACTGCATATGGAGCAAATCCTGATTCGCTATAATTATCTCCAACTATAGAGTAGTCTGAAAAACCTTTGAAATCTTCACTTTTAAAATATAAGTGATCTTCTGAAAAAAACTCATCGTTGCAAACTAAATAATCTGCATTTCTATCTTGTCTATTGAATTTGTCTTCTAACAATATTTTATTACCTTTAACTTTTCTTTTAAAAGTTCTATCTTCTGGAATTAGAGTGTATTTAGGAACATTATCATGAAATATTTTTAGAAAATATTCAATATCATCTCTTTTTCTGTTAATGATTAACAAATCTTTGATTTCTAATGAATCTGACAATTCATTTAATATATTTTCATTAACTATGTAAGATTTAATAATATTCTCCTTTTTTATTTCATTAGAAAATTTATTATTAATAGTATTATTCTCTATCGTATCTAATTCATTTATAAAATTGCTTAATTTAGGATTCATTATGATCGAAAGCATCCTATTTTTTTCAGAAAACACCTCTAACGTTTTTGTCAAAGTAGAAGTGAGTTTTATTGGCTCAATTATAGGAATAATTTTATTTCCTATGAGGTTATTTTTTACTAGTTCTCTTAATGCTATTAACTCAAATTGTCGCCCTCTTAAATATGGTAAATACACAAATTTCACCCCTTGAATTTGCTTTTTAAAAAGCTATCTAATTTTAAATAATCATTATATTTATATTGAGCAAAATAAACTAGAGACCTTAACTCATATGGAACATATTCTTTGTATTCCTTGACTTCAATTTTGGAACGATTTTTTAATTGATTAAGCATTTCTTTATGTGCTAAGTTTAAATTTAATTGTTTAAAAAGCTGAAAACATTCATCATAATATTTAAATTGTGTTGTTTGAGGCAATTTTTTATAATTATTTAATATAACATTTTCGTATTCTGGTTTTCTCAAAATGTTGAACATAGTCTTATAATCTAAACAAGAATTATACTCTATAGGTTTTTTTATAGTACTAATAGAATTATTTTTATTCAAAACACATATTCCAACATTATTATTTTTCAGAACTTTTTCTAATTTTTCAAGATTAGCTTTACAAGTAACTACACAAACATGATTAAAGGCTTTATAATAATCATTTATCTGATTTTCTAAACGCTCAAAATTATCTAATTCTGTTTTGATTTCATATACAACTCCCTTTCCATTAATTAATATGAAATCAGCCTTAGATTTACTAATAGGAATTTCAGTTAAAGCTGTGGTAGTATTCAAGCTATGACGTCCTAATAACAATTTGTTTAAGAGTGTATTTTTATAGACATATTCATTTCTATATTCAGAATTCATAAATTTATATATTTCACTTATCAATTCGAAATTAGGTTTTGATTCAAATGTCTTTAAATATCTTTTTATAACACATGAATATAAAGTATTATCTGTATTATTTATTAAGTTTTCAAATGTATTTTTAGTGAAAATACGATTTAATATGAGTTTATTTTCCACACTCTCACCTCCTTGTATTAAGATTTTAGTTACTGGTTTCTTATATATAAAAGTATAATATGTAAGTATGCAATAAATTATAATGTTTTTTATATAATTAGTTTCTTCATATAAGCAAATAATAAATAAAATTCTATCTGCTAACAACTTTATTTATTAGTGTACTCATATTTAATTTTAATGTTCTAAACTTAGCAAAGTCAAGCAATTTTATTTATATGTATATTAGTTAGATTATACAAATCATTAACAAGTGTTTTATATTTGTCTATTGAATTTACTCTCATATAGTTTATTCTACTTCATGATAATAACAATTTAAGTATATAAAATTTTCCATACAAATACTATATATATTGGAAAAAAACATAGAATTAAATAGTTTTAAAAAGAGTACTATATTTACAGTCTATAATAAAGTAAAATAAATACCATATTAATTAGTATAAAAATTATTATAAAAACAAGTTTTCATAAAAAAATATAATAAAAAACTCGATTAATAATATATTATATTGGAAAAAAATTCCAACTGTCTACAAAATTCGATTTTTTATTACAATTACGCTTTTTTTATTGCATTAACAAATCAAAAGTATTATCATGTAAGTAAGATAATTATCTAAGACAATTCTGAATAATCTAAAAATAATTTGGGGGTTGAAAGGGTGTAATTATATAAACTTTATTAAAAATTGTTGGGAGTTTTTAGCTAAAAATAAGAACATAAGTTCTAGTGATAGGGGGAAAGTATGTGGAAAAGTCAAAGTATAACTATATTTCAAGGTTAAATTCAATTATGAAAGAGTTAAAAGATTTAAATAAGGACAAAATAGATGAGTATAAAGTTAAGGTAGAAGAAATATATAAAAATAATACAAAATAGGATTAGTTTTAAAAATATATAAGTGTTTAAATTGTTCATAAAATAAATTCTATAGCAAGTTAAGATATAGAATTTCATTTACTCTGTTTAATTTATAATTTTATAATAGAATAAAAATTAAAACTAGTATAACATATAATTATTAAGTATTCTATGATTGGGGGAGATTAAAATATTTTGTAAGCATTTTAAATTTTCTAAAAGTGAGGAATGCCCTTGTGGGAGTGGAAAAACATTTGGACTATGCTGTTACTTAAAAGAAGCAAGAACATTTCATAATGAAAATGAAACATTGTCAATAATAGCAAAAAATTCAAGAAAAAGTAGAATTAATCTTTGTTTATATCCAGGATGTAAGTCTAAGGCAATAGAAGCACATGCAATACAAGAAAATGGTATATTATCAAAATTAGCTATAGATAAATATGTTTTAAAACAGAATAAAAAAGAAAATCCAGAGATTTTAGAAGTAATGAAGAATGAGAAAGAGCCATTTTGTTTTTTATCTAAAGTGCTAATAAAAAATGCCACAGTGCAAACTTGTTTTTGTGAAAATCATGATAATAAATTATTTGAAGATATAGAAAAATCAGATAGAATTTTTTCACCTAATAATCTAAAACAAGTATTTCTTTTTGCATATAGAACATTTTCTTTTGAATATTATACAGAAATGATATCAAATAAGTTTTATACAAATATGTTTAAAGATATACCTCAACTGACAAAAGAAGCCTCAATTGTATTTAATTATAGAGAGAGTTTAAATAAAAAGGAAGAAATGAATTATTACAAGAGTAATTTTGATAAAATCATTATTAATGAAAAATATTCTGAATTAGCTACATTGGTAATTGAATTCCCTTATGAGTTTAAATTCGCTAATTATATGAGTATAGCTCCTAATTTTGATTTAATGGGAAATAAACTTAAGGTATACGATAATAAATCTAAGATGGTGAGAAGAATATTTGTAACCTCATTTTCAAAATATGAAAAATCATATATTTTAATTAGCGTATTGAAAAAGGATTTTAAAATATATGAAAAATATTTAAAATCATTTGAACAAGTTTCTCAACAAATTATTAAATATTATTTTAATGCCATAATCCCTCTAATGTCAGAAAATTTAATAATTAGCCCAAAATTATGGGATGAATGGGATGATAAGGGAAAAAGTCTTGTTCAGGTAGCTGTAAATGATACTAACCCAAGTAATTCTTTAAGATATTTGAAATTGGTATTACATAAACTACATAAAAAGAATAACTCAGACTTTTCATTAGAAAATTGTAAATATAATATATTTGGTAAAAATAATTTAAATGCTGAAATTAAAATTATAAAGAATTAAATTAACCTTTAAACATAAATAAAACGTTTTTTAATACTAATCAACGCTTTATTTATGTTTTTATTAAGATTTTTAGCTTTAAGCTAATTTACCTAATAAAGAAACACCACTATTTTTAAGTTTTTTATTTTCTTCTTTTAGACTTTATATAATGTTTTAACAGATTCTATTTCCATATCCTTTGAAGTCTTTGCAAGAGTTTATTTTTGTGAAATTACTCTTATTTCTATAGTTTGTTGATTTATAGTCTTATTAATAAGTTCTATATATTTATCTTTATAGGTATACAAAAATGCTTTATTTATACCTACTATACACCATATTTTAGGATTTGAAACAGTTCTATTTATATAAGCACCTAATTCTCTGAAGGAAGTTATTTTTTATTTTTTTCATCTAATAAAAATAATTCTGCCACTTTTAATGCTTTTTCTCTTGCATCTGGACTTAGTTCACTGAATACATTAAAAACCTTTCTCATACTTTCATCAAGATTCATATTTTCAATAAGTTCTTTTTCTGTTTTAAAGTTTTCAGCATCGTAATCTATTCCATTTTTATTTATAAATAAATTGTTTCTTACATTTGTTTTTCCTAATAAATAATCTATAGATACATCAAATAAATCCGATATTTTTAACAAAGTTTCCTGGTCAGCACTTCTTCGACCTTGCTCATACATGCCTATTGTGCTAGGCGATATATCTAACTTTTGAGCTAATTCAGACTGTTTTAATTTGGCATCTATTCTAAGTTCTTTTAATCTTTTTGCAAACATCTCGAAAACTCCTTTTTGATTTATAATAACACAAAAAGTGTAGAAAAAAATGATACTACACGAAAAGTATAAAAAAACATTGACAACACGAAATGTGTAGTGTATTATATAAATATAAACACACGAAACGTGTGAAGTGAGAGGGTGGTTAAATGTATAATAGTTTAGTAGATTTTAGAAATTCTAAAAAAATGACTCAAAAAGAAATGGCGAACAGGTTGGGTTTAACTCTAACCCTATATTCAAAAGTAGAGTTGGGAATTAGAAATCCAAGTTTTAACTTTCTTATGAAATTTAAAAAAGCTTTCAAAGAAGTAAATATAGATGAAATTTTTTTTGAAAATAAATCACACGAAAGGTGTACGAGAGGATGATAAGTATGAATAACTTACAAACAATCAAAGAACAAGAGTTACTAGGTAAAGAATTTAGGATTTATGGAACTTCAGAAAACCCTTTATTTCTAGCCAAAGATGTATCTAATTGGATAGAACATAGTAATGTATCGATGATGTTATCTAATATTGAAACAGAAGAAAAAGAATTAATACAGATAGGCACTCTAAACAATGCTTATAGTGCTTGGTTTTTAACAGAAGATGGTTTATATGAAGTTTTAATGCAAAGTAGAAAACCAATCGCAAAACGATTTAAAAAAGAAGTTAAAAAGATATTAAAAGAAATACGTAAAACTGGTGGATATATACATACAACAGAAGATATGTCAGATGATGAAATAATGGCAAGAGCATTACAAGTAGCTCAAAGGAAAATAGAAAGTAAAAATAGAGAACTGGAAGAAAAAAATAGATTTATTAATCAAATAGCATCATCAAAAAATAGTTTACTTGTAAGAGAAGTAGCTAAGGTGATTTCAAAAAGTAATGGAATAATAATTGGTGAGAAAAGGCTATATGAAAAATTAAGATTATGGGGTTTGGTATTTAAAAATTCAACTGAACCAAAGCAATTTGCAGTGGAAAAAGGTTATTTAGAAACTGTGGAAGGTACTAGAGAGACATCAACAGGTGTATTTACTTATAGAACAACAAGAGTTACAGGAAAAGGTCAAGAGTACATTCTAAAAAGATTATTGAAGGAAGAAGAAGAACAATTATCAATGTTAAGTTAAAGCATGACAGTACCTTGAAAATTAAATACAGAATATTTTGAAAAGGAAGTGATTAAATGAAAATCATAAACAAAAAAGTACAGAATAAAATATCAAAATTTATAACTGTACTTATGATTGTAAATATTATATTTTCTACTTTTAATGTTATTTGTTCAATTTATTACAATAGAGTAATAGATAAAAACATTAAAATAATGGAACAAAATACTAATGAAATTTTAAAATTAAAAAATAAATTAGAAATGAAATTTCAATAAAATATTATTCTAAAGGTTCTAAATTATTTTGTAATCTTAACTGTGTATCTATATCTTTTAATAGAATATTTCTAGTTTCATTGTCAGCATTATTATCTTCTATTAATTTATTTCTAGTTTCAAGGTTATCATTGATTTTTTCCATAAGTTTAATCATAGTGTATTGACAATTAAGCAATTTATCTGATGAAACATTAGAACTATGAAGAGTTAAAAGAGCAATAAAAATTGTAATTAAAGCCAGGGTATAAGCAATAACATCTTTTTTATTATTTTTAATGATAGAGATTATATTTTCTATGTTTTCATTTAATTCACTATTATCAGTTTCTAAACTAACATCTTGAATTACATTGGATAACTCATTAGATGATTCTAAAAAGTCTTCTTCACTAAGATAAAAATCATGAGAACTGTTATTTTGATAAATATTTAAAAAAGCATCATAAGCATTAGACATTGATTGAATATTTGAATGTATTTTATTTATGTAAAGATTGTCTATGTTCATGTTGTTGATAATTGAATGACTCTCAGATATTAGTTTTGAAATTTCTATACCATAATCATATGTGTTGGTTACATTAGATAAATTATATTGAATATTAGCAAATGAATTATTTGGAAAGTTTTTAATAATAGTTGTATTTGTGTCAAGAGCTTTAAGACTTTGTTGCATTATTTCATGATTTTGTTTCAAAGGTTCTGAAATTTGAGCAACAACATTTAGTAAACTTCTATTCATTTTGTTAAACATTTTTATTGATTCTTCTATAGTTGCCAAAGTAATACCCCCATTTTTAATAATTTAGAATTTATTCCATATTTATATTATACCATGTAGAACGAAGGTGATTAAGTGTTAATAGGAGACAATATAAGTCAAATACTAAGAAAAAGAAATATAAAACCTTATAAATTAGCAAAAGAATTAGGGATAGATGAAAGTGGATTATACAAAATTATAAGAAATGAAAAGAAAAATCCAACCATAAATACTTTAATAAAAATAGCTGACTATTTAGACATTACATTAGATGAATTAGTTAGGAGATAGGAGTGGTAAAAATAAAGAATAAAGAAAAAGCAGTATTACTTAGATTAATGTTAATTGTAGTTTTCTATTTTTTAGGAATAGAGTTTAGCAAGATTTTCTTTAAATAGTTTACATGTACAGAAAGGGTGAGATAAAAATGAGTGTAGCATTACAATTCATAGATACAAAAGATTTAGTTCAAGAATTAATGAATAGAGACGATACAACAGACATCATTAAGATGTTTTTAGATAGAGAAGGAATTAGAAGAATGAAGTTAGTCACAGTAAAGGAGTTTAGTGAGTACTTAAAAGTGTCTGATTCAACTGCAAGAAACATGATAAGAGAAGCAATGGCACAAAACCATTATACTGTAATTCCTATAGGTAGTTCATATAGGATAGATTTAATTTCTTTTGAAGAATATGTAATGAAAAATGCAATGAAAGATAGGAATGTAATGAAAAAGAGAAAGGGGGTGATTTAAATGACTCTAAGATGGTTTCTAAGATTCTGTAAAAAACATAAAAGAGTGCCTACACCACGATTTTATGCAGAGTGTGTAGCTTATATGGAAGAATGTAAACAAAGAGGACTTGAACTTTAAGGGGGATTGAAGATGGAAGTAACTAAAAGATTTTTAGAATATAAGATACAAGCTCTAAATGAGAGGATAGAATTTAAAAAGTCAATTGGATATAAGTGTAGAGCAGATGAAAAAGAATTAGGAGCATATGAGGATATTTTGCTCATGTTAAATTCAGAAATTGAATCAATAGGGGGAGTGGAAAATGAAAAGTAGACAAGAATTAATCAAAGATATAGAAAAATACAGAAAAGCACAATACTTAATATATTTAGATATAGTACAAAGAGCATGGGCAGATAGAAGTCTTACAACAGATAAACAAGACAAAATTAAGCATGAAGCATATGCAGAGTACAAGAGGATAGAAAAAGATACCGAAGAAGCAGAAGAACTACTAATGAGAGAAGAATTTGAAACAGATAGACCATTAAGTGTTCAAATAATGTAGAAAAGAGCCATTACGACTGGCTCTAATCAAAAGGTAAATCAAAAAAATTATAGCTATATTATAGCATAAATGGAGGGAAATTATGAGTACTTTATATGAATTAACTACAGATTTATTAGAAATAGAAGAAGGTTTAACAGAAATAACAGGAAATGAAGCTGAAAAACTAGAGGAAATAAAAGAAATAATAAAGCAAGAGATACAAAATAAAAACACTAGAATAGTCTCAGTAATAATGAATATTGACAGTGATATAAGCTCTATAGATTCAGAAATTAAGAGGTTGCAAGAGTTAAAGAGAGTTAAAAAGAATAGTCTTGATAGGTTAAAAAGCAATATAAAAGATTGTATGGAGTTACTTGGTACTAAGAAGGTAGAAACAATTTTAGGAAATATAAGTATAAGAAAATCGGCAGGTAGCTTGGTCATAGAAGATGAAGAAAAAATACCTGGTATATATAAAACAGTAGAGCAAGTTATAAAAGTAGATAAGAATGCTATAAAAGATTTTATCAAAAAGGGTCATGAGGTTGAAGGTTGCAGGATTGAATATGGAACTACATTAACAATTCCAAAAGCTAAAAAAGAGTAGGTGGGAGATATGGAAACTAATAATATTTATATGAAGCTTGTAAATATACAGAGTGCTTTAAAAGCTCCTAAAAGTCAATTTAATAGCTTTGGTAAATACAACTATAGGAGTTGTGAGGATATACTAGAAGGTTTAAAACCTATTCTAAAAGAAGAAAAAGCATTGGTTATATTGGATGATAATATTGTTCAGATAGGAAATAGATTTTATGTAGAAGCTACAGCTACTTTAATAGATGCAGAAACAGGAGAGAAAGTATCTACAAAGGCATTAGCTAGAGAAGATGAAACTAAAAAAGGTATGGATTTAGCACAAGTAACTGGAAGTGTATCAAGTTATGCAAGAAAGTACGCTTTAAATGGATTATTTTGTATTGATGATACAAAAGATAGTGATGCAACCAATAAACATGGAAATGAGCAGAAAAAAAAAGAAGTTAATGAGAGTGAATTAAATACACTATATTCGCTAGGAGAATCTATAGAAAAAGATAAAAATAGAGTTGATAGTGAAGTATATAAGAAGTTTGGAAAGTTAGCAGTAGATTTGACTAAACAAGAGTATGAGAAAGTTTTAAATGGATATAAGAGCATTTTAGAGAAGCAAAAACAAGAGTAGGTGATAGTATTGGGGATTATAAGAGTAAGCAAAGACAAAGATAATCCATATGTAGTTTTAAATAAAACTTGTTTGGAAGATGTAAAATTAAGCTGGCAAGCAAAAGGTTTACATTCATATTTAATTAGTAAGCCCGACCATTGGAAGATATATGTTAATGATTTATACAAAAGAAGTAAAAATGGGAGGGATGCTACAGCAAATATTTTAAGGGAGCTCATAGAAAATGGATATATAACAAGAACACCTTGTCGAGATTCTAATACTAATAAGATGCTTGGAGGATATGATTATCAAGTATATGAGATACCACTTGAAAATCCTCAGAAGCTAAAATCCCGAAAAACTGATTTTCCGGAAACCGGGATTCCCGGAAACCGGGTTTCTCGGAAACCGGAAAACACGGAACTAGTAAGTAATGACTTTAAAGTAAGTAATGATGTTACTACTATTGTTATTAATGAACAATCTGAATCAGATAAAACTGTCTACATAAAAAAATACTTTGAAAAATATATAGGTGTAATTACTCCGAATAACTTTATTGAGTTAATGAGTTACTTAGATGATGGGATGGAGTTAGAAGTAATTGTAAGGGCTATTGATGAAGCTGTAGGGAGTGGAGTTAAGAACTATAGATATGTAAAGACAATATTAAATAACTGGATAGAAGCAAATGTAAAAACTAGTTTAGAACTTACAGAGTATCAGAATGAGTTTGAGAGGAAGAAAAAGAGTAGGCAGGAGAAGAAACAGTCTAATAACAAGGGTGTTAATGCTCCTAGTAAAATTAAAAAAACTAACTTTCATAATTTTGATGAAACATTTACTAAGTATTCAAGTGATGAACTAGACGACATTATTAAGAAAAGTCAAAAAGTTAAATTCAAATAAAATTAAATTAAACTTCTAGGAAGTAAATATCATACTATTGCTTCCTAGAAAGGGGGTACAAAATGAG
This sequence comes from Clostridioides difficile, assembly GCF_001299635.1. Classification (GTDB taxonomy): domain Bacteria; phylum Bacillota; class Clostridia; order Peptostreptococcales; family Peptostreptococcaceae; genus Clostridioides; species Clostridioides difficile_A. The sequence goes on along the minus strand of NZ_JRHN01000042.1, from coordinate 41,216 downwards.
TAAAATATATGCACAAAAAAATGGGTCGTTAAATGATACAGATAGATTAGAAATAGCAAGGTTACTTATAAAGGCAGGTTATACAGTAAGACTCGATAAAGAGAAGGAAAACATACAAGTAAGAGAACTAAAATATAAACTTTGAGGGTGATTGTATGATACATGAATTACAGATAGCTTCTAGTACTTTTAAAGATGTAATTAAGAATAAAAAACAAATTGAAGTAGAGCATACAGTAGATTTTAAAGCAGGAGATACAGTTATATTACAGTCATTTAAAGATAAGAAATTTACAGGAATTGAAGTAAACAAAGAGATTGAGTATTTTGTTAAATTAGGAAATGGTTATGTTGAGCTGGGAATAAAATAGAGGAGAAAACAATTGAGCAAATACAATAATAAGAAAACTATAATAGATGGAATTAAATTTGATAGTAAAGATGAAGCAGAATACTATTTATATCTTAAAGATAAGAAAGCAAAAGGAGAAATTAAAGATTTTGGGCTACAACAGAAATTTGAGTTGCAACCAAAATTTAAAAAGTTTGGAGTTTCTGAAAGAGCTATTACTTATACCGTTGATTTTGCAATATACAAATGGAATGGAGAGGTTGAATATATAGATGTAAAAGGGTTTGGAACTCAGCAAGGAGAGATAAAAAGAAAGATATTTGATTATAATTTTCCTGAAAAATTGACATGGGTTTCTAGGAGTAAGAAATATGGTGTAGATGGTTGGATAGAGTATAAAGAATTGAATAAGAAAAAAAGAGATGCAAAAAAGAATAAGAAGTAAATATTGAAGCTTACAAGATGTACTTAGTTTTTCATAAAAATGTGAAAAAGTTAAATAGAGAATATATCAAATGATAAAGGAGAGATAGACTATGAATGAAAACATAAATAAAGAAATAACAGTACTTGGAACTTTAGAAGTTGAGGGAATGAAATTTCATGATATTGAGGGTGGGTTTGGAAAAGGCAAGAAAGCAATGCTAGTAAAGGATATAGCTGAGATACATAATAGAGAATTATTCAAAGTTAATGAGTTAATTAACAATAACATAAAAAGATTTAAAACAAATGTAGATATTATAGATTTAAAAGTGAGTCGTTCTGAACGACTAGGGGATTTAAAGGCTAATCCTTCAAAAGGATTAGGTTATGAAGATGTTGGATATAGTAAACAATCTTTTAATCAGTCAAGAAATATTTATTTGTTATCTGAGAGAGGTTATTCAAAACTACTTAAAATACTGGAAGACGACAAGGCGTGGGAACAATACGAGAAAATAGTTGATGGATATTTCTCCATGAGAAAAGAATTAAATAATCCTCTTTTAAGTGCATCAAAGGAGTTACAAGCTATATTTATGCTAGATAAGAAGCAGGAAGTCTTAGAAACTAAAATAGAGAGTGTTAATGAGAAGTTAGAGAACTTTATGGATGATGCACCATTATTCAATATAGAGTGTGAGAGTATTGTTAAAGAAGTTAAGAGAGTAGCAACAAAATCACTAGGAGGTCATGGTAGTAGGGCTTATAAAAATAAGTCTCTAAGAGGTAAAGTTTATAGTGATATATACCACCAGATTAAACGAGAATTTGGAGTAGAAAGTTATAAGGCTATAAAGCGTTGTCAGTTAGATAAGGTACTGGAAATAGTAGATAATTATAAGTTACCTACAGTTCTTGAAGAAGAAATAAGATTATTAAACAGTCAATTATCAATAGTAAGTTAAGAAAAAGAAGAAGGAGTGCTCCCACACTCCAGTTGTCAAAAATCTAAAACTGTCATTACAACATTATTATAACATAAATAATTGATAGGAGTGTGTGAGTATGTCTAAAACTAAAAAAGAGTTTTTTAATGCAACTAAGAAGTTTCTTGAAGAATATAATCAAATGGATGCTAATATAAACAAACTGAAAGGGGATATTTATAATTTAGATAAATGTTCTGTTGGAGATTTAACCAAGGCAATAAGCTATGATAGCATTCCTACAAGTAAAACTTATAATATAAATAACAAAATTGAGGATAAATTAGTATCTATTGAAGATAAAAAAACTGAAAAGGAAATTGAATTATATACAATGATGGCAATAAAAAAAACTTTGGATATAGCTATAAATAATTTAAGATATGTGGAAAGAGAAATAATAAAATTTAGATATATAAATAAATTTGAATGGTTTCAAATATCAGATAAATTGTTTATGGAAGAAAGACAATTAAGAAGAAGAAGAGATATAGCTATAGCATCTATTTCAATAGCTATGTTTGGCAGACAAGCACTTACAGAGCAAGAACCAATATTCAATTTATTAGAAATACAATAAGAAGTTATGTCCGTTTTATGTCCGACATGAAGTCTTGAAACATGAGATAATAGTATTGTGGAAATGAAAAATTTCCCTCTCAAAACTAAATATATATTAGGCTAGGGTTAAGGGATTGTCTTTGCTCTAGCCAAAGTGAATAATTTTTATAATTAAGGACATCATATAAAAAGTCGAAAATTTTCAAATGACGCTTTAAATATAAAAAATAAATATATTTGTCTTTTGATATTGACACTTTTACATAAAACGCCTACAATAAATATATAAACATGTAGGAGGTGCATAATTTTATGCCAGAAGACGTAAGACTAGAAGTACCTGTTGAAATAATTTCTACAATTGTTCAATGTGTTAATGGAGCTGTTGGAGATAAAATAAAAGAAGATATTAAAAAGCAGAATCTTGTAACTAAAAATAGTATACCTACCCGTATTTGGGATTTATTAAATAGAGATCTTTGTAAAGTACTTAATACTCCTGATTGTATGGCGTATGAAGCTAAACGTGGATGTTGGGGAATGGTCATTATACATGAAAAAAGTAGTGAAAATATTTTTACCATAATGAGAGAGCAACGATTTAAGGAAATATATGAAAAACAACCTGAAAGAAGAAACATGCACTACTTGAATGAGTTGACTAAAAACTTTAATGAAGATTTAAAAGCACCAATTGGGCAAATATCCTTTTTCCCTAAAAAATTTGATGATGAAGATAAAGTTAAGGAACATGTACAAAAATTACTTGCGAATCTAATAAAAGATAATGTTGTTGTTAACCATCATGCATTAATATTATTTGATGCATCTGAATATCAACTTACATCTATTCGTGCTGTAATGATTGATACAAACTTAGACATTGTTACAGAAAAAGATTGGAGTTCTTATATATCTATAGAAGAAAGTACAGTTGCAGAAAAAGTTGATAATACTAATCCTATTGCAAATAATCCTACTCTTGGATTAAACTTAACTTCAAAAGCAGTTGCAAGAAAGAAAACACATCCTTTAAAAAAGGCGAAAAAGGAGGAAGATGCCAAGTAGTCACTTTTTAGTGAATAGATGGAGGAAATAATTATGGAAATTAATTTTAATGGAGAGCGTTTAAAGAAAGCTCGTATATACAGAGGAATGACAGTAGCTGAATTAGCTGAGAGAATTGACTGTCAAAGACAGACTGTTTCGATGTATGAGAATAATAAATCGAAACCAAATGATAATAATGTAGTGAAACGAATAGCAAAAGAATTAGATTTTCCAGTTAAGTTCTTTTTAGAAACAGGAAATAATATTGCAATAGGTTCAACATATTTCAGGGCATTATTGACTACAAATAAAAAATATAGAGCAGAGCAAATTCAAAAAATGGAATTTCTAGCAGAAATATATTTCTTCTTACAAGATTATATTGAATTCCCAACATTAAATTTACCAGATTGTTCTGGGAAAACACCAGAAGAAGCTGCTTTACTTTTAAGAGAAGCTTGGGGATTAGGGTTAAAACCTATTGATAATATCATATATGAAGTAGAACAACACGGAATACTTGTAACAAGTTTCTCGACTTCTACAGATGATATAGATGCATTCAGTCAGATGGTAGATATTTCGGGAGAGACAGTTTATCTGATTGGATATTCTAGTAATAAGACTTCTGCCTCTAGAATTCATTTTGATATAGCTCATGAATTAGGGCATATATGCTTGCATGAGTGGAGCGAGGATGTAGAAGCTTTAGAAAAACAAGAATTTAAAGACAGAGAATCAGAAGCTAATAGATTTGCATCTGCATTCTTATTACCAGAAGAGACTTTTAAAATTGATGCTAAGAGAACTCCTTTACGTATCCCAAACTATACAGAATTGAAACGTAAATGGAAAGTTTCTATACAAGCAATGATTCGTCGTTCATATTCTTTAGGAATTATCAGTATGGATGAATATCAGTCTATGATTCGTACTTTACAACGTAGGGGACTAAGAAAATCAGAACCATTAGATGATGAGTTATTAACTTCTCTACCAGCATTGTTAAAAACAGCAGTTTTGATGTTGCTAAATGAAAAAGTTTTTACTCCTAAAGAATTTATGGATGAACTTTCATTTTCTTATAACTTTAGTATGGAGCCAGAAGAAGTAGAATATCTATTAAATTTACCTAAAAATACTCTAACTTCTGCTAAAGTTATACCATTTCCTGATTTACAACTTAAAAAAGATGTTTAACTTATATTTTAAATAGAGCGAGGACTTATGACCTCGCTTAAATTATATAGAATAGGGGGAAATATGAAATGGGAATATTAGAAGGTGCAACAAAGATAAGAGATATAGCAAAAAGAATTGCTATAGAAAAGAAAATAACAGAGCAAGAGGCTTGGGATGATGCTATTAAAGAGTACAAAGAAAAATATGAATTTAATTAAGACCAGTGTATGGTCTTTTTTTATTACTATGAACAGACTAGGCAGGGCATGAGGATGCTGTTAGTTCAATTCTAACTATGTTCAAAATCTATTGATACACTATATTAAGTATTTGAATTGAGATTAAAATCTCATACAATTTTGTATCTTAATTCAGAGGTCTAAAAAGAGTGGGGCTTGGTAACCTCACTCACCATGCAAGGACTGGTGTTTAATCTAGGTTCGATTCCTGGAACTTGCCTTAATAAAAATAAAATATTAATATTATAGCGAAAATTCAAATAATATTCAAATATAATTCATATATTTAACATATGAAAATTGTAAAATTATGTATAATGAAAGGGGAGGATTTGAATGAGTATAGAAATAAAAAGTGATGTTTTAAGTACTGTAAGAGCACTGGAGTTTTTTGATAATTATAAAATTGGTTTTGGCACAGTTGTAGAAGCTAAAATGGAGAGTAAGCCTGAAAAAGCTGAATACAAATTGACTCTAATTAATAATAGAGGAGAGAATATGATAATAAAAAATTGTTGTTCAGCTGGTTATAATGGAGAGGGATGTAGAGGAACACTTAAAATATTAACTGATTGTGGCTTTGATGTTACAACTGATTTTATTAGAAAAAATGTGGAATTTGATTTAAAAAAATAATAATATAGCAGATAAATATTAATTATAGATTAATATAATAAAAAAGGTCATTTTGATAAATGGTCTTTTTTATATTATGGTAATATAAAAGAAAACAATCACTAGGAGGTATGGGTATGTATGAGTATAAATTTTTTCAGTTACCAGCTACACCACTTTTTAATAAAGGGAAGACTATAAATGATGTACGGATACCTATTTTAGAAGAGGAATTTAATAATCTAGGAAAAGATGGCTGGGATTTATTTCAGATAAATTGGATTGAAGGTATTGTTGTATTTAAAAGAGAAATCAAAGAATAAATTAGTGTTTAATAAAATAAAACATAAGGGGGATAACCATGAAATGTCCTAATTGTAATAGTGAAAATATAGAACAAGGTATTTTAACAGCAGGAGGTATATATTCTGAAACTATTGGGTTGAAGTATATAAGAGATGGAAAGTTAGATAAAGTTATAAATAAAACGCTACCTGTACAATCTACTATATATTCAGATTTATGTTTAGATTGTGGTGAAATAGTTAGAACTTATATAAAAGATGATACTAATAAGAAATGGTGTAAAGATAAAAAATAGATTAAATTGAAAGGTCATCTTAATAGATGGTCTTTTTTTATACAATGAATTAAAAATGAAATATATTTGTGTATGATGGATAGGAATGAGGCAAAAGTATTATTTAGAATTATTTTGTAACTGTCGAATGGTTTTTGAAGGATATTTACCTTTGAAGTAGAATTTTATACTTTGGAGGTGATGAATTTGTCTGAAGAAAAAATTTCTAATATTCTAGAAAAAGAAAGAAGCACTATTAAAGGGCTTATAAATGACAATAAAGAATGTTTGAAAATTGTAAATCGTAATAACATAATATATTTTGTTTTAATTGTATTGTTATATTTTTCGCCTAGTATAGTAGAACGTTTAAATGTTTTTAACAAAGTTACGCTAATGATATATGTAACAATGTTAATATTTCTAGAGATGTATTTTTTATATCAATCCTTTAAAAATATACAAAATAAATTTGATATAGAAAGAAATTTAAATAGGCTAGAGAATGATTTAGATGAAATAGAATCTCAAATAGAATATGAAAGAATTGATTCTAATAAGATTGAGGAAAGAGCACAAAACCAATTTAAACAACATCAAAAATATTTAAACAAATACTATAGTGAAAATATAAAGCAAATAAAAGGTGTTTATGTTTTAGGGTTGATAACTATTTTTGTAGGAATATTTTTTATATTAGGGACATTAACAATGTGTTATTTAAAACCAGAATTAACAAAAAATTATGCAATACCTATAGTTGGTGTCTTGAGTGGAATATTATCAAATTTTATAGGAGCTTTATTTATAAAAATGTATAGTGAAACTGTAAAAATATCAACTAAATTTCACGATAAATTAGTATATAGTAATAATTTATATTTTAGCAATTTTCTTATTTCCAAAATAAAAAATGAGAATAAAAGAGAAGATACTTTATGTGAAGTAGCTAAAATTATTGCAGAAAATAAAGAAGTTGAATAATTAGTTTTTTATTAGAACTCTCAAAGAGTTCTTTTTTTATTCCCAAAACGACAAACAAACGAGGTGGTGATGTGCAAGATGTCAAAGAAAAGGTAAAACAAGATTACCTAAAAGGTATGAAACAAAAGGAAATATCAGCAAAGTATGACATTAGTTTAAACACTTTAAAGTCATGGATTAAGAGATACAACTGGGCTAGCGAAAAAAAGAAAGGTGCACCTAAAAATAAAAAGGGTGCACCCATAGGTAATAAGAATGCTACTGGTCCACCTGGAAATAAGAATGCTGAGAAGTTTGGTTTCTTCTCAAAATATCTACCCGAAGAAACTCAAGACCTAATTAATGAGATAAAGAATAAAGATAAATTCGATATTCTTTGGGAACAGATAACAATTCAATATGCAGCAATAATAAGAGCACAAAAGATAATGTATGTTAAAGACAAGGAAGAAATGATTAAAGAATTAAAGAAACATGAAAGCACAGAAAATGGCGAGAAGATAGAATATGAATTTCAGTTTGCATGGGATAGGCAAGCATCTTTTCTTAATGCACAGAGTAGAGCTATGAGTGAGTTAAGGAGTTTAATTAAACAGTATGATGAAATGATTCATAAGGATTGGAATTTAGCTACAGAGGAGCAGAAAAATAGAGTTGAAAAGTTAAAATGTGAGGTTTATAACCTGAATAAAGATGATACAGATAAAGAGATAACTGTAAAAGTTATGAAAGCGAGTGGAGAAAATGGAAAGTAAATTTATATCAAATGACCACTTTTATGATTTTATATTCAATTGGGATTACAAATTTTATTTTCTTGTTGGAGGATATGGAAGTTCAAAGAGTTATCATGTAGCAACTAAATTAATTATTAAGCTTCTTGAAGAAAAAAGAAAAGCTTTAGTGGTAAGAGAAGTATATGACACAATGAGAGATAGTTGTTTTTCTCTATTAGAAGAAGTTGCAGAAAGTATGGGTTTAGGAGATATATTATCATTTAAAACGAGTCCTATGAGAGTTATATTTCCAAATGGAAGTAAGACAATTTTTAAAGGAATGGATAATCCAGCTAAATTAAAATCAATAAATGGTGTATCCATAATATGGTTAGAAGAATGTTCAGAAGTCAAATACACTGGTTTTAAAGAACTCTTAGGACGTTTGAGACATCCTAGTTTATCTAATCATATAATTTGTTCAACTAATCCAATCGGCGAAGATAACTGGACTTATAAACATTTTTTTAGAGATGAAGAAAAAGACAGGTTTGTATTAGATGATACTGTGTTATATAAAAATAGAATAGTAATAAAAAATAATACATATTATCATCATTCAGTTGCAGATGATAATTTTTTTCTGCCAAAAAGCTATATTGAACAGCTTGATGAAATGAAAGAATATGACTATGACTTATACAGAATAGCAAGAAAAGGAAGATTTGGTATAAATGGAACTAAAGTATTACCACAATTTGAAGTTATGGAACATCAAGAAGTTATAAATAAAATATCTAATATACCACAAAGGTATTATAAAGTTGGATTCGATTTTGGATTTGAAAAATCATACAATGCACTTTTAAGATTAGCTATAGACCATGAAAATAAATATTTATATGTTTACTGGGAGTACTATAAGAATCAAACTACAGATGATGTGACTGTTAAAGATATTAAAGAATTTAAAGATACTCAAGAATTAATAAAAGCTGATGCTGCTGAACCTAAAACTATAAAATATTTTAGACAACAAGGTTTTAATATATTTGGTGCTAAGAAATATGCTGGAAGTAGACTACAAAATACTAAGAAGGTTAAGAGATTTAAAAAGATTTATTGTTCAAGTGAGTGTAAACATACAATAAAAGAATTAAAGAACCTAACATATGCTACAGATAAAAATAGCAACCTAATATATGATGAATTTAATATAGACCCTCACACATTTAGTGCTATATGGTATGCACTTGACGGTTATGAGGTATCAGACATTAAAGAGCTAAAATATAGTAATGATATTTATAACAAAGGATTAGGACTGAAGAAAAATAATATACAAAATCAATATAATAAGAAAGGAGGAGTCATATTCTAGTGGATAGTGTAAAAAATACTTTGCTTGGTTTAACATCTGAACAAAAGAAAGAACTGAGAAAGATAAAAGAAGATTATTTTTTCTATAAAGGTGCAGTTAGCGAAGAAGATAAGTATAAACTTGATAAAACTTTATTAGGTCAAAGTTGGGTTGTAAATGATGATTTAGACTATGTTCCAACACAATTAATTGACAATAAAATAGAACAATTAATAAAAAAACAAGCAAGATTTTTTTTAGGAAAAGAACCTAATTTGTTGTTTAAAGCTAGAGATAAAAAAGATAAAGAAGCTTGTGAGAATTTAAGAATTTTCATTGATGATATATTAGATGATAATAAATTTTGGAGTGAGACACTAAAAGCTTTTAGGATTGCAACAGTAACTAAAAGAGTATTATTAAGGATTGAAGCTAATAAAAATGAACCAATTAGTTTATATTACCACGATTCAAGCGACTTTAACTATGAAGTTGATATAAAAGGTAACTTGACTAAAGTTGTAGTTGTTAGATTTATAAGTAAAATAGATGATGATAATTTATACAATAGATACACTTATTACTTAGAAAATGAGGTATGTAAGTTTAAAATAGAGCAGTTCAAAGAAAAAGATTTAAGTAATCCTATAAGTGTTCAAACATATGATACAATATTTACAAAAATACCATGCATATTATTTTTAAATGAAAGCGACCTAATAAATACAAGAGGTCAAAGTGACATAACACAGTTAAAAGAGCTTCAAAATCAACTTAATAGAAGGGTTTCCGATTTCTCAGATGCTCTGAGATTTCAAATGTTTGGTCAAACAGCTATTATAGATGCTACTGAGGAAACTGTAAATAAAACCAAAATAGCTCCTAATGCACTGATGCCATTGAAAAGCAATGATGCAAGTGAAAATGGCAAACAGGCACAAGCAAAAAGGGTTGAAAGTTCGTTCTCTAGTGCTGAGCCAATCAATATGTTTTTAAAGAGACTTGAAGATAGTATGTCAGATAAATTGAGTATTCCAAAGCCTGAACAGCTTTTAAATATTCCCTCTGCTAAAGCTTTAAAATATATTTACTATGATTTAATAGCTAGATGCTACGAGAAATGGAACGATTGGGAGCCAGGGATTAAACTATTAATTGATTTAATAATCGAAGCATGTGACAAACTTAATTGTTATAATAACTATGATAAAACTTGGACTAAACTAGACTATTTAATAGTTTTAGAAAAGAAATTTCCAATACCCGAAGACGAGGAAGACAACAAGCGTTTAGCAATGGAGGAAGTCAACAACAATGTTAGAAGTCATAGAAGCTATATAAAAGACTTTGGTAGTGATGATGATTATGAAACATCTTTTAATGAAGTATTAGAAGATATTGAAAAAATACAATCAGTAGAGCAAGACCAGTTCAGAAAAGACGCAGATATAGAGATTGATAATATTGATGAAGAATTAAATGATGAATCTAATAATAAAAATTCTAATAAGAATACTGAAGAATAACAAGGTATTAATATGAAGGACAACTCTTATACAAAAAAAGTTCTTGAAGCTAGAAAAAAACTTTTATTATTAGATAAAAAAATACAAATAGAGATATTAAATGTCTACAAAGATGCTAGTAAAACTATTTTAAGTGATATTGCTAAAAATAAAGAGTTAAATCTAAGTACTAAATACTTAAAAAAACTAAATAAATCAATCGACAGGTATATTAATGAGTTAAATCAAAGAATAGTACCTGTTGCAGAAAAAAGTATAATAGAAGCTTCTAATATAGCTAAAGAATTACAAATGTATTACTATCAATCAATAGTTCCAAATACATCTATGAACCTTGCATGTGATGCTATGTGTATAAAGGCAACTACTAGTGTAGTGGAAAAACTAGTTACAGGTAACTTTTATAAAGATAAAAGGTCATTAGATAGTAGAATTTGGGGTTATAGTAATAAAAATAGAAAAGATATTGATAGATTAATAAAAGCTAATGTTGCTAGAGGTGCTAATGCAAAGACCTTAGCAAAGAGTTTAGATAATTATGTTAATCCAGTCAGAAAAACAGAGGCTAAAACATTAGAAGTTGGAATGAATAAAAGTATATCTTATCAAGCTCAAAGACTTGCTAGAACCTCTATAACACATGCTTTTGTGGAAACAAGTGTTCAAAATGCAATAAATAATCCGTTTTGCATTGGTCTACAATGGAACCTAAGTTCTCAACACTATATTAGACAAGTAAAGTGGAGGGGAGAGGATGAATGTGACGAGTATGCAGAGCAAAATAGATATGGATTAGGTGAGGGAGTTTTCCCACCCGAAAAGTATCCTATTCCACACCCTAATTGTTTATGTTATCCTACTCAAGTTGTAGTGCCAATAAATGAAGCTTCTAAAATGATGGAGAACTGGCTAGGTGGAGGAGATAATGATATTCTTGATAGTTGGTATGATGAAATAAGACATCAAAATAATAGTGTTCCAGTCATTAAGAAACAAAAAAATAAAAAGAATAAAATAACTACAAATAGTAAAGGTGATAGAACTAAAAAGAACATTACTAATTCAATCAAGAATAAGTCAAAGAAAGCACCTAAACAAGTTCAAAAATATATTAACAAGTATGTTCAACCAAGCAAAATACTAATTGATAATAGTCAAAAAATACCTTTTATATATTATACTAAGATTGATTTAATTGGTATTAATCCTAAGATTGAAGAATTTAAATCATATAATAAAGAAGCTGCCTTGCTTCATGAGTTTGCACATAGAATTGATATAAAAGAAATTAAGAGCTATAATAATATTAAGTTCCAAAAAGCTATTGAAAGTAGCTCTATATATGTTATGAAGAATATTGAAAACTTGCAAAGTATATATACTAATTCTAATGAGTTGTATAATAATGAATTTATTAGTGATATACTAGGAGCATTATCTAATAATGAATTTGAAGATTTATTAGCAACTCATAGTGAAAAGTATTGGAGTAAAAACAGAAATAAAGAGAAAGAAATATTTGCTAATTTATTTACACTAAAGTATCAAAACAATAAAGAAATAAATAGTTTTATTAAAGAGTATTTAAATAGTTTAGATAAAATATTTAATGAATTGTTAGGAGGGATTTAGATTGCTTGAAGAAATGAGAAAAGATAAAAAATTGTTAGAGTTAAGACGATTATATAAAGAGAAATATGGTAAAAACGCACCTGGGTTTAACTATGATGAATACAATAGTTATGCTGAGTACAAAGAAAAGTTAAAAGAATTGATACAAAAATAAAGTGAGCACTTATTAATTAAAAATTAATGAGTGCTTTTATTATGCCTAATTTTAAGGAGGAAATTGAATGTTAGAATATTTTAAAAAGATATTTGGAGATGAGGAAGGTCAGAAAATATATGAAAAGTTATCTAAAGATAAAGAAAATAAGCTTCTTTTAGATAATATTAAAAACTCTAAGTACGTTGAAAAGACAGAACTAGAGAATGCTAATAAAGAGATTAAAGAGTATAAAAAGCAAATAGGGGATAGAGATAAGCAACTAAATGATTTACAAGGCAAAGTTAAAGATAACAAAGAGCTATCAGATGAAATTGAAAGTCTTAAAAATGCAAATAAAGAAATTAAAGAAAATGCAGAAAAAGAAATTGAGGTTTTAAAATTTAATACAGCTTTTGAAAGAGCTATTGAAAGTTATAATCCTAAAAATCCAAAAGCTTTAGCAGCCCTAATAAACAAAGAAAATGTTAAATTAATTGATGGTAATTTCATTGGCTTAGATGAACAAATAAAAGCTTATCAAGAAAGTGACAGTTATTTATTTAAAGATAAAGAAGATATAAAGATAAAAATAGATGGTAAACCACTTGATAACTTAGGTTCTACTACATCAAGTGAAGAAGGAAGCGAGAAAAAGAGTCTAGGCGAGAGATTAGCAGCTGAAAAAGCAGAAGCAAGTAAAGCTACAGAATCACTAGATAGCTTTTTTAAATAAATTATAAAAGGAGGAATAAAAAATGAGACAAAGCTCAAAAACAATTTCTGTAGGGAAAAAAGACATTAGAGATATAGCAGGAGAGCATTATATTAATTTGAATTTCAAAGTAAAAAAGACTGATGTACAAAGTAAATTAATTGATGGAGTATTACCAGCAGGTACTTTAGTAAATAGCACTGGAATACCTGCAAATGATGCAACAACTTATGGAGTGTTATTTAATGAAATTGATTTCAATGATTCAAAAGGAACAGAAATATTACCAATTTTGGTACATGGCTTTCTTAATAAAACTAGATTAAAAGAATACACAAATGAAGAAATAACTGTCGAAGCTGAAAAAGCAGTAGCAGGAAGAATATTATTTATATAATGGGAGGATGAAAAGACTAATGGAATTAAAAAACTTTATAAATTCAAAGGAAATAGCTTTATATATTAAAAACTTACCACCAAGAGTAACTATTGATGAAGCTCTATTTCCAGTAACAAAGCAGTTATCTACAGAGATAGAGATAGCAAAAGGTAGTAAGAAAAATCCAGTTGCATTAAGAATGAGTACATTTAATTCAGCAGCAAAAGTAAGAGCATTGAAAGCAGATGTATCTATAAAGAAAAAAGAAATGCCATTCTTTAAAGAAGCTGTTGGAATTGATGAAAATGACAGAAGACAATTAACTATATATCAAGATGCCAACAATCAAAATCTAGTAGAATTTCTGACAAAAACAGTTTTTGAAAATTATGCAAATCTAGTTGATGGAGCAGGAGTTCAAATGACAAGAATGAGAGCTCAATTGATGCAAAAAGGTGAAATAGAGTTGATTACAAAAGATGGAGATGTTGTTGTTGATTATGATATACCAGCTAACCATAAAGAAGCTTTAACAGGAAGTGCAATGTGGAGCGACCCTAAAGCTGATATAGTGGGAGACATAAAAAGATGGCAAAAAGTATTTGTAGATGAAGGCTTAGAAAAACCAACAAGAATGTTATTAACTGAAAAGACCTTTATATATATAACTCAAAATGAAGCTATAACAAAAGATTTGAAAACTAGAAACTTTGGAGATATTATAATTACTGATGAAGATTATATTTCATTTTTAAAGAAAAAGTTAGATTTAGAAGTAGCAATTTTAAATGGAACTTTCTTAAATGAAGAAGAAATTTCAATGAATTATTATGAAGACAATCTTGTGTCTTTGATTCCAAAAGGTACATTAGGAAAAACCATATTTGGAACTACTCCTGAAGAATTTGACAGTCAATATGGTAGTGGTAAGTTAGATACACAAGTTGTAAAAACTGGCATAGCAATTACAACTATGGTTAAGGAAGACCCTGTTGCAATAGATACAAAAGTTTCTATGGTAGGAATACCAAGTTTTGAAAGAGCAGATGATTGCTTCTTTGCTACAGTAGCATCTTAAAAAAGGAGGATATTATGGCTAAAAAGAAAGATAATTTAATGCAAGTAAAAGCTTTGGTATATCTAAAGTATGATAATGAATGCTATAAAATAGGTGATGTATTTGAGATTAGAAAAGCAGACCAAGAATCTATGGAAGAAAAAGGATATATAGAAGTAATAGGAGAAGCTGAGGAAAAGAATAATAATGAGATTCTCAACAAAGATGGTGAGTAGACATGGCTATTAACAATTTAGATAAATTAAAACTCAATTTGCAAGAAGAAGAGTATCCTTATTTTACAGATGAACAATTACAGTTACTTCTTGAATCTAATGATAATAATATCCTAAAAGCTTCATGGAGAGGTTGTTTATTAAAAGGAGCTACAGATGATTGTATTAAAATAGGTCCTATAGAAACTAAAAGTAGTAATAGTTCATACTGGTTGTCATTAGCAGATATATATAAAACTGATTATTTAGAAGAAAAATCAAAGAATGAAACAACTAACACAGGATATAAAACATCTATGACAAGAGTTGATGGGCAATGAGAAAATTAAGAGCTGATAAGATAATAAAAACTATTAATCGAGGGATAGCTTTAAATCCTCAAACAATAACTATAGAGCAGGAAATTAAACAAATAGTGTATGGAGCTATTGAGATTATAAATGAAATAAAAGAACTAACAGTAGTTATATATCCCGAAAAAACTAATGATACAGTAATAAATAGTGAAACTATTGGTACAGTTTATAAAAATAAAAATTTTGGTATGGTTGCAGATAAAGAAGCTAGTTTAAGATTAAATGATGAAAGTGATATAACTTTTAAATGTATTGAAGGCACTATGAAACTAAACTATGTAAATCCTATTGTAGTTGAGGAACAGATTTGTGGTTATATATGTGGTCTTGAAAAGATAGATTAGAGGTGGGTTAGTGTGAGTTTGTTTACTAAAGCTATAAATGAAATTGATAGGAAAAAGGCTACAATGCCACTTTTGTGTATGAATATAGCTTTTATGCTAGAAGGAGAAGCTAAGAATAGTGCAAAATGGACTGATAGGACAGGAAATGCAAGACAAGGCATAACAGGAAGTAGTCTAGGTGGAGGAAATAAATACATTGTTAGGTTAGGGCATGGAGTTGACTATGGAACTGTTTTAGAGGAAGGTTCAGCACCTCATATCATAAAACCAAGAAGTGCAAAAGCTTTATTTTGGAATGGAGCTTCACATCCTGTTATGAAGGTCCAGCATCCTGGAACTAAACCCACTCATTCTTTAGAATCTACGGTCAGCAAGAATATTACTAAAATAGGGAAATTAATAGAAGGACATTGGAGTAAATAATATGAGAGCAGGAATAAGAAAAGTCTTAATTGAGAACATACCAAGATTAAAAGATTGTTATGAACCATCTGTCCCTAATAAAAAGACTATAAAACCTTATATTGTAATTGTCCAAGGTGAAGATGCTGACAATGAAGGTGATGTTATAGGTTTTAGAAGGACCATAAATATTTGGTTATATGAGAAAAGGACTACATTTAATAAACTGGATGAACTTACAAAAGAAGTTATAGAGACTTTAGATTTTAAAACTATAACAGATGATACTTCTAATGAGGTATTTACTTGTATTTATGAGGGTGCAGTTGGTCAAGATGTTATAGACGAGGAATGGGAAGCTATAATAAGGTGTCTGAAATTTAGTGTAATAGCTTTAGATGATAAAGAGGATATAACTAGTGATAGATGGGTTGAAGCTTTATCTAAGTACACAAAAGATTTATTAGAAATCGAGAGTTACAAGGATAATTGGAAGAAAAACTTTATAGCTCCATGTGCATTATGGCGAACTACAAATATTGAAAACAAAAGGATTAACTATCATCTGATTGAGATTACTAAAACTATGAAATGTCATGTTGTTAGCAAAAATAAGGATGAAATAGTTAAGCTTCTTGAAGAATTAGAGACTAAGCTAATAATAGATAAGAGAGTAAGACTTAGAGAAGATAAAAATATGTATTTAACTCTTGTAAGTGTAGTTGAAGATAGAGAATCAGACATGTTTTCTAATGGTCAATTAACTGTAGTATTCAAAATGATAGGTAAGATAAAAAGAGAAGGACCTATTATGAATGAGATTTATAGTAATGGAAACTTAAGATAGGAGGTGCAAGGGTTGGCTGAAACAATTAATAAAAAGACTAATATAAGTAAGCAGGAAGAAAAATATTCAAAAGAAGATTTCTTAAAAAATAGTGAAGCACTTGGCTACAAGAAAGAAGTAGTGGCAGGTGCTTTATTTAATTGTAAGAAAGATGAACTTACAAGAGTAGAGTTCGAGAAGCTTATAAAAGATTTCTTAGAAAGAGAGGTGAAGTAAAATGGCAACTGGTACATGGAATGAAAAAGAAAAAAAGGAGATACCTGGTTTTTATAACAGGTTCAAGACTCAAGCAGAAAAGTCTACGAATACAGGTTTAAAGGGTAGATTAGCAATGCCTATTAAGGCTAATTGGGGAGATGTAGGCAAGGTAATAACAATAAAAAATGATTTGAGACAACTTAAATCTTTATTTGGTGATGATATTAACTATTCAGCTTACAAGTTAGGTAAATTAGCTTTATTAGGGAATGTAAAGGAATTACTTTTATATAGGCTTGTAGATGGAAATCAAAAGAAGGGCACATTAACACTAAAAGATACTACAGAAAATACTGCAAAAGATGTAATTAAGCTAGAAACTAAGTATCCAACAGCTAGAAACTTTAATGTAACAATAAAATCTAATTTAGTGGATTCAGATAAAAAGGATTTTATTTTCTTTGAAGGAACTAAGCAATTATTTAGTTCAAGTGTTAAAGGCACTATAGATGAAATAGTACTAGAAATAAACTCAAATTTAGATAATGAGTATGTAATGGCAACTAAAGTAGCTGATAGTGATACAACATTAGCAAACTTAGTAAATGTAGCACTTGAGGGTGGAAATGATGGTTGTACATCTATAACAAATGAATCTTATCTAAAAGCATTAGAAGAATTTGAGAGATATAGTTTTGATTCTTTTGTACTTGATGGTGTAGCTGAGGAAGCTTTGCAAGAAACTACAAAAGCTTGGGTAGCTAAAAATAAGGAGCTAGGAAAAGATATATTATTATTTCTAGGCGGAAAAACAGAGGATAATATAAAACAAATTAATGATAAATCAAAAAGTTTTAATGATGAAAATATAGTTAATATTGGAAGCTCAGCCTATTATGAGGGAATAAAATATACACCTAGTGAAGTAGCTGTTTATATAGGAGCATTAGCAGTAAGCAAAGGCATAACAGGTAGTATATGTAATGCTAAGACTATATTTGAGGAAGTAGAACCACGTCTAAGCCAATCGGAGATTAAAGAGTGCTTAAAGTCAGGAACATTAATACTTGATTTTGATGATGGAGACGTGATCATAGTTGATGATGTAAACACATTTAAAAAGTATACAGATGATAAGAATGAAGCAATGGGATATATATCTAATATTATGTTTATTAACACTATAAATAAAGATACCTCATTGAAAAGAAAAGAGTTTGTAGGGAAAATATTTAATGATGCAACAGGGCAGACAACTGTTATATGTGCATTAAAGAAATATTTTGAAGAATTGATGTCACAGGGCATCATATCAGAATTTAATGTTGATATAGATACAGAACTTCAAGCAACTGCCAAAGCAGATGAGTTCTATTGGAAATGGGATGCTATTAAGGTTGATGTAATGAAGAAAATTTATGGAACTGGTTATTTAGGATAAAGGAGGTTATAAAGTATGGGGAAATATGATGAAAATATTATAGATGCTGCAAATGTTGTTGATGGTTCAAATGCTAGAATAATAATTGATGGAGAAGAAGAAGGATATGGAACAGAATTTACAGCTGAGGTAGAAAATGATAAAAAGACTTTTAGAGTAATTGGTTGCAAATGGGAACTTAATAAAGCATCTACTCAAAAAGGTACTTTCTCTTTTACTGTACTTAAAACTACATCTAAATGGATTAAAAAAGGATTTAATAAATTTGAAATAATTACAGAAATAGAAAATCCTGGGCTAATTGGATATGAAAGAATTAGATATAAAAATTGTATGGTAGATAAAATACAACTAGCAAGCATAAAATCTGATGAAAATATAGAAATACAAATAGATGGAACTTTTGAAGGATATGAGTTGTTAGATGAAATAGCATAATAAATAAATTTAAGCTACACGTAATTAATTTTATGTGTAGCTTTTTATAAAACTATAAAATCGGAGGAAGTTAAAAATGGTAAACTTAGATAAAGAATTTTTAAATGAAGGAATAGAAGAAGAAAGAGAGCTTACTAAAGATGAAATAGCAAAGCAACAAGAAGATAATATAATCATGAAATTAACAGAGGATGCTATATTACCTGAAAAAACTATTTTTGTAAAAAGGTTAGATATACCACTCACACTTAGAGCTTTAACAGAAAAAGAGATAAGTGCATTGCAGAAAAAATATACAAAAGTTACTAAGGTAAGGGGTAGAAGGGAAAGTAAACTAATGGAAGATGAATTTAATATAGCTCTAATAGAAAAAGCTACAATAGTTCCTAATTTTGGCGATGCAAGGCTTCTTAATTCTATGAATGTTTCTAGTGGGGTGGAATTTATAAGAAGAAAGTTTTTAGCAGGTGAAATCGCATTAATTAGTGATGAAGTACTAGAGTTATCTGGATTTTATGAAGAATTAAGTGATGATGATATAAAAAACTAATAAAAAGAGGTGGGGAGATTACTATTTTATATAATGCATATGTTAAACATAGTGTTCTTCCTGAAGATTTTCTAAAAAGAGAGAAAACACCTCAACAGCTTCTTAGAGTTTTTACTCAACATGAAATAGAGCAAGAAAACAAAGCTATGAAAAAGAAATAAAATTTAAACCGAAAGCGAGGTGAGAGAAATAGCTAAAAAAGAGATGTATCACATTGATGTTGTTATTGATATTACAGGAGATGAACAAACTAAAAATAAATTAAGTGCTATGGAAAGATACATGAAGCAAACTGAAAAAAGGATGAAAGCACTTAATAGGATAAAAGCTAATCCAGCCATCCAAGCTCAAGATAAAACGTCTAGTGTTGTAAATAGAATTAGCAACAACTTGAAAAGAGTGAGTAGAACAATATCTACAACTATAAACGCAAAAGATAGAGCATCTAGCGTTGTAAATAGAGTTAAAAATAAAGTAAATAGTTTACTTACAAGTAGACAAAGAGAAGTTTTGTTAAAAGCTAGAGACAAAGCTAGTCAAATTGTAGATAAAGTAAAGGCAAAGGTACAAAATTTGACTGTGGCTACAATAATTAGCTTGAATATGAAAGCTGACCCAGCACTAAGAGTTATTTCTCAAACTAGAAGTAAGTTAGGAGAACTCAAAAACAACACAATAATAAATATTAAAGCAAAAGGTGAAGAAGCATTAAATGCTATTTCTCGTACTAAGAGTAAATTACAAGAGTTTTCTAATAAGACTTATCAAGCAATTGTAAAATTAAAAGATGAAGCTAGTCCAACTTTGAGTGGTATTGGAAGTAAAATAGATTCATTTATAAGTGGAGCAATAAGTAAATTCGCTCAATTAACAACAGCAATTACTGTTGCACTTGGAGGTATAGGGTTTGGTTCTTCTATAAAAACTTTTGCTAATTTTGAACAAGGAATGAAAAATGTTCAAGCTGTCACAGGAGCAAGCGGAAAAGAAATAGAAAGTTTAACAAATAAAGCTAGACAACTTGGAAAAACAACTGCATATTCAGCTAGGGAAGTGGCTGATGCAATGTATTATGCAGGTATGGCAGGTTGGAAAACTAATCAGATTATCGAAGGTATGCCAGGCATCTTGAATTTAGCAGCAACAGGAGGAACAGATTTGGCACTAACGTCTGATATTGTGACTGAAATACATTGGTCGGTTATGGAGAAATCTATAGCATAAAACATTCGGCAAAATCGGTAGATTCTAAGTTCTAATTGATAATTTATAGTATAATATTTATAGGGATAGATTAGGAAGTCGCGAGCCTAATTGAAAAGGAGTATTTCCGAGACTTCTTCCCTTTTATAAATTAAGTAGGAAAAATACTGCGGAGGTATTTAAAAATGAAAAATCTATGTAAAAATTGTGGGAAAGAATTTAATGGAAAGGTTAATCAGAAGTGTTGTTCAAGGAAATGTTCCAATGAATTAAAGTTTCCGAAAGTAATAACAAAATGTGATTATTGTGGCAAAAAAATAGAAAAAAGACCATATGAGATAGAAAGGTCAAAGCACCATTATTGTTCATCTGAATGCAGGTCTAAACACCAAAAGCTAACATTAAAAGGAGAAAGTAATCCTAACTTTAAAAAAGCTAATATTGATGTTAAGTGTAGTAATTGTGGAAAAAAAATTAATATACTTAAATGTACTATTAAAAATTCTGATGGTACAACTAAAAAAAACTTTTATTGTTCTCAGATATGTAAAGCAGAACATCAAAAGAAAATTCTAAAAAAAGAAAGCAATCCAAATTTCAAAGGTGGAGATATTAATTGTAGCTGTGATAATTGTGGGAAAGAAATAAATGTTAAGAGACATAGATATAAAATTCATAAATATCATTACTGTTCACAAGACTGTAAAGCTAAACATCAACAAGTAATTTTAGTAGGAAAAAATAATCCATTTTACAAATTGGATTTAAGTGAAGAAGATAGAGTGAAATTAAGATGCATAGATGGGTATAACACATGGAGAAGACTTGTATATGAAAGAGATAATTATACTTGTCAATGTTGTAGTGATGATAAAGGTGGAAATTTAGAAGCCCATCATTTAGATGGTTATAATTGGTGCAAAGAGAAAAGAACTAATGTAGATAATGGAGTAACTTTATGTGAGATATGCCATAATAAATTTCACAATTTATATGGATTTGGAGATAACAAGAAAGAACAATTTGAAGAATTTATGAAAAATAACAAGAATCAAGCATCTTAAATTTTAAGATGCTTTTTATTATACTAAAGTTTTTTAATAAGAATATGAAAGTACCGAGGTAATATTACAGATTACGAAAGGTTGTAATACACCGTAGAGCGTAGGAGTTGAATAAATATAATACTCCCAAGAGTGCCGAACACCCTAACGAATTAGACGAGGGTGAAAATGTACGCCAAACTAGGCTTGAAAAGACAAGCCGATGAAAATGAGGGAAACTTCTAGAGTCTAAGATAAAAAGCTTAGAGATAATAACTATTGGATGGATTAACTGCGTTAGGAATGACTGCTAAAGATACAGGACAATTCGTTGACATTATGGCTGCAACTATAACAAACTCTAACACCAATGTTGAGTTATTTGGGGAAACACTTAAATTCATTGGCTCTCTAGGAGGTTCATTAGGTGTACCTATGAAGGATATAGCTCTGGCAACAGGTTTAATGGCGAGTAGCGCTATCAAAGGAAGTCAGGCAGGGACTTCTTTAAGGATGGGGCTTTTAAGACTTATAAATGAGCCTAAGAGAGCCGCAACAGCTATGAGAAAATATGGAATAGAAATGAAAACAACTAAAAGTGGAAGCTTAGATTTAGCTGCAACAATAGATGAACTTAGAAATAAACTTAGTAAGCTTAGTGACACGAAAAAAGTAGGAGCTTTAGGAGATATAGTAGGAGCTAATGCTTCAAGTGGTTGGGCTGCAATAGTAAATGCTAGTGAAAGTGACTACAATAAACTAAAAAAAGCCATAGCTGAAAGCGAGGAAGAAGCTAAAAGAATAGCTGACATGAAGATGGATTCCTTGAATGGGCAGTTCGCTAAATTAAAAAACACTATAAATGATGTAAAAATTAGTATAGGAGAAAAATTAGGTCCAGTAACAAGAAACTTTATGAAAAATATAATTAGTAGTATGCCTAAAGTTGGTGATTCAATTGTAAACTTTGTGAGTAATTTTATAAATAACTTTGATAAAATTAAAAGTGTTTTACAAGGTGTGATTTCTATTATTGGTGTTGTTGTTGCTGGATTTATGGCTTTTAAAGCTTTAACAGTAATTTCTAGTGTAATAAGTATAATTACAAAGATAGCTACAGCATCAACACTAATTGGGGGAATAGTTGGGATTCTTGGACCTATTGGTGCAATAGTTTTAGCCATAAGTGTGTTAGCAGGAACATTTTTACTTGCTTATCAAAAATCTGAAACGTTTAGGAGCAGTATTAAAAACATAGGAAAATCAATATCTAATTTTTTAAAATCTTTAAATCCTTTTATAGAACAAATAAAAAGTAAATTTAAAGAACTTATAAGTGCGTTAAAACCTTTGTTTTTAACTTTTTCTAAATTAAGCTCAATGTTTATAAATGCATTATCACCAGTTATAAAATTTTTGGCAACAGTTTTTATAATAAAATTTATATATTCGTTCAATGTGATTATTAATAAGATAATAGCTATAGTGAATACAATAACAAGAGTAGTAAATGGATTAATAGATGTATTTAAAGGAATAGCTGATATAGCTAAAGGATTTATAAATGGAGATATGAGCCAAGTTTCTAATGGGTTTAAAACTATTTTTAAAGGGGTTATAAATATTGTTAAATCATTATGGAGTGGATTAATAGATTTTGTGACATCACCAATCCAAGCTGTAGTCGATATTTTGGATACTAAGTTTGGTAAAAAAGTGGAAGGTATAAAGAAAAAATGGAATGAATTAAAAGATTTCTTAAAAAATCCTGCTAAAGCAGCTCCAAAAGTTCAACCTGTCAATTTATCTGGAGAGAAAGCATCAAACGAGTTACAAGCTTCATCAAACGGAGCAAAAGCATATATAAGCTCATTAGGTCAAAAAATAGGTGAAGGTATTGGGAAAATTAAAGAGAAATTTGAAGAACTCAAAACATCTGCAACAGAAGTATTTAATAATATAATTTCTTTTGTAGGTGACAAAGCAACGGAATTAAAAAATAAACTTTTAGAAGGCATAAAACCTGCTATAGATACATTTAAACAATCTTTTTCTAATCTTAAAGAAACTTTTGGGGGCTCTTTGGACAGTATAAAAGAAGCTTTTGGAAGTTTAAAAAATGTATTTGATGAAAATATCAAAACACCTTTCGAAAATTTAAAACAAAAAGTTTTAGAAACGAAAGAAAGTTTAAAACCAGTTTTTGATAACTTAAAATCTAGTTTTGCAGAGTTAGGAAAAGCTCTCGAACCAATAAAAGAGGCATTTAGTGGAATAAAAGATTTCTTTTCAAATTTATTTAAGCCTGTTAAAGATGATGGAACAACTAAAACAACTAAAACTAATATGGATGAGTTAAAACAATCAACACAAAGTGTAGGAACATCTTTCAAAGAGCTAGGAAATGCTTTCAATCAATTAAAAGAAGCAGCAAAACCTTTTATAGACTATTTAAAGCAGATAAAAGATTCCTTAGTATCTACTTTCGGAGATATAGGGGGAGGGTTACTTAAAGGTGTAGCGACCTCTATAGTTTTAGTTATAACTTCTGTTATTAATGCAATTACATCCATTATAAACACTGTGGCAGGTGCTATAAAAGGTGTAATTGATATAGTAAAAGGAATATTTGAAATCATAGGTGGAATAATTAGTGGTGATGGTGAAAAAATAAAACAAGGATTTTCTGATGCTTTCAAAGGTATTGGAGATGTAGTTAAATCATTATGGGAAGGTGTAAAAGGGGTTTTAGGAGCACCACTTAAAGCAGTTGTAAATTTTATTGATAATGGATTTTCAGAAAAAGTAGGGCAAATAAAACAATGGTGGACTGATTTAAAAGCTAATGTAAGTCAAAAAATAAGTGGATTTGTTAGTTTTATAAGTAATGGTTTTCAACAAAAAGTCCAACAAGTTGGTTTATGGTGGCAAGGATTAAAGATTAAATTATCTGGAAAAATAAGTGGATTTGTAAGTCTTGTAGAAAATGGATTTAAAAGCAAAGTGGATTCAATTAAATCAGCGTGGGATTCTCTTAAAAAGAAACTTTCTACCAAAATAACCGGTTTTGTAAGTATAGTAAAGAGTGGAGTAAGCAATATACTAGACCATTTTGCAGATGGTGGTGTTGCAAGTAAACCAAGTATTTGTGGAGAAGCAGGTCCTGAAATGGTCATTCCTCTTTCTAATAGCAAGAGAAGTAGAGCATTAAGTTTATATGAACAAGCAGGGCAAATACTTAGAACTAAAGCAAGTAATAATGTAATTCCAATATCTCAAAAATTAGGAACTAGCTTTAATTCTACAAGTAGTGTTCAAAATAGTACTTCTAATATTATTAATAATGTTAGGGATTTTCCTACTAGACAAGAAGAATTTAATAATACAGAAAATAGAATTTATCAAGAAGCTCAACCACAAAACATAATTTCTAGTGGAAGCAATGCGGTTAATGTTGGTGGAATATCTATAAATATTCAAGACAACAATAACAAAGAAGAAATGATACAAGAAATATTGTCTCAAGTAGAAAATGAGCTAAGAGAAGCATTACAAGATATTGGATAATGTCGAATTATTGTTAAAAAAATCCTCCTTATAGATGTTATAATAACATTATAGACTATTGATTTGATTTATGAGGGGATTAAAATGAATTTTTTTAAACGAAAAGATGACATAAAGAATTTTAAGCTTATGTATATAAAAGGGCACCCACATTTTAACAATGAACTTACATGTACTATGTATATAGATAAAAAAATAGTATCTGTATATACATTGCAACAAGTACCTATTAGTGAAATAAAACTTTTAGATATAGAGAAAGTATTTATTGATAATGATATGCTAATTATAGAAAGCAAAAAAAGTGTATTGTATTTTAAAAGTAACTCAAAAGATAAAATATGCAATATAATTAATCAAAATATAACAGATATGCAAGATAAAAAGACAGATACTATATTAAGAAATAAAAATAAAATAGTTAAACAAGGGGTAATGAAGATGGATTACTATAATTCTGTTGGAGTTCCTAATTGTAGGGGTGAAGCAATAAGTATAATTATTGACAACCATAATGCATGTTTAGTTATTGAGAGCAAACTTTTAAAAGAAGAAAAAATGCGTATTAAATTTTCTGATTTATATAGTGTAAATAAGTATAGTGAGAAAGAAATAGCATATAATAATAAGTCTGTTGTTGGAAGAGCAGCTATAGGAACTTTATTTGGCCCTATGGGAACAATTGTTGGTGGGTTGTCAGGAACTGGAAATAAAAAAAGTAAAACTGAAAAGTTGTTTATAAGTATTGAATATTTTTCTCATGGAGAATTAAGGGAAATAATAGCTGAAGATTCAATACTTAATTTTCATAGCCAAGAATTTATTGACAATATAAGGAGAAAAATAAATATAAGTAAGAATAATTTAGAAAATAATAAAGAAAAACAAATAAAATCAAATGATGATGCAATACAACAAGTAAAAGGATTAAAAGAGTTATTAGACATGGGAGCAATAACAGAAGAAGAATTTAGTAAGAAGAAAAAAGAATTATTGAATTTATAACAAGAGAAAATAAATAAGTATGAACATACAAAGCACTTGAATATTATGTTGTTTCAAGTGCTTTGTATGTTAAAAAGTGGTATAATGGAAATAGAAGATTATATTAACTAAGTGGTATGTAAAGCTTATTAAATGATGTGCAGTTTGGCTTACATTTCCAAATTTTATATTAACTAAGTGGCATGTAAAGTTGAAAGATAAAGGAATAAAAACTACTACTATAAAGATTTTATATTAACTATGTGGTATGTAAAGATTTTAGGCATATCTTTTGTTAGTTGCTCAACAAAACATTTTATATTAACTATGTGGTATGTAAAGGACAATATTATTGCCATATTATCATTTAATCCTCGTATTTTATATTAACTATGTGGTATGTAAAGGTGAAGTCCTGTGGTGCAATAATATAACCATGCAATATTTTATATTAACTATGTGGTATGTAAAGCATGAATATACAGATTTGCCAGACTACGAGAGAGCAGTTTTATATTAACTAAGTGGTATGTAAAGAATGAATCAATTGGCATAAAATGTATATATTTATTCCGTTTTATATTAACTATGTGGAGAAAAACTAAATAGAAAAAGAAAGCACTTACTTTTATGGTAGGTGCTTTTGTTTTGCTCAAAATTGGTCGGTTGAGTAAAATAATTAGAAAAAATTAGTAAAAACCTATTGAATTATTGGCAGACATCAATTATAATAATAAGTGTCAGCCGATAATTATACAGGAGGTGATTACTATAACTAAAAATAAGGTTGGCAGACCTAAAACGGAAACTGCTATGAATAAAAGAATTACAGTTAGATTGGATAGTAAGCATGAAGAAATTTTAGAAACATATACAAAAAAATATGGTATTACTAAAAATGAAGCTGTAAGAAAAGGTATTGAGAAGTTAGAAGAGAAGGAATAAAAAATAAGGGTCACTCTCCCCGACCAAAGATTGAGTAACCCCTATTGATGTATACTACAAATATACTAATGTTAGTATACATCATTCCTTAAAAAAATTCAAATTTAAGGAGTGTAATATTATGAAAAATTTAATAGTAAAAGAGTTCAATGGAAGTCAAATTTATACTTTTATGTGGAAAGAAAAATCTTGTTGGATAGCTAATCAAATAGTTGGATTATTCGATTATGCTGATGTATCTAAAACAATACAGGATTGCATAAAAGCAGAAGACTTTGAGATTGAACAAGAGTATGATGTATTGAAAGGAAATGAATTTAATGATTTTGTAACTACTTTAAATGTAGTCGCAAATAATATAATTAGTAATAAAGCTAGAAGTATAACTATTTTTTATGAAGATGGTTTATATGGATTTTTACAATACACAGATAAACCAATTGGTGTACAGTTTAGAAAATGGCTTAGACGAGAAGTTTTACCAAGTATAAGACAAACAGGTGCATACATAACAAGTAATGCTGACCCTCAAGCATTAAGAGACAGGGCAAATGAAATAGAAAGCCTAGACACAGTTAATAAGACTATAGAAATTTTGACTCCATTTTTAGATGGTGCTGGAATAGATGAAAAAGCAAAGTTACTTACAGCAAAAACTATCTATAAGAAAGCAGGAATAGAGTTACCTTTGGAGATTGAAGAAAAAGAGCATTTCTTTGATACAAAACAAATTGCAACTAAGTTAAATATTTATTCTAAGTCTAATAAACCTGCGTTTGTGGCAGTTTGTGAGATTATTAAGAAATTAGATATTAAAGAAGAAGAGAAGCTAATAGTATTAGCAAATAAGGATAATTGGAATGGAACTACAACAAAGTATTCACAAAGTGTAATAGATAAAATAAGAAATTGGATAGAGGAGAATAATAGACCTGCTAAGATTGCAGGAGAGAAGAAGAATTATCATGTAGTGTACAAGATTGAGTAAATTCTATTGTATTAAAAATAATTTAGTTTAGTTTTGAGGGGGATTAATACAATGCGTGAGAATTTACTTAAGGAGTACAATTTAAAAACTGATGAAGATGTAGAGTATTTTGTGAAATTTGCTACATTATTATATAAATTAAAACAGAATGATGAAGAAAAATTTCAAGAATATGCAGAGATATTGAGAGGTATTCTTAGAGAACAAGAAGAGAGAGAAAAGAAGTAAATAGAATAGATAAAGCACTTGAATATTCTGTTGTTTCAAGTGCTTTATATGTTAAAAAATGGTATAATATAAATAAGAGTTTTGCAGTGAGCGATTTTTATATTTAAGTATAGTTTAACAGTTGAGATACAAGGTATTGAGAGTATACGATAAGTGTTATCAACTGCACTACTCATGGTTCACTGCAAATTTGAGAGAGTTTTATGTGTGTAAGTATTGTAAATGCTAAGTTTATTTTGGGGTTTTATATTAACTATGTGGTATGTAAAGTCACACTAAAAGTCTTAAAACTGTAGGTTTAAACTGTTTTATATTAACTATGTGGTATGTAAAGTGGCATACAATACTTACTTTTATGCCTTTTTTACTGAGTTTTATATTAACTATGTGGTATGTAAAGATCATACTTTTAGCATAGAAATATAGTGTTAATCATGTTTTATATTAACTATGTGGTATGTAAAGGTCAAAGATAAAAAAACTCAAGAACTTAAAAATTCAGGTTTTATATTAACTATGTGGTATGTAAAGAAAGATATAATTTAACTTTATCATCATTATATATCTTTGTTTTATATTAACTATGTGGTATGTAAAGTGGATTGGTTTAGAAAAACTGTGGCTAATGATTATCAGTTTTATATTAACTATGTGGTATGTAAAGTTTTTTGAGGATGAAAAAGAGGAAACAAGAACAGCAGTTTTATATTAACTAAGTGGTATGTAAAGGTTTTTATTGAAGTTTTTACTGTATTAGAATAAGCTAGTTTTATATTAACTATGTGGTATGTAAAGAAAAATACAATAAAAATATCTATAAATATGTTATTAGTTTTATATTAACTATGTGGTATGTAAAGAGTACTACATTTTTTATAACTTCCCAAACATTATTAGTTTTATATTAACTAAGTGGTATGTAAAGATAGAAGATGCTGCAATTCCTGTATTTTTAGATAACATTTTATATTAACTAAGTGGTATGTAAAGGTCGCAACAAAAGCATGATAAGATTTGTTTCCACCAAATTTTATATTAACTAAATGGCATGTAAGTCAGCATTCTAAGTGGGTGGTAAAACACCATATACCTCGTTTTATATTAACAATGTGGTATGTAAAGTTTATAAATTTATCTATAAAGGTTCGAAATACCTTACGTTTTATATTAACTATGTGGATTCAAAATTAAATAAAGAAAAGGAAGCACTTACAAATATGTAGGTGCTTTTGTTTTGCTCAAGTTTGGTCGGTTGAGTAAAATAATTAGAAAAAATTAGTAAAAACTCTTGATTTATCGTACGTACTATAATATGATTTAAGTACGGACAATAAAAAGAGAGGTGATTAGATGTCCAGTAAATTAGGCAGACCACCAAAAAAAGACTCTAAAAAACTGAGATTTGAAGTTAGACTTAATCAAGAACAAGCTGATATATTAAATGAGTGTGCTGAAAATCTTAAAATATCTAAAACAGATGTTGTAATTAGAGGAATTGAATTGGTGAAAGAGAAGCTTGACAAAAACAAATAAAAAACAGCCGCTGCACCGACCAAAGCACTTGCGACTGTTTCCCAAAGAAGTTACCTTCTATGAAATATATTCTATCATAGTAAGGTACTTCTTACAATCAAATTTAAGGAGGATTTTACTATGAATGAATTAATGAATTTTGAAGGAAAAGAGATTGAAGTATTCGAATTTGAAGGAAGAATTTTATTCAACTCAAAAGATGTAGCAAACTGTTTAGATATAAAAAATGTTAATGAGAATATAAGACTTATGAATGAAAAGCAAGTTGTAAAGTTAAGAAATTCGGATATCAGTAATACTGACATCCGAAAATTAAACAATGCTGGTGAAAATTTTCTTACTGAAAGTGGAGTGTATAAATTAATCTTTAAATCAAGAAAAGAAGAAGCAGAAAAGTTTCAAGACTGGATAAGTGATGAAGTACTACCTCAAATTCGACAACATGGTGCATACATAACTAACAATGCTAATCCAGATAAGTTGAGAGAAAAAGCAAGTGAGATTGAAAAATTACAACTGGCTTATAATAGTACATCTATGTTAAAAGAACTATTAGATGATGCAGGATTTGACAACAAATCAAAACTATTAACAGCAAAGACATTATATAAAAAGGCAGGCATTGATTTACCAATTGAGATAGATGAAGAAGAACATTATTTTGACACAAAGCAAATAGCATCTAAACTAAAAATATATTCTAAGAGTAATAAGCCAGCTCAGATGGCTGTTTGTGAGATTATTAAAAAGATTGATTTAGAAGATAGTGAAGTAAAAGGTGTTTGGGAAACTAATGGAAGTTGGACTGGTACTGTAAATAAGTATACACAAAGTGTAATAGATAAAATAAGAAATTGGATAGAGGAGAATAATAGACCTGTTAAGATACAAGGTGAGAAGAAGAATTATCATGTGGTATACAAAATTGAGTAAATTCTATTGTATTAAATAATTTAGTTTATTTTAGTTTAGTTTTGAGGGGGATTAATACAATGTATGAGAATTTACTTGATATGGATAGGATAGAACTTATTAAAGAACTTGGAAGTATCTTTGAAAAGATGAAAAATGAAAATCCAGAAAGATTTTATAGATTTGTAAATTTAGTGAAAGAAGAATGTAGGAAATCAGAAGAGAAAGAGAATAAATAACATAGATAAAGCACTTGGATATTCTATTGTTTCAAGTGCTTTATGTGGTAAAAAATGGTATAATAGAGGTAAGAGTTTTGCAGTGAGCGATTTTTCTACTCAAGTAGGCTTTAACAGTTGCAATGTAAGGCATTGAGAGTGTATGATAAGTGTTATCAATTGCACGACTATCCGCGCACTGCAAATTTAAGAGAGTTGTATATGTGCAAGTATTGTAAATACTCAATTTATTTTGGGGTTTTATATTAACTATGTGGTATGTAAAGTATTAAGGGGTAGTTTGATACTGTAAATTTAAGACTTGTTTTATATTAACTATGTGGTATGTAAAGCCAGTATTACTCCAAACCTCAAAAGAAGCATTTTCGTTTTATATTAACTATGTGGTATGTAAAGGAGCTTATTTCTGTTATTGCAACTACTTTAGTTTGTGTTTTATATTAACTATGTGGTATGTAAAGAACACTATATTAAACATTATCATAGCTATATTAGGGTTTTATATTAACTATGTGGTATGTAAAGTACAAATATATCTTTTTAGACTTTATTGCATATAAGAGTTTTATATTAACTATGTGGTATGTAAAGACATATTTATTAAATGATGAAGAAGCAACAGGGGGTGGTTTTATATTAACTATGTGGTATGTAAAGGCTACAAAAGAAAATCTTAATGTAACATTAAAAAGTTTTATATTAACTATGTGGTATGTAAAGACCACTAAACCTTTAAGCTCCTTTACATCAGCCTTGTTTTATATTAACTATGTGGTATGTAAAGGTTGTAGCAGTGGTAACTTTAATATGTGCAGCATTACGTTTTATATTAACTATGTGGTATGTAAAGGCTACAAAAGAAAATCTTAATGTAACATTAAAAAATAGTTTTATATTAACTATGTGGTATGTAAAGATAAGTATATACAAAACTGCATCAGATAAAATAACTCGTTTTATATTAACTATGTGGTATGTAAAGCCAGGAAATGGTGGTATTATAGGCCATTTAAATTCGTTTTATATTAACTATGTGGTATGTAAAGAAATATAAAGAAGTACCACTACCACTTACATTATCAGGTTTTATATTAACTATGTGGTATGTAAAGGAGTTTACATACGGCAAAGTGCCTCTTACAAAGTTAAAGTTTTATATTAACTATGTGGTATGTAAAGAACATAAACATAGTCCTAAATCTAAGCCTAAAACAGTTTTATATTAACTATGTGGTATGTAAAGATAAATAATTCAGATATATTTGCATGGAATTATGAAAGTTTTATATTAACTATGTGGTATGTAAAGATAAAAAGATAATAGATTATATAAAAGAAAAAGGCAAAGGTTTTATATTAACTATGTGGTATGTAAAGTAAGGAGGCAAGCATGCAAGATATAAAATTACACAATGTTTTATATTAACTATGTGGTATGTAAAGGATATTAAGTCTAAGGCTCTTTCAAAGTAACTATCTAGTTTTATATTAACTATGTGGTATGTAAAGCCAGAATTAAACCAAGTAGCAGTATCAGAAGGATTAGTTTTATATTAACTATGTGGTATGTAAAGGTATATGATATTCTTCAAGAAGAACTTAACTTAACAGGTTTTATATTAACTATGTGGTATGTAAAGCTAATATAAGGCATTTTTAAAATTTTTATTATGCGTTGTTTTATATTAACTATGTGGTATGTAAAGTTTTATGAAAAAAGAAAAGACACTTTAAAAATTAAAAGTTTTATATTAACTATGTGGTATGTAAAGGTCTTTTTTGGTGTACGTCCACGCTTCCTAGCTTTACGAGTTTTATATTAACTATGTGGTATGTAAAGTTTGGATGGGAAATAAAATTATTATCAACAGGTGGTGTTTTATATTAACTATGTGGTATGTAAAGAACAAAAAATCTAACATAAAAACACCTACTAACTTTTGTTTTATATTAACTATGTGGTATGTAAAGGTATTAGTGATTTCCTTTTTTACAAAATTATTTTTTAGTTTTATATTAACTATGTGGTATGTAAAGGTAGTATCAGAAGAATCTAAATAAGGTAATCCACCCGGTTTTATATTAACTATGTGGTATGTAAAGATTTTTATTGCAGTTTATAATTGGTATGGTGTTAATGTTTTATATTAACTATGTGGTATGTAAATGCACATGCTTTAGATGCTATTTCTCCAACTTTTTTGGTTTTATATTAACTATAGGGAATGTAAATTTTGGTGGTATTACAATAGTTCCGTCTGGTTTTACTTGTTTTATATTAACTATGTGGATTTAAAATTAAAAATATCAAAGAACACTTACTTAAATAGTAGGTGTTTTTTTATTGAAAGGATGTGATGATAATGAAAAAAGTAATAAATAGGAAAAATATGTAATAATTATGTGCTATAATAGTTGTAAGCAAGAAGATGTAATCTACAATTTATAGAGTGGAGTTCATACAAAAGATTATCCTCCCAACGTATAGAAGGGAGGTGTGTATGTATGGATAATTTTTTGATTGGCGTATTAGCTAGCTTAACAGCTACTCTAATAGCTTACGTAATTGGTAAATTAATCAAAAAAGTAAAAAGCCACTCTGTGCAAGAGAGTGACTTAGACGTTGAGCTTAACTTTTCGTTTAAGTTCAAAAAGAAACACTAATTTACGAACTTCACTCTAATGCAAAATAGATTGTAGTTCTTCTTGCTTTTATTATACCACAAATTAGAAAAAATATTACCTATAATATTTTTTATAGTCAATAAAAAGATGAAATTTTTTATACAAAATAATGATGAATCTAAATTAATGAATAAATTTAATTGTAAAACTGTAAATACAGTAAGCACTTACAAACATGTAGGTGTTTTTTTATACAAAAAATCAAAGGAAGTGAATATATGGTAAGAAAACTGCGGTGTAATGTTCAAACATATTTTAGAAAGGAAGTGATAACTTGGTAATAGACATATATCTAAAAAATGAAAAAGAAAAAATAGATTTCCATTTTCCAGTAACTCCACTTGATAGTTTGTCTATAAAGAAAGAAAAAAGATTTGAAACTGTAGATATAGTGAATTTAGGTGAATTTGATATTAAAAAAGAAGGGGAGAAGATAAGAGAAATATCATTCAAGACATTCTTACCCAATTTATATGATGCTTCTTATTGTAGATATAGTGAGTTAAAAAATCCAATTGAAATAGTTGCAATGCTTGAAAAATGGGTAGACCAAGCCGAACCTCTAAGACTTATTATAACTGGTTTTGGCTACAATGGATTAGTTACAATATCTAGTTTTAGCAATACTCAAACAGCAGGAAGAGAAGAAGATAGAGACATTGAGATAACATTTAGAACTTACAGAGAATTGAAGATAGAGACATTAAAAAAAGAAACTAAAAGTAATACTAAAACAGATTTAAAAGATAATAGACCTAATACTCAAACTAAATCTAAAATATATACAGTTACATCTAAAGACACTTTATGGAGTATTGCAAAGAAATTTCTAGGTAAAGGTTCAAGGTGGAAAGAGATTTATAATATACCAGAAAATAAAAAAGTTATTGGTAAAAATCCAAATATAATAAAAAAAGGGCAAAAGTTGGTGATACCTTCTAAATGAAAATAATATTAAATGGAAAATATGATATTGCAAATTTTAACGAAGGAATAACATTAAGTGAAGCTATAGATGGAGTTGCATATAAAATGGATGTATCCTTAATAGAAACTAAAGCTTTGCAAGATATAAATATTAAAAAAGGTGATAAAATAGTTCTAATTGACATTGCGTATGAGAGTAAAAAAGAAGAAACAATCTTTGATGGAGTCATATGGGAAACTAGAAGAAGTGAAAAGAGTAAGAAACTAACATTGTCTTGCAGAGAAAGAACAGTCTATATGGAAGAATCAGAAGAACAATATAGTTTTAAAGAAAATACAGCAACACAGAGAATTGAGTACTACTGCAAACAATGGAATATACCTTACTACAATCTAGCTAATACAGGGAAGAAACTTGCTAAAGTAATACATAAGACTAACATACTAGATATGATTAAAAAAGACTTAAAAGAAACAGCTAGTAAGGGTGGAGACTTATTTAGGGTAAGGATGGATAATAAGCTGAAATTATTTAAGCTTGGAACTAATGCAAATGTATATAAATTAGATAGTATATTAGAAGATGCAAACTTTACAAGTAGTTTTAATGATGCAGTAACTTCCGTAAAAGTGCTAGGTAAGAGTAAAGATGAAAATACAAAAGCACCTATCATTGGCACATATAAGAAGGACTCAGATAAGTATGGAACACTACAAAAGATTAAACAAGATGAAAAGATAACTAATGCAAAAGAAGCTAAGAAAGCAGCAGAAGCAATGTTCAATAGTGGAGAGGAAACAATAAGTGTAGATTGTGCAGTAGATATAAATAGAATAAGAGCGGGTGATAAGGTAAGTTTAAAAGGAAAAGAATACTATGTTATAGATGTTACTCATACATTAGACTCTACGCCAAAAATGAAATTAAATGTTGGGACACTAGATTATATAAGGAGGAAATTTTATAACAATGACTGATGCTAGATTTAATGGAGTTGCTAGAATATTAAAAGAAAAAATGAATAAAAGTGTTAATGATGGAGTCTTTGGAATGGGTTGCTCACTTGCAGAAATAACAACAAATGGTCTTAAGGTGAATGGTTATAAAGATGAAATACAGGACTATTTAGTATTAGAGAATTTAACATTAAAAGAAGATTATTTTACTTTTTCAGATGAGGCTTTAAGTGGAGAATATAGACATAAACATAAAATAGAAACTCCGCAAGAATTAAAGCCACTAGATATAGGTGATAATGTATTAGTAGCTATTATGGGGGCTGAATTTGTAGTAATTGGGAGGGTTGTAAATGCCAAACCTATTTCCGCAGAATGAAACTTTTGAAACTGTAGAATTAAAAAATAATAACGAAAATGAACTAGACCTAAAGGGGTCTTTTTTATTTGACTTTATAAAAGGTGAATTTGTCAAAAATGCAGATGGAACATTAAAAAGATGTAACAAGGTAGAGGCATATAAACAATGGTGTCAAAAAGCTATATTAACACCTAGATACAAACGGTCAGCTTATTCTAGTGTATATGGAAGTGAAATAAAAGACTTAATTGCTAGTAACCTATCTCAAAGTGCTAAAGAACTTGAAATATCTAGGTTAATAAAAGAAACTATTTTAGTTCATCCATATACAAAAGAAGTGAGTAATTTTATGTTCAATTGGCTTGAAAATAGTAGGCTTGTTAATTATGAATTTGATGTACTAACAATAGATGATGAAAATATAACTATAGATGGAAACATAAAAAGGTAGGTGATTATATGGAAAGAGAACTACCTATACCAGTATTTTTAACGGAAGATGAAGAAGTAATACACGAAAGGATGTTAAGTAACTTTCAAGATGTGAGCACACTAGAAGGGGACTTTATTTATGATGCAACGAGACCTACAGCAGAAGAAATCACACAGTTAAAACAATTAGGATTACAAAATAATTTAAAGATTGCATTTCCTCAGACATCTTATGGAACTTATTTAGAGTGGCTTGGTGAATGTAAAGGAGTATTTAAAAATCAACCAACTAAATCGGTTGGCATGGTTACATTTACAGGTGTACAAGGAACTATCATTGCAAAAGGGACTGTAGTAACTACTGTTGCAACTGATGAAAAACAAAGCATAGAGTTTGAGCTTCTTGAAACTAAAATTATAGAAGAAAATGAAATAGTAGATATTAAAGCAGAATGCAGGATTACAGGAACTATAGGAAATGTATCTAAAGGTAGTATATCTGTTCTATTAGGCTCTATTAATGGGATTAAATCTGTTAATAATAAAGAAGATTTCAAAGGTGGAACAGATATAGAAGACGAAGAACATTTTAGAGAAAGAGTTCTTGTAGCAGAGCAAGAAGACAAACTTAGTGGAGCTAGTTCAGATTATATAAGATGGGCTAAAGAAGTTGATGGAGTTGGATATGCTTATGTAGTTTCCGAATGGAATGGAGCAGGAACAGTAAAAGTATTAATACTAGATAAAAATAGAAAAGCAGCAACACAAGAATTAATAGATAAAGTTCAAGAATATATATATCCATTAAATGTATCAGAAGGAGAAAATAGAGACGGGAAAGCTCCTATCGGGGCTTTAGTAACAGTTGTAACACCCAAAACACTACTTATTAATGTAAAAGCTAGTTTTATATTTAGTAACAGTTTTAGTGAAGAAACAGTATTAAACAATCTAAAAGCTAAGATAGACAAATATTTAGACAAGATTGATTTAGGTGGAACGGTCTCATACAATGCTATACAAGCAATAGTAGGCTCTATGATGTTGACAGACGAAGGCATACAGGACTTTTCTAATCTTACTATAAATGATGTAAAAGAAAATATAAAATTGCAGGACCAAGTGGTCGGAGTAGGGGAAATAGTTAACGAGGTGGTTGGATGATAGCTTCTAAAAAAGGTAGAGAAATGCTTCTTACATTGTCACCGATATATGAGCAAAGTTTAATTATGAACTCTATATATGAAGCTATAGGAAACGAATTTGATAATCTAGAGTTATTAAATAAAGAGATAGAATTACAGTTATTTCCTCAGACTGCAACGTGGGGATTGAGTTTTTGGGAAAATAGAGTAGGTTTATCTACTAACTTAGATGAAGATATAGAAGCTAGGAGAAGAAAAGTCATTGCTAAGCTCCAAAGCAAATATATTATGACACCTAAAAGAATGTCTATGATACTTCAATCTTATACAGGTGCAAATATAAAAATAAATGAAAACATATTTCCATATACTTTTAGTGTTGAATTAACTAGTACTCAAGGTTTCCCTAGAGATTTAGAAGATTTATATAAGAGAGTAAATGTTATAAAACCTTCTCATTTATCTGTAAGTTATAAGTTAGTATCTTTATTAAAAAGTAAAACTTATTTTGCACAAACAACAATTATGAGTGAAGAAATAACCGTATATCCTTATTCAAGTAAAGAAGTAAAAGCTAATATTAAAGCTAAGTTTGCATTAGCTCATAACATGAGTTCAGAAATATTGACAGTATATCCAAAAGGAGGTGGTATAAATGGCTGATGAACAATTTTACACTATACTTACAAATATAGGTAAAGCTAAGATTGCTAATGCAGGAATGCTAGGTAAATCAGTAGTACTAGAGAAGATTCAAGCAGGTGATGGAGGAGGAAGATATTACAATCCAACAGAAGACCAAACAGCATTAAAAAATAAAGTTTGGGAAGGTAATATAAATGCGTTTGACAAGGATGAAAATAATCCTAATTGGATTATTGCAACAGCATGTGTACCTGGTTCAATAGGTGGATTTACAGTTAGAGAAATGGCTCTTATAGATAGCGAAGGCGATATGATTGCAATTTGTAAAAGTCCTGAAACATATAAGCCAAAAATTGGCAATGGAGCTATGAAAGATTTGTATTTAAAATTTATTATAGAGGTATCTAATGTAGAGAAAGTGACCTTAGTTGTTGACCCAACTGCGATATTTTTAACTAAAAAAGATGAAGAAAAAATATTAACAAATATCAATAAGTTAGACACTAAAATAGATACAACTAAAACAGAGTTAACAAGCAATTTAGAAACTACTAAGACAGAGATTAACACTAAAATAGGAGATACAACACTACTTGAAACAACAGATAAAACAAATATAGTTAGTGCATTAAATGAGGTAAAAACTAGTGTAGATAGTATAGAAACAACAGCAGAGAAAACAAGTATAAAAGATACAAATAACTTATTTGAAAGTGATAATGTTGAAGGAGCTTTAAAAGAAGTGATGCAAGAAGTAAAAGGGAATAGAAGTAGTATTATATCAACGATAAATAATAATTTAATACCAATGTAGAAAGGAATGTGATTAAATGCCTCCAGCACCAACGTATATATGTAATAGAACTGTTAAAAAAAGAAGAGGTTATTATTCAGAACGAGATGTTTTTCTTTCCCCTTGCCCTTATGTTTCTGACGAAGGTAGTATGTATGAAACAACTTATTATGGTGAGTTTGATTTAAGCAGTTACAAAATTATAACAGTTCCTACAAGCACTAAGCGAGAAAAAACTGCAACTCGTGTTTATTTTATATCTGGTGGAAGTATGATAAC
This sequence comes from Clostridioides difficile, assembly GCF_001299635.1. GTDB lineage: Bacteria > Bacillota > Clostridia > Peptostreptococcales > Peptostreptococcaceae > Clostridioides > Clostridioides difficile_A. The sequence goes on along the minus strand of NZ_JRHN01000042.1, from coordinate 2,045 downwards.
TAGTAGTAGTGGTATGAAACAAGTTATTACTCTTGAACTTATACCAGACCCTAATATTATTATAAATGAAGATTTAGGAGTTATTAGTGATTCTTGTAATATAAGTTATAGAATTCCAGATAGTAACACAAGTGTAAAATTTGATGTAACTGAAAAATTAAATGATGTTGTGATATCTAAAAAAAACTATGCTCTTGATGGTAACTATACTTTAAGTCTTACAGATGAACACTTATCAACTTTAAGTTTTAATTCTAAAAATAACATAACTATAGAACTTAGTACTTATCAAGGAGGTAAATTTTTAGATAAAACTGTTACATTCACAAAAGGCAATACTAAACCAAAATTAAATATATCCTCTTATAATTCAACTACTGCAATATTTACAGCAATAGACACAGATAATAATTTAAGTAAAATAGAATGGTTCATTGATGATGTATTAAAAGATACATTTACTACAGATTTAACAACAGAAAAAACAATAAACTATGAACTTACAGACAATGCAATACACACACTTAAAATAGTAGCTACAGACACAGAGAATGCAACTGCTGAGAAGGTTTTGAGTATCAGTAAAGAAATAATGCCACTTCAAACTGATTCAACTTTACAAGATATATCAAATAAGTTAGTAGAGATTGGAGAAGGGTTTAAGAATGGGAAAACAAGTATTATAAATACTTTAGCATTAAAGAATATAGAAGCAAGTTTAAATAATACCTTAGTGGAATTGTCAGAGAAGATTAAAACTTCTTTTGACAGTTCAGACGCTAGTGTGCAGGAGTTGCAAAATCAATTAACACAGAAAAACAACACTATAAGTCAGTTGAATACAGAGATTTCTAAACGTGCTAAATTTGCAAAAGGTAAATGTAATTCTTTTAATAGTTATGCAAGTTTAAATGTTTCTTTAAATTTTACTCCTAATTTTTTAATTATTCGTTATATCAATGTAAGTGACAGGAGTAAATACTATGTAGATGTTTATTCTGAATATATCACTACTGCTGGCGGAACAATTTATCAATCTAAAACAGGAGGAACATTTGTGATTCCACTTAATGACAGTGGATTTACGTATAAATTAACAGGTGACTATTCTCAAACTACAAGCAATGTTGAATGGATAGCTGTTAGAGTATAAAGGAGGTAATAAAAATGGAAAGAGGAAATAGAGTTATATATAACCAAGACGGGAAAATAATATTTCAAACAGGTGAAGCAACAGGAGATATATTAGAACATGATGTAATAACAGAACTACATTGCTTAGATGTTGAATATGGAAGTATAGATTATACAAAACAATATATAGAGTCAATAAATCCAGTTACAAAAGAACCAATTTTAAAAGATATACCAGTCATTTTAACAGATGAACAAAAGAGATTAAAAGCATTAGAAGAAGAACTAAGTATGTTAAAAGAAGAAAATAAAAATAGAGATAGTGAGATAGTAAACACAGCATTTGAAGTAGTAAATATGAAATTAAATAATAATATCTAGGAGGAATTAATATGTATAACTTATTAAAATTAATGATAGAACAAAAGAACTATAGTACCAAAGAGGATTTACAACATAAAATGGATGTATTCTATGCAGTAAACAGGATTACAGAGGAACAATATTTAGAGTTAACAGGTTTATTAAATAAAGAAGAAACACCAGTAGAACCGACAGTATAGAAGGTTCTTTTTTTTATTTCAATTAATTAGGAGGTTTTCATGAATGAAGAACTTTTCAAAGACAATTTGAAACGACATGAGGTAACAATAAATAAACATAATGATGAAATAGATGAATTAAAAGTAGCAAATATAGAATCTAAGGCAGAGTTAAAGGCACTATGTGAGAATTTAAACTCACTCACAAGTATGCTTAAATGGCTAATTGGAACAATGATTACAACACTTGTAGGATTCTTTATATTTGCAATACAGAGAGGTCTATTTTAATTAGGAGGAAAATATATGGATAATTTAATAAGTTTCATACCTGAGCAGTTGCTAATTTTAGTTGCTGCTCTTTATATT
>NZ_JRHN01000041.1 GCF_001299635.1 Clostridioides difficile | reverse complement strand
TAGTTTAAGTTAGACTGAATGAGGGAGCGACATAAGATGAAAGAAGAAATGTTAGTAGAAAAATTATTAAGAGCAGAATTAATAGTGATGGAATATTTATGGAAAAAAGATTCTAAAATGTCTAAAAAAGAAATTGTAAAAGATATAACACAGATGTATGGATGGCATAAAAGTACAATAAAAACACTATTAAAGGGGCTACTTGACAAAGGTTATTTGGCTAGGGATATTATAAAGTTTCAATCTCATTATAAAATAATAATAGATAATGAAGAATATTACGCTTTTAAGAAAAAGGTACTAAAATCTAGCAAGAGTAGAAAAATAATGCGCTCTCTTACTACCATGCATAAAAATGTAAGTAAAGAAAAGTTAGATTCATTAGAAGAGTATTACAGAAACTTAAAAGAGTAATATGGTGAAAATCAGATGTATATATTTGGCTAAATTCTCTTGTCTGAGGAGTTTTATTGATGTAGAATTTGCATATGCATAAATCGGCAAAAGGGTGTAAACTATGAAAATTAGTAAATTACCAGAAGCAGAATTAAAAGTTATGAGATATATTTGGGAAGCTAACAAAGTATTAACTTCTAGAGATTTGGTTAATGTAATGAAAGAAAAAAATAGATGGAATGAATCAACTACATTTACAGTTTTAAAAAGATTAGAGCGAAGGGAATTTTTAGGTACAGAGAAAACAGGTAAACTTACACACTATAATGCAGTAGTAAAAGAGGAAAAATATCTAAGGTTTGAAACAAAATAATTTTTGAAGAATATACATAAAAATTCAATTTCAAGTTTAATATCAGTATCGCATAGTAAAGATGATGAAGTGGATGAAGATAAATTAATTGAACTCGAAGAACATTTTAAGTGTTTGAAAGAAAAAAATGACAAATAGATACATAATAAATAAAATGAAGGTAGAAAAAGTTATAATTTCATACCTTTATTTTATTTAATATTCTGAACATATTAAAAAATGAAATAGGTTTGTCTTATATTTATATAAATTTTAATAAAATATGTATGGTATATAATAGATAGTATGTATAAAAATAGAATTTAAATAAGTAGCTATTATTGCAGTTAAATAAATGCTTCTAAACCTATTTGGGTGGAAGAACGGTGGAAGAAAATTAGTAAAATATGATTCTTCCACAATTCTTCCACCTTAAAAATAAAAACTGCTCAATAAGAATTAATATACATTAATTCAGCTGAATCCAATCAAAATACTTAAATAAAAGTAATCTGAAAACAACATAATTAAAATCAATTAATTCAAATAAACCTCAATTTATCTTAAATCTTAAGAAATATTTAAGATTTAGGATAATATTTTCTTAAGATTTATATTCTATTATATATTTATAAGGTAAAGTTACAAAAATGTAAGCCAAATTAATATAACAATTTAGTCATTGTTGAGAAAGGGAGTGAAAGATATTGTATAATAGAGATGAGTATTATTATACAATAGAGGAAGTGAAAACATGTACAACATATTAGTAGTAGATGATGATAAAGAAATCGTTGATTCAATAGAAATATATCTTAAATCAGAAGGATTTAAAATATATAAAGCATATGATGGAATGAAAGCTTTGGAAGTAATAACAGAGAATGACATTCATCTAATATTAATGGATATAATGATGCCTAAATTGGATGGAATCAAGGCAACTGTGAAAATACGAGAAGAAAGAAACATACCAATAATTTTAATTTCAGCAAAAAGTGAAGATACAGATAAAATAATGGGATTAAATATTGGAGCTGACGATTATATAACAAAGCCATTTAACTTATTAGAGCTTATAGCTAGAGTTAAATCAAACTTAAGACGTTATGTAACTTTAGGCAATTATGAAGATGCAAGTCAAGAAGTTTTAAAAAGTGGAGCTTTGGAGTTAAATACACTAACAAAAGAAGTGAAAATTGATGGTGAAAATATAAAAATGACTCCAATTGAGTACAAAATCATTAAACTTCTTTTAGAAAATAAAGGACGAGTTTTCTCAATAGATGAGATATACGAAAAAGTATGGAATGAAGAAAGTTTTAATTCAGAAAATACAGTAGCAGTACATATTAGGCGAATAAGAGAAAAGATTGAAATAAATCCAAAAGAACCAAGATTTTTAAAGGTGGTGTGGGGAGTTGGTTATAAGATTGAAAAATTTTAGTGGAAAACTTATAAAAGAAAAGAGTTTAATATTTAATTGCGTTTTGATTTTGGTCATTTTTACATTTACACAAATGTTAGGAATTCTTATATGTTTTAACTTTTTCTCTAGTAGTTTAATTTATTCTATGGGAATTATGCTTGTATTAAATTTTATATTATATAAAATACTGACAATGTAGATGAGGTGGACAAGTTGGGAAAATATAGAGCATTGAAGTTAGTCTCATTAATCATAATATCTATCTCATTTCCATTAACTATATTGTTGGTAACAATAGGACTTGCTGAACCTAAATACAATATACAAAAAACTTCTACAAAGAATGGAATTTTTAATATATCTGATGATTTTTATGACAGTAATTTGTTTGATGATGAGACAATGTTGAATTTATTATACAATTTTAAGCTATCTATAGGTATTGGGTTAAGTAGTGAAGAAAAAATAAATTATGAAGATTTTTACATAAGAGGTAAGAGTCTAGATTCAAGTAGTAGCATTTCTGATTATAATAAAATAATGAAGAAGGTAGAAACTTCTTCTGAATATTTAAGTTCTCTAAAAAATATAAAAATGTATATTGTAAAGATAAATTCAGGCGAATTTTATACAAATACAGAATATAGTTCGTTAGAGGGTTTTAAGCAAAATATTAAAGGCTATTGTGACATAGAGATAGTAAATGATGGAGAAAGAAGCTCATATACTAAAAAAATAAATGGAGAAAAATTTGAATTAAATAATGTTAGTATGGAACTAAATGGAGAAGAGGACGCTTTTGAGGTCTATGCATCTTTTCCCAAGGAACCCACTGTAGATGATGGAATAGTATATACTAACTTTCAAGTATTTAAACAAGCTACAGAAAAAGTAAGATTATTTTTTGTAGCTAGTTTAAGTTTAGCAATTATATGTTTATTATCTATAATTTTATATAGTAGAATAAAATGTGAAGCTTTAAAAAGAAATAACATACTTTTACTAATATACAATAAGATACCTATGGAATTTAATGTAATATTGGTATCTATTTCAACCATGTTTTTGATTATGTATATTTTTGATGTATCTTATGATATTTATGTCATGATGTTAGTTTCTGTATCCTTATTGGTAGTATCAAATAATATATTTTTTATACATGTTCAATTGAGTTATTTAGAAAATAAAATATGTATATTTAAGTCAAGTATTATAGTAAGAGTGATTTTATGGCTAATAAAGACTGTAAAGGAGGTCATTAACGCTATAAAAAAAGTATCTTTAGCAAGAAAAGTTATTATGATAGTGATAGCATCTTTAGTTTTAATCATGGCGATTAGCACTCAAAGTACAAGTTTTGGATTATTGGTTTCTATATGGATATTTTTAGGATTTGCAATATATATAACTAAAAGACTTTCCTATCTTAGCTATGTAATAGAAGGTACAGAAAAGATAAAACAGGGAGAGTTAGATTATAAGATAAAAATTGCAGGAAATGATAATTTTACATCTTTAGCTGAAAATATAAATAATATTGGAGAAGGTCTTGATAAAGCAATAGAAGAGCAAGTAAAGAGTGAAAGAATGAAGTCTGACCTTATAACAAATGTATCTCATGATTTGAAAACTCCACTTACTTCTATAATAAATTATGTAGACTTGATTAAAAAAGAAGAATCTATACAACCAGACTATATAAATGACTATATAAATGTGCTTGAATCAAAGTCAAAAAGATTAAAATTATTAATAGAAGATTTATTTGAAGCTAGTAAAGTAAGTAGTGGTAATATAGAATTACAGATTAGTAAAATTGATTTAGTGCAACTATTAAGACAAAGTATAGGTGAACTTGAAGAGAAGTTGTCTAAAAGTAATTTAGATATAAAATTAAACGTCCCAAATAATAAGGTATATATATGGGCAGATGGAAGAAGAATGTATAGAGTATTTGAAAATCTTTTGTCTAATATAGCTAAATATTCTTTAGAGGGAACTAGAGTATATATTGATGTATACGATTGTGATAAAAATCTAAAAGTAACTATGAAAAATATATCTTCTTATGAATTAAACTTTGACCCAAGTGAGATTATGGAAAGATTTAAAAGGGCAGACGAATCAAGAAATACTGAAGGTAGTGGATTAGGACTTGCTATTGCAAGAGATTTAGTAAACTTACAAGGTGGAAAGTTCTATATAGAAATAGATGGAGATTTATTTAAAGCAAATTTAGAGCTTCAAAAATATGAAGAAGAAGTAACAAGTGTAGATTGAGATAATATTTAAATACACACATACTTTTATAAAGAATAATAAATTTTATCATAATAAATTAAAATCTTGCTAGTAACGATTGAAATGTAAAAAACAGAGTGGTTTAAAACTACTCTGTTTTTTATTTAAAATCAAGATGATAATAAATTAAAATTGTACATATAATTTAGAAACTATTATCTAAAGATTATAGGATAATTCCAAATAAATATATAGATATCACACCTGTAACAATAGAAATCCCAATAGATTTAAACCTATAAGCTACAAGAAGTACAACTAGAAAAGATATAATTTTAGGATTAGTCATAGATAAATATAAATTATCATCATTAAAGAATACATCTTTAGCAGTTAAAGAAGTAAGTATTGCTACAGGTATAAATTTCATAATTTTTTTCAAAGGTTCAGGCATTTCTTTTTTTGAGAAAATCAACATAGGAAGAACTCTTGGAAGATATGTGACAATATACATTCCAATTATAATACAAAGTATGTAATAATTATTATTCATAAGACTCCTCCTTTTTATAGTAAGATTCCTCTATGAAGAAACCAATCAAAGATGCTAAAATTGAAGTAACTATTATCACCAAATTATTTTTAAATAATGCATATAATACAACTGAAATAATAATTGATGATATAAATACCACAATATAAATTTTATTTTTTATCTGAGAAACTATTAGAGCTATAAACATAGAGGTCAATATAAAACCAGAAATAGAACTATCTATAGATATACTTTCTCCTAAAAATGCTCCAATAAAATTAGCTAAAACTGATGAAATTAGACAGAAGAAGTTTAGATAAAGTGCATTTTTATCAGACCAATTTCCAGTAGTAAATTTTTCGTAATTAACTGCAAAAGTTTCATCTGTTATAGTATGACAAAATGGTAATATAAATTTTGGACTTTTATTTTTTATACACATATTTAAATTAGAGCTCATTAGAAAATGTCTTAAATTAACAATGAATGTAGTCAAAACAATAGATGTTATACTTGCCCCAGTAGAAATCATTGAAGCTGCAATAAATTGAGAACTTCCTCCAAATACTAGTGTTACCATTAGTGCTATTTGAAAAGGTGAAAGACCAGATTTTTGTAATAGTATTCCTCCTACTATACCTATAGGTATATAACCTAGAAATATTGGGATTGAAGCAATAAAACTTTCTCTTAGTTCTTGAGATTTTCCCATAATAAAATCACTCCTTTTGTTTTAATGTATTAAAGATTAGTAAAACAGTAAAATAGATTAGTGGTATAATTGCAATCATACTTAAAAATGAATTTGGATTAATATGTAAACTACCATATAAAATCAAGATAGTTTAAAAATACTATCAAAATCAATATACTGGTAATAATCTATATTAATCTCTATAAATTAATTACTATCTGTTGTAATTTTATTGTAACAACAAAAAAAAATACACACAATTAAAAAATTGTGTGCAATACAATTATCTTTTTTCATCCAATAATCTTTTCAGTACAGTAAGACCTGCTTTAAGTTCTTCTGTACTTTCTGTAGCACATACGGCTATTCTTATTGCAGAAATAGGTTTTTCCTTTCCAACAGCAAAACGCTCAGATGCATAAACCTGTACACCTTTTTTAAGTGACTCCATTTCAAATTCTTCTGCCATTATATCATCAGGCAGAATCAACCACCTAAAGATACATTCATCACTTCCTAAAAGATTATATTCAGATAAATACTGATTAATAATCTTGTTTCTTCTCCTTGCAGATTTGCGACGAGCATTGATTAATTTATCAGCTTCTCCTGAACTAATCATACGATAAGCAATTTCTGTTAAAAAATAGGATTGAGATAAATTAATATTGTATAAAGCACTTGATAATGCTTCTCTATACTGTTTAGGTGTAGAGATATAGGCCAAACGTAAGCTAGGTGCAATAATTTTTGATAAACTCGTAATATAGATTGTCTGATTTGGTATATAAGAAGCCACTGGATTTAAATGTTCCTCATTAAGTAAGCTATGAATAGCATCTTCAATAACAATTAGATTGTATTTAGATGCAATATTTGCAATCATCTTTCGCCCATTTTGTGACATTATATGTGTAGTTGGATTTTGATAATCTGGTATTATGTATAGACCTTTAATATTTTCATTTTTACAAGCATATAATAGACCTTCTTCACTAATTTCCATATTTTCTTGTTTAATTGGAACTAGTTGTATTCCAAGCATTTTAGCTGCAGTCTTTATTCCAGGGTAAGTTAATGGGTCTACACCTATTTTATCTCCATGTTGAAATAAACCTGCTAAAATGGCTACAATTGCATTTTGTCCACCACTTGCAGGAAGTAGACTATCTGCTGTAGTTTCAAGTCCAGCTCTATAAATTAATTTAACAATAGCTTCTTTTTGCCACTTGGCACCATCTCTTTGGCCATACTGAAATATAGTTTTAAAATCGATTTCTTTAATTATATGCTTAAACAAAGTATTCATTTCTTCTAATGTAAAATCTGGATTCATTGTACCCATTTCAATAAATGTAATTTTATTATTACTCGACATTAAGAATAAATTTGAGCGTGTATCATAAGATACAAAGGTCCCACTTCCAGTAACTCCACTTACCAATCCTTTTTTTTCACAAATTTTAAAAGCTCTAGAGATGGTACTGACATTAACATCTAAAAAATCTGCCAATTCACGTTGTGGTGGTAATTTAGTACCTGGCAACAACAATCCATTATTGATGTCTATTTCTAACTGTTCTGCAAGAGCTTTATATAATATTTGTCCTTTTGAAGGTCGCTTTGGTTTCCAGCTCATAGGATAATTTTCAAAAGAATTAATTGGCATAAATTTTCACCTCTCATTATTAGTTTAATTGCTATCTTTATCTAAAACAATGAAGCCATATTTTTAATTATTCTTATTTTCTAACTCTATTTCCAAGTTCTTTATAAATTTATTAAATTCTTCTGGATGTCTTTTTCCAAATAATATTCTTACAAGGACTGAATTAATTTTTCCAAATACATTTCTCTCACTTTCACTTTCAGTGAAAATAAGTTTTGTATTTTTTAAATCAATATGTATAAGTTCATATCTAGTGATAATACTTTCTCTGTTATTGCTTGTTTTTATCTCATATATTTTATTTTTTTCAAAATTAGTTATTTCAACCTTAAATCTTTTGTTATTTTTCTGTTGTACAAATGTACCCACTGCTTTTTTTTCATTAAAATTAGGAAAATTTAATCTTGCAGATTTTGTAAATATATTAAATATATCTTTTGCAGAATGTTTTAATAAGATTTCAGCTTTAAATGTATTCATATCGTTTTCCTCTCTGTATGTAAATTTAATACTCGTAAATTAATTTTTAAGTTAAAATAGTATAATATGCCATATAAAAGCATGTAAAAGTCATTTGTATATCCAAAACCATATGGTATAAGTATTTATACTATTATATAAAAGTAAAATTTTAAAACAGAAAGTGTTAAAAGCATAATTTATAATAATTTTTATTGTTGAGTAGATATGTATTATTATATCTAATTAAACAAGTTTTTCAATTATAAATTTATAAATATTATTATATTATAATTCAAATAAAAGATTAAATTATTTAAATTTATAAATAGTAAATACATTTAGTAAATTACTAAATATACAAAATGTAAATGATTATCAAATTGTATAAGTACCAATAACACCCAGTTACCTACAGGGTTTGAATAGCAAAAAATATTAAATTAAGTATGGCATGATAGTTGCTTATATAATTTATCAAGAAAGGAGTTATTAAGCATGGAGTTGAGAGATAAACTTGTAAACATCATAAATACAGAAAATAAAAAGGAACCATTAACAGATGTTCAGATAGCAAAGTTTTTAAGTACAACTAGAGAGAATATAACTAATTTAAGAAAAGAGCTTAATATAAGTAATTCAAGGCAAAGAAGATATCCTTATCTAAAGTCAGCAATTTCATCTATATTACAAAAGAATAAAAATATTTCTATATCAGAAATCACAAGAGAATTGATGGCAGAAGGTTTTAATATATCAAGAAGAGTTGTAGAGGAACTTTTGCCTAATGAAAGTTTGGAAATGAATGTAGTAGAGATACCTAAAGAAGAATCAGAAGATTCATTTGAAACTCTAATAGGAAATAAGGGAAGTCTTAAAAATGCAGTGGAACAGGCTAAGTCAGCTATATTATACCCTCCAAAAGGATTGCCCACGTTGATTGTAGGAGAAAGTGGAGTTGGTAAAAGTTTGTTTTCTAAGCATATGTATGAGTTTGCAAAGAAGAAAAAAGTAATAAAAGAAAGTTCAAATTTTGTTGTATTTAATTGTGCTGATTATAGTGACAATCCACAATTATTGTTATCTTTGTTATTTGGATATAAAAAAGGTGCATTTACAGGTGCTGAATACGATACACCAGGTCTTGTAGAGGAAGCTGATGAAGGAGTTTTATTTTTAGATGAAATACACAGATTGCCTCCAAAAGGTCAAGAAATACTATTTTCTATATTAGACAGAGGAACGTTTAGAAGATTAGGTGAAACTAATGCTGAAAGGAAAGTAAGTATTATGTTAATTGGAGCTACTACTGAAAATGTGGAAACTAATTTATTATTGACATTTAGAAGAAGAATACCAATGCTAATAACTTTACCACCATTACATGAGAGACTACTAAAAGAGAAAATAGACCTTATATACAATATCTTTCAACAAGAGTGTAATAGAATAAATGCAAAAATATTTGTAGATAAAAATGTAATTGAAATACTTGCACTAAAAAAATTTAGTGGAAATATAGGGCAATTACAAAATATGATTCAGGTTCTTTGTGCAAGAGCTTTTATGAAGTTTATAAATTCCAAAGGTGAAGATAAAGAGTCAATAGTAGTAGTAGATATAAATGAAGTTCTAAAGCTTAAAGATTCTTTTAAAGATGCAGCTTTTCAAGAGGTTGAATACACAGAAATAAGAAAATATTTAAAAAATGCTATATTTATGCCATTTAATTCAGATGAATCATCAGTAAAAGGAAATTTTTTGAGTGACGAGTATATGTTACCAGAAGATATATACAAAACAATTGAAAAAAAATATTATGATTTAAAATCCCTTGATATTGAAGATATAGATATAGAGAATATTTTATGGACTTTTATTTTAAATAGATTTGCTGATTTAAAGTTCAATCTTAATAGTGATGAAGAGCTTTTTTCAATGAGTGATTTAAATAGTTTTGTAAGTGATGATTTAGTCAAGTTAGTAAAAGAACTTATGAATGATATAGTTGAAAAAAGTATTAGCTTAGAAGTAAATAAAAACATGTTCAAATATCTGGCAATACACTTAGAAGAAGCTATAAAAAGAATTAAATTAAATCAAAAAATAATAAACGTAAATTTAGAAAAAATAAGAAGTGATTTTTCAAAAGAATATGAAATTGGTAAAAATTTTGCAATAAAAATAGAAGAATTAATTGGTATTAAGATTCCAGATGATGAGGTTGGATTTATAACACTATATATAAAATCAGCTCTAAAAAATGAAGTAAAAAAAGATAAAGTAGGATTAATAATAATTTCTCATGGACGTATAGCTACTGAGACTGTAAATGTGGTTAAAGAACTTTTAGGAGTAAAGTTTCCTGTAGCTATAGATATGCCTTTAGATGAAAAACCAATAAATATATACAATAAGGCAGTAGAATTATCAAAAATAATAGACCAAGGAAAAGGAGTTTTGTTTTTGGTAGATATTGGTTCACTTACGAACATAGGTCAGATAGTAAATAAGCGAACTAATATAAATACTAAAACTATTGATAGAGTGGATTTATTAATGGCATTAGAGGCAGCTAGGAAAGTTTCTATGGGAGATGAAGAATTAGATGAAATATTTTTTTCTTTGTTAAAAGATAGGATGGGATATAACTATGAATTGGAAAAACATATGGATAAATCAAATGCAATTGTAACTTTGTGTCTTACTGGAGAAGGAACTGCCAAATACATAAGTGAAACATTGGAAGAAAAGTATAATAATACTAAATGTTATCAAATGAGTGCGTTAGATGAAAATTTATTTTGTAAAATTGAAAATTTGAAGGAGACAAACAATATATTGGCTATTGTTGGGACAATAAATCCTAAGATACCAGGTATAAATTTTATCCCATATAATAAAGAACTTTTCAAAAACCTGGATATATACTTATCAAACTCAAGAAAACAAGAAGACAAACAAATTAAAGTGTATGAAATAATGCTTGATGAAGATTTAGTTATTTTCGAACCAAATATATACTTTAAAAAGGATTTATTAGAGTATATATGTTCAATTCTTATAAATAAAGGATATGTGGAAAAAGATTACTTAGATTCTGTTTTACATAGAGAAGAAATGCTTCCAACATATTCTAAAGGAGCCATAGGTGTTCCACATGGAGATTCATCTACTGTAAATAGTACAAGGTTTGTTTTTGTTAAACTAAAGAATCCTATTGACTGGAATGTAGGTAATGTAAATTTTATATTTATGCCAGTTTTTAAGACTAATGATAAAGATATTGTTAAAAATGTTCTTGAAATATTAAAAGATGAAGAATTTATGAATAATGCTAAGCAGTGTTTTAATAAAAATGATTTCAAAAATATTATATTAGATAAATTTAAACATCTGTAGCCATAACAAAAAATTGAGAGGAGTCAAAGTAATGAATGTAGATTTAATATCATTAGGCTTAGAATCTAATGATTATGAAAGTGTTATTAAAGAATTAGGAAATAAAATGTATGAAAAAGAATATGTAAAAAACACATACATAAGTGCTGTATTAGAAAGAGAAAAGACACTACCAACAGGTCTTGATATTGGTGAAATGTGTGTTGCTATTCCGCATACAGATTCAAAACATATAAATGAATCTAATGTAGCTGTGGGTATATTGAAAAATCCTGTAAAGTTTAATTCAATGATAGACCCAACAGATAGATTGGATGTAGAACTTGTATTCTTATTAGCAGTAAAGAATCCAGATTCACAAGTAAAATTATTAAAAGATTTAATGTCAGTTTTTCAAAATATAAAATTATTAAAAAATATAAAAAATGCGTCAACAAAAGAAGAAGTAGCTCAATTATTGGATTTTATAGAGTTATAGTGAAAATCCAAACAATCAAGAGTAAGTGTTGTTTTTAAATGAATTTAATTTATATAAAATAAAAACTTAAAGTATAAAATTAGGAGGAAATTATTATGAAACAATTCAATGTATTATCAGTTTGTGGTTCAGGGACAGTTACATCATCAATGGTGGCAGGTAAATTAAAAGAAGTATTAGGAGATAAGGGAATTTCTATTACAACAACAGAAGCTAGACCAACAGAAGCACTAAATTTGGCACAATCAGGAAGATTTGATTTTATAACATTTACTAGTCCACTTCAAACAGGTGATTATGGAATACCTACCATAAATGCGTTTGCTTGTTTAACTGGAATAGGTGAAGAGGCATTTTTTGAAGAAGTATTAACTGTTATTGAGGGAATAAATAAGTAATATCTAGGTGTAAATTATAGTATTTAAATCTGTGATTTAGATACTATAATTAGTCTGAAAATTCAATTAAATATTTATAAATAGGAGGATAAAAGATGTTAGAATTTATGAAATCTATAATCGATACATTTGGTTCTGCAATTATAGTTCCAATTATAATATTCATAATAGCAAAGATATTTAAAGTGACTACAAAGAAATCGTTTCTTTCTGCTGTATATGCAGGAGTTGCTTTACAAGGTTTTACACTTATATTAAATTCTTTTACACCAATAATAACACCAGTTATTAATAGAATGGTTGAAAGTACAGGGGTAAATCTACCAGTTTTTGATGTTGGTTGGCAAGCTACATCATTGGTCGCATTTTCAACAAGTGCAGGAATGATATATTTAGGTCTTGGAATTTTATTACAAACAATTTTATTTTTAGTAAAATGGACAGATGTATTTCAGCCTTCAGATTTATGGAATAATTATTCGTATATGGTGTGGGGAGCTATGGTCATAGGAGTAACAGGAAATTTCCCTTTAGGTATAGGATGTATGGTTTTATTAAACTTATATAGTTTATTAATATCAGAATTAGTTGCAAAGAGATGGTCCAGTTACTATAGATATCCTAATTGTACAATAATAGCTATGCATAACGTTGAGGCCTCTGTATTTGCAGTGTTTGCAGACCCTATATACAATAAACTTGGATTAAACAAAATTAAGTTAAATCCTAAAGAACTAGAGAAAAAACTAGGTTTCTTAGGTGAACCAATTACTTTAGGTCTTTTTCTAGGTATGTTTATTGGGATATTAGGTAATATGACAAGAATAAATACTATGGAAGCTTGGGGAGAAATAATGAAGGTAGGAATATCTACGAGTGCTGTTATGGCAATTTTCCCTAAAGTAGCAAGTATGTTTGCTCAAGCATTTGCACCTATAACAGAAGCTGCTAGAAAGATTATGCAAAAAGCTGGAAATCGTGAGTGGTATATAGCAGTAAATGATGCTGTTGGATATGGTGAACCTGCAACACTAATATCAGGTCTTATTTTAATTCCAATAATGCTTGTAGTAGCCATGATACTTCCTGGTAATAAGGTATTACCAGTTGTAGATTTATTGGCAATTCCATACATGGTGCAAGGTTTAGTTGCTATACATAATGGTAATATTCCAAAAGTATTAGTTTCAGGTATAATTTGGTTTGGGCTAGGATTATATATTTGTACATCTACAGCACCATTATTTACAGATATGGCTACAGGAATAGGAGTTGCTATACCAGCAGGAGCAATGCTAATAACAAGTTTCAATATATTAGGAAAACCTTTGATGGGATTAGTTTTCTTTGCGTTTTTAAGTGCAAATCCGATTTATATAGGTCTTTCGATTGTAATTTACTTCATCTTATGGGCGTTATTTAGAAAAAATAAAGCAAGTATACTTGATTATTTAGAAAAGCAAGCACTTAAAAATGTAGCAGAGGAGTCTGTAGCAGTTTAAAGTTATAAGTGATAAAAAGAGTAATTAAAGGAGTTTATAGTTGATTTTATATAAATATCAGAGATTATTTGATAAGTATTTAAATGAAATATAGACTCCTTTTTATAATGTATATATTTATAATTTATTGTATTGTATAGTCAGTTTTTTAGGTGTCTTGTTATACAAACATACTCTTTTATGTTTATACAATAATGTAGTCTAATTTTATAAAATGTAACTCATATTGGCAAAATACCTTGTATATAACGTATTTGCATGAATAAACTATTTATCTTTTGTATGGCATAGATATTGCTATATACAAGTATATAGCATGAAAGGAGATATTTATATGTCAGATAAAATGAGAGCATCAGTATTATACAATATAGGTGATGTTAGATATGAAATGGTAGATATACCAGAAATAAAAGAGAAAGAAGTACTTGTAAATGTAAAATATGTTGGAATATGTGGTTCAGATTTACCTAGGTCTATGGTAAGTGGTTTGAGTGGAAATACAGCATATCCATTAATTTTAGGACATGAATTTTCTGGGGAAGTTGTTAAAGTTGGAGAAAAAGTAAAAAATATTAATGTAGGAGATAGAGTGACAGTTGCTCCATTAGTACCTTGTAGAGAATGTAACCATTGTAAAAAGGGTAATTTTGGTTTGTGTGATGATTACAATATAATTGGAACAAGAGTAAATGGAGCATTGGCAGAATATGTAAGAGTTCCTGAAGAACATATTTTAAAACTTCCAGATACATTGGACTATGAAACTGCTGCTGGAATTGAACCAGCAACTATAGCTTATCATGGTATTTCAAATTCAGGTATTAAAGTAGGAGATAGTGTAGTTGTATTAGGTTGTGGTCCAATAGGCCAATTTACTATACAATGGGCAAGGGTTTTTGGAGCGTCTAAAATTATAGCTATCGATATTTTTAATGAAAAATTAGAACTTTCTAAATCTCTAGGAGCAAATTATACCTTGAATTCAAAAGAAGTAAATGTAATTGAAGAAATAAGAAAAATAACCAATGGTGGTTCTGATATTGTTATAGAAACTGCTGGTAGTAGGTTTACACAAGAACAATCTTTACTAATAGCGAAAAAAAGAGGGCAGATAGTATTTGTAGGAATATCACATGCAGAACTACCGCTTAGTGTAGAAGCTACTGAGTGTATATTGCGTGGAGAACTCACTTTAAAAGGTTCTTGGAATTCATATACAAGTCCTTATCCTGGAAGAGCATGGACTGCAACTTTGGATTTTATGGAAAAAGGTGATATTGTTTTTACACCAATGATTTCACACAAAATAGGGCTTAATGAGGTAGGAGATTTTTTAAGTAAAATGAGCAAGAAAGAGATTAAATTTAATAAAATACTAGTAGAAATATAATAATTAAATTATAAAATTTGGATATTAAACAAAATAAGAATAATTTTTCTAAATAAAATGTAGGGGGGAGAAAGATGTTAGAAAGTTTAAAGGAAGAGGTACTAAAAGCGAATTTAGAATTACCTGCAAGAGGACTAATTACTTATACCTGGGGAAATGTGAGTGGTATAGACAGAGAAAAAGGATTGGTAGTTATAAAACCAAGTGGTGTAGAGTATAGTAGTATGAGTGTAGAAGACATGGTAGTAGTTGATTTAGAAGGCAATGTAATTGATGGTAAATTGAAGCCATCTTCAGATACTCCAACGCATCTAGTTTTATATAAAGAGTTTGAAGAATTAGGAGGAATAGTGCATACACATTCAAGTTGGGCAACTATTTGGGCTCAAATAGGAAAATCTATACCAGCATGTGGTACTACTCATGCAGATTATTTTTACGGAAGTATACCATGCACTAGAAAAATGGTTCGAGAAGAAATTTGTAATGATTATGAAAAGGAGACTGGAAATGTGATTGTTGAAGAGTTTATGGGAAAAAATCCAATTCATTGTCCAGGAATAATTGTGAATGACCATGGACCTTTTACATGGGGCAAAAATGCGAAAGAAGCTGTACATAATGCAGTAGTTTTGGAAGAAGTCGCAAAAATGGCTTATTATACAGAATTAATGAGCCCTGAGAACATTATGGATAAAGTGCTTATGAATAAACATTTTTCGAGAAAACATGGAAAAGATGCATACTATGGTCAAAAATGATTATTTGGAGGTAAATTATGTTGGAGTCTTTGAAGGTTAAAATTGTGGAGATAGCAATTAAAGCAGAACATTATGGCTTATGTAAAGAAAAGGCTGGTAATTTTAGTATTAGAGATAAAGAGACTGGATATGTTCTCATAACACCCTCTGGTATAGGAAGAGGAGAATTAAAAACAGAACATATTTGTGTGTTAGATTTAGATGGAAATGTAATAGAAGTTAAGAAGGGAATTAAGCCTAGCAGTGAGATATTGATGCATATTGAAATATATAAAACAAGGGAAAATGTGAATGCTATATCACACACTCACTCTATATATGCAACATCTTTTTCGGTAGCAAAGAAACCCATTATACCAATTGTATATGAGTCTGTTAATTATGGTGGTTATGTGGATATTGCTCCATATGCAAGGCCAGGAACTTTAAAACTTGCTAAAAATGTTTCAAAATTATTGCTATATACAGATGCTTGTTTGTTAGAAAGACATGGATTAACAACTGTGGGTAATGATTTAGAAGAGGCATTATTAAAATCAAGGTATGTAGAAGAAGTAGCAGAAATATACTATAGGTCTTTAGTGTTAAATCAATTTAAGGAACCTGAAGCAGTAGATGTTGATGAATTTAAATCATGGAAATATCCAGAAGAAATAAAATTTTAATCTATACAAATTACATTAAGATATTAATTAAAATATAGATATACTATTTATGTGAATTATTATTTTTGTAAATGTATTTAGTATACTTTTTTAAACGAATATAGAATTCCAGAGTCGTATGAATTTGACTTGGAATTCTATATTTTTTATTTATGCATTATTTTTCAACTGATTTTCTGGAGAATTTATATATTCAAAGTATTTTTTAGTTTCAGATACTATTATAGGAGATAATGCAAGTAAAGCTATTAGGTTAGGTATTGCCATAAGTCCATTTACAATATCAGCAATTATCCAAACAACTTCTAATTTTAAGAATGCACCTAATAGTACCATGGCAACAAATACAGTTCTATATCCATTCATGCCTTTTACACCAAATAGGAACTCAAAACATCTTTCTCCATAATAACTCCAACCTAAAATTGTAGTAAATGCAAATAATGTCAAACTAATTGTAAGTAATATTGGTCCAAATGTAGGAATTGCTCCATTAAAAGCTGCCTGTGTCATAACAGCTCCATTAAGGTCTGAACACCATACTCCTGAAATAACAAGAGAGAATCCAGTAAGTGTACAGATTATAATAGTATCTATAAAAGTACCTGTCATAGATATAAGACCCTGTTCCGCTGGCCATTCAGTTTTAGCCGCAGCTGCAGCTATTGGAGCACTACCTAGACCAGATTCATTTGAAAATACACCACGAGCTATACCATTTCTAATAGCTAGTGAGATAGTTGCTCCTAGGAAACCACCAGTTGCAGCAGTAGTTGTAAAAGCACTTTTAATTATTAGCATAAAAGTTTCTGGTATCTTGTTCCAGAAAGATATTAAAATAATACCACAGATTACAATGTATATAACAGCCATAAAAGGTACTATTTTAGTAGCTACATTAGAGATACTTTTAAGACCTCCAAACACAACTAAGGCTACAAATACTGCTAATATGACACCTGTAATTCTAGGGTCTACACCAAAACTACTATTTATTGCATCTGTTATTGAATTTACTTGAGTGAAAGTACCTATTCCTAAAAGTGCAACTAATATACCACTTATAGCAAAAAATATTGCAAGAGGTCTCCATTTTTCACCCATACCATTTACTATGTAATACATAGGTCCACCAGACACTTGACCATTTTTGTCTTTAGTTCTATATTTTATTGCAAGAACACCTTCTGAATACTTAGTAGCCATTCCAAAGAATGCTGCTATCCACATCCAAAAAAGGGCACCAGGTCCACCAGCCTTAATAGCTGTAGCAACACCTACAATATTACCAGTACCAACTGTAGCAGCTAGTGCAGTACATAAAGCTGCAAAACTTGAAACATCACCACTACCTTTGTTTTCAGCAGAGAAGATTAATTTAAGAGCCCTTGGAAGTTTAGTTATTTGTATAACTCCAAGTTTAACAGTAAGTAATATACCAGTACCAACAAGTAGTACTA
Source organism: Clostridioides difficile (assembly GCF_001299635.1). GTDB lineage: Bacteria > Bacillota > Clostridia > Peptostreptococcales > Peptostreptococcaceae > Clostridioides > Clostridioides difficile_A. The sequence goes on along the minus strand of NZ_JRHN01000041.1, from coordinate 49,655 downwards.
GTAAGGGTGGTCCCCAAATAAAAGCATCAACTTTGTTTAAAATATCAATTAGATTCATAAAAACACTCCCTCATTTTTTTTGCTTTGCATAATCAATAGAATTTTTAATGAAGTAATTGACAGGAAATAAGTATAATTTATTAATAATTTCTAGTGTAATAAAAAAAGCTAAATCTAAAAAAGATTCAGCTCTGGATATACACTAATTAACAACCAAAATAAAAGTATTAATAATACTGATTTTGGTAGATAATCCCTGTCCTTTTGCCTGAGAGATTGAGCATAAAAGCCTTGCCCCTTCGGCGCCCATAATGGGTCTCTCCAGAGTTCCGTAAATTTTACAGTCCTACTTTTAAAAAGTACCTGAGAGTGTTACTCCTTCGGTGTGCTAGATAGCAACTCTTCTATAAAATCTTAACCGGATATTGATTTGTCATAGCTTATTGTATTAATAATATTAATATAAGTTTTTATGTTTTGTCAACTAAAAAATTAAAAAACAGTAAGAAAATATAAAAATGTAAGTCTAATTACGAATTATAAATTTAAAAATATAAGTAATATACGTGAAATTTGATGTAATAATAAGCATATAAATTAGGTATAAAATAAGTTTTAGATAAAAAAATAAGAAAATCTTAAATAATTAATTAGATACCATTAAATTATGGTAATATTATAGTTACGATATTAAGAAAAGTTCTATTTATTTAGATTTTAAGTGCAATATGAGATTGAACATAGAGAAAGGAAGTATTTTTAGATGGGAAAAATATTAGTACTAGCAGAAAAACCTTCTGTTGGAAGAGATATAGCAAAAGTTTTGGGGTCGAAAAATGAAAAAAATGGATATATAGAGGGGCCAAAGTATGTAGTTACTTGGGCATTAGGTCATTTAGTTACACTTGCAGACCCTGAAAGTTATGGAGAAAGATATAAATCATGGAACTTAGAAGACTTACCAATTCTTCCTAAGTATCTAAAGACTGTTGTAATAAAAAAGAGTGGAAAGCAATTTAATACAGTCAAGGCTCAAATGAATAGGAATGATATAGATGAAATAGTTATAGCAACAGATGCAGGTCGTGAAGGAGAACTTGTGGCAAGATGGATAATAGAAAAATCACAAGTAAAAAAGCCTTTAAAACGTCTTTGGATTTCTTCAAGTACAGATAAAGCAATAAAAGAAGGTTTTGCAAAATTAAAAAGTGGAAAAGAATATGAGAATTTATATTATTCAGCAATAGCACGAGCAGAAGCTGATTGGATTATTGGAATAAATGCAACTAGAGCTTTGACAACAAAGTATAATGCGCAACTTTCTTGTGGAAGAGTTCAAACACCAACTCTTGCCATGTTACTAAAGAGAGAGGAAGAAATAAGAGATTTTAAACCTAAAGAATACTATGGATTGGAGTTAATTGCTACAAAGGGAAGTTCAGACATAAAATTTATTTGGAGTGATAAGAACAACAATTCTTCAACCTTCAGTAAAGAAAAGATAGATTCTACATTAAAAAAGGTGAAAAATTTAGATATAAAAATATCTGAGGTAAGTAAATCATATAAGAAAAAATATTCTCCTGCACTATATGATTTAACAGAGTTGCAAAGAGATGCAAATAAAATGTTTGGATTTTCAGCAAAAGAAACATTGTCTATAATGCAAAAGTTATATGAGCATCATAAAGTGCTTACTTATCCTAGAACTGATTCTAGATATTTAACATCAGATATTGTTGGGACATTAAAAGACAGGATAAAAGCTGTAAATGTTAGTGATTATTCAAAGATTTGCAACAAATTATTAAAAAGCAATATTACAGCTAATAAATCTTTTGTTGATAATTCAAAGGTAACAGACCATCATGCAATAATACCAACAGAGCAGAAGGTATTTATGAGTGATTTTAGTGATAAAGAGCGAAAAATATATAATCTTGTAGTAAAAAGATTTTTAGCAGTATTATCTCCTCCATTTGAATATGAGCAGACAACTATAAATGCAAGTATAGAGGGAGAAACATTCAAAGCAAAGGGAAATAAAGTAATAAATTTAGGATGGAAGGAAAGCTATAAAGATATTGATGATGAAGATGAATATGAAAGTATACCAAATGTTTTAGAAAAAGACATACTTAAAGTTAAGGAATTAAAGGTAACTTCAGGTAAAACAAATCCACCACCATATTTAAATGAGGGCACATTATTAACAGCTATGGAAAAAAATGGTCTTGGAACAGTTGCTACAAGAGCAGATATAATAGAAAAATTGTTCAATTCATTTTTGATGGAAAAGAAAAATAAAGATATATATATAACATCAAAAGGGAGACAATTATTGGATTTAGTTCCAGTAGATTTGAAAACACCAGAACTTACAGCTTCATGGGAAAAAAAACTATTGGAGATTTCAAAGGGAAAACTTAATAAAAACACATTTATAAATGATATGAAAGATTATTCAAAAGACATTGTCTTAGAAGTGAAAAATAGTGATAATAAATTTAAACATGATAATTTAACTAAAAATAGATGTCCAGAGTGTGGTAAATTCATGCTGGAGGTAAATGGTAAAAAAGGTAAAATGCTGATTTGTGAAGATAGAGAGTGTAATACTAGAAAAACTATATCGCAAGTAACTAATTCAAGGTGCCCTAATTGTCATAAGAAATTAGAACTTCGTGGAGAAGGTGAAGGAAGAATCTTCACTTGTAACTGTGGATATAGAGAGAAATTGTCATCTTTCAATAAAAGAAAGCAAGAGGAAAAAAAGAAGGCATCAAAAAAAGATGTTAATCAATACTTAAAAAATCAAAACAAAACTCAAGAAACATTTAATAATCCATTTGCAGAAGCACTAGCTAAATTGAAAAATAAATAGTTTTTAAATTATTATTATACACAATTAGAAGTTTAACTATATATTAGTTATATGTACTGATATAATATAGTGTATAATTTAGGCATGAAAGTAGGGCTGTTAAATGGATTTAAATATTATATTTGAATATTATTGTAAAAAATGTGAGGATACATGGAATAATTCAAGTGTTGAATTATCTGAGAATATAGAAACATATAGTAAAAATTCACAAAAAAAGAGTGAAAAAGAATTGGATAAATTGATAGATACATTATCAACTCACTTAAAAAAATATCCAAGTGATTTTGTATTGAGAAGAATGTGGGTAAAAAAAGGTGAGGTATTTTTACAAAACACATTAGAAAAAGACAATATTTTCAAGTTAGAAAAAATGGATGTTGAAGATAGAAAAAAGTTTTTAGGTATAACAAAACAGTTTATTAGAGATGCCAGAAAATTTGATGATGATTTGCCTATAAGTAATATTATGCAGGCTATGAGGAATGTGTGGATTTCAAATGCATTACAATTATTATTTGATAAAGAAGTTTATTATTCAAAAGCAAACTTTGCATATAGCATGTTATATCCATATACAGACAACTATTTAGACAATACAAATATAAATGAAATTGATAAAGTCTTATTTAATAGCTGGTTAGAAAAAAGACTCTTGGGAGAACAAATTAAACCTAATAACTACCATGAAAGTAAAGTATCCCAAATGATTGATTATATTGAAAGTGTTTATCCTAGAGAAAAATTTAAAGAAGTCTATGAGTCACTATTATTGATATTTAAAAGTCAAGTAAAGAGCTTAAAGCAACAAGATAGAAAAAGTAATTTGTGTGAAGAAGAATTATTATCTATTTCTATTGAAAAAGGTGGTTCATCTGTTTTAGTAGATGGATACTTAATAAGTGGTTTGATGACAAAGGAAGAAATAGAGTTTTGCATTGGTTATGGATTTTTATTGCAAATATCTGACGATTTGCAGGATATAAAAGAAGATTTAAAATTCAATCATGAAACTGTTATGACAGAAACGATAAAAAATGGAACTTTAGATAAAATCACAAATAAATTAATAAATTTTACTATTGAATTGATAGATGGTTTTAAAATTAATAATAAAAACGAATCTGTAATAACTATGATAAAGAATGATTGCTTGATGTTAATCTTATTTTCTGTAGTGTATAATGCTGAATTTTTTTCTAAGGAATATATAAAAGAAATAGAAAAATTTATTCCATATACAATATCTTACTCATTAGAAATTAAAGAAAAATTTAAGAATGTAGATGTTTTAAATAATGAAGACGAATATAAAGAAATGATTGATATTATTTGTAAAGAGTAGCAAAAATAGTGAGATGTACAATACATCTCACTATTTTAAGTTTAAATAAAATGTAAAAGCTAATCTATTTAAATGCAGTGATAATACCATTATCGTGTAGATTTTTTATGATTGTAGCTGCGATGGGAAATCCAAATAATCCAGCTATTCCAAATAGTTGAGCTCCAATAAACATACACATTAGAGTTATTAAAGGGTATAGACCAATTTGGTGTCCTACTACCTTTGGTTCTAGTATCTGTCTAACTACAGTTATAATGATATATAGTATTAGAAGCCCTATTGCTAAGTTGATATTGCCATTAATTAATGAAATAATCATCCAAGGTGTCAAAATACTTCCTGTACCTAAGACTGGTAAAATATCAACAAGTGCTATTATGACAGATATAGCAAATGCATTTTCAACTCTTAGGATATTAAGTCCAATAAGTAGCTCTATAAATGTCACTGATAGTAGTATTGCATACGCTTTTAGCAGTTTTAAAAGAGCATTAATACTACTATTTTTTATATTTATTATCATAAGCTGACTTTTTTCTGGAAATTGTTTTAAGATAAAGTTTACTATTTTTTGATAGTCAAAAGTAAAGAAAAAAGAAGCAATCAAGGTAATAATAAGTTTTAGCATAAATGCAGGCGTTTTACTTGCAATACTTGCAATAGCATTAAGTGCATTTGTTGAAACAGAGGCGACTAAAGACATCATCGATTGACTTATATTATCCCAACCAAGTATCAATGCTAGGTTAACATTAGGTGTACTAGCATCTATTTTAGAAAACAGAGTATTTAGTGTTGGTTGTATATTTGATTTATATATTTCAGGAAGTCTAAAAAATATGTCACTTACACTCGTAAATATTTTTGCACCAAAACTAATTAATAAAAATATGCATAATCCATAAAAGGCTAAAAGTACTGTTACAGAAATAAATGTACGATTTAAATTCGTATTATTTGTAATAAGTCTTATAATAGGTCTTAAGATGGATGCAATGATAAAACTGATTACAAAAGGCATCAACAATGGTAACAAGAATTTTAACGCAATATATACAATACTTCCTATTAAGACAACATATGTAAACTTAATTATAAAATTCTTTTGCTTTTGAATGTCCATAATATAAAACCTCCAATGTATTTGATATTATTGTAAATATGGTCTTTTTTACATAAAATATACTACTGTATATTGATTATAAACTATAAAGCTTCTACAAAGTAAATAAATTATGTAAAATTTAGGTTAATTTTGTATAAAGATATACTTTTATATTTTACAATTGCTAACTAAATACTAAAAAATATTTTAAATAAACAATATGAAATTGTGATAAAATTAATTTATAAATATTATTAAATACAAGTACAATAGATAGCTTTTAAGAGGTGGTAAGATGAAAAATTTTAGAGATTTAGGTGGTAATAAAACTGAAGATGGTAGGACTGTAAAGTATGGTTTATTTTATAGGTCTGCAAAATTATCAAATCTAAGTAAAAATGATATAAAAATTTTAAAAGAATTAAATATTAAATATATATTTGATTATAGAAGTGACGAAGAAGCTCGTAAACATCCATCAACAATAATATCAAATATAAAAAACATAAGAATTCCAGCTATGAGAGAGTTAGAAGAATCAGAAGGGAATTTTGGTTCTATTGAAGATATGATTGATGGTTTGTTTGAAAAAGATGGTGCATTTAATATGTTAAACAATAGTTATTATAATTTACCAATAAGAAATCCATCTTATAAAAAATTGGTAGAGCTTGTAAAGGATTATTCTAATTTACCAATATTAAATCATTGTACAGCAGGGAAAGATAGAACTGGTGTAGGGAGTGCTATAATTCTTATGATTTTAGGTGTATCAAGAGAGAACATAATGAAAGATTATTTGAAAAGCAATGAATTTGCAGATAGAGAAATAGAAAGGTTTATTGAATATAAGCCTAAATTTAAAGGAATTCCAAAAGAAAAATTAAATTATATATTTGGTGTGAATGAAGAATATATGAAGACTGCTTTTAGAAGAATTGATGAAGAATACAGTAGTGTGGAAAAATATTTATATGGAGAATTTAGTTTAGATAAAGAAGAAATAAAAAAATTGAGAAATCAATATTTAGAGTAAAAGGTGATTTTATGAGTTTAAATATAACAGCAAGACAGATAAGTATAATAAAAATCCTGTTAAATTCTGAAGATACAATTAGTGGTCTTGCCTTGAGTCAAGAAATAGGATGCTCTTCAAAAACTATACAAAATGAAATAAAAGATATTAATAAACAACTTAAAAAAAGCAAAATTCTATCAATACGAGGAGTTGGTTATAAGCTAGAGGGGAGCTTTGATGAGGTGAACCTAAATAGCAATCTATACGATGATGTAGATAGAGTAGAGTATATAATCAGAAAAGTGCTAACCTTGAGTAATGAAGAAAAAAATACCATAAGGCTTGAAGATTTAGCAGATTCCATGTATGTGAGTGTTTCAACAGTAAAAAATGACTTAAAAGAAGTAAAAAGAATATTAGAAAAGTATTCCATTTCGATTAAGTCCAAGCATAAGCAAGGTATCTGTATTTCTGAAAATGAAGATAGAATAGTAAATTGTATAATTGATTTGAGTAATAAGAGAGATAATCAATTGACTCTAAATGATTTTTTAAATGATGATATAAGAGAAAAAAAATTAATAATAAAAAAAATCTTATTAGATGTATTAAATGAAAATGGCTTGGTATTAACTGACATAGAATTTAAAAATGTGTTGAATAATATACTAGTTATGTTAAGTCGACACAAGTGCGATGAAAAAGAATTTATAGAAAGTTTTGTAGAAAATTATAGTAATAAAAGAAGTTCAATTTTGGAAAATGAACAAAATAAAGAAATTATAATAAGCTCAATAAAAACCTTTTGTAAAAATTTAAAATTAGCTACCTCAATAGATATAAGTCATGATGAGATATTTGAAGAATTTTTATATAAGCATATTAGTAGTCTGTGTAAAAAAATAAAGCTAGGTATAAATCAATCACCTATAATAGCTCAAGACATTAAAATAAAATATCCATTTGCTTTTGAGCTAGCTAGTATAGCTAAAAAAACAATAGAAAAAGACTTAAACATAGAAATCAATGAGGATGAGGTTGCAAACATAGCTCTACATATAGGCGGAGCTGTTGAAAGGGCTTCTTATAATAATAAAGATAAGGTTTTCAAGACTATAATAGTTTGCACATCAGGTATAGGGACATCAATGTTAATAAAGGCTAAATTGGAAAATGTATTTAAAGAAAAACTAGAAATATTAAAAGTTATTCCTTCATACTTAGTTGAATATATAAAAGTTATAGATGTTGATTTTGTAATATCTACTGTTCCTATTGAAATAGCAGATATACCAGTAATAAATATATCTCCTATTTTAAGTGAAAAAGAAATCAAATTAATTGAAAAATATATAGAAACAGGAAATATATATTTAGATTTAGATATAAAAAATCTTCTTGATAATGAATTATTTTTTACTGATTTAGATTTTAAAAGGAAAGAAGACGTTATAAATTTTATGGCAAGTAAACTTGTGCAAAAAGGTTACATAGATGATGATATGAAAAATTCTTACTTTGAGAGAGAAAAAATAGCTACAACTGAAATAGGAAATATGGTAACCATACCACATGGAGCAATTGGAAAAGTTTTTGAAAACAAAATAGCAATTGGAATATTGAAGACTCCTATTGCTTGGGAAATATCAGATGTTCGTTTGATAATAATGTTAGCTCTTGATAAGGATAAAATATTGGATTATGAAGTTATATTTTCAAATATATATAAAAGAGTAGATTCTATAGCAAAAGTTATAAGTATATGTGAAAATAGCAATTTTGAAAAGTTTGTAAACTTATTTAAGTAGAGAGATATCATATAGTATTGCATATACACTTGTAAGTTTGGATAATATAAAACTAAATAAAATAAAAACGATAAATTTCTCTTTTAATTAAGAGAAATTTTTTGACTTTCAGAGATATTAATATGAAGTTAAGATATAAACATAAAGTAAATAAATAAAAAGAGGTGGCAAGATGATTTATACAGTGACATTAAATCCATCAATAGATTATATAGTTAAACTAGATAAATTAAAGACTGGAAATACAAATCGTGTAAATGAAGAATACGTTTATCCAGGAGGAAAAGGTATAAATGTATCTCGTATACTAAAAGAACTTGGAAATGATAATACATCTTTAGGTTTTATAAGTGGCTTTACTGGAGAATATATAATAAAAACATTAGAAGAAAAGAATTTGAAGACAGATTTTATAAGGTTAAAAAGTGGTTTTACAAGAATAAATGTAAAAATAAAAGAATTGGAAGAAACTGAGATTAATGGGCAAGGACCAAATATAGCTGATGAATATATTGACTTGTTGTATAAAAAACTTGATAAATTAAATCAAGATGATATTTTAATATTGGCAGGAAGTATACCTTCTACTTTAGATGAAAAACTATATGAGAATATAATGTCTAGACTAGAAGAAAAAAATATAAGAGTTGTAGTAGATGCAACTAAAAATCTTCTTCTTAATGTTTTAAAATACAAGCCTTTTCTAATTAAACCTAATAGTGATGAATTAGAAGAATTGTTTAATGTTAAATTAAACTCAAATGAAGATATAGTAAAATATGCTAAGAAATTAAAGCAACTAGGGGCTAAAAATGTTTTAGTCTCAATGGGTAAAGATGGAGCACTGCTAGTTACAGAAGAAGATGAGGTACTTATAAGTAATGTACCTAAAGGGAAAGTCAAGAATTCTGTAGGAGCAGGTGATTCAATGGTGGCTGGATTTATATCTGGATATTTGAATACTGGCAAATATGATTATGCTCTTAAATTAGGAGCAGCATCAGGTAGTGCAACTGCTTTTTCATATGACTTAGCTAAAAGAGAATACATTGATGAGTTGGTAAATGAAATATCTGTAAATAGATTCTAAAATATCTAAAAATATATAGAAAGGAAGTTAGGAATTATGAAAATTATAGATTTACTAGATGAAAAATCAATTAAGTTGAATTTAAAGTCAAAAAACAAATCAGAAGCAATAGAAGAATTAGTTGAATTAGTTGCAAACAGTGGTAATTTAAAGGACAAAGAAACTTATAAAAAAGCTATTTTAGCTCGTGAGGAAATGAGTACAACAGGAGTTGGAGAAGGTGTAGCTATTCCTCATGCTAAGAACACATCAGTTACTAAAGCTTGTATAGCAGCAGCAATATCAAAAGAAGGTATAGATTATGAATCATTTGATGGAAGTTTATCAAATCTATTTTTTATGATAGCTGCACCAGATGGAGCTAATAATACACATCTGGAAGTGCTATCAAGATTATCTACAATACTTATGGATGAAGATTTTAGAAATAAACTTATAAATTCAACTTCTGAGAAAGAATTTAAGGCAATAATAGATAAAAAAGAAAGAGAAAAGTTCAGTGAGGAATATCAAGATGAAATAATTAAAAAAGAAAATATAGTAGATACTAAGGATAAAGATATTAATAAATATCCTCAAATTTTGGCAGTAACAGCATGCCCAACTGGAATAGCACATACATTTATGGCAGCTGAAAGTTTAAACAAAATGGCTGAAAGCAAAGGAATATCAATAAAAGTGGAAACTAATGGTTCAGCAGGCATCAAAAATAGACTTACAAAAGAAGAAATAGAAAATGCAACATGTATAATAGTGGCAGCAGATAAGAATGTTGAGATGGCTAGATTCAATGGGAAGAAAGTCATAAAGACTAAAGTTGCTGATGGTATACACAAAGCAGAGGAACTTATAGATAAAGCTGTAAATGGTGATGCTCCAGTTTATCATGGAGGAGAGGCAAATCACAACGAATCAAATGAAGAAAATGAAAGTGGATTTAGAAAAGTGTATAAACATTTAATGAATGGTGTATCTAATATGTTACCATTTGTTATTGGTGGAGGAATACTTATAGCAATAGCATTTTTACTTGATGATTATTCTATTAATCCTTCAAATTTTGGTTCAAATACTCCAACAGCAGCATTTTTTAAGGGAATAGGAGATAAAGCTTTTGGATTTATGCTACCTGTACTTGCAGGATATATAGCATACTCTATATCTGATAGACCAGCATTTGTTGTAGGTTTTGTAGGAGGAGCTCTTGCAGGTGATGGTGGTTCAGGGTTTTTAGGTGCATTACTTGCAGGTTTTATAGCAGGTTATTTAGTAGAAGGACTTAAGAAGGTATTTAGTGTATTACCAACTTCATTGGAAGGAATAAAACCCGTATTATTATATCCTTTATTTGGAACGCTTTTGATGGGGATTATAATGACATTTTTAGTAATACCTCCAGTTACAGCAATTAATAATACAATGGTTGGATTTTTAAATGGCTTAGGAGGAACTTCAAAAATAGTTTTAGGATTAGTTTTGGGTGGAATGATGGCTGTAGATATGGGTGGACCTGTAAATAAAGCAGCATATGTATTTGGGGTTGCATCACTTGAATCAGGGCAATTTGAAATAATGGCAGCGGTAATGGCTGGAGGTATGGTTCCACCTCTTGCGATAGCTCTTGCAACTACATTCTTTAAAAATAGATTTACAAAAGAAGAAAGAGATTCTGGTAAAGTTAACTATGTAATGGGATTATCTTTTGTAACTGAAGGAGCTATACCTTTTGCAGCTGGAGACCCACTTCATGTTATACCAGCATGTATAGGAGGTTCAGCAGTAGCAGGAGCACTTAGTATGTTGTTCAATGCAGCTCTTCGTGCACCTCATGGAGGAGTATTTGTTATACCAGTAGTTACTCATCCACTTGGATATATATTAGCTATAGCTATAGGTGCTGTGGTTGGAATGATGCTTTTAGCATTACTTAAAAAACCACTAAATCAAGAAGCATAGTAAATAAAGATTATTTAATAATTAAAAATACTTTATTTTATAAAAATTAATATATTACTGCATTATCCTAGAGCAAGGAATTCAAAAAAGTGAACTTTGATATACAAAGTTCACTTTTTGTGTAAAGTTATTTTAAGAGCTTATAATTTTTAACATGTAAATTAAATTTTATAACTAAATTGTTAATTATTGATAGAAAATAAAAATAAATATAAATTTAACAAAATAGTATTAATTTCAAAAATAAATTACAAAGAAAGTATAGAAAAGAAGAATATCAGTGTCGAATTATATAGAGAAAAGCAATAAAAAACCTTTTCAAATTATGATATTATGTTTGAGTACACAAATATATAGAAAGAGGGAGTGTTATTTTTGAAATTAAAAAGTAAAAAAGTATTACCATTATTATTGACATTAGTTTTAGGGACAACAATGTTAGTTGGCTGTTCAAGTAAAGATGGTGAAGCTACAACACAAGATGATTCTCAAAAAGATAAAGGAATTTTAAATGTAGGAGTATCGGTAGAATATGCACCATGGTGTTATAAAGAAAATGATGAAAATAAAGGTTTTGAAATTGATGTATGGAAAGAAATATCAAAAAGAACAGGTTATAAAATAGAGTTTAAAACTGCTAAATTTAGTGGACTTATGGGTATGTTAGATGCTGGTAAAGTTGATACAGTAGCACACCAAATGTCAACTACTCCTGAAAGAGTAGAAAAATATGATTTTTCGGATACCTATGCATATAGTAAATATAAATTTATAGTGCCAGAGGATAGCACTATAAGTAAGATAGAAGACATAAAAGGTAAAAAGGTAGGTTGTGTTCTAGGTGGTAATGGAGAAAAAACTATAAGAGATTTAAATGAAAAACATAACTTAGGACTTGATATAGTTACATATGATGGAGTACCTATGGAAAAAGATGTAGAGAATGGAAGAATTGATATTGCATGGCTTTCAGAGGTTAAAGCTAAAACAACTATAGAACAAGGTAAACTTAAATTAAAAGTTGCAGATATAGATACTGGTGTATATGAAGTAAATCAATATCCATTTAGAAAAGAAGAAAAAAGTAAAGTTATAATAGAGGATGTAAATAAAGCTATAAAAGCAATGCATGAAGATGGAACATTTACAAAACTATCTGAAAAATGGTTTGGCTTAGATACAACTAAGGAAAATTAATTGGAGGTTAATGATGCAAGTATTTGATTTTGGATTTGCAGCAGGTATATTTCCGTTAATATTAAAATATTTGACAGTAACATTCAAAATGTCTCTGTTATCTTTGGTATTGGGAATTGTTGTAGCTTTACTCATAGCATTAATTGTAGATGCTAAAGTTCCTATTTTAAAAACAGTATCAAGAATATACATTTCATTTTTTAGAGGTACTCCTCTTGCTGCTCAACTTTTTTTCATATACTTTGGTCTAATACAATTAGTACCAGAACTTAAAACATTGGAAGCATTTTCAGCAGCAGTAATAGTAATTGGTTTAAATTCTTCTGCCTATTTTGCAGAAAGTTTAAGAGGTGCTATAACATCTGTAGATAAAGGTCAAATAGAAGCAAGTTTGGCATTTGGAATGACGTATGTACAAACAATGAAAAGAATTGTCTTGCCACAAGCTATAAGAGTTGCAGTTCCACCCTTTACAAATACTTTTGCAGATATTATAAAAGGAACTTCTCTTGCTTTTACTATTGGGGTTACAGAAATTATGGCAGTTGCTCAATCAGAAGCAGCAGCAAGTTATAAATATTTGGAAGCTTTTACTTGTGTAATAGTAGTATATTGGATTGTAAATCTTATATTAGGCTTTGTTCAGACTAAGCTAGAAGAAAGGCTTAGTGAGGTATATTAATTTTATAGAAAGACTTATAAATTTGTATAGATATGTTTTGTTATTAAATATTACTGGAAAATTTGATTTCTAGTAATATTTTTTTGTAACTATAAAATGCTAATCAGAGATGTATTAGTTTTTATTTTATAAAATTTGTAGATTCTATACACTAAATTTTGGTATGTGTTATTAATTGCGTTGACTTAATTATATAGTTATTTCTATTTATACTAAGTAATATAACAGAGTATTCATTACAAAGAGATATTTATTTTTTATGCTATTTATAATAAATAAACTTGATGATGGGAAAACTACTATTATTTAATATGTAAAGGAGTATTTTATATGAACGAATCGTATTGGTTTTCAAATTCAAATCCAAAGGAATATAAAAAATTAGGCGAAAATATAAAAGTGGAGTGTCTTATAGTAGGTGGAGGTATAACTGGATTAACAACTGCATATTTATTAGCAAAAGAGGGTAAAAAAGTAGCGCTTGTTGAAGCTGATAAAATAGGATATGGAACTTCAGGAAGAAATACTGGTAAAGTAACTTGTCAGCATGACATATTTTATTCTAAGATAGAGAAAAAATATGGATTAGAGAAAGCAAAATCATATTATAATGCAAATAATGAAGCTCTAAACTTAATTGAACAAATAATAACAGATAATAATATCAAATGTGATTTTAAAAGAGAACCATCTTTTGTGTTTACAGAAAAAGAAGATACTATAAAGGATATAAAGGATGAATATCGTACATGTAAAAAAATAGGAATAGAGTGTGAATATCATGAAACTATAGAAGATATTCCATTAGATATAAAGGGAGCTATTAGTTTTACAAATCAAGGTCAATTTAACCCCAAAAAGTATATTGATGGATTAGCAGAAATAGCAGTACACTTAGGTCTAAAAATATATGAAGATACACCAGTAGTGGATTTAGAAAAAGGGGAAATATGTAGAGTTAAGACAAGAGAAGATAATATAATAGAAGCTGAGAATGTTATAATTTCATCCCATAGTCCATGGTATGATGGATTGAATTTTTATTTTGCAAAAGAATACGCAGAACGTGCTTATTTAATGGCAGCAGTTTTAGAAAATAAATTGCCAGAAGGTATGTTTATAAGTATAGATGACCCATCCATAACCTTTAGACAATATAATGATGGAAATGAGAACTTACTAATCTTTGGAGGAGGAGACCATAAAGTTGGTCAAGGAGGAACTGAGAAAGAAATATTTAATGACTTAGAGCATTATGGAAAAAAGGTCTTTAAGGTAAAAGATTTTAAGTGTAAATGGTCAGCTCAAGATAATATGAGTTTTGATAATGTTCCTTATATAGGTTACATTAATAAAAGAGAAAACAATATTTATGTAGCTACAGGTTTCTCTAAATGGGGGATTACTAATGGTACTGTTGCAGGAATAATAATAAAGGATTTGATAGTAAATAATAATTCAGCCTATAAAGATACTTTTAATCCATCAAGATTAGGCAGTTATTTCTCAAAGGATTTTATAAAGGAAAATGCAAATGTAGCAATGAATTATGTAAGTGGAAAATTAAAAATAGGTAGTGGAGATATGCCTAAAAATAATGGAGAAGGAAAGATTGTTAATATTGATGGGAAAAGATATGGTGTGTATAAGGATGATATGGGAGAATTTTATATTGTAGATACTACATGTACTCATTTAGGATGTGAACTGAATTTTAATAGTGAAGAAAAAACATGGGACTGTCCATGTCATGGTTCTAGATTTGACTACAAGGGAAATATACTTGAAGGACCAGCTCTTAAACCACTAAATCTTTATGGTTATGGCGATAATGATGTTAATCCTAAGCTATTATAGACTTGTTTTAGAAAGGTAAAGTGTGTATGAATAAACTTTTAAAACCAATAACTATATTATTATATATAGTTTATATTTTTTCTGCTATATTTTTTGCAATCAACAAAGAATTAGGTAACATAGGATTAGTAGCAATAAGTTTAGTTGGTACTTTTATACTGAGTTTTATAAATAAGCAAAATCAAAGGTTGTTGAGTAAAGAGCTATATATAGTTCTTGCTTTATTTATAATGTTTTCAGCATTGTTAGGTACTTGTTTTAATTTTTATGATATAAATTATTATGATGATTTTTTACATTTGTGGTCAGGAATAATATCTGCTATTGTGGCATTTTCCATAATCAAATATTTCTATACACAAAGAGATATAAGCAAAATGAGTAAAATATTTTTAATCATATTTGTATTTATGTTTAGTATGGGAGTAGCTAGTTTGTGGGAGATAGGTGAATTTTTAATGGATACTTTTATTGGTACTACTACACAAGCTGGTGGACTAGAAGATACTATGATTGATATGGTAGATGCTTTAATAGGTACAATTGTAACAATTCCTTTTATAATAAAAAAATCAAATGCATAGTTTCACAATTGATGATAATGGATTTAATTTTATTCATATTAGTTTTTAAGAAATTATATGATAAATTAAATCCATTTTTTGTTAGATATATTAGTATAAGAGATTGTATAATTTCTTATATTATGAAAATTAATTTGAAATATTTAAACAAGTATATAATTATAAAGACAATATTTTGCTCTAAATACATATATTCTACAAAAAGCATAATATAAATTTTGTTTTTTTGTTACAAAATGCAGAACTGTATAGGTATATATATAGATGATAAATATTCTTTGACATTTGACGAAAATTAAGCTCTTTTACTATTGTAATGTAAAAATTATATTTAATAATGTAAATTTTAATAAATTAAATAGTATGGTAGGTAGAATATTTTTTATATAATATTAATTTTGATGATACGAAAATTAATCATTGTATACATGTATATAAATAAATATAAAAAGTTAAACATAATAGGGGGAGAAAATGTTAAAAAAAATCAATTTAGAGAGTTGTTTTAAGCATGCTATAGAAAAAGGATATAACTATTTAGGTGTAGTTGTAAAAGTAGATGAAAATCACAGGGAGTTAATAATAAATACAAATAACAACTTTCAGAGTAAGCTTAAGTATTATAAGTTAGCCTATGATGAAAATTTGAATCATAATGTAGCAAATAATATGAGCATAACTGATTTTACATATGGAAATACTTTAGCAGATATTGAAAGTAAATTAAAAAAAAATTTTATATAAAAGAAAAAATATACTTTTTAATTTAACAAAGTATATTTTATATAGGGTATATTACCAAGTGAATAGAAAATATGTCCACTCAAAAAGCCACGCAATACCAACAAGTCTAATAACCTCAAATAAGCTTGTTAGCATTATTTAAATGCTAACAAGCTTAAGTATGCAAATCTAAGATATTTAAACAAGGAAGGTTTAAGGAATATGAATAAAAGTATAAATGAAGAAGATGTATTGAGCTATAGACCTAATTTAAAAGTAGGTAGATTTGATGATTTTGAATATAAATCAACAAAGTGTACAAGTGAATCTATTACAGCTGAGAATTATAAAACTAATATTTTAAAATCATTTGAAATGTATCATCCATCAAGTGTAGTATCAAAATTAAATAAACTTATATCATTATCAAAATCATATTTGAGTTTGATAGAGAATGATACATACCAAGGTAAAATCATGAAAAATTATTGTTTTTCCATTACAGAAAATGAACAAGACATACTAAAAGACGAAAATTTTAATAATTTATATGGTGACTCTAAGTTTGAAAGTTACTTAGAAATTTTAAATATAAAAGATGAACTATTGAATATAAGAAAAGTCTTTATAAATGGAATTTATACAACCAAAAAGAATGATTATTTATTTGATGATGTAGATTATTCATTTATTGATAAATTGAATCAATATGAATATGAAGATATTAATCATAATATAAATTATTTTTCTTTATTTTATGATGTCCAAAGTGCATTTATTTTATTAGAATACTGTAATGATATAGAAAAAATAGTTAAAGAGTTATATTTGATTGAAAATAATAAAAAAAAGCAACCAATAAATTCAGAAACTTATACTATTCTAAGCAAAAAGTTTAATCTTATAAATAAAACTATGAAAAATGATTTATTTAATGACAAAAGTGTTTATGGGAATATAGAGACTTCTTTACATAATTTGTTTTTAGCTAAACATGATGTAAATACATTTATAAATGGTTTTATGAATTTAGATGTTTTGAAAGATGATTCCAATTTAGTTAATGAAATAAAGGAAGATAATTTAAACGATATAGAAATTAGAATTGACGAACTGATAAGCGTTTGTATGTTATCTGTAATTTATAAAAGAGATATTTACAATTCATTATGGAATAAATCAAAAATAAGAGAATTTTTTACTAAATAACTTACAATAGAGAAAGATAGTTGGTATATTCAGAAAATGAAAAGTATTAATAAGGAAGGTGAATATGTGGCTGTTAAACAAAAAAATATTAAAAAGAAAGATAAAGAAGAACTTTATTCAAAAGCAGTAAGAATAAAATGTTGTTATTGTATTAAAAAAGAAGGCTGTTTGTATCAAGCAAGAAAGGAGTCTAGTGAAAGTTCAGGTTATATAACTTATTGTACATTAACTCCAAACATTCCTAGAAAACAACGTAAAAAAATAAAACGCTAGTCAAAGGAGAGAATATATGAAGAACTATTTAAAAAAGAGATTAAGAAACAGAGGGTTTTGGGTTTCTCTATCGGCGATGCTAGTACTTACAATTCAATCTTTTGGATATGTCGATATACTACCAAAAAATTATTCTGATACAGTAAATTGTTTTTTAGCTTTACTCACAGCACTTGGAATATTGAATGATAATTCTACAGAGAATAAGTGGTATTTAGATGACAAGTAATAGATTTTCTTAAATAGCTAATATATTTATATTCTAAAAAACTTTTCAAAAATATTTATAATAAAAATAAAGGAGAAAATATTATGATTTTTAATGATTTGAAGATACCAAGAGGTAGTTCTTTTGACCCAATGCAAGGAGTTAGATCTATAGACAATATAGATGGAGATGTTACAGAACTTGTCACAGTTGAAGGGGAAGTCAATGTCAATGTAATAGGGCAATATACTTTGAAGTATTCAGCCCCAGATAAATCTGGAAATGTAACAACAATAAATAGAACAATAACAGTTGTAGATACAGGTGCTCCTATAATAAGTGGTGCTGATGATAAGACTATAAATTTATTGGAAGAACTAGATTTAAGAGCTGGAGTTACAGCAATGGATGATATAGATGGGGATTTAACTGATTCTATAGTTGTAGATGGAACAGTAGATAATGCTATACCTGGAGAGAATAATATTGTCTATACTGTAGAAGATAAATCTAAAAATAAAAGTGTAGTAAATAGAATAATAACAGTTGTTGATAATATAGCTCCTATATTATTTGGTGTTGAAGATTGTACTGTAGAATATGGCTCAACATTTGATTCAAAAGCTGGAGTTACTGCTAATGATAATATAGATGGAGATTTAACTTCAAAGATAGTAATAGAAGGAGTAATTAATACTTCTATTTTAGGAGAACAAATATTAACATACAAAGTTACAGATGTAGCAAATAATGAAGCAAGTGCTATAAGAAAAGTTACTGTTGTTGATACTGTTAAGCCAGTGTTTTCAGGTATAGATGACTTAACATTAAATTTAAATGAGAACTTTGACGCTTTAGAAGGGGTAACAGCTGTAGATGAAGTTGATGGAGATTTAACAGATTTAATAACTGTTGAAGGTGGAGATTTAGTTGATACATCTGTTGTAAAAGAATATCAAGTTACTTATAAAGTATCTGATAAATCATCAAATGAAACTATAGCAGTTAGGCTGGTATCTGTAATAGATAATATACCTCCAGTGTTAACTGGTGTTGAGGACAAGACTATAGAAGTAGAACCAGTGCCTAAAGAAGAAGTTTAATAAATAGTATGATAGAGGTGAAATTATGAGTAACTTTAATGTCGCTTATAGTGCTGGTGGGAATTTAGATAAAATAAAAAAAGTTGGAAATATAGAAGAAATAAATAACATAGAAAGTATAGATAAAATAGATAGCCTATCTGAAATAGAAAAAATAGAGACTCTTAAAAATATTGAAAACTTGGAGCAAGTTAAAAGCGTAGAAAAACTTGAATCTGTTTCTAATATAGATAACCTCAATGAAGTTAATGTAGTAAAAGAAATAAAAGCGATAGGGAGTATACGAGGATTTGCATCAAAAACACAACCATATAATTATATGAGGCTAATAGAAGTTCCAGCACTTAGAGGAGTATTTGAAGAAGAGATAGTTTTATCTCCATCTGAGGTTGAGATTCTTGCTATATCTGTTACATGTAGTGGATATGGAGAAAATGACCACTATAATTTATATTTTAATGGACAATTGTGGTTTAAAGATTGGTATTTAGGAGAAGTAAAAGAAGGTCTTTTCTTAGGTTCATCTACATATGTATATCTAGCACCTCCAGATTCAAGAGTAGTTTTAAAATTTCATAATGATAGTGGAACTTCTAAGAAATTATGGTTTGGGATAAGAATGTTAAAAGACCCAGAACCAATTTAGGGATAGAAAGGAAAATTAAATATGTTAAGTAATGAAATAAAAGACTTTGTAT
The DNA here is from genome assembly GCF_001299635.1 of Clostridioides difficile. Lineage (GTDB taxonomy): Bacteria > Bacillota > Clostridia > Peptostreptococcales > Peptostreptococcaceae > Clostridioides > Clostridioides difficile_A. The sequence goes on along the minus strand of NZ_JRHN01000041.1, from coordinate 29,912 downwards.
TCCATGAGTTTAAAACAGATGCAGATAGTTTTGTAAAAGATTTAGCAAATGTTTTAGCCTTAGGAAATTATACTAAAGAAGTAAAAGATGTATCTGGAAATTTAATGAGAAAGTCATTGCCTTCAAAAGAAGATTGTTGGAATATAGTATATCCAAATCCAAACTTTAAACTTATAAAAGATAGAGAAGTCTCTTCTTTTGATGAGGTAAATGCAAGAGAATATGAGATAATAACTAAAGATCAAATTTCTAAAATAACTGATTCTGTTGTTGTAAGAGCTGTTACAAGACCAGTTGATAGAATTACTCAGCAAACAACAAAAGTTGGTTCTGATGAAGTTTCAAAATATGGACTTTTGGATGAAGCTATAGAAGAAAATGCAGTTATGTATATGGAAGTGTACTTTCCAAAGTATTTATGTGATACAGAATTGGATGACCCTACTCAACAACGAGATGGAAAAACTGTACCAAAAGTTGTAAATCTAAAAACTGGTGAGAAAGATGCACAAGCTAGAAACTATCATAACTGTTATATGAGAATTTTTGATAACCCAAATAAGGATTATTCTGGTCCAGCAGAAAATGTTATAGATATGGTAACTGGAGATATAGCTGAATTTAACTCTGCTTCATCTGAATGGTGTAAACTATCTTGGTTTACAGACTTTGATGAAAAATTTAAATCTGAGCTTGGTATAACTGGATCAGATGCTCTTTTAAGAATTCCTATTACATCTTCTTTAAACAATAAGACTAAGATAAGAGTACTTGCTAATATACATCCAAATAGAGTACTTATAAATGTTACAGGTAATCCAAATGTAGATTATGAGGATAATAGATATTTAGTTGGTCAAGCATATATAGGCTCTATTGACAGTTTTGATTTTGCTAAAAAGGATATAGCTGGAAATTTTGGTATATTTGCAACTTCTTCATCTGTACCTTCTATACCAAAGTTTAATATTAAGTACAGTGAGCCTTTCAATGGAGTTAATACACTTGGGACTGATGGTGGCAAAACATCAGGAAAGGCTGTTATATCAAATGCAGGTGCTAAGTCAGCATGGGTAAATATAGGTACAGTTCCTTGGTTAAATAATTCACTACTTAGTAATAGACCAGCAGATACTGTAATAAAATATACCTATAATAGAAGGGATATACCAAGAGATTTTGGATCAAATATTGCAGGTGGGAAAACGACTATATATGAACCTAGTTTACAAGTTACAATAGGTGCATCTGTAAACAATGAATTTGCATCTGAGTTTGGATTAATGAATCCAAACGTAAAATATAATAACGGATATGGAACATATTATATTACACCTAATGCAAGAACATCCATATCAAGAGAAAAAATTACTTTTCCATCTGAATTGCCAATAACTATAAATAAACCAATAGTAAAGGATATGACAGTGGAAGTTCAGGTAACTTATAATGAACAAGACTTATACAACTATATAAGAAAATATGTAGCGCAAAATGATGGAAAAGGTCTCTTAAATGACTTAAGTTATTATATCTATGGTTCACAAGATGGAATGGTTGAAAAACCAATTTATTTTTATCTAGGTTTTGATGAGGTAGAAGAAAGAACTACTCAAGAAGGTGGTTCAAATAGAGATAAGTATGGGAATCTTGTAGATATAAAATACCATCAGACTTATGGTGTACATACAGCAAATGGAACAACAGATTTTGCAATGTATAAGACAGATTCTGCTGACTATTTCCAAAGTCACTATTTTATGTTCTCATCAACAGAGCAATTCATGAAAAAACATATGTATGGCAAATCAGTTTATACAAACGAATACTTCGCAGATAGAATAAAAATTGTCCATAGTGCAGAAGGTGTTCGTGGAGCTTTATCAGGTATGATAGTGATAGATGCTGAATCACTCTTCCCATTTGATGAATTAATAGTAAACAAATCTTTTGAGAAATACGAAGATAAACCAGAAGAAACATATATATACCTTCCATTAACTACTCCTTATACTCCTTTTGCAAATTCTCCAAATGAAAGATACGGTGTTGGAATATTAAAAGAACTTAAATACAATGAAAGTAATGATGATTCTAAGTGTGAAGCTGCATTAAGAGAAATACAAGATATGTATAAAGATATCTATTCTTGTACAAACAATACAGAATCAGTTTATTTTGCTGATAAAACAAATAATGGATTAGAAATAATCTGGGATTCTTCTGACATGAATATAGTAAGTTTTTCTAAAGGAGCAGATGTTGAAGAACCTACATTAGAATTAAAAATATCTCCTGAAAACCCAACTATAACAGTTGGAGCAAAAAAAGCTCTTTCCCTACTTGAAGGAGAAGAAGTAGTAGTGGATGATAAAGTAATTTGGATTTCATCAAATGAAAGTATAATTACTGTTTCTCAAAATGGAGAATTGGCTGGAATAAAAATAGGTGGAGCCATTATAACTGCTAGATATAAAAGCAGAAAAGTCCAAACTGAAGTAAATGTAAATTCTACAGATGAGTTGGATGAATCAGATTTACAAGAGGAACCTATTATATAAAATATGATTAGAAATAGAAAGGATGAATATTAATGTTAGGTATAATTAATAGACCAGATTTCTATGAAGGAGATAAGGAAATATATTTATCTGCTAACGTGAAATCTGGAGAAGTCTCTAAAACTAAAAAATTTAAGGTGCTTGTAAAAGCATCAAAGCGAACTGATTTGCAAAGTATCCTAGAAGATATAGGAAACATATCTATACCAAGTATAGTTACAGAAAATCTAACATTTATACAAAAAGGTAGTTGTGGTTCAACTATAGTATGGTCATCTTCTAGTCCGAATATAATAGGACAATCAGGAAGAGTAACAAGACCTGTATTTGGAGAAGCAGATGCAAAAGTTACTATAAATGTTATTGTATCAAAGGGAAGTGTAAGTAGAAGTAAAGAATTTAAAGTTACAGTACCAGCATGGACTCAAGAAGGTGAAGTTGAATCTGCAGCTAATGCAATAACTTGGGAACTTATTAGAAATAAAAATTCTGATATAAATAAGGTCACAACTGATTTAATACTTCCAACTACTATAGGAAATGAAATAGCAATAACATGGACTACAAGTAATTCTGCTTGTCTAAGTGATAAAGGGGTAGTCACTAGACCTGCATATAAAGATGGCGATAGTATTGTATCTGTTACAGCAACTCTTACTAAGGGTGAACTTACATCTATTAAGACCATAACTAATATTAGAATACTTAAACAAGACCCTACTAATCAAGAAAAGGTTGATGATTTTGTAAAAACTTTTGATTTTGCTTCATATATTGCACCAAATAAATCATTAACAGAACTTAGCAATAATTTTACATTACCTGCTAAAGTTGAAAATATGTCATTAACTTTTTCAGCACTTGATAATGAAGGTGAAGATTTAACATCAGCAAATATAAAATTAGAACTTGATAGCCAGTCTCTTTCTTATAAAGCTATAATAGTAAGACCTAGTTCTAGCACTGGTGACTTTAGCTTTAATTTAAAAATAGAAGCTAAAATCACTGTCTTATCAGGAGAAGAAACTTCAGAAGAAATTAAGGCCTCTAAGATATATTCAGCTAAGATATTAGCTATGATTGAAGAATAGATGATTGCAACTTTTAAGTTTAGCACTGGCGTTTTCGTCAGTGCTAATTTTAAATATAATCTTTCTGGGGATGAAAACTCTATAAGTTTATTTTATAAGATAGAGTGTGAACACACAGAAAGCAATATAGGCAATACTTTGTTGAGGTTAAAAAATGATATAAAGTCAATGAATATTAGTAAAAAGCAGAAATTTTTTATAAAAAGTAAAAAGTCTTTACAACCAATATCAGTTAAGAATATATGTATAAATAAAATATATAAAAAGCTATATGATAAAAATAGTGATGAATGTATAAGTTTTTATAAAGGTCTTAAGGAATTTAGAAATTTTAATGATGCATTGAAGTATTTAATTAGAGAAGAGCAATATTTAGATAAATCAATTATAGAATATCTACTATTTGTAGAATATAAAGATACTAGAAATAAAATTCAAATAAATAATGATTATAATACATTTCGGACTAATCAAAACACATTATCTTGCCAAGACAATATAACAGAAGTAAGTAATATTGATAAGTATCTAAAAAATTATGATTATGAGGATATGATAGGCACACCAAGTAAACAAATTTTTGGAGACAATATAGATGTAAATATAAGTGAAACAGAAAATGATACATACATACTTGATTTTGAAAAAAATATTAGAGACTTAGACAAAAAAATAAATATAAATGATTATATAAATCTTAAAAGTTCAATAAATAATAAAATCTTTATGGAAAAACCAAAGTTGGTTGAAGGTTATACTGAAAATCTATCTATAGATTTACAAAAACTTATAAAAGATGGAGATTTGAGGAATGTTTTTATTGAAGAAAATAAAACATCTACATCAAATTCTTCATCTAATATATATATTAATTTGCCCTATTTTATTGATATGCCAAACATGTCAGAGATTTTAATAAATGAGAATATAAAACTGAGAAATAATTTTAATAAACAAATACTTATAGAAGATAAAAAGTATTTATCAAAGGGATATTCAAGTAAAATACAAACATTTTTAGAATCTAAATATAAATTATATAAAGGTGAAGATTATATAGAGTTATATAATTTACTAGACAATATTGAAAAAAACATAGATGGTAGTCTTCATGTTGTAGATAATATTAAAATTTTTACACATGCAGGTTCAAATATTCAAATATATGAGATACTAGATAGTTATGATTTTATAAAAGGAAAGCCTACATTTAATTTATATAACCTAGATATGAATACAAGAAAGGCTGACAATCGAAAAATTTATATTTCTAGTACAGATTTATTTTCCAAATACTACAATCCAAAGTTTGATTTTAAAAATGATGAATATAACTTATTAATATCAAAATCTAACAATAAGGAAACATCAATAACTGAGTATGAGTTGTTTGGAAAATATCAAGAGGGTAATTTGTATCTTATTGACTCAATTATATCACCAGAATATCTTTCAAAATCTTCATTGTATGTATTTGAAAACTATATATATAAGCTATTAGAAAGTAGCAAATATACACTTCTAATAAATAAAGAATTTGAAAAAGGAACAATACAAAAAAATGACTTTAAGATATTTTATGATTCAAATCTGACGAATTTTTATAAAGAGGGTAATTTATTAAGTATTCCAAGTTGTATAGACGAATTATATAAATGTAATACTAATCTCTATAATATGTATCAAATTCAATTTGGAATAATAAAAAAAATTAAAGGTGTATCATCTAATGAATCGCCAATTGAATTAAAATTTTCAAAGTTACCTACATATAAAAATAATGATGGCTTTTTTGGAGTTGCAACAGAATATTTTCCTGAATTTGTGGTTATTGATGGAAGTCAAGATGAATTGATTCTTCCTAAAAACGGTTTTGATTATAATATATATAAAGATAAGATATTTGGTGATAACCTCATAATATTAGATAAGGATAAGTATGTAAAAAAATATACACAAGCAGGAAACCAAGTAATTGAATTGCCTATAGAAAATCCAGTAGATTATTTTGCAAATATAGCAATAGATGTTATAAATATTGATGTTTCTGTTATGAAGTATGTTCTTGACACACTATACAATCAATGGAGGCATAATATTTATAGATATGCTGGTATAGAGCCTGAAAAAGCTATAAAAGATTTAATAGATTCAACCATGAAATATATAGGTGAAAAATACTATTGGGATAGATGCAAAATACCACATCTTGAAAGAACATTGAAACTTTTCTTGTGGTATGCAGAAATGAGTATATTATGTAATTCAGAGTATGAAGTTGTGTATATAAGAGAAGATTGTGAGATTGATTATTCTAAAAAAACGCTGGGAAATTTAGAAAAAAATATACTATATATTGATAACTTAGTATTGACCGATGATTTTGTTTTATCAAGTCAAGAAAAAGGTGTAAACTCTGGGTTAAAATTTAAAGTTAATCAAGAATTTGATTTACAATTAAAATTTAAAGCTTATATGGAAAATAGTGGCGTGTTAGAAATACATATAGGAGAAGCAATTTATACATTTTTAGGAGATGAAAAGCCCTCTTATAATATAGATTTGACAATTCCAAAAGAAATTAAAGAAGTAGAAATTTTGTTTTTTTATGATAATGAGGAATCTTTCATAGATATAGCAGTTTTTAAAATAAAAGATATGTTCAATAAATCTGTTAATATAAAGTATCTTGGAAAGCTTGGAAAAACGAATAAAACTGTTGAATATTTGATAGATATGTTAACTATTGCAGGTGAATCTATAGAGGATACACAAGTTAAATTGGGAATTCAAAACTCAGTACAAGTTGCATATGCACTTGATACATTTAAAGATTACATGTTTAAACATCATGATAATAAAGAAAAAGGTAGACGAAGAGTAATCAGGAAATAACAAGTATAAATTACTAAGTAATTATCAAAAATGTTAGAAGGGAAGAGATATTATGGTAAATTATCAAATTCAATACAAAGAGAAAGTAAATCAAAATGTATTATCTGGACCACCAAATGAAGCAAATGAATTTTGGAGAGTAGTATGTGACATGCCAACTTTACAATCAGCAATAGCAACTACTAAATCACTAGTGAAAAAATATGGGTATGAAAATTTTCAGATATGTAAAGTAACTAGTATAAGGGTTGAAGTTCATGCAGAGTAAAAAAAAATTGAATAAAATATCTACAGGACATATATTTAGTGAGGAATTCAATGGTGCAATGAATCCTCTATGGGATATATTTCCAAGTGATAATAATAGAATCACCTTTACAGGTGATTCTATTAAAATACTTGAAAATGCTGACAAAACAGAATTATTGATACCATGTCCAAAAGAGTCTGGATATGTATTTCAAACACATATAAGATATGAACCAAAAGAATCTAATAATGGTGGCTGTATAGTAAAGTCTATTACAGAAAATTACATAGAATGTGAACTATCAGCAGAAATGGAATTAATATATTATTCATATTTAAAAGTAATATATTCTGAGAACTTTGTATTAAATCTTAGAGCATCAAAAGATGGATTAAATTGGGAAGATTTTGGAAGTACAAAATTACTTGATTCTAATTCTATAGGATATTATCTAAATGATAATAAAAATTCATTAGAAATATTTAATTGTGAAATGTATAAGAGTAATTTTATAACACTTATAGGAATTGATAAAACACAAAATATTAAAATATATGATGAAAATAATGAAGAAATAGTTACAAAGATAGATATGAAATATACTAAAGATTCTGTTGTAGTTGATTTATCATCAAAACTTTTTCCAATAAACAATGTAAGGATAGAAGTTGAAAGTGAAGGTAGATTATTTGACAGTGTGACTATAGATAAGTTGTATGGTGGAGATGTGTATTCATTTGAACCAGAAATTAAATTTATTGTGGATGAAGCTAATATAAATAATGGTGATTTTGATTTAGGATTAGTACAAGGTAAAGATAGAGTTTATGAGTTAAAAGTAGTAAATGAAGGAAATCTTACTAAAACTGGAATTTTAAAAATAGTAGGAGTTTCTAGTTATGATAAAGGCAATAGCATGGCTTATTTGATGCCATATGGGGATTCAAGTGGAAATTCTGATTTATTTAAAGAACTAGAGGTTAGTTTGTTGCCTGGAACTACAACTAAGTTTTTGATTAAAATAATAAAGGACTCTAGTTGCATAACAATTGATGATAAATATAGTTTTAATATTATATTCATGTAAGGTGGTAGGTGAGATGGGTGTAAAAATAAAAAGATATGGAAAAACAGAATATTTAAATGACCATAATCAATTAAAAAATACGGATATAGAAGATCAACATCCAATAAAAGCTATTACTGGATTGAATAAAAAATTAGATGATATAGACAACAATATAAATATTAATGTAAATAATATAAGAAGTAACAGAGAAGATATAGATATTATTAATAGAAGGATAGAAAATGGGGAGATTGGTGGAGGTTCTGGTGGTGTAGCTGATATAACTCCCCTTATTGAAAGAGTAAAAGTGTTAGAACAAAATGTAGTTATACTAAATGGTAATAATTTGGAACTAAAAGAGTTTGTAGTTAATGTATTGGGCGAAGTGAATCGTTTAGAAGATGAACTTGCAAAAACAAAACTTATTGTAGATGAGTATCATAAAAACACCAATTTGAATAAAAATAGTTTTACTGATACTTTGATAAATGATGACTATATACAAAATCTAATTGATTGTAAGATTGATATAAATAATGACAATGTTACATAAAGTGAGGTGATAAGATGCAAGGAATAGATAAATATACTTTGGTGTACTTAAAAGCAGAAGATTTTACTGATAGCAGTTTTAATAATATAGAGATAACTTCTGGTGGTGCTCAAATTATAGATGATGGTTGTTTTGGAAAATGTTTTAATTTTACAAATGTAAACCAACGATTGAGAGTTCCAGATGGTTCATATAAATTAAATGAGGAATGGACTATCGATTTTAGATTGTATATGAATTCATTGAGCACTCCTACAACTTTTGATATTTTAGGTAAAGGATACTATCAGGGTGGAGTTAACAATGGATTTGTTATTAGAATAGAAGATAACGGTTCAATTCGTATTATGCTAACCAATGGTTCAACAGTAAGAAACCAATTATTTACTTCAACTAAAGTCATAAAGGTCAATTGTTGGCAACATGTGTGCTTTATATACAAAAACTATAATTTAAGCATTTATATTGATGGAAAATTCGCATGTTCTTTTATTGATTACAATGTAGATATAAATGGAACAGGTAGAGATTTAATCTTAGGTGGTGGATGGGAAAATGATTCTACTAGAACCTCAAATCATAGAATAGATGAATTTAGAATTTCTAATGTGGCAAGGTGGACAGAAGATTTTACATTGTCAACAGAACCATACGATTACTCTCCTAACATTGAGATAATGGAGCAAACAGAACATCAGATAAGTTTTAATGTATTATCAAATACAACTACTGTAAATAAAGTTAAAGTTTATATAAATGATGAAGTGGAAAAAGAGTATATTGATATTTTTGAAAACTTAATATTTGATATTATATATGATGAAAAATACATAACTGGAGAAAATGAAATAAAATTTGTTATTGAATACAATGACATTAAAACTGTAGAAGAAAAAGTATATCATCATAGACAAGGGATTGATGAAAACACTGTCTTTTTTCTAAATGGCACAGAAGTAGTAGATAGCAGTTATAATCCCAAAGTTATAAATAATAATGGAGTAACAATGTCTGATGATGGTAAATTTGATAAATTCTATAATATGAAATCTGGATATCTACAAATACAAAATTTTAATCCTCATTTTAAAAATTTTTCAGTAGAGTTTTATTTGAAATTTAATACAAATAATACACTAGATGTATTATTTGATACAAGAAACTCTTCTCATAATAAAGGATATGTAATTTATATAGAATCTAATAAGCTAAAATTCCAAATAGATAAAGATGCATCGTTGAGTTCTTTTATAGATTATTCAAGTTTTGATAAAAACATTTATCATCATTTTGTATTTGAGGTTAAAGATTATAAATATGTAAAAATGTATCATAATGGTAAACTCAAAAAATTTGATACCGTATCTGAATTACCTCAAGAACATATAAGTAATAACATATATATGTCAAGAAGATGTGATGGAGTTAATAATTTTTTTACTCATGAATTAAGTATGTTTATGATTTCTAATGTAAATAGATATAATGAAGAGTTCATACCAACAAATACCATTTATTCTTATGAACCTACACTAAAAGCAAATCAAGTATATGAAAATCAATTAATATTATCAATAGAGGATATATCAAATGTAATGAACAAACTAGAAATTTTTATAAATGGGAAATTAAAAGAAACTATAGTTGATGATTTTAACAATATTAACTTTAATTTATTATTAGATGATTATAGTGATGGTTTTAATGAATTTGAATTACTAATGACATTCAATAATATTAAGCGTATTATAAAAAAATTTAAAATTTATAAAAATAAAGAAAAGTTAATACTTACAAGTAAATATTTTGAAATTAAAAAAGTTCTATTTGATAAAGCATATACTCATTTTAAACCTTTCTTTTTAGGTCATGGCAGTATTAATATTTTGTACTCAATAGCTGATAATGAATTTACCTACTGCGATATTAACACTTTTACACAAATAAATTCAAATAATATAAAATTAATGTTCTTGATGGATTCAGACGCTATAATTGATGCCTATAAAATTTATGTGAAAGATTGTATTGATACAAGTATCATTAACTTTGATAAAGTTTTACCTCCACCAAACAACATAGATAAATTCCCAATAGCTGGTGGTGGAGGACTTAGTGAAGAATTATTTGATGCAATAAAAAGTAATTTTGATATTTTAAACAATAAAATAATAGAAGAACAAAAATATATAAAAGATATAAACGATAGAATTATCTCAGTAGAAGATAAAGTATATGATATTGAATTTGATGTAGACGAATATCATAAGAATTCTGGTTTAAAATATAATCGATTAACTGATACTCTTATTGATGATAGATATATAAAACAATTAATAGATTGTGAATTAGATATTACTAATGACAGTGTTACATAGAAAGAAGGTGAATAAATGGCTACAGTTGGTGAACAATTACTGCAACCAGAAGAGGGCTGGAAAAGAATTAATAATATTAACAATAGTTTTAAATATATAGGGTTATGGAAAAAAGACACAAGTATAGGTCTTTATAATAACACAGGAATGTTCATACCAGAAAATGCTACTGTAGAAGAAGTAAATTCAAGCTATATCAAATTTGCTTTTTATGGCTCAAAAATAAGAATTTTTCATTCTAGATATCCCAGTCATTCATCTAATATGAAATGTACCATAGATGATATTAAATATGAAATTTATTCTATTCATGGAGAAACTACAAGGCAATATCTTGCTTTTGAAAAAATGAACTTAGAAAAGAAAATTCATATAGTAAGGATTGAAAGCAATGATAGTGTTAGGTTTGATTTTGATTGTATAGATATAGATGAAGATGGATATATGATTGATTTAATTGAAACTAAATTAACGAAAAAATCTACATTAGAATCTATGCAAATAGGAGATATAATTTCTTGCAGATATACAGCTCCTATTTCTGGAAAGGTAGGATATTTTTCAGAACTTGGAATTTGTAATTGTGAAGGGATAGATGTAGATACTTCATCAGATACACCAGATGGAAAGTTTTATTTTATAAAAGTTGACAATAATAAATTTATTGCTGATAGAAATATTCAATCATCTATTTCATGGAATGAATTAAATAAAAGTAAATTAACTTGTAAAATGTTTTCTCCAAATGCGTTAGTATTTGATGGTAAATCATCATATGTAAGTATCCCTATAGAAAAAATTAAGACTACTAAAGAGATAACAATAAAAATAAGAGTATATTTAGAAGACTGGACAGTTGGAGAAGAACATAGGTTTTTTAGTTGTACACAACTTGGAGGTTATGCATGTTGTTATGTTCCAAAAGATAGATATCTTAGAATAGAGATTGCCACAGATCATCCTAATTCTCCAACTTTATATTTTATTTCTGGATTTAATATTGATTCATCTAACAATGGATGGAAGACTTTTTATATACTATATAATGGAGAATCAGTTAAAGTATATGACGAAATAACTTTAAAATTGGATGAAAAACGAAATGGTACTATCATATATGGAAGTACAAATCATTTGGTATTAGGTGCAGAACCAGGAAGAGGTTTTTCTGTAGAATCAGGTACTCGTTTGACTGGAAAAATATCAGAGTTTGCAATATGGGATAAAGCAATAGACCCAGCAACTATAGAATATAATCTGACTGGTAGTGAAGAAAATCTAATATGTCTACTAAAATCTACTAATGCAATTGGAGACAATCTTTATGATTTATCACCAACTAAAAATACTGCAACTATTAGTAATTGTGTGAAAGAATATGATTATATTAATAACTATTATTATACTATTCCAAATGGAGGTATAGCCTATAATGATGATACAGTTGTATCTTTTCCAAAAAAAGTTTTAACATCAAATGAAAGTGATGACTACATTCTAGAACAAAGTTCAACATACAGTGCAGGATACCTTGCGTATTTAGCTTTCAACAAAACTAATATAGATTCTTATGACTGTTGGCATAGTAATTCTGAAGCTAATCCATATATAAAAATATCATCAAAAAAAGAAAAAATACTAACTTGTGGATTTGTGTTAACCAACAGAAATTGTCCTGGCTCCATCCAACCTCCATCCTCTTGTACTGTATATGGAAGTAATAATAATACAATTTTCGAAAAGATATATGAAACATCAAATTTGCCTTCAGGAAATAAAGCAACTTCTTGTCATTATTTTAATTCGCAAGTAGAATATTTACATTATAAGTTTAATTTTCAACGTGTAGATTCATATGTAGCTATAGGTGAATTAGAACTATTTAAAGAAGATGAATATAAAAATACATCTTCAAGTCTAATTAATAAAAACCAAGGCGGTTGGCCAATAGAAAATGATTGGGACAAATACATAAGAAATAGTGATTTAAAAGAAAAGATAATAGCAGATGATAATGACATATGGAACTATCACAATATAGTTTCTTTATGTAAAGAGAAAGTTATTACAGGATTAAAAGATATTAACAATGAAAATATAGAACATACAAGTGGAAATATATTAATACCAATTCGTGGAAAAACTGAAGATGTTGATGATTTGTCAGCAAAAAGATTTAATATATGTTTATCTTCATCTGTTGCTAAAAATATAGGTTTCAGACCTATGTTAATTACAGAGAGAGGTGGAAAAAATGGCTAATATAGGAAGTTCTTTGTCACAACCAGAGCAAGGATGGAAACGATATGATAATGCAGATAGCAGAATAAAATATATAAATAAATGGACTATATATAATAATAATACATCTGCTTATAACAATACATCTTGCATATCCAATTATAAGCATAATGAGAATGGTGCATTAGAATTTAGATTTACTGGTACAAAACTAAGATTAATGGATGCTGCATCTGATGCTTCCCACACTAATAAATGTACTATAGAAATAGATGGAGAGAAATTTATAGCTAGTCAATGTACACCAAATCTTGTACATCCTAATTACATTTATCAAATGTTATTTTTTGAAAAGCTTGATTTAACTGACGGCATTCATATGGTTAAATTATATATAGAACCTGGAACTCCTCCACCTCCAAGTGCTCCTTATGGAGATCACTACTTAAGTCTAGATTCAATTGATATTGATACAAGAGGACAATTACTACATTATAAACTAGAACCAAATAAAATAATCAATGATATTCAAGTTGGAGAATATATATCTTGTGATTATACTTATGATAATGGATTTTCAAATTTTGGTGATGGAAAAAGATTAAACTTTATCTGTGTTAAAAATAATTTTAATCAGCATATCTTAATTTCTGATATAGTAATTCCAAACTTAAGCTTTGATGAAATAAACAATAAAGGTTTTATTTATGGAAAAGAATTGGATAATAACCCATATAAAGGTTACTCATGTATTATAAAATCAATTACAGACAGTCCATATAATGACAGTTACTTACATTCAGAATATGATAAATATATTTTAAACAGTACTTTAAATGACTTAATTATTGCTGGAGATAAAGATATATGGCATCACAATTTAGCATCTATAACTGACACTTTTTCTGATTCAGATAATACTAAAGTGATAATTAGAGGTGGTACAAGTTCAAATTTATATAATGTGGTAAATACATCTACTAAAAACGACACAATCGGGTTTAGACCAGTTTTAATTATAAATAATATATATTTATATCCAGAATTTGATATTGATTATACTTTTGGAGAATGTGATGGAATTATAAACTTAACAAATATATTATTAGATAAAACAATAGAAGTATCAAAAATAAAAGTTAAAATAACAGATAAAAATAACATAGAGATATTATATACAGACTTATTAGATGTAAATGAAGGTAGTTTAAATTTAGATATAAGCAACACTGAATTGCCAAATGGATTAAATATTTTAGAAGTAATTATAGAAGATGAAAATGCTTGTATTTCAATTCCTAAAGATATAAAAATATTTAAACATAATAAAGGTATTATTCAATATTCTAAAATAATCTTGACTGAAAATATATCATTTGATAGAGAGTATAAAAATATGAAAGTTAAATTAAAATCTACTGGTGCAATTATTGGAATTTACACTATAGATAATATTAACTATAATGTCTTTGACATAAATTCTATTTTTAGTATAAATTCAAATAATGTTAATCTACTATTATTAATGGATAAAGATACTGCTTTAAATGCATATAAATTAATCTGTGATGATATTGAACCAATTAATTTTGATAATATTGAATTAAATCCACTTCCTCCATATAGCGAAGGAGGCTCAGAGTCTGTAAACAAAGAAGAGATAGTAAAAATAGTAAATGAAATTGTAAATCCGAAAATTGATTTAATAAATAAAAATCTAAATATATCTGATTTAAAAATTCAATTAAAATATGATAAAGAATTAAATCTTTCAGCTAATTATACATCTAACTATTATATAGACACTAAACTCGATACATTAGAAAGAGAAGGTGAATAACATGACCAGTACTGGAAATATACCTGTTCAAACAAAAACTGGTTGGAAAAGATATGACGATAATCATATAAATATATTGTATTCTAAAAATTACAAGAGAACATCATTAAGCACATGTTATGGTGGTTCATGTTCATATGTTATTGATGCACCTCATGATGAAACTAATATTAATTTTACATTTATTGGAACAAAGATAAGATTGTTTTGTGTTAAGTTTAGTGATAGGTCTGATGTAGTTGATATCGATATTGATGGTGTAATTGAACAATTCAGTACAAAAGACAATAGTGGCAATATTTCTACAGTGGTATATGAAAAGTTAGGATTAGAAAATAAAATACATAATGTTAAAATTTCTATAAATAAAAAAAGTCAATCTGTTCATTTTTTATTTGATTGTGTAGATATAGACGAAGATGGATATATCTTATCACCAATAGAAGGTAGATTAACTCAACGAACTTCAATAGAAGATATGGAAATAGGAGATATAATATCTTGTAGATATACTGCTTCTACTGCTGGAAAAATAGGAGATTTTTCAGAATTAGGAAATTGTAACTGTGAGGAAATTACAAGGGATGTATCAAGTTCAACTCCAGATGGCAAATTCTTTTTTGTTAAAGTAGATGATAATAAATTAATAGCAGATAGAAATATACAAAATAATATATCTTGGAATGAGATTAATGGTAATTTAGATATCTTTTATAGAGAAAAAATATTTCCTCTGAATATTTGTGAAAGTGATGAGACAGATGAATATGTTTTAAAAGCGAGTAGTGTATATGCAAATAGGTATGCTTACAATGCATTTGGTAACAAAATAGGATGGCACAGTGGATTATATAACTATCCACATATATTACAAGTTAGTTTCAAAAGAAAACCTCAAAGAATAAACTCATATAAGTTTCACTTTGGAAATAACGAACAGTTTCCACAGTCAGCAACAGAATGGACTATAGAGGCTAGTAATGATGAATTAAATTGGATTATTTTACATACAGTTAAAGAAAATCCAGCTCCAAAACATGATCAAATTAAAAATTATATCTTTAGAAATGAAATTTTTTATAATCATTATAGAATAAAAATAACAAATTCAAATTCTAACTCTGGATGTGTAACTATAAAATGTTTAGATTTTTTTTATAAAAAATTTTCTATGTGTTTACCAGATGGAGGAGTGGCTTACAATAATAATATAACAATATCTTTTCCTAAAAAAGCTTTAAATGCAAATGAGACTGATGAATATATACTTTATGCAAGTGGGTCTCTTAGTGACGCACTTCTTACGTATAAAGCATTTAATAAAACAAACATTGACTCTAATGATTGTTGGCATAGTCCTAATGAAGCAAATCCATATATAAAAATATTTTCAAAAAAAGAAAAAATAATTTCAAATGGATTTATATTCACTAATAGAAATAGTGATTCATTCCCTCAAGCTCCTAATTTATGTATCGTATATGGTAGTAATGACAACGAAAAGTTTGAAAAGATATATGAGTCATCAAGCTTTCCTCAAAATGCTAGAGCGGTATCTTATCATTATTTCAATTCTCAGGTAGAATATTTATATTATCAATTTAATTTTAGTGGAGCAACAGGTTATGTAGCTATAGGAGAATTAGAAATGCTTAAAGAGTACGAGTATAAAAACTCTTCTTCAAGTTTAGTTAATAAAAATCAAGGAGGTTGGCCAACTATCAATGATTGGGATACATATATATGGAAAAATAACTTAAATGGAAAGATAGATGCAGTCGATAATGACATATTGAATTATAAACATATTGCATCTTTAACAGATAACATTGCGATTTTATCAGTTGTAGGCACAAATGGACTAAGACCTTCTGGAACTGGGATTGTGGCTAGAGGATATAAAGATGAATATATAGATGATTATAGCCCTAAAAGATTCGACATAGTTCCGCATAGCCATACATCTTCTATTTTAGGATTTAGACCAATGGTAATAATAGGTGGTGAAGAATAATGACTATTGTAGGCGAAAGATTACCAGAACCAGAAGCAGGTTGGAAAAGATATGATGAATCAAAAATACGATCTATAAATAAAAACTGTAGTTCAGAGTCTAATAGTACTTATTATGGAGGTTCAAGCACTTTACTTAAAAGTACTGATAGCAGTTATAAATTCAAATTTTATGGAAATAAGTTAAGACTTATATCAGATAAAAATTCAAATAGACCAAAAGACAATACTAAGATAACTATTGATGGAATTGAGTATATAGCTAATTCATATAACAGTCAACCTATTCCACAGGTACTTGCAATTAGTTTAGAAAATCTAGAAAATTCTATACATGAAGTTGTAATATCACCTGTTAAAGAAGGATTTGTGGTTGTTGATTGTATAGATATAAATGAAGAAGGATATATCGCTGATTTACCTTTAGAAAAAAATAGAATTATTAATGTAATAAAAGTTGGAGAATACATTTCATGTAATTACACTTATAATAATGGTTTCACAGATTTTTATAGTGGGACAGACATGAATTTTATTTGTGTAAATCATACAGATAGAGAATCAATATTAATATCTGATAAAGTCTTTCCTAATTTGTCTTTTGATGAAATAAATCAAAAAGGATTTATATATGGTAATGAATTAGATAATCAGCCTTACAAACATAATTTATTAATAGTGCGTTCATTAACTGGTGGCTCTAACAATAATGGTTTATCTGAATATGATAAGTATATTGTAAATTCAGATTTGGATGGACTAATAACTCCAGGAGATAAAACTATTTGGAATTGGGACATTTGTAGTATAACAAGTTCTATATCAGCATCTGATAATTCTAAAATAATAACTAGAGGGTATTCTAGTTTAACAAACTATTCAACAAATAATACTTTTAATAACAAGGGACCAACATTTGGGTTTAGACCAGTATTAATTATTAAACATTCATATATATTTCCAATATTTGATATAAATTATTTTGGATATATTAATAATTGTTTTAATATAACTAATATAATTTTAGATGTCTCAATAAAAAAACCTAAAGCAATAATAGAGATAATAAATATAAATAATTCTCATACTTTAGTATCTACTGATTTGATAGATATAGTAAATGGTTCTTTAAATGTAGGCTATGTGTTTAATAAAAATGATTTTATATTAAATGAGAAAAATGAACTAAAGATTACTTTAATTGATGAAAATAATTTTAGTTCATTTATAAGAATAAATACATTCCCTACTGAAGATAAACTTTTTATATTTAATCACTCAATAACTTCTACTATTATTGAAAATAAATATAGCAAAGATAGAATGATTATTTGTGCAAATATAAAAGACAATTACAATATTTTATATTTAAATAATGATAAATATATATCAATAGATCTTGAAAAATTTATTGATGTAAGCGAAAGTACAAAGTTAAAATTCTTATTAGATAAAAATTCTAACTTAATTTCTTATGGAGTAGCATTTGTATAATAAGAAATGAACATTATAATGAATTAAGATTTAAATAAGAAAATAATTATTAATAGATAGTAAATAAAATTTAATCTAAAACTTACAAAATGGATATAAGGAAGAGTATATTAAATAATGTCAAGATACATAGTGTATTCAACTAATCTTAAAGAATCATAACAAATAAAGATGCTTAAAAGGAATTAAATAAATATGGACACATCAAAAAAGCTATTTAATGAACATGAATTTTATGGTAAAAATATTTATCTATTAGGAACTTCAGAATTTGGACCAGTAAACACTCCAATAAAAATAAACTCAATTTCTCATATGAATTCAAAATTTGGAAAAACAGGCTCTTTAGTTAAAGCATATAAAATTATAAAAGAATCTAAATTAGACTGTAAAGTTTATCTATGCAAAGTTACAGGAGCACATGCAGAAGTTTTTTTAGATGTAAAATGTACTAATGGTGAAGTAATAAAAAACTGTATACATATTAAATCAAAGTATGCGAATGAAATATATAATGATATAGAAATAATAGTAAATCAGGATGATTTGCAGGTAATCTATCCAAAAAGTTTAGGGGATTATGTATTAAAATATCCATATAAAAATTATCCTACACTATATGACCTATCAGAAGCTATAAATAAAGATTCTCAAAAACTAAAAGGGATGATAATTTGTAGTATTTATTGTGATTCTTATATAGAAACAAAGGAATCTATAAGTGAAGTAAATCAAAGTATATACAAACTTAGTGGAGGATATAGTGGATTAGATTGCAATAAAAACACAATGTACAATAATTTAGATAGCACATACACTATTTTGGAAGGGCTTGACATAGATATTATTATGCCTTTAGGAGTATACTATGATGATACATTTACAGATGATATAGAAAAAATAGATAAATATTATGACCTAACTAGAGAATATCTAACTCTGAAAAATGGAGAAAGATATGTAACTTTTTATGAACAATTACTTATTTTTTGCATAGTACAAATGAAAACAGGTATTATAACTCATGGTGTAATTGGACTTAATCCAACTAATGAGATTTGGATAGATGAGAAAGAATATATTGGTAGATTAGAATATTTTAAAAAAATAAATGAAGTGTCAAAGTTTGATAAAAATTATGAACAATTGATAAGTGTAGTGGCTGGTGACATATATACCACATATGGTACTAATATTGTAAATGCAAGTATTGTATATGCTCCTCTTATAGCCAGTTTAAACATAATAGAAAATACTACAAATAAAGAAATTCCAGAGTCATTTTCATTATTTAATACTTTTGATATTTTAACAATAGAAAAAATGAATGAGCTTGGATATGTATCATTTAGATTCAGTCAGTTACTTAGAAGAGTAGTTGTATCAAACGGAATTACAATGAGTGAGCATACAGAATATAAGTATCTATGTAATGTAAGAATGATTCAATTGACTATGTGCTATATAAAAAAAATGATGTATTCATACATAGGTGAAAATATAGATGCTTTGCTATCATCTGGATATTTAAAAGAAAACTTAACACAATTGTTAGATGAATTAATAGATAAAGAAATTATAAGTAAATATATAATAAATGAATTGTTTAAACATAAGTCAGGAGAATTATTTTTAGATTTAAGTTTGAAGACAGTATATATGTTAGAGTATGTTAAAACCTATAGTGGATTGAGTATAGGTAGGTGAAAAAATGGATATGGAATTTATGCAAAATAATAAAAATATACTTACAACTGAAGAATATATTGATAATTTTGAAAAAATGGAAGAAATATTAGGAGACATTTTAAATGTAGAATTAGAGGATAATTGGGGAGCAATTTCCTTTGACACAATAAAAAAAGATGAAGCAAATAAAATTATACTTCCACAAATAAATTATATTGTAAAATTAAGAGAAACATCTAAAGGAAAAAGTCATAAACCAATGTTGACTGATGTAATAGATGAATCAAATGAAAATAAAGAAAAAACAGGTAAGGTCATTAAAGTATATAGACAAAGTTTTGATTGTATATTAGAATTTAGATTTCTAACTAAAACACAAAGAGAATGTAGAAAACTCATGGAAGATTTCGAAGATATAATAGTGTCTTATACAGGATTTCTAAAGAAAAAAGGTCTTGGAGAGATTTTCTTTTTAAAGGAGATGTCGACTGAAGATAACATAGGTTTTGATAAAAATATTTCAGTCAAAATATCTGAATATTTTATACGATTAGAGAAAGTAAAGACTTTAAACGTTAATAAACTAAAAAGTATAGAAATGAAATTTTCTATACAGGATAGAATTTAACCAAGAATAATGTGAATTTTACTTGGTATAAAATCTGTAAAATCTACAAGATTTAGAGGAGGAAAACCTTTATGGCAAATTTAGGAAATTTGTATCCTAATCTTCCAGGAATGTTAGTTGAATTTAAAGATGGTGGTTCTGCACTTAGATTTAGCTCAGATGAATACAATACTGATAGCATGTTGTTACTTGGTACAGCAGTTGATGGACCAGTAATGGAGCCAGTAGCTATAGATGATTCTTCTATAGAATTACTATTTGGCTCAGATATTAATTTAAATGGAATTCCAAATGGTGCAACATTAGTTCACTCATATAAGCAAGCTAGAGAGGCTGGATGCCAAGATATAAGAGTGATGAGAATATCTGGTACATGTTCAACATCAAATATAAGTGCACCATCACAAGTGGTTGAAAGAAATAAAAAAATAGATGAGGATTTATCCATTATTCAAGGTTGTGAGAAAACTGATATAAAACTAAGTGGAAAAGGAATTGTTCCAAGTTCGATTAGAGTGTATGTAAAAGGAATTGAGCTATTATCTGGATTTACATATAATGAATCTACAAAAAGTATATCAATAGAAAAAAATGCTTGTGATGCAGGAGTACCTGTTTCAGTATCTTATAGTTATAGATATTGGGTTGAGCAGAAACCAGAATATTTAACTTTAAATAAAGATAAAAAAATTTTTCTATCCAATATACCAAATGGAGCTGCTATAGTAGCTACTTATGATGGTAAACCTATAGAGGATGACATTGAAATGAATGATAATGTTATAACAATGCCATCTTTAAGTGAAGGAGAAAAAGTAGCTGTTGGTTATAGGGTAGAAGTTGTTGGAGAAGATATAGAAACTCAATTAGATGGAAATATTTTTATGACAGCTACAACAACTCAAAAACTACTTTTAAGCAATACTCCAGTAGATGGAACACTTATATTATATGTTGGTGGAAGTAAAGTACTCGATTTGAACTCTTTTTCAATAGATAAAAAATCAAAGACTATAACTCTTAAAAAAGAATGTTTTGAAATGGGGCAAGTAGTATCAGTAAGTTATTATATGCCATTTAAAGAAAATATAGAAAGAAAAATAAGATTAAAATCTAGGTTTGCTGGAGATATATATAATTTAGGTCAAGTGAAAGTAGAAGATTTGAGAGATACTTTTGGCAATTATATAGGAAAATATGTAAAAATAATTAAGCCAGAATCTAAAATGAGTATTGGTGAAGAACCATTGATATTGTCAACTCTTGACTACATAACCTTTGGAGAGTTAGTAGATGCAATAAATACTTTACAAACAACATATTTTGCAGAAACAGATACACCAGAAGTACTAACAAAAGACTTGATAAAATCAGCTACATATTTTATAGGAGGCTCTAATGGTTTAGACATGAATAAAGAAGATATGTTTAAAGCATTATCAGGAGAAAGGGATAGAAATGGATATATAGTAAAACAAGGTGCTTATCAGTTGCTTGAAAATTATAATGTAGATTGGATAGTACCCTTAGGTGTTTATGCTGATGATAAACTATTTGACAGACATCAAAATTTTGCATATGAACTTGCTTTATTTTGTGCAGTCTTATCTTATAGAAATAAATCTACATATGGCGTGATATCAATGAATCCATTAAAAGACACCTCTTTGTCAGGTGTTCAATTACACTCTAAATATTTAACACAATATAATAATGAGTTTTTAATGAAAGATGATAAAGGCTCTATAATTACTGATGGACAGGGAAATTGTATAGACCTTGGAAAGTTTATATCAGTGGTTGCAGGGCCTACACCTATAGTTGAACATAGGGTAAGTTCACTTAGAGAAGGAAATGCGGCAGTGCTTTATGCTGCTTTAAATACGAATATCTTACCATATTCATCTCCAACAAATAAGATATTAAGTGGTGTAAAATCATTAAAGTACTCTTTTTCAAATGCACAATTAAATGATATAACAGGGAATAAATTTGTTTCATTCAATTCTAAAAAATTAAATAGCAGAACTTGTTTAAATAAGGTTTTTGTAGTGGATGCTCCAACATCCGCAAAGAAAGATAGTGTATACTCAAAATTATCTACATTAAAGGTTATGAGAGCAGTAACTGATAATATAAGAGAAGTAGCAGACCCATTTATAGGGGAAGCAAATACAATAGAGCAGAGAAATGCATTAAGTGCAACAATTGCAAAGAGATTAGATACATTACTATTACAAGGAGCTATACTAGATTATAGTTTTAACCTAATAGCAACGCAACAAGATTTAATATTAGGACAGGCTAAGCTAGAAGTTGGTATAGTAGCACCACAAGAACTTAGAAAAATAACCACTATAGTAGGTTTAAAAAAATAAAATGGAAGAAAATATCCATTTAGATTTAATGGTTAGGAGATATCACTATGGCAAGCACGAATATAAACACACTAACAGCATTTTCTGGAGCTGATTTAATTGTAAGCTTTGCAAATCAAGTTATTGGAGAATTACAAAAAATATCATGGAGTATAGAACGTGAAAAAAAGCCAGTATATACATTAGGAAGTCCAGATGCACGAAGTTTTTCAAGTGGAAAAAGAGAGATTAAAGGGTCATTAGTATTTGCTATGTTTGACCAAGATTCTCTAATTAAATCTATGAAAAGCATTTTGAAATCATCAGAATCTACAGTATTTACAACTTCAGGAACTTTAGCTATAACTGAAGAGGAAAATTTTATAAATGCAGTAGAAATGTTGAAGTGGAATGTTACAGCACAAGATGCTATGAATATGAATAGTAAGTCTAAGTATAATGAAAATAATTCTAGAGTAAGTGATGAAAACTTTAAAGTACCTAATGGATTTAGTCCGATAAGAGATAATAGAATAGTTTATTTAGATTCTTTGCCACCATTTGATATAACAATGACATTTGGAAATGAACAAGGTCAATGTGCATTTCAAAAGATATATGATGTTGATATAGTAGATGAATCTAGTGAGGTATCTATTGATACAATCGTCTTAGAGAAAAAGCTAAATTATAGAGCTAGAAAAATATCACCACTTATACAAGGTGTATACTCAAAAGATGAAAAATAAAAATAAATCATAAAATTAAAAAACCCATGTAGTTAAATCTTTGTAAGTATATTTTGTGTATTTAAAAACTATATGGGTTTTTTCTAAATATAAATAAAAAGAGAGGTAAATAAAATGGATTTAGATAATACTTTTTACAAAGCATTCTCAAGTACAGATTCTCTCGCATTTATTTTATTTCCAGAATCTAAGCCAATTCTTTTAGGTAGCTTGACAAGTATATCCTACTCAATTCAAAGAAATAAAAAGCCAGTAGCATCAATAGGAAGTACACATGTATCTGGATATACTCGAGGACCTAAGATGATTTCTGGGAAAATGGATTTTACTTTAATAAATCAGAATCTAATAAGTGATTTGACAAATAAAGTTTCAATTTTATCTAATAAAAAAAAGATTAGTTCAGATGAATTGCCCTTATTTGATGTGATGATAGTATCTTTAAATGAATACAAATATGCCACACAAATGATGATATATGGAATAGATATTACCAATGATAGTCAAATTATTTCTATTGAGGATGTTTTTATAAAAAATATAATTCACTTTGTAGCAATGGATTTGAAGGATTTTGCAAATTTAGAAACTCATAAAACAGTATCAAATAATATAAGTAATTCAAATATATACTCAAATTCAGTATTCTATTATGATTTTACGATTGAAGGATATGAATATTCTAAAAAAAGCAATTTGAAAGGCGTTAAATATGACAAATTTAAACTTTGATGATGTAAATAAAAAAAGGAGAGATTATAGTACATATAAAGAAGAGTTTTATGGTAGTTCGGATGTATTGATTTATATAAATGGAAAACATAATAAACAAATATCTGCAATAAAATTTTATGTCAAAGAACAAAGTAAACCTATTTATGGATATACATCTAATACATTTGATAATATAGCTATTGGAAATAGGATAGTATTAGGTTATATAAAAATCCCTGTCAGCAATGCTTTAAAAAATTTCTCTAATTCTTTAGAACAAAATATAAATACTTGTGATGAGCCTATTTCAAATAAAGAAGAAAAAATATCTATACCAGATTGGATATATGGATATGATTTAAGAAATCTAAATGATAAATGTATATATGGAGAATATGACAATGTCTTATATAAAAATCAATGTAATGTATATGACAATGATGTCTCATTTCTTTATGATAAATCTCTGTTCTATGTTAATTTTGGTAGCAAATATGATATTAGAGTACATTCTGTTCAAACAGCTTTAGTATATATGGGATATATGTATGAGGAACGAAGCTTTAGTGAATTAAAATATGGTTATTATTGTGTGTGTACATATGATATGATTAAGGTTTTTCAAAAAGAACATAAGATAATACCAACTGGAAGATTGTGTAAGAAGACCTGGAGTTTGATATTTAGAAAATTATATTCCAATTATAATATAATTATTTTGAAGAATAGTGAAAAAGAAATCTGTATTAAAGATAAACAAGAAGAGAATCAATATAAATCGCCTTGTAATCTAAAAGCTATAAATTCTTTTATATATGATGAAGTAGAATGTGATTATAATTTGATTGATGCTTTAATAGATGATTGTTATTATGGAGAGAACAAGCAAAAGTTTGACTTAGAAGATTCAGACTATCAACTTTCTTTTAATCCAAATAATATAAATACACTTAAAAAGAGTAAGTTTTCTATAAGTCTTATATATGGAGACAAAAAAGAAAAATATCGAAAAATTATTGGAGTATCACCTATATCAGTAAGTCAAGAAATAGATACAACAGGAAATCCTGTATACGATGTTTATGAATTTATAGCAAAAGATGTAATTGAAATTAACAATTAAATAGTGTTTGGAGGAGATTAAATGAATTATGATGAAAAAAAAATAGATTTATTGGCAAAACAGGCTAAGTTGGATTTAGAATCTCAATATGGAAAAAATATAGATGAAATTGATTTATATGCAGATGTTTTTAATGATGGCAGTAAAAATGAAAAACTGAAAGATTTAGCGTTAGAAGATACACCATTATTTAAAGATGGACCAGGGACAATTCAATTACAAACATGGAAAAAGAAATGGTCTGATTATGATATATATATGATTGATATTTTAAAAAAAAGGTTTATATTTAGAACTATTAATAGATTTGAATATAAGCAGTTATTGTCTCTTCAAAATATTGATACTTTAGAACGTGAAGAAATTATATGCCAAACTGTGACATTATGGCCAGAAAACTATGATTGGAAAGATAAGTCTAAGGCAGGATTAGCAACTTCATATTCTGAAGTTATTATGGAGAAGTCAGGTTTTACAAAAGATTTTGTAATAGAGGTAATATAGAATGCTTTCAATACAAGATATTATAAATATAAAAGAAAAAATGGGTTATAAAAAATTAATTCATATCAAATTTGGCACACATGAATATATATTTAAATTGATTAATCTAAATATATATATGAAAGCTAGTATTATTTCTAATACATACGAAGAATTTAATGATTTTATATGTCAATCTGCATTAATATATCCTAAGGAATTTATTTTTTCAAAAAGTTCAGTGGCAGGATTAACAGATGAAATTTCTAAAAAACTAATTTATGAATCTCATATTTTAGATGAAAGTTCAATAGTAAATTGTTTTGAGGAAAGTAGAGGAAAACTTAATACTTTTTTAGAACAAAGTAAGCTATTTGTAAAAGCAGCATTTCCAGATATTTCTTTTAAAGAAATATGTAATTGGGATTATGAGAAGCTTATGGATATGACAGCTAAGTCTGAATATATTCTTAAACTAAGAGGTGTAGATGTAAATCTTGAATATGACAAAGACTATTTAAATAATAAATCTAATAAAGAATATATGAATAGTCAAAATAAGATAAAAAGTTTAAACAAGAAAAACCTCAAAATTAATTATATAAAACCTAAATACTATCATCTAGATTCTAATAAATTTATAAATACAAAATGGGACACTCCAGATAAACTAAAAGTGATAGAGAATAAAAATATACAAAAACTAAATATAGAAACTAAATATATAGGCTCAAATGTTTTGAACATAGGGAATAAAAATAATAAAGATAATATTACTTATTCAATATGTAAAAAAGATAAGAATAAAGACTCTACTGAAAATGAAGATGACTTTAAAAATGGTAATTATAGAATTAATTCTAAAATAAATGATTTTTATATCGACGAAAGTTTAAAAGATTATAACAACATATCAAAGATTCATTTAGAAATAAGAGATATTTTAAATAGAGCAGGATATAAAAATATTGATATAAATTATATTTTAGGTGGAAAAGATTCAAATATAGATTTAAATTTTTATGAAAACAGACTTGAAAAACTTAAAATAAAGATGTTAAAAATGATTGGAGATATTATACATGAATAGTATAAATAATATTGAAGAAAAATTTTATGAAGAATATGAAAACTTTTTATTAGGAAGAGGAATAAAAGCTAAGGTAGTTTTTAATAATATTAAATCTAAATTAAATGACGAATATTATAATTCAGAAAGTAAAGATAACATAATAGAAGATGATATTTTGATAAACAATGATAAAGCATTAAATATGAAAATATCTGCTCAATCCCCTTTAGATGCTAATATAGATTATGGTGAAAAGATTATAAAAAAATTATTTAAAAATATAAAAAATTTGAATATAAGAACTACAATACAAGATGATAGAAAAGATATAACAAGCGATGAAATTGAAAGCATAATATCTAAAATCATTTTATGAATTTATAAAAGTACTTATGAGCTAAAGAGGGTGAATTTATGGGTAATGAGTCTAATAAAAGTTCAAATCAATCATATTATGGAGCTATTGCTCAGGAAATAACAGATAGAGATAGTCAAGAAATAGTTAATATGCTATATAAAGAAGCAACACTTAGAAACTTAAGTAATAAATATAAACCTTTAAGTTATTATGAATATATTCAGTATGAACATAGACTCAAATATAAAGACAATGTTGATAATATTTTTAGAATAGGAGATTGCTGTTTTGAAATACCTCCAGAATATATAAGTGTAACTTCTACGAATGATGGTGAAAGTTTTAATGAAAATAGGTTTGCAAATATAGGACAATCTAAAAAACAGAATATAAGAAGAGAAATATTTGTAAACTTAATGACAAATGGTATAAATCAAGTTAATGGATATAAGGTGGAATCACCATTTGATTTCAAATATTATGTAGATGGATTAAGAAATTTAATTTGTCAATTTAAATATACTCCATTTGTTCCAATTGAATGTAAAGTTGTGAATAATGCAAATGGTATAAATAATGTGGTCTTAAAAAGTATGTCAGTTGAAACTGTAGAAGGTTTTTCTGAGAGTCTAAGAATTAAAATAATTATGGAAGAGCTTAATGTAAATCCTTATTTTAATAAAGATTATGTCTCATTAGATAACCATATAGATTGGGATTTGTATAGATTTTATACTCAAAAAAATCTTGAAAATTCTAATTTATCGAGGATTAATAAGATAAAGTCAGTAAACTTTACTGGTAAATTTACATTTAAAAAATTACACTCAAAAAATATAGATTCCAATAAAATAAAGAGCAAAACCACAACAACAAATAAAATTTATTTTGATGAAATATTAAGTGATAAAGAAAATGTGTATCTTACATATATCAATTTTAATTTAAATAATATATTTTCTAACATAAAACTAAATAATGGTGAAATACCAACAAAACAATACATGGGATTTGATAAAATTGACTTTGTGTTTGTATTTAAAACTAGTGATGAGAGTATAATAAAAAAATTCAACAAATTAAATAATAAAAATAGAAATTTTGAAAATGAAAATATAGATATTATAAAAGTGGAAAATGAACTTGTTAATTTGACTGGCACAGAATACATAATGATAAAAGATGTTCAAGTAGATACTGTTTTAGGATTTTCTGGACTATACAATATAACTATTAAATGTAGAAGTTATGATATAGATAAAATCCAAAAGACTAAACCAATAGGATTTAGACCATTCGATGAAGTTAAGGAAACAAATGGATATGAATATAATGAAATTCCTGAGGGTAGATTAGGTACAAAAGAGGATTTTATAGATTGTACATCTAGAGGTATAGATAGGAAAACTATGCAAGATATTTGTGTTAACAAGAAAATTATGTATTTAGAAATGTATCCAACTCTAAATTTACCAAAATATTACGAAATAGACAATGCTATACAAAATATAAGAGATTTTAGATTTAAAAATGGAGTTAAACAAACATCTCTTATAAAATATCCTAGAACAGATATTGTTATGAATAAAATAGAAGAAAATGAAAAATATAATGGTTTTGTAGAACCAGATTTTTATATTATATATCCTGATAAATTTGAATTTAATAAAGTTAATGTACAACTAGAAAATATTAAATCAGATACAGTTATAGAACCAGAATATAAATATGGATATGAACCTCAAGATATAAATAAATTGGAGAACGAATTTAGAAAAGAGCTACCTTCTGATGAAAATTTAATATTTAAGAATGAAAATTTTAATAAAATACATGGTAATGAGATTGGAAAATTTAATATTGAACAAGTAAAACCAAAGCAATCCTTTAAAAAACTTCCTGAGAATAATCCAAGTACAGTTGTAGAAAATATGTTAGTGGATGAATTTTTATATTCACAAAAAGGTACATTTACTAGAGCATTTCCAAACTTTATATTTATGTTATGTGATGAAGATATAGGCTTTTTAGAGGGAAAAAAAAGTTGGACAAACTACTATATATACAAATCTGTTGTAGATATAAAAATATCACAAAATGTTGATTCTCCCATATCAAGTGCAAAAGTAATCATTTCTAATGATTTTAATAATAAGAAAAATTTAGATGATAATAATTATATAAAAAATGATGTTTTAAATATATTTAATAAAAATCAACCTATATCATCAAAATGTTCAGAGGAATATAAAATAGATTCAAAATCTGAAATTGATTAAAAAATAGCTACGCACACTTGTGACTTTAGTCGTGAGTTAGTAGCTAAAATAGTCAGCATATAGGGAAACTTATAT
>NZ_JRHN01000040.1 GCF_001299635.1 Clostridioides difficile | reverse complement strand
TATGTAAGAACCGTAGGAACTACGGGGATAGCCTGTGGAGAATTGGTAAGACATATTTTAGTATGCAAAATTCTATGAAGCAGGAACCCTGTGACTTTAGTCATGGGAGGTTCAGAATGACAAAAGAATATGTGATTATACAGAAAGAGAACTAAAAAAATTTTTATATGGTAAAGCAGAAAAGATTAAAATAGAAAATGCTGGTCAATCAAACATGACATATGAAGGATTAATGGTTAAATTTAATCGTCTATATTTAAGTAAAGAGGGTGAAATATCAGACACTACTAAGAAAAAGTTGAGTAAACTTCTCATAGAAGACAAATGTCCTGTATGTAATGGGAGAAGACTTCATGAAAGAGTGTACAAGTCTTTAATTAATGGCTATAATATAGCAGATTTAACTAGTATGCAAATTGATGAATTAGTTGAAGTTATTAAAAATATAGATAAAGTAGAAGCACAACCTTTACTTAAGGGAATAATAGAAAAATTAAATAGTATAATAGATATAGGTCTTGGATATTTAAGTTTAGATAGAGAGACATCTTCACTATCAGGAGGTGAATCTCAGCGTATAAAGATGGTCAAATATCTGAATAGTAATCTCGTTGATTTAATGTATATCTTTGATGAGCCGAGTGTAGGGCTTCATCCAAGAGATGTATATAAATTAAATAAACTTCTAAAACAATTATGTGATAAAGGAAATACAATTATAGTTGTTGAACATGACCTAGATGTCATTAAGATTGCAGACCACATTGTAGATGTGGGGCCAAAGGCTGGTAAGTATGGTGGAAAAATTGTGTATGAAGGAAGTTATGACAATCTACTTGTAAGTGGAACGGTTACAGGGAATGCCTTAAATAAATCTCTTTCTATTAAAGAAAATGTAAGAGAGCATAGAGGATATTTAGAACTTAAAAACTGCAATACAAACAACTTAAAAAATATATCTATTAAAATACCTAAGGGCGTGTTGACTTTAGTTACAGGAGTAGCAGGTGCAGGTAAAAGCACTTTAATTAAGGATGAATTCTTAAAGCAAAATCCTAATGCTGTACTTATAGACCAAAGTCCTGTATCAGTAAACTCAAGGTCAAGTTTAGCAACATATAGTGGCATTATGAACAATATAAGAAGCGTATTTGCAAAAACAAATGGAGTGAAGGCTTCTTTATTTAGTTCAAACTCAGAGGGGGCTTGTGATAATTGTAAGGGGTCTGGAATAGTAGAAATGAATCTTGCTTTTATGGATAGTATAAAGAACACTTGTAATATTTGTGAAGGCAAAAAATTTAAAAAAGAGGTTTTAGAATATAAATTTCAAGGGAAGAATATAATAGAAGTTCTTGAAATATCCGTATTAGATGCGATTGAATTTTTTAGTTTAAGACAGATTAAAACAAAATTACAATGTATTGAAAAAATGGGTATCGGATACCTTACTTTAGGGCAAACTCTCGATACATTATCTGGAGGAGAATGTCAAAGATTAAAGCTTGCTAGTGAATTAAATAAGGAAAGCTCAGTATATATATTGGATGAGCCTACAACAGGACTTCATATGGCAGATATTGAAAATTTTATAAGTATAATTGAAGAAATTGTAGATAATGGAAATACAGTTATAATAATTGAACATAATATAGATGTAATTAAAAGAGCAGACTGGATTATTGATATAGGTCCTGAAGGTGGAGCAAAAGGTGGAAAAGTAATATTTGAAGGAACTCCAAAACAATTGTGCAACAATAGAGTATCATTAACAGCAAAATATATAGTATAATAAATAAAATATAATTAATATAATGATATATTAATGAGTAGAGTGGGTATATAAAATGATACTTAAACTTAACAGTAGTAAATAATATGAGAAATATTCAAATTTAATTAAATATAGTGTCAGAAATCCGTTTAGATATCAAGCTTTTAACGGTTCTGGCATTTTTTATTATTTTTAGGGAGAATATTGAGCAATTATTCTCCAATAGTTACTTTTTTGTGCCTACTTGCAAGTTTGATATTATAATCTTAACATGTAATTTATGGAATAATTTATTGATATATTAAAATAAGGGTTATTACTAAATTAAATTTTAAATCTTGTTAAGTAAAACTCATAAAAAGGAGTGAGATAAATGATAAATGATATCTTGACATTATTATCTGAGAGAAGTGATTTTTTTATAAAATTATCTATAGAGCATTTGACAATTTCTATTATTTCTATAATAATCGCAATTGTTTTAGGTGGGATAATTGGTATTATTGTAAGTGAATTTCATAGTTCTTCTAAACCTATATTGGGAACTATCAATTTTCTATATACAATTCCATCCATTTCTATGTTAGGATTTCTAATACCATTTTCTGGGATTGGAAATACTACTGCTGTTATTGCCCTTACTATTTATGCACTATTACCTATGGTTAGAAATACATATACTGGAATCACTAACGTAGATAAAAATATCCTTGAAGCAGCTAGAGGGATGGGAAGTACAGACTTTCAGATACTATATAAAATAAAGCTTCCACTAGCTCTACCAGTTATCATGTCTGGTATTAGAAACATGGTCATTATGACAATTGCATTAGCTGGTATTGCCTCGTTTATAGGTGCAGGAGGACTAGGTGTAGCCATATATAGAGGAATCACAACAAATAATACAGTGATGACAATCACTGGAAGTATACTTATCGCTTTATTAGCGTTAGTATTTGATTTTATTTTAGGATTAGTAGAAAGATTTTTTCAAAGAAAAAGAAAAAAGAAAAATAGAAAAAAAGTTTTTGCCATTCTAGGAAGTCTTATTATAGTGCTAGCCATCTTTACATCATACTTCTTTAATTCTTCAAAAACTCAAACTATTCATATTGCTACAAAACCTATGACTGAACAATATATCCTTGGTGAGATGTTGGATATTTTAATTGAAAAGAATACAGGTTTAAAAGTAGAGATTACACAAGGTGTAGGTGGAGGAACGTCTAATATTCAGCCAGCTATGGAAAATGGGGAATTTGATATTTATCCAGAGTATACAGGAACAGGCTGGAATATGGTACTTAAGAAAAATGAATTATATACTGAAGATATGTTTAATAAACTACAATCAGAATACAAAAATAAACTTAAGATGCAATGGACTGGTATGTATGGTTTTTCTAATAGTTATGCATTAGCAGTTAGAAAAGAAGTTGCAGAAAAATATAATTTAAAAAATATATCAGATTTAAAAGAGATATCTTCTAAATTGACGTTTGGAGCAGAGTATGATTTTTATGAGAGAGAGGACGGATATACTCCATTGTGTAATACGTATGGATTAAACTTTAAAAATACAGTTGATTTAGATATTGGATTAAAATATCAAGCTATCAATGAGGGTAAAATTGATGTAATGCCTATATTCACAACTGATGGTCAGTATAGTGTTTCGGACGTTGTAGTTTTAAAAGATGATAAAAACTTCTATCCATCTTATCAATGTGGAAATGTTGTTCGTTCAGAAGTGTTAGAGGAGCATCCAGAGTTATCAAAAGTATTTAAAGTGGTTGAAAATATTTTGACTGATAAAGAAATGGCTAAAATGAATTATGATGTAGAAAACAATAATTTAGAACCTAGAGATGTTGCACGTGAGTTTTTGAATAAAAAAGGTCTTTTATAATTGGAGGAAATATGATGACACCTATTATACAATTTAAAAATATTGAAAAACAATATGATGATAAATCTATAATAAATAATCTTGATTTAGATATAGAAAAAGGAGAATTTTTAACTGTTATTGGTTCATCTGGCTCAGGGAAGACAACACTTTTAAAAATGATTAATGGTTTAATTTTGCCAGATAGAGGAAGTATATTGATAAATCAAACAGATATTAAAAACGAGGATTTAATTAAATTAAGAAGAAAAATAGGATATTGTGTACAGGGAAGTGTTCTTTTTCCTCATATGACTGTTGAAGAAAATATTTCATATGTACCAAATCTTCTCAATAAAAAAAATAAATCAGAAGTGAAAAGTGCTGTAGACAAGTGGATGGGGATAGTAGGCTTGCCAAATGATATGAAAGTTCGTTATCCATCGGAATTATCTGGTGGTCAACAACAACGTGTAGGTATTGCAAGGGCTCTAGCTTCTTCTCCAGAAATTTTACTTATGGATGAACCTTTTGGAGCAGTAGATGAGATTA
Source organism: Clostridioides difficile (assembly GCF_001299635.1). Lineage (GTDB taxonomy): Bacteria > Bacillota > Clostridia > Peptostreptococcales > Peptostreptococcaceae > Clostridioides > Clostridioides difficile_A. The sequence goes on along the minus strand of NZ_JRHN01000040.1, from coordinate 38,711 downwards.
CACGAAAGCAATTACAGAAAGAGATAAAAGAAATTCATAAAAAAACAGGAGTTACAATTATATTTATTACACATGATATTTATGAAGCCTTGATTTTAGGCACAAAGACTTTGGTATTAAATCATGGAGTTATTCAACAGTATGACACTCCTAAGAATATTTTAAATTCTCCTGCTAATCAATTTGTGGACCAATTATTGAATATAAGAAAATCTATAATAGATGATGAAGATTTAAAAGAATAGATTTAATGAATAAATATAAATTAAAAGTTAAATTATCCTGATAAAAACTATTGCCTTAGAGTTAACTTCAAGTTGTATACTTAGAGTGTAAAAAAATTAGATTAGGCATAGGGGGATGAGAAATGAGTAGAGAAAAAGATTTAGGTATAGGAGCAGTTTTTCCTATTGGAGAAGAAAATAAAGCATTTGCGCAGTATTTTACAGGAGAATGTTATCTGAATATGCTCACTACTAAGGGTGTGGCAGTTGGTAATGTAACATTTGCACCTTCTACAATAAATTCGTGGCATGTACATCATAAGGGTGGTCAGATTTTACTTGTAACTGGAGGTAGAGGATATTATCAAGAATTTGGAAATCCAGCTCAGGAATTACATGCAGGTGATGTAGTAAACATACCACCAGAAATAAAGCACTGGCATGGAGCTACACCTGATAGTTGGTTTCAGCATTTAGCTATAGAGGTGCCAGCTGAAGGTGCTTTCAATGAATGGCTGGAGCCTGTATCTGATGAAGATTATAGTAAACTCAAATAAAAATTTTAGATATGACGTTGAAATAGAGATGATATTAAAAGTAGTAAATATTAATATTTCATATAAAATGTAAATAGCATAGAGTGTATACTGAGTAAATTACTAAATATACACTCTTTTTGTTGTGCATGATAAAAAATTATGCAAAATAGTAGTATTTGAGAAAATAAAATTAGTATAATAAAAGAAACTAAAAGATTAATAATTCAGTATACATATGTAGTTTGGGGGAAATAAAATGGAGACTATAATGGTTGTGGAAGATGATGTCATGCTTAATAATGGTATATGTTTTAACTTGCAAAGTGAAGGCTTTCAAGTTATATCAACATATAATCTAAAGGAAGCAAAAGAAAAGTTTAAGACAGAAAAAATAAATCTAATTATACTAGATATAAATCTTCCTGATGGAAGTGGATTTGAATTTTGTAAAGATATAAGGAATGATTCAAAGATAGGTATTCTTTTTTTGACAGCTTGTGATATGGAATCTGATATTGTAAATGGATTTAAGATAGGAGCAGATGATTATATAACAAAACCATTTAGTATAAACATATTAATGCAGAGAATAAAAGCACTGCTTAGAAGATGTGGTAGTGATATACAAGAAAATATTTTAATTGAGGGTGATTTTGAATTTAATTTTGACAAAATGACAGTTAGTAGAAACAATGAAAGTATAGTTTTTTCACCTATAGAATATAAGATTCTAAAACAATTAGTACAACATAAAAATGAAATAGTTACAAGACAAGCATTGATAGATGCAATATGGGATAGCGATAGTGAATATATGGAAGAACATGCACTAACTGTAAATATAAATAGATTGAGAAAACGAATAGACCAAAAAACGTCTAAGCATAAATATATAAGGACTGTCTATGGAATAGGATATATGTGGGCTGGTGAACAAGATGAGAAATAGCAAAACTTCAACGAAAAACTACTATAAAAGTATTTCTATTGTATATTTTATAGTATCTATCTTAACCTTTATAGTTATAAAATCACAAACTAATAAAATCTTGTATATGTATTCTGATTCAATTGATATTATTAAAAATATTGATTGTATTATTTTAATTTTTATAATCTTTATGTTTCTAATATCATTATTTTTTGTATTTAAAATAAGAAGAGATATAGTTGACTTTAGTAATAATATTGTATGTAATATAGATGATTTTATAGCAGGTAATAAAAATATTAAGTTTAATTTAAATGAAGATACTTTAACTGCAAAAGTTCAAAATAAAGTAAAACATATGATAGAGATAATTGAAATTAAAAATAATAAATATGTAGATGAAAAAGAAAATATAAAAACTTTAATATCAGATATATCACATCAAATAAAAATACCAATAGCTAATATATCAATGTATAATGAGACTTTATTGCAAAAAGAATTGGATAGAAAAAATCAAGTATCGTTTTTAGAAAATATGCAAAATCAGGTAAACAAATTAGACTGGTTGGGAAATTCTCTTATAAAAATATCGAGATTAGAAACAGGAATTATATCTTTAAATGCAACTAAAAGCAGAATAAGCGATACTATCGCAAGTGCTTTAAGTGGTGTGTTTTTAAGGCTTGAGGAGAAAAATATATCACTAGAAATTGATTTAGATGATAAGGTAGAGGTTTATCATGATAAAAAGTGGACTGGTGAAGCTCTATTTAATATTATAGAAAATGCAGTCAAATATACGCCTGAAGGTGGTAAGGTAGGAATAAAAGTTGATAAGATGGACATCTTTACTAAGATTATTATAAGTGATACTGGAATAGGTATAGATGAGAGCGATATAAATAATATATTTAAGAGGTTTTATAGAAGTATAGAAGTCACAAATATAGATGGGATAGGAGTAGGGCTGTATTTAGCAAGAGAGATTATAAATAAACAGAGTGGGTTTATAAAAGTCGATTCTCAGAAAAAAGTTGGAACTACATTCAATATCTATATGAAAAATTGAGAACAATATTAAAAAGTAAGTGTAATGTTTATAAAAAATTTATATTTAAAATCTTTGGAGATAGTGCATATAGTGTTTGTTAGATAACGCCATATGCACTATTTTTATTTAAATGTCTCAAAACTGTTATAATTGATGTCTAAAATATAACAGTCCTGTGAGGATTAAAAGATGCCTAGATGATAATATTTAAGTAAGAAATTTATTCTAAGTAAAAAAACTTATCAAAGTAGAATTTCGGCATACATTTAGGAAACATTTTAAAAAAGTTAGTAGGGAGATATGATTATGAGAATACTGGAAACTAAGAATTTAAAAAAATATTATGGAAAAGGTGAAAATATAGTAAAAGCTTTAGATGGAATAGATATAAGTATAAATAGAGGTGAATTTGTCGCAATAGTAGGGACATCAGGAAGTGGAAAAAGTACATTACTACACATGATAGGAGGTCTTGATAGAGCGAGTAGTGGAGAAGTAATTATTGAAAGTAATAATATATTCAATATGGATGATGAAGAGCTTACAATATTTAGAAGACGTAATGTAGGATTTGTATTTCAAAATTATAATTTAGTTCCAATACTAAATGTTTATGAAAATATAGTATTACCAATTGAACTTGATGGATGCAAAATAGATACTAAATATGTAGATGAAATAATACAAGTTTTAGGGCTTACTCAAAAAGTGGATGATTTACCAAATAATCTATCAGGGGGACAACAGCAGAGAGTTGCTATTGCAAGAGCCTTGGCTACAAAACCATCTATAATATTAGCTGATGAGCCAACAGGTAATTTAGATAGTAAAACAGAACAGGATGTATTAGGTCTTTTAAAAGTTACTAGTAGCAAGTTTAGTCAAACTATAATTATGATAACCCATAATGAACAAATTGCTCAAATGGCAGATAGAATTATAAGAATTGAAGATGGAAAAGTTGTAAATAGAGGTGAGATTGATGTTAGAAAATAACAATAAAGAAATCATAAAAAAGTTGAGTGATAGAAGCTTTAAAGCAAATAAAACGAGGAATTTGGTTTCAGTAATTGCGATAGCGTTGACGACAATTTTATTTACATCGTTATTTACAGTAGGATATAGTATGTTAGAAGCCTTTGATAGCTATAAAGCTATGGAATATGGGACAAATAGCCATGTTCAACTTCAGGATGTAAATAAAAGACAGATTGAAATTATAAAAAAAGATAGTTCAGTAGACAAAAACAGTATTGGTATAATGAAGAATATAGGAAGTTTAAAAAATCCAGAGTTTTCAACACAGACGGTAAATTTGGCTGTCTATGATGAAAAAAGTCTTGAAAATGCTGTAAATGTAGAGATGATTGAAGGAAGTTTACCAAAGAATAATGATGAAATAGTTATGCCTATAGAAGTACTAGATATGTTGAAGTTACCTCATAAAATAGGTACTGAAGTAAAGGTGATAATTTCAAAAGTTAAAGATGGAGTATCAACTGATGAAAAAGAAACTTTCAAATTTATATTAAGTGGATATTTTGGATACAAGACAGCCACAGCAATACCTCTACATGATGTATATGCAAGTGAAGCTTTCTATAATAATTATAAGGAAAAAAATGAAGTGGCGGCTACAAGTCTAGTTTTTAATTTCTTAGATGATAATAATTTGCAAGCTAGATTTGATGAATTAATTAAGAAGATTCAACCATATTCAGGAAAAGCAAGCATAAATCCTGTATATCTAAGTAAACAAGGAACCACTTTTAAAGAAATGATTAAAAATATATTACCAATAATATTAATCATAGCACTTATTCTTTTAAGTGGATATTTGTTAATTTACAATATCTTTTATATTTCAGTAGTTAAAGATATAAAATATTATGGCTTATTAAAAACAATAGGAACGTCACCATATCAATTAAAAAAATTGATTATTAAACAAGCTAATAGACTATGTATAGTGGCAATACCAATAGGTCTAGTATTAGGTTTTTTATTGGGGATGATATTTGTTCCTTTGGTTGGTAAATTTATGGATGGATTAAATAGTAACGCATTTGAATATTTTAATCCATTAATATTCGTATTTGCCATTGTGTTTTCATATATAACTGTAAGACTTTCATGTCAAAAACCTGCTAAGATTGTAAGTTCTGTATCACCTATAGATGCAGTGAGATATAGTGACAAAAGTAATAGGGTTAGACGTAAATCTAAAAAAGGGAGAAATGGTTCCAAACTTCATAAAATGGCACTTTCAAATCTATTTAGAAATAAACGTAAAGCAATTTTAGTTTTAGTTTCTATGTCGTTAAGCTCTATAATATTCTTAACTGTATCTGCAATTATAAGTAGCTCTAATCCAGAAAAAGCTGCTGAAGGTATGATGTTAGGAGATATAGAAATACATCATGGTCTTGTTGATTCTGTAAAATTTGAAGAGAATGATATTATTCCAATTGATGAAAAATTAATTAAAGATATTAAAAATATAGATGGAGTAAGTAAGGTAAGTAAGTTATACAAAGATTTAAGTTATATAGCTTATGAAGGTGATTTGAAAGATGAGATATTGACTCAAGAAGTAGATACAGAATATAAAAAGCAATTTCTTCAAAATAGAAATCCAGATGAAGATGCAAAGGAAAGGGGATTCTTAACTTCTGATACAATTGGATTATCTTCAGGAGAATTACTAAGTAAATTGTCAAAGAATAATATCATATATTCTGAAAAAAATCCTAAGATATTATCAGGTAATATAGATGAGAAGAAATTTGATGCAGGTGGATATGTGGTAATTAATGGACATAAAGGAAGTAAGATAAAAGCAGGAGACAAAATTAAATTTAAATATTTAAAAGGAAAGAATATAGATGAAGGGTATGTAGATACTGAGTTTAAAGTTATGGCAGTTCTTGATGGAGCAAAGAATTTCCAAATAAGAATGTATATTAATGAAAATGACTTTAAAAATATGGTTGAAAAATCATATATACAAAATCTAATAATAGATGTAAATGGCAATATGAAATCTGTTGAAGGTAAAATAAAAAATTTGAATGAAAAATATAATAATCCCTATACAAAGATTTACTCAAAAAATATTTATGTAGAAGAAGCACGAGAAAGTCAAAAAGTCATAAAAATCGTAGGTATGAGTGCAGTGTTTATAATAGGATTAATTGGAGTGTTAAACTTTATAAATACGATGATAACGAATATAATGTCTCGTAAACAGGAATTTGCAATGATTGAAGCAGTAGGAATGACAAAAACACAGCTTAAGAAAATGATAATACTCGAGGGATTTTATTATGGTGTAATAATAACGATTATAAATCTTATATTTGGAAGCATGGCTACATTTTTAGGATTTAATATTATGAAATTAAGATACTCTGTGTATACCTATCCAGTAGAAGCACTGATAATAAGTGTATTGATAGTATTCTTGATAACATCTATAGTACCTTTGCTGGTTTATCATAATATTTCTAAAGATAGTATTGTTGATAGGATTAGAGAAGCTGAATAAAGTTTATATAGAGTGATTTTGATAAGATTTATATAGAGTATTTTGTAATTTCAAAAACGATATTGAGAGTATCAAAATAAACATGTAAGAGAGAGGCACTTCAAGTTGAAGTGCTTTTTATGTAGGAAAATAAATCAAAACATTAGCAAATAATGTGAAAAATAAAATAAAATAATATGCTATCGTTAAAATAGGAGGTGTTTCAGGTGGATAATAATTTAATTACTATTGAAAAAGCTTTGGATTATATAGAAATACATCTTTTAGATGAACTGTTGGATTTAGAAGCTATTGCTAAAGAAACTGGATATTCAAAGTACCATTTACATAGAATGTTTACATCCGTTGTAGGCTTTACTGTTCATAATTATATACAAAGACGTAGATTGACTGAAGCAGCAAGAATGCTTATTTTTACAGAAAAGCCGATTATTGAAATCGCTTTAATTTCAGGGTATGATACACAGCGTTCTTTTTCAAAGGGATTTAAAAGGATGTTTAAGTATAGTCCAAATTTTTTTAGGAAACATAAAGACTTCTTACCAATACAATTAAAATTTGATATCAATAATCGGAAAAAGTTACGTGGAGATATGATTTTAGACATTAAAAAAGTCGATTGTACAGATATAAATATTGTTGGGTATTCTGGTAAAGTAAAAAGAGGATTTCATATTATTGGAAAGTGTTGGAGGGATTTGCATAAAAATAAAGAGCTGATAGAAAACAAAGTAGATTTAGATTTCTTAATTGGAGTCAATGATTATAGTGATTTTAAAGAAATTGAAAATACACCTTCATTTACATACATTGCAGGAGCACAAGTATCTTGTTTTGGTAAGTTACCTAATGGAATGGTAAAATTCACATTGCCAAAAAGTAATTATATTGTTTTTACTTTCATTGGAAAAAATGAAGATAGTATGCAAAATGTTGTGGAATATATTTATCGAGAATGGTTTCCTAATTCAAGTTGTCAATTAAATGAAAATAATTTATATGATTTTGTAAAATATGGAGAAAATGTTGATAATAGCGGTTTGAGCGAAATTCAGTTTTGGGTTCCAATTCTTTAAAAAAAGTAACAATATTAAAGTAGAGAAATTCATGTAAAAATAGTTTTATAACTCTATATGTCAATAAGGAATTTATAAACAATAGAAAAAATTACTTTATTATAAGACTATGATAAAATATAATTAAATAATGTATTTAATTTTGTAAAGGGTGAGGTGTTCTAAAACGAATGAATCCAGAAAATGAATTACTTAGAAATCTAGATAAATTACATACAACAGAATTAGGTATGGTAAGAATTAAGAAAAACCTTTCTTTAGAGACAAATGATGTAGTGGGCTGGTGTAAAATTAAAATAGAAGCTCCAAATACTATTATTAATAGAAAGGGAAAGAACTGGTATATAAGTGTAGATAATTGTATTATAACAGTAAATGCTTATAGCTACACAATCATTACAGCTCATAAAGAAAAGAAATGAATTGCAACATATAGAAATTAGGAGTATTTTATGCTATCTATTGTGTAGTAAATATGAACATTATGAAAACCATCAAGATGAAAGGCTTTACTATACTTGATGGTTTTTTTGATATTGTTATACCATTCCATTTTTTTATTTCTTTAGTATATCACTCTTAGTTAAACCATTTGATTTAGCTTGAGGATTCCATTGATAATTACCCATAAATTTATATAGAAATCTAGGAAAATTAGGTGAAATAAAAATATTATTTTTATCAGGATTATCAAGATTTATATTGTCATTAAGTATATTTCTTGATAATTCTTTTAGTGTAATGCCTAATTTTTTCTTAGGACCTTTATCCAAAGGCACAGAGGTCAGTGAGCCAAGCATCTCTCCAGCACCAATCCCAACACCTTGAACCCATATAAAGTTGACCTTTTTACACCAATGTTCTACCATCTGAATTGCCAAATGATTATGTTTACCCTCATAGAATCCACAGTTAACAATTGCATACACTGGAATAGGCTTTTTATTTTGTGTTTTTAAAAACTTTTCACACTCCTCTAAAAAATGAACTAAATGAGATGGAATCCCATCTACATAAAGAGGAAATGCAATTAACAATCTATCACAATTAAGTATAGAATTAAGAGCATCAGGATATTTAGAAGGGTTATCTACTTTAAATGTAAAAACTTTATTGTCCTTTTGAATAAGTTGTTCTACTTCAGATAAAAAATATTGTGAATTATTTTTATTTACTTTTGGACTACCATTTATCATTGTTATATTCATATAGATTCACCTCTTATATCTTGTATATTTTCATAAAAACAAACAGAGTGTTCTTTCATATTAAAATTTATAGAATTTCCACGTACTAATTTGGTAGCAGTATCTTTTTCAGCTTCTGTAATGTGATTTCCATAGAAGATGGCTTTTAAATTTATCTGTTTGCTATATCTACTTTTATGACGCATCATATTATCTTTCATTACAAAGTATGGTAGGATATAGCTAATACTTTTATCAAGTATGTTTTTTACAAAAGGGCTGAATCCTCCATAACAACATCTGCTTATTATAACAAGCCCATCAGATTCATTTATAAGTTTACCCATATTGCTATAATAATCTTTTACAACACATTCAGTAGGTGTTTTAATCCAACAGCCAAAACAGCCAATACACTTGTGAATCTCCTTTGTGTTTGGAAGTATTTTTATATCATCATCAAGTTTAGGTGATAATTTATCTAATTCTTCTTCAGTTAAATCATGTATTAAAAGTCTCATAAGTCTCATCTCCTTTTATGTATGCTTATTTCTAAAAATTATATCTTACAAATTTTTTAGTAAATCTTTACACCAGTTAATTACAAAATTATAATAGTCAACTCCATAAACCATTGTGGAATACATGTATGCATATTGTTCAATACAATGATTTTTTTCTGCATCAATTTTTTGTTTATTTAGTTTATCTGAGAGTGATTCAACCTCAGCTATAAATAGTTTTAAGTTTGTTTCAATTATTTCTTTAGGTAGATACTTGTAAAAGAATATATTAACAAGATGCTCTTGCTTTGTTTTAGAAAATTTTATCGGTTTTTTTAGCCATTCAAGAAAGTATTCTTTACCTGCATCAGTTATAGAATATATTTTTTTAAATTTGCTACCATCAATAGCTTCATGACAGTGGATATATCCCTTTGTTTCTAATCTTTTAAGTGCTGGATAGATACTGCCAAAACTAGCATCAAAAAAGTATGATGTACTATGTGACATCCATTGCTTTAAGTCGTACCCACTTAATTTTTCTTCCATTAAGAATCCTAAAATAATGTATTCTAACATATTGCCTCCTAATATCAATTAGATATATATCGATTCGATATAAATATTATTACAGATAATAAATATTGTGTCAATATGATTTTTAAAATAAACTTAAAAGGAATTAGGAATTAGGAATTAGGAATTAGGAATTAGGAATTAGGAATTAGGAATTAGGAATTAGGAATTAGGAATTAGGAATTAGGAATTATTTATGTAAATAGATTAATATAAAAGGTAATTAAACATTAGTGAAAAATTAAAGATAGTTAAATTAAAGTAATGGTCTAATATATGAAATTTATAGTGACTTTATAATTTAAAGATAAACTTGGGTGCTATTGACAAAGAATAAAATTAGCAGTAAAATGATTGCATGAGCAAATAGATTATTGCGCACGCAAAAATCGGCGACAAATAATAAATAAGGAGAGAATATGAGACAGCTATTAAAATGGGTTTCCATTATAAATAGATATAATACAAATTATATTGACAGGAAATTGGCGGACATTGGAATCAATAATAGCCAATATTTTTATGTGTTACACATATGTAATAATCCAGGTATTACACAAGATACTATATTTGAAAAAATCCTTGTAAATCCTAGTAATATAACAAGAGCTTTGGCAAATTTAGAAAAAGAGGGATTTATCACTAGAAAACCAAGTGTAAAGGATAAAAGAACATGGCATTTATACCCTACAGAGAAATCTTTAGAATGTTATGATGAAATATTAAAAATAACAAATGGATATGTAGAAGAATTGTTGAGTTCATTTGAAAAAGAAGAGAAAGAGTTGTTTATATCAATGTTAGAAAAAGTTGCATTTTTAGCTATTGATATGAATAAAGAAGCAAAATTGGAGGCGAAGGAAATTGGAAGAAAACTATAAAGAACCATTGGAATATGATAAAGTTTCAAAATTATTAACTAAGTATGCAATTCCTAGTATTATAGCAATGTTAGTAAGTGCCTTATATAACATTGTTGACCAAATATTTATTGGGCAAGGTGTTGGGGTATTAGGTAACGCTGCTACAAATGTTACTTTCCCATTAACTACAATATGTACAGCAATTGCCTTGTTATTAGGTATTGGAGGCGCATCTAAATGCTCATTAGAATTAGGAGCTAAAAACTCAGAAAAGGCTACAAAAGCAGCAGGAAATTCAATCTGTTTGATGGCTATTTTTGGAGTAAGTTTGTTAATAATAGTATCAATATTCTTGACACCATTATTAAAATTCTTTGGCTCTACACCAGAAATACTACCTTATGCACACACATACACAAAAATTACATCAATCGGATTACCATTTCTTATAATGTCCACTGGAATGAGTAAGTTGATACTTGCAGATGGAAGACCAAAAGCTTCTATGTTTTGTATGTTAGTAGGAGCAGTCATTAATACAATCTTAAATCCATTATTTATATTTGTTTTTAATATGGGTATTGCTGGGTCTGCTTTAGCAACTGTCATTGGGCAGTTTATATCTTTTGCAATAAGTATTTATTATATAAAGAACTTTCAACATATCAAATTACATAAGAAAAGTTTTAAATTAGAGAGTATAATTTATAAACATATATTTGCACTAGGTTCAAGTTCATGTTTTAATCAATTAGCAATGACTGTAACACAGATAGTTATGAACAATACATTGGCATACTATGGAGCTAGGTCAGTTTATGGAAGTGAGATTCCACTTGCTTGTGTTGGTATTATTATTAAAGTAAATATGATTTTTATATCTATAATTATAGGTATAGCACAAGGTATGCAACCTATTATAGGATATAATTATGGAGCTGAAAATTATAATCGTGTAAAAGAAGCATATAAGTTAGCAGTAGGAAGTGCAACTGTTATAGCTATTATTGCATTCTTATGCTTCCAACTATTCCCACGACAAATTACATCTATATTTGGTAATGGAAATGAGACTTATTTTATATTTGCAGAACATTATTTTAGGACTTTCTTGTTCTTAACATTTATAAATGGTGTTCAAATAATATCATCAACTTTCTTTACATCAATTGGGAAATCAGTACTAGGACTTTTTACTTCTTTGACTCGTCAGATTCTATTCTTAATTCCATTGATAGTAATCTTACCAATGTTTATGGGAATTGATGGAGTAATGTTTGCAGGTCCAATAGCAGATGCTGCAGCGGCAATTGTATGTATATACTTTGCACTTCATGAAATGAAGTCATTAACTATAAAGCAAAATAAGATGATTGTTAATCATAAGGAGATTGTGGAAGTATAAGAGAATCTCTAAGAAATGTAATAAATTAAATTTTATTGATTAATACTAAAATAATATTCATGTATAATTTTAGAGGTGCATTTTCAGGAGCTACAGTGAGATTGCAGAGTATAGATACTTTATCTTACTTGAAAAGATTGTTTAAAAAACACTCAAATCTGCATAATAGCTAATGAAAATGCACTATTTATAATGCTTGTTTTTTTAATAAAACTAAAAACCTATCTCCATTCAGTTACATTACTCAATGGTAATCTAGGTCTCATTGATGGTTCTTCATCAGGATAACCTAAAGATATTGCAGCTACCAATTGATTACCTGTATCTAGCCACTCACATAATTCACGATATGCAAAGTATACATCACAAATCCAAAGACTACCTAGACCTAATTCTACAGCCATAAGTGACATGTTTTGAATGGCAGCTCCAATTGATTGTATGTTTGCCATTTCATAGAAGCGTTCTTCAGCAGATAAGCTTTCTAAAGGTGATTTACCTAATTTGTTTAAAATAAAGATTGTTACTGGAGCTTGTTCCATAATTTCAACTGTGTAATTTGCACCAGCTATATGTTGACGACTCTCTGGAAGAAGTCCATTGTCATCAATTTCATTTTGAATACCCTTACTCATGGCTTTAAGCATAGATTCTTTTTCATTTTCAGTGACAACAACAAAATGCCATGGTTGTCTGTTTTTAGATGAAGGTGCATTTATTCCAGCTTCAATTATTTTTTCTATGGTTTCATGTGAAATACTTTGATTTTTATATTTTCTAATACTGCGTCTTTTTGATATAGAATCACTTATCATCTTAAGTAACCTCCGTTTATTTTTTGGGAAAATACATTTGAGTTTTAGTTTCCATTTTTAATTATTTTAGCATTAATCAGGAAAAAAGTCATTAATCTTGGTATAGGGTTGTATTTGATATTATATTAAGGACTATATAGAAGAATAAACTATAAAAATTTAGTATTGTTTTGTGAATTATATAAAATTCTATAAAGCAGGAACTTTGTGGTTTTAGTCATGAGAGGTTCAGATGTGTAAAAGAGTAACATATATGTTTTCTATTAAAAGTTACATATGAAAGTATTAGATACTTATAAATATAAAATATTGTGAATAAAATATGATAAATATAATAATCTATATGTTTACATTAGAGAATTTATATACTATAATTATTTAAAACTAAATATGAACACTGAAGAGGTGATGTAGTGAAATTAGATATGGATAGTATGATATATATACTAATTTATATGACATTATTGGTATCTATTATTGGAAGTATAATTTATTTTTGTAAAGACCTCTTAAATCATAGAATTACATATGTTTTAATAAGAAACATATTTGTAAATAGAAATACATACTCTGAAGAAAGATTGCCTAAACAGTATATCGTTTTTCAAAAATATGATATTTGGAGGTATTGTAGTCTGTTTTAATTTGAAATGAATCTATTATAATTCTAAAGATTAAAAATAAAAGGAGATAATAAAATGGATTTCATTTCAAGTATATTACAAGGATTATTAAGTATATTATTTAACTTTACAGGAGATTTTGGGATTTCTATTGTACTTATAACTTTAATAGTGAAGTTAGTACTAATGCCACTGTCATTGAAACAAAGATTTTCTGTAAAAAAACAGCAAGAATTAGCAGAAAAAATGGAACATATAAAAGAAAAGTATAAGAATGATACTAAAGAATTGGAAAAGCAAATACAAGTAAATTCTGTAGAAAGTATGAAGAGTATGCTGGGATGCCTTATAATTTTAGTGCAAATGCCAGTAGTATATGCGTTATATCATGTATGTCTAGATATGACAAAGGAATTTACAACAATTATAATTCCATGGATTGCTAATTTAGGTACATTTGATAATTTATTTATACTGCCTTGTATATATACATTAATTATGTTAGCTTCAAATTTGGTGAATTATATACCGTATTTTAAGGTGAATTCTCAAGTAAAGTTTAACAAGCAAATGGCTTTAGTGACTACTATAACAAGTCTTATATTGACTGCTAGAACTCCAGTAGCGATAGGTCTGTACTTTATAACAAGTGCAATTTACTCATTAATTGAAGATATTTGTTTTAGAATATATTTTAATCGAAAAAATAGAATAGTAGCTAAGTAATATAATTATTATTCTAGACATATTTTAGCCTGCTAACTTGAGATATAGTTAGCAGGCTATTTTTATTAGTAATACTATAATAATACTATTAAAAATAGTTGCAAAATAAATAAATTAATATAGACTAAAATAAAGTCTACAAAAAAGAAGCTAGATTTACATAACTGCTGATGATGAAGTTGAATCACTTACAATATTAAAAATAGTTATATAGATTTAATGGAATTAGATATTATGATTCCATATTTAAAATGAATTCTCAGTATGTAGAGTTTCACGTGAAATAGCTAAGATGATTATTAAGACAAGTATATAATTTTAGTTGAGCATTATATAGTATTATTATTTTAGTATAGATTACTTGGATTCTTTTGACTTAAATATTCCTTGATTATAAAACTGTTTTGAGTAGGGAATAGACAAGGCGAAAAATAAGAGCATAATACCTGCTATTATGATTAAATTATTAATAGATAGTATATCTGCCATTGGTCCAAAAACCATCATACCAAGGGGAATAAAGCCTGTATATATGATGATAGGTAAACTAAGAACTCGACCTTGCATTTGCGGTTCTACATGTTCTTGCAACATAGTCATAGCTGATGCTTGAATAATTGGAATGGAAAAATTGGTGAAAAACATAAATATAAAAAATTGCCAAGCGTGCGTTACAAGACCTAAAATAATTGAAAAAATAGCATAGGATAATATTGCTAAGAAAAATGTCTTATTTCTGTTTTTAAAGCCACCAAAGATTCCTATAACCAATCCACCTAAAACCATACCTAAAAACCCAATCATTTCAATAATAGACAGATACATATAACCCTTGCCAAATGTACGTTCAATCAATAGCCCTATAAGAAAACCTGATGGAACACAAAGAAGCATGAATGCACTATAAGTAAAAAGTATCTTTCTAATGAATTTATTTGAAAAGCAGTACTTTATTCCTGATACCATATCTGTAAAAAATGATACTTTTTCAACTTGCTTTGGTATGTTATGTTTAGGAATCTTGATAAATATCAATAACACAATAGCTATAATTGCAGTAAATATATCGATTAAAAGAATTTGATTTATTTTATTCCCAAAACTAAGGATTGCTGCAGCTACAATAGGAACTATAAATTGTACTATAGATTGTAGACTACCATTTATGCCATTAAAACGCATTAAATGTTCTTCTGGTACAAGTTGAGGAATCATTGCGCTTACAGCAGGTGTCTGCACACCACTTCCCAATGAACGTATAACAGATACTATTGCTATAGCTATCATTTCATTCTTTGTTCCAGTTGATGACATCATAAATAGTATTAGAACTACTGTAGAGATAGCAATTATTGAATCTGATACAATGATGAGTACTTTCCTATTGTAGTAGTCTGCCCATACACCAGCAAAAAAAGAAATTATCATTTGAGGGATAAAGGAACATACAGTTAAAATTGTTACCCATATTCCTGATGATGTTTGAAGTGTGACATACCATATAAGAGCCATCTGTACAAGCGATGAGCCAAATAAGGAAATATATTGACTTGCTAGAAAGGTAATTACTTTTTTCTTCCATGTAGAATTAGTATTTTTGTTTTCCATTCTATTCCTCCTTTGATTTGTGTGTTGAATTTTTCTCGCTCTTAAGGATAACACACAAATCAAAGTCTGGAGTTAGAGTGTAGGGTTAAGAAAATTGTTTTTTCATAATTTGAAGATGAGCTTTCATGGTTTTTGCATTATGTTCAGCTTCTTTCAATGAAGTTATCAACTTATCACATACTGATATAATTTCATCATCATCTTTTGGAGTATCGATGACAGTTTTAATAATAGTGTCTGGATTACAAGATAAAGCATTTAACATTCGTAAAATGGCTGAAAGAGAATAGTTCGCACAACGAAGAGAACTTATAATTTTAAGTCGTTTTATATCTTCATCAGTATATACACGATAACCATTTTGTTTTCTTTTTACTTTTAGTAAACCATTCATCTCCCAGTTTCTTAAAGTATCTATTGTAACTTTTAAGTGTTCTGCAGTTTCTTTTCTAGTTAGAAATAGTTTATCTGTTTCAGTAGTAGTTCCATTTAAAATTTGTGCAACTATGGTAAGAGCCTCCTCAGCATTGGATTTTTCTATTTCTAACTGTTGCAAGTATTGGTCTACAAGACAGATAGCTTTGTCAAAGTCTCTATTTGCGGATGTTTTGATAATCTCAAGGGCGTTTTTTCTCAACCCTCTTTGCATAACTTCAATTTTTAAGGCTGTGCGAGCAAATCTAAATTGTTCTATATGAAAATCATTAAAGATACGATATCCATTGGTATTACGTTTAGGTCTAGGTATTAAGTTGAGTTCTTCATATAAACGAACTGTATTAGGATGTACACCAATTAAATCTGCTATTTCTGATGTTGTGTAAGTGTTCATTAGTATTCAACTCCTTTATGTATGTAGTATCAATCATAATATCACTAAACCAAAGTCTGGTGTTATAGTGGAGGGTTTTGCTATCTGTAGTATAGTTAATCTATTATAGCAGTAAGTATATGTTTTTGAATAAGTTCCCATCTATCACGTGGTTTAAAAACTATCTTAGATGGTATGGCTATGACTAAGTCATATTGTGGAATACAACAGATAGCATTTCCCCCAGCCCCCAGTGCTGAATACCATAAAACTCCGTCTTTTTCACATAACCACCATAGATAACCATACTCATTAGTATTCATTTTGACTGATTCTTCAATCCATGATTTAGATATAATACTTTTATTATTCCAAATACCATTATTTAAATACAGAAAACCAAATCGTAACATATCTCTAGCACTCAATGTAAGCCCCCAGCCACCTGTAGAATTACCTTGCCTATCTTTTGACCAACCCTTAAGGTTTTTCCCAAATAAATCTTCAAAACCGAAATCATTCATATCATAATCTGGTATCACTTTCATACCAATAGGTTTAAATAAGTGTTCATTAGCAAATTCACGAGCAGATTTACCAGTAGTCTTCGTGATAATAGCTGAGAGTAGGTGAGTTCCAGCAGAAGAATATTTGAAAGTCCCAATGTTACCTTTTTGACCAAGTTGATTAAGGATATACTTTATCCAATCCTTCTGTTTACAAAGTCTCTCTAATGACTCAGTCATATTTTTAAAAGGGTATGGTGCAGTCATTGTAAGTAAATGGCGTATAGTTACTGCCTTTTTACATATTTCAGAAGGACTACAAATGTATTCAGGGAAAAAATCAACAACTTTTTGGTCAATATCTTTTATATAGCCTTTATCTATTGCAATACCAATTAAAGCAGATATAATACTTTTTGTAACTGAGGCAACATGAAAAGTATCATCAACATTATAACCATTGTAATATTTTTCAAATACTATATTTCCTTTCCTTGAAATAATTATCCCATTTATATTACTGTATTGCGAGATTATTAAAGGTTCAAGTTGTGAGAGTTTTTTTGAACTCATACCAACGATTGAAGGGTCTACATTTTCAAATGTTAAATCTAAGCAGTTGTTTTTATTCATTATAGATACCTTCCTGTTATAGATTTTGGATTTTCTTTTAGAGAGTTAGGAGAGCCTTCTGCAATTATATAGCCTCCTTTATCGCCACCTTCTGGACCAAGTTCAACAATCCAGTCACACACTTTTAAAACATCTATGTCATGTTCAACAACGATTACAGAGTTTCCATTTGCCACTAACTCATCCAATAGTTTTATTAGTTTAGCAGTATCATATAGACTTAGACCAGTAGTTGGTTCATCCAACACATAAAGGATATTACCAGTTCGTTTTTTACCAATTTCTTTTGCAAGCTTGATTCTTTGAGACTAACCTCCACTTAAAGTAGGAGTAGGTTGACCCAGTTTTATATATCCCATACCTATTTGTTCTAGTACCTTTAAGTGTGAAACAATATTTGGAATATCTCCAAAGAAATTTACAGATTCAGATACACTCATATTTAAAATATCATGAATATTTTTATTTTTATATTTAATAGATAAAGATTCGTCATTAAATCTCTTTCCATGACATTCATTACATATATGGTCTATACTCAAGTTACTACCCAGCCAGACTTTTTCATTTCCACTGCCACTACATTTAGGACAAGCTCCTTTAGAATTAAATGAAAAATGGCCAGCTGTAAATCCTTGAGCTATTGATTCTGGCTGATTTGCAAATAATGTACGTATCTTATCCCATATACCAATATAAGATGCAGGGGTTGAATTCATATTCTTGCCAATAGGGGACTGAGATATCTCTGAATATCCAGAAATATACTTAGTGCCTATCAATCTGTCTGCTATAGTTTCAACAAGTGTATAATCATCTTCATCGCTTATTTCACTATCTGTGCTACTTGTTTGACTATTGATATTGTGGTTATTAAAGTAACTTCTAAGAAGAGGAAGTAGGGTGTCTGACACAATAGAACTTTTTCCACTGCCTGATTTACCCGATATTCCAACCATAGCACCCAAAGGTAATGATACTGTTACATTTTTAAGGTTATTTGTATTTGCATTTTGGATAGTTATACAAGGTATTTTATCAATATTTGTAATATTTTTAGAGGTCAATCTATTAGGCATTGAGTATTTTCCTGATAAATATTGTCCAGTGAGAGATTTATCTGATTGAAGTAGACCTTCTAAATCTCCTTGATACACAAGTTGCCCACCTTCAATACCAGCCTTTGGTCCAATATCAATAATATGCTCTGCCATTTCAATTGTATTTTTGTCATGTTCAACTACTATGACTGTATTACCTAAGTCTTTAAGTTTTTTGATGGATTTTAAGATGTCTATTTTTTCTGATTCATGTAATCCAGCAGTTGGTTCATCAAGCACATAAATTAATGAATCCATTTCTGAATCAAGGTGTGAATTTAAAAATAGTCTTTGTATCTCTCCACCACTCAAAGTTGACATTTCTCTGTATAAGGATAAATGGCCTAATCGTGATTCTATTAGGTGGCTAGTTTTAGTCAAAATATCATTTATAAGGTTTGTACCAAATGTATTTAAATTCTCTTGATTCAATAAAGTTTTAAGAAACTCATCAATTTCCAAAATAGTCATTTTTCCAAGCTCACCGATATGTTTTCCATTTAAGAGTACTCCACGTGCTTCTTCACCAATCTTAAAACCATGACAATCCGAACAAGTAGTCATAGTATAAATTCCATTTAAATCTTCACCTCTTTTGTAACGGTTGTGAAATAATTTGGATAAAGAGGAACTTTTTTTACCATTTTCATAATGACCATAGAGTACTTCATTTTTTACTTCCTCAGGTAATTGTAAGAATTGTATTTCTAAGGAATCTTTGAATTTTTTAGATAATACTCTCAAATATCCTGGTGTAATTTTTGCTCTATTCAAGACTTGTTTTAGGGTATCATGTTTATCTAAGACTAGATTTTCAATATTAATCTCAAAATATGCTCCATGTCCAGAACATTTCATACACATTCCGTCTGAAGAATTGTACGAAAAATAACTTGGTCTCAATCGTTCTTCTTTATGACCACAATCATTACAAACTAGATTAGTGCCTACAGGAGTATTACACATCGTACACATTATCTGTCCTTCTGTTGAGTACAATAGCGTAAGCATATTAAGGATATTGGTTCTTGTGCCTACTGTTGAACGAGGATTACTTTGACGAATAATATTTTGTTGGACGGCTATTGTAGGAGCTAAACCTTGAATATTATCAAATTTATCTTCCTTATCAATACCTGAAAGTATGCCTAAAGATTGCAGATATTGTTTACGCCCCTCTTCAAATACAATGTCAAACATAAGGCTGGATTTACCTGAGCCACTGACACCTGTTGCAACAACAAGTTTGTCTTTTGGGATAGAAACATCTATATTTTTAAGATTGTGTATCTTAGCTCCATTAATTTTTATTTCTTTCATTGGTTCACCTCATTTTATCAATCTTATCAAAACATAATATAGGGATGTTTGAATCCTTAGTACAAGAATAATTTAGAGTAGGTTATTAAAAAGGTTCTATAGGTAAATATATATCAACTAAGTGCCTATTTTGAGGGTGATTGTTTGGGTTATTAAGATATACTTCAAAAGGAAATGATGAACGTAACTTGTAATTGCCATTTGATAGCCATTCATTATACATAAAATCCCAAGCATCACTGTATTCATGTTTTGAAATATCGAAATGTCCCACAAGATACTTTCCAGAAGGTATTATCATATTACCAATATTATCATTTTCTTTGACAATCTTGTTGTCTGGAATTGTCATACAAATACTAGTTCTTAATTGATGTTCCTGTGTAAATTGTGGATTATCATGATATATAGCTAATATTTTTGTATTATCAAGTTCAATTAGATTCTGCTCACTTACATATGTAAAGAGCTTTTCTAAGAGTTTTGGGAAAGTACTGGTTAGATTACCATATGAACCAGTATATCTAGTATAAACAGTATTCATATCATCAAGTTCTAGAATTTCAATTTCACCCTTAACCTCTCTAGTATTCTTGCATTTAGGTTTTGATATGCTTCTATTGTACTGAGAAATTTTATATGGTTCTTTGCAATTCTTGCTATAATTATTTCTATATTTTATAGGGCTTATTTTATAATAATTTTTAAATGCTCTAGAAAAAATTGCAGAATCAGTAAAACCAAAGTAGTGTGCAATATCAGTAATTGTCATATCAGTACGATGAATAAGAAAAGCTGTTGCATTTTCTAGTTTTAGTCTATTTACATACTGAGATAAAGTTTCTTTTTCTATAGCTTTGAAAATTCTATGAAAATGAAACTTTGAAAAACCTGCTATATTGGAAAGTTCATCGAGAGAAAGTGGTTCATGTAGATGTTCTTCTATATAGTCTTGTACTTTGCAAATACGATTTAGATATTCTGTTTTACTTTTTGAGCTTGTCATAAATATCCCTCCTCATTGTGTAAACTGTATATATTAACTAAGTGATAGTAATAATATTTTATATATTTGTAATTTATGGAAAATAAGGTGGTATCCAATTTTTTTATAATTAATAAAAAGTATAAGATGTCTTATATTTGTCTTTGTATATATCAGTATGATATTCGTAATAATTAGTATACCATAGTGATTTATTTTTGATTGTGTATTTATATAAATACATAACTTATTATATGGGATAGTTATCAGGTGAATAAGAATTGAAGGTAGTTAAGGTAGAGTAGTTTAATATATAGTACAAAAGCATAGAGGATATAAAATAATATTAAAAAATTACATACTAAATTTAATAAAATTTTTATATTAAAAATAATATTAAATTTATTGTTTAAATAAAAAAGTTAAATCTACACCATTAACTTATTATACTTAAAACTTTAAAATAAAAATAATCATCTAATAAGTTATTTACAAATCTAAATACTTTTATAAATGATTATTTATTTAAAATGGAGGAGTGAGAATATGAGTAACAGTTTTTATCAATTAAATTCAGCAGTATTATATTTTAATGAACGAAGTGATGTAAATAGAATAAGATTTAATCATTATGTAATGAGAAAGGAAAATATACAAAGATTAAAAAAGACTTTGCCAAGAGGACAATTTATGATGACAGTAAGAAAAGCTGCATCAGACCTTGATGTATCCATATCTACAATAAGTAGACTTGTAAATGAGTTTATAGATTTAGGTATATTGAGACTAATAAGTAGAGGAGTAAAGGGAAATTGTTGTTCTGTATATAGTTATGTTTGTTCTGAAGATAGTAATACAGAGGTTGTAACGAAAAATAGTGATATTTTCACAAATATAGAGAAATATATTAATGGAACTATTAACAATAATCAAAAATCAATGAAATATAAGCATAGAGATGGGTTGTTCAAGCACAATAATACCAACACATATGGCTGTATAGATGAAGAGAGTATAGATGAAGATTATGAGTGGGTAATTGATACAGGATGTGAAACAGAAAATGAGACAAAGAAAAAAGAGTTATTAAAAAACAATTTAAATAAAAAGAATTTAAATAAAAATGCACCTGAAGAATCAACTTACCAAGCTTTAGAAAGTATTCATGAAGTTATTATAAGAAAACTAAATAATGAATCAGGAAAAAATTTTAAAGTTGATTTAGGTATAACTAAGGAGATTATAGATGAAAGATTAAAAGAAGGGCATTGTTTAGAAGATTTTTATAAGGTTATAGAGTCAAAAGTAAAAAGATGGAGATATACATCTATGGAGATGTATATAGAGCCAGCAATTTTGTTTGGATGTGACTTTGAGTCGTATTTAAGTGAAGGAAGTTCTTTAAGACCTTGTAATTATGGAGATAGATGTGAGGATATGTATGAGTAACTGTAGAGAGATATTTATTAAGAGGTTAGTTTGTTTTTAGTTGATTAAAATATGAGTATATGTAAGGATAAACAGTATATTAAAAAATAGTGTGCATTTTTTTAGTGAGAAGTGCACACTATTTTTTTAATATATTGGAGAAATATAACCCATTTGAATTGCTTTTGTGATAGCTTCAACTGATGAAGAAACATCTAGTTTGTCATATATATGTTGTAGATGATTTGATAATGTTCTTTCACTTATGTACAACTCGTCAGCAATCACTTTTCTTTTTTTACCACTACAGATAAGCTGTAATATTTTTTTCTCCATACTTGTCAAATCTTCAATAATTATTTCATCGTTTTCAGATGTAAAACAAGTTTTACCTTGATATACTTTTAATAGAGAATCAATTAAACTATCAGGACTAATATTTTTATTAAGGAATCCGCAGATACCTATTTTTTTAGCTTCATATTTATAAACAGGCAGGTCATATCCTGTTAACATTATTATTTTAATGTTAGGGTTAATCTTTAATAAATTATAAGCTACTTTTAAGCCATCATATTCGCTTAAGTCTTTAAGATTTATATCCATTAAGACAATGTCTATTCTTTTACCTACAATCACTTCTGATAAATTATGAACATCTTGTGTAGAATAAAATTGTTCAATTTCATCATATTCTTCTAATGCAATGGACAAGCTCTTAGCAAAAAGTGTATGGTCATCAACTAACAAAATATTTATAAGAACCATCTCCTTTCATAGGAATTGTAATTTGTACACAAGCACCATGGGGTATGTTATCAGATATGTTTATTGTTCCTCCTAGATTTTCTACTTGTTCTTTAATTGATACAATTCCTTTATGCTTTGTTGTATCTAAAGAGATTTTAGATATACCTAGATGAGTTTTGAGGGATGTATTTGTAACACCATTATCACTAATATTCAATTTTATTATATCTTTTTCAAGTGATAAAGTTATCCATGCATGGCTACCATTTGAATGCTTATATACATTTGTTAGCAATTCTTTAATTAAACGGTATATCAATATATCGTATGGCTCAACCAAAAATAAAGTATCAGAACATATAAATGAAACTGAAATATTTCTTTGTGGAAAAGTTAAGGAAACACTTTCAATCAAATTCTGATAATTTTCTTTTACTGTTAGATTTTTTAATATTACAGGATGATAGTCTTGCATTTGCTTTCTTATACGTGTATTTAAATCATTAAGTGTATCACATATAATATCTTGTATTTCTGGGCGATGTGACTTGTTAGTCATATTTTTTATTGAAAGCAAGTCTTGCAATATATCATCATGTAAAAAATTAGAGAACTCTATCTTTAGCCGTTCCTCTTGTTGTAATCTATCTAATGCTAGAGTATACTTACTATCTTTAGTTATTTGTTTTTTTTCATATTTTAGATTAAATTCCAAAATAATATTACAAATAAAAATTAACATAAACAAGGTGTTTATAGCTATCAATATTATAGATAAATTGCCACCACTAAATATTACTATCATACTAATTAATGTGATACTTATAAAAAGAAGAATAATCCTTTGTTTTAGGCTAAAGATTGTTGAAAGAGGAAAACTATCATTTTCTCTAAGTACAATCCCATGAATACTCATAGAAAATATCAATACAGTTAGATAGATTCCAAAATTACTAATATGATTTGAAATTTTTATTGTGAAAAAGTAATAAATAATAAATCCTATTAGTGTTATAAATATAGAAATAAATATAGGCTTTTTTTCACTTCTTATGACAAAATCAACCCTTTTCCAATGGTAAAAAACAATATATAAAAAGCATGCTATACTTACTACAAACTGTAGTCCATACATACCAGCATATATTCTTTTAGAAATAAATGTTCCTATAACTGTACCAAAGCAAGTGATAAATAATAAAATATCTGTTATCTTGCGAAACTTATATCCGCTACCTTGAAACAAGAATAAAAGTATAAATTTGATGGAGATATACAATATAATTGGGCTTAATATTTCAAAAATAATAGTACTTACAGGTGTTACTATAGAGGATAAGAGTAAATACCAACTATCAAGCATTAACAATCCACAAAACAATGAGATAGTATTATTTTCTCTGACATTACAAGATGTTATATATGTAATATCTATAAGTAATAATGTTGAGATTATCAAGGGAATGATGCTTTGTATATTCAGATAAGTTTCAACATTTGTAGACAATACCATAAAGAGGAGTGATAAGATATAGTTTCCTAAAAATAGTATTTGTAAATTAAAGTTTGTCAATTTTATACACCTCCTTATAGATTTATAGTGTGTATTATATTAGGCTCATGACTATATCAAATTTATGAGTTTATAATTTTTATTATATAAAATATTTATAAATAAATAAAGTGGACTAAATCGTCACACATTTAAGTATGACGATTTAGGTAAATATCATTTTTTTAATACGATTTTACAACAGGTTTTAGTAGTGAGTATGTAGTATATTAAATATACTATGGCAGTTAAGAAAATAGCAATAATTACAGGTATGTATTGTGAAAACGAGCTTCCAAGTAAATTTTGCATCAAAGCAGTTTTATAGACCAAAGTAGCAAATACACAATCCAATATCCCAAGTAAAAATGGAATATTAAAAAATGGCAACACCTGCTTCTTGATAATTTTTTTTATTTGAACATTAGTGTAGCCCATTTTTTGTAAAATATCATAGTCAGACTTTGAATCTGAAACTGCTGATATATTGTTAAAGTATAAAATACTTCCAACAGCAATAAAAAATAAAACAACAAGAAATCCTATTAGCAGGAATGTAGAGCTATTAATTGATAATAAGTCATTAATCCTGTGGGAATGACCTTGTAAATAAGGACTTTTATTTAAATAATCTGAGATGTCACTATATAAATTTTCGTTATTTTTAATTGATTTACCATTGATACTTACAATACTTGTTACTGGTAATTTATTTTGAGCTATTTTCTTATATATACTATCACTAACAACGAGAGTTCCAACACTATTACCAAAAGAGATGGCATTATTTAGAGATGTCTCTTTTACTATTATAGGTGTTTTTGTATCATTGATGAGTAGTGGATAAATCATTCCATTTTCACTACTTCCATCATTATTCGGTTGATACTTTACCAAAATACATTCATTATCTCTTAAAGGAGTAAGTTGTTTTAGTAGTTTTGTTCGATTTTGTCCCTTTAATAAAGTGTAGTAATCAGAAAAAGATATACATTCAAACCCTGCCTCTCTAGGAATAAATTTTTTTAATGAACTATTATTAGATAAATCATTCCTAGATGTACCAATTGTATATTCAATTGGAAGGTCTTTTGTTGAAGATTTTACTTTATAAATATCTGTCTGTGTAAAAGTAACATCGTCTGTATTCGATGTATATTGACTTACAATTTGTTTTACATCTTCAATTTGCTTATTTCTTTCTACTCTAAATTCTATCTCTGAAGGTGCAATACGTGAAACTGATGCAATAGGATAATATAAAGAGAGTGCCATGACACTTGAAACTGTTAAAGTAGCAGCACAGAGCAGTGTAAGCATAATCAGAGTCTTAGAATTTGAGCGAATACGATAGATAAAGTTTGGAGTAGTTATTATCTTTATATCTGTATAGAAAGCTTTTTTATTTTTTTTGCTATGTTGCATAATGTATGGAAGAAAGGAACTGATAAAGAGAATTGTACCAACTACAATAAGAATCATAGTTATCAAACCTATTTGATAAAATCCTATACATATCCATACTGACTTAGTTCCACGAAGAATATCTAATGCTAGACAATAGCCACTTAAAATCAGAATAAAGCCTATAAAAGCTGGAATTTTTCGGAACTTCAACTTTTTTTCTGCACTTTTTTCATATCTTACTAATTTTATAAGTGAAGTCTTAAAAATAAATTTAGCGTTTGATATAGCTATTACTAAAACAACTAAGACTATAAAGAGTGTTGTTTTAGATATTGCACTCATATTAAAAAATGGGATTTGTGAATTGTCAATTGACAAATTGAGAAGTGCATTAATTCCAAAGACAATACCTTTATGAACCAATGCCCCTAATATCAATCCAACAATAAGAGCTCCAATACAAGTTAATATATTCTCAAAAGTAAGTAGTGATAGGACTGTAAACTTACGGTAGCCAAGTAAAGTATATATGCCAAGTTCTTTTGTACGACGTCTCAAGAAGAAGCGATTTGAATATGTCATATAGAAGATAACAAATACCATTAAAAATATGGAGATAACATTACACATAGATTCGACTCTGCCATCAGTTGAAATCTTTTCTAATATTACCTTATTAACAGAAAATGAAGTAAATGCAAAAAATACAGTGATAACAAAAGAGACTGAAAGCATATATAGAGAATAGAATGAAAGGTTCTTTTTAAGGTTTTTTATTGCCATGTAAAAAATGTTCATTAAATTATCCTCCTATCTTTTAGTATCCAATTTTGTAATTTCTTTAATAATCAATTCATAAAATGTACCCCTGTTGTTTTGTTGCTTGCCTAGTTCTTTAATGATACAACCATCTTTAAAAATCAAAATTCGATTTGCAAAACTAGCTGCATAGGCATCGTGTGTTACCATTAAAATTGTTGTTTTCAATTCCTCATTTGCTTCTTGTAGTGAGTAGAGTAGCTCAGTGGCTGAGTTGGAATCTAAAGCACCTGTTGGTTCGTCTGCAAATAGAATGCTAGGTTGTTTAACTATTGCTCTAACTGCTGAAGCTCTCTGTCTTTGACCTCCAGATAATTCATTTGGATATTTGTTTAATTGAGTAGTTATACCAAAGCGTTCGGCTAGACTTCTTACCATGTTTTCTATTTTATCTGGATGTAGTTTTTGAAGTGTAAGGGGCACCGAAATATTCTCGAAAATTGTAAGGCTATCTAGTAAAAAATATTCTTGAAAGATAAAACCTAAATTATCTCTACGAAAATCAGCAGAACTGGTATCATTAAGTGATTTCAAGCTTACATTGTTTATGAAAATATCTCCACTTGTTGGTTTATCAATTGTAGATAATACGTTAAGAAGAGTTGTTTTTCCAGAACCAGAAGCCCCCATTATCCCTATAAATTCTCCTTCTGATACATTGAAAGATACCTTATCTAAACTTGGTTTTTGACCCTTAGTATAAATTTTAGTTATGTTATTTACTTTTAATATGGTATTCATTGTATATATCTCCTTTCATCTTTATACAGTCAAATTATATATTAACTTTATTGTTAATTCATGAGTAAATCACGCAACAATTTTTTGTAAAGCAATAAGGGAATTATTATTAAAGTATTGAAAGGGTAGATTATTATCAAGATATATAATATTGAGTACATTTTTACTAGCTTTGAGTTAAAGTGTATGTGATAGAGATACAATATTGAAAAAACAAAAAATAAAATAAAAGCCATAAATACAGGAAAATCCAGTATCTATGGCTTTATAATAACTAATAAAAGTGTGTACTTTATTAATTATCTATTTCAAACTCTAATATCTTACCAGTAATTGCATTGATTGTTATCTCGTATTCAGTATTTCCTTTTCTTATTTCACCTTCATATTCTTTATCATCTTCATCATATTCAAATTTTACTATTTTCCCACCAGGTACTTTATCTAGCATTATTGATTTAGCTTTTTCAGCACCAATAATAGAACTATTGTCATTAGTATTAGAGTTATTGTTGTCATCAAAGTCATCATCATCAGAATCCTTGTCCATATCAATATCTACAATTCTTCCATCAAATGCATTTATCTCTAATTCATATGTTTTTTTATTCTTTACTATTTTAGCTTCATATTCATTATCTTCAGCATCGTATTTGCAATAGATTAAATTACCATTAGGAATAGCATCTAGTGCTATAGATTTAGCTTTATCCAATGATATATTTTTTGTACCTAAATTGTTATCATTTAAGTCATCGTCTTTTTCAATTTCTATTATTTTGCCAGAGTATGCATCAATTTCTATTTCATATACAACATTATCTTTTAGAACTTTGCAGTCATATTTATTATCATCTTCGTCATAATAACAAACTAAAATATTGTTTCCTGGAAGAGCTTGTTTTAATATATTTTTAGCCTGTATTAAAGATATTTTCTTAGTTTTATTTCTTATATCAACATTTTTTAGTTTTAAAATATCTTCAAATGCTTTTTGGTTATATCCTCCTCCTACTTGTGTTATTTTATCTATGTCTTTATTTTTAATAAATTCTTTTTGACTATTTACAAGGCTACCATTAGATATCATTATAGGTGAATTTTCTTTAGCAGCTAGTACTCCTATTGATAATGAATCTACTAGTGCATTTTCTTGATTAATACCATCTTTGGCTACAAATATATTATTTATTTTCTTGTCCTTATAAAATTGTTCGATAATTTTTGCGTTAGTATTGTTTCTATCTGAGCCACTAATTCTTTCTTTGTTTGGATATTTTTTTACTATGTTGTCTGATAAGACCTTATTTCCTCCAACTATATAGGATTTCTTTATAGATTTATTATTTAAGAAATTTATACTGTTGTTATTACTATTTTCATCTGATACTAGTATTATAGGCATATTGTGTACTGCTGCGGGAGAAGCTATACTAACTGCATCAGATAACCCCTTTAATCCATTTACAACAACAATATTTTCTACCTTTTTTATCTTATCTATTTCTTTAAGTACATTTGTAGACATTTCATATATATTATTTCCTGCTATTTTATTTATTTTTATGTTAAGTGATTTTATTTCATTTTCTACTTTATCAGAAATACTATTTCCACTATCTACTATGTACACGTTGTCTACACCAAGTCTCTTAAGTTCAGCTTTAGTCGAACTCTCGATACTATTACTGTTTACTAAAAGAATAGGTGCATTCTTTAGTATAGCAAATGGATTTGCACAAAGAGCACTTTGAATAGAGTCACCATTAACTAGAATAGCTGTTTTTGATTGAACCCATCCCAATTTACTTACCTCTACAGCTGTTTCAAATCTTGTTTTACCTATTAGTCGTTCTTGTTTTGTAGCGTTATTTGCAAAAATTATTGAAGAACTAGAAAAAAACATCACACCCGATACTAATATAGCTAAACTTTTCTTATTCATATTTTTACCTCACAATCTTTAAAATTTTATTATTTAGCATTACTTAGTAAAATATAATCTTAAAATAAAGTTGATACTGAATCTAATATTATAAAATCAACAGATAAGATTATTTAAACATAAAATTTTCCTGTTTATATTTAATATTGTATCATAAATATAAATAGGAAAATGTTTTTTAAAATGGGTATACACTATTCATTTTTATCATCTGACAAATAAGTTTTTCCCCATTGCTTCATATTTTCTAAAACAGGAACAAAACTTATTCCTAAATCTGTTAGAGAATATTCTATTTTATCTATGCTTATTTTTCGTATTGGTTGTAGCTATCTATTAGCCTATGTTGTGGGAATTGGTGTTTTGAGTATATTTATAGCAATGCTTATGGACTGGGGTTTCCGAAGTATATGTTTCTTGTGGCGTTGGAGAAGTGGGAAGTGGAAAGAACATTCAGTAGATTAATGTCAAAAACTATATTTCTATAATATTTCTATCAAAAATAAAAAAATCTATTGACTTGAAGTTAACTCCAAGTAGTAAAGTATAATTATGCAAGAATTATATATATTCAAAAGAGAAGTTAAGAGAGAAATAAAACAAATAAGTTTTAAAGGGGGAAGTAAAGCAATGGAGGCAAAAAAATTAGGTTTTGGATTAATGCGTTTACCAATAAAAGATGAAAATGATGTTACAACTATTGATATGGAATATTTAAATAAAATGGTTGATACTTTCTTGGAGAGAGGATTTACATATTTTGATACAGCCTATGTATATCACATGGGAAAAAGTGAGATAGCACTTAGAGAATCTTTAGTAAAGAGACATAAAAGAGATAGCTTTACTGTAGCTACAAAACTACCATTAATGGTTTTAAAGAAAAAAGAAGAACAAGAGACTATTTTTAATGAGCAGTTAGAAAAGTGTGGTGTAGATTATTTTGATTATTATCTTCTACATAATATAGGTGTGTCACATTATGAAATAGCTAAAAAATTTGATAGTTTTAAGTTTATTGAAGAAAAGAAAAAGGAAGGGAAAATAAAGAATATTGGTTTTTCTTTTCATGATAGTGCAGAATTATTAGATGAAGTCTTGACTGAGCATCCAGAAGTAGATTTTGTGCAATTACAGATTAACTATATAGACTGGGACAATGAAAGCATACAGTCTAGAAAATGCTATGAGATAGCAGAGAAACACAATAAACCTGTGATTGTTATGGAACCAGTAAAAGGTGGTACACTTGCCAAAATACCAGAAAAAGCAGAGAAGTTATTCCATGACTATAATCCAGATATGTCAATACCATCTTGGGCAATCCGTTTTGCAGCAAGTAAAGACAATGTAATGATGGTCTTAAGTGGAATGTCAAATATGGAACAATTATTAGACAATACAGGGTATATGCAAGACTTCAAACCATTCACAAAAGATGAATATGATGTTATAGATGAAGCTGTAGAAATTATTAATGAATCAATTGCAGTTCCATGTACTGCATGTCAATATTGTGTAGAGGGATGTCCAAAGAATATTGCTATTCCAAACTACTTTGCATTGTACAATTCAGAAAAACAAGCTCTTAATACTGGATTTTCGACACAGATGGTTTACTATAATAACTATACTAAGACTTATGGTAAAGCATCAGATTGTATTGGATGTAAACAATGTGAGGAAAGTTGCCCACAACATATTAAAATTATAGATGCCTTAAAGAATGTGGCAGAAATCTTTGAAAAATAATTAATAGATATAAATAAACAGGATAAATAATTTTAAAAAATAATTATATGTAGATAAATAGGGCAAATAGTTTTGATAATTTACCAAATATAGATAAACAGAATAAGCAATTTCGATAGAATATTATTTAAGTTATTTAATGATATTTTAATCTATACAATATCAAGAGAGAGGTATATATGTATGACGATTTCAGAAGTTAGCAAAAAATACGAGCTTTCAGCAGATACTTTACGATACTATGAACGCATTGGTCTGATACCACCTGTAGGTAGAAATAAAAGTGGGATTAGGTCTTTTACAGAAAAAGATTGCGAGTGGGTTAATTTTATAAAATGTATGAGAAGTGCAGGCCTTTCTATTGAGACACTGATTGAATATGTGGCTATGTTTCAACAGGGAAATAGTACTATTCAAGCGAGAAAAGAACTTTTGATAGAACAGAGAAATCAATTAGCTAAAAGAATGGAAGAAATGCAAAAAACTTTGGAACGATTAAATTTTAAGATTGATAGATATGAAGAAGGTCTTGTTGAAAAAGAAAAGACATTAGAAAACAGTATGAATAAATAAGTGGAGGAAGTATATTATGAGTAAAAATGTATTAATAGTGTCTGCAAGCCCTAGAAAAGGTGGAAATTCTGATTTATTGTGTGACCAATTTATGCAGGGGGCATTAGAATCAAAAAATAAAGTAGAGAAGATATTTCTAAAAGATAAAGATGTTAACTATTGTACTGGATGTGGTGCATGTTATGAAAAAGGAGCAAGTTGTCCACAGAAGGATGATATGGGAGAAATTCTTGAAAAAATGATTAAAGCAGATGTGATTGTTTTGGCAACTCCAGTTTATTTTTATACTATGAATGGACAAATGAAAACTATGATTGATAGAACTTGTTCTGGATATACTGAAATTTGTGATAAAGATTTCTATTTTATTGTTGCAGCAGCAGATAAAAATGTGGATGATATGGAAAGAACAATAGAAGGATTTAGAGGGTTTACATCATGTTTAAATGGGTCTAAGGAAAAAGGTATAGTATATGGTGTAGGAGTTTGGCATGTAGGAGAGATTAAGGGAAGCGAGTCAATGAAAGAGGCATATGAAATGGGCAAGTTGGTATAGTACGTTTGTATATAATAAAGGACAGATTAATTTTAATCTGTCCTTTATTTACAATATTTATTTAAATACCTAGTGCCACTCGTATATTTTAATAATCACTATAAAAAATTATACAGATTCTTGCATGATGTTATTTTCTTTAGTAATTAATTCTTCTAGACTTTTCCAATCAGTATCTTCCATATTTGCAAAATAATGACCACTTCCTATACAAGTTAAGTAAGACTTTCCATCCAATTCAAATGAAGAACCACCAATACACTTTGAATTACATTTTTTACAAGTTCGAGTTTTAGTGATACTCTCCTTAATAGTTTTAGAGCATTCCTCTACAGAATTTTTATATGAATTTAGATGAAAAAGATTTGCTTTAACTCTCCATTTTTTTTCGTTACATTCAATAGTAAATAAGCTACGTTTTGGTTTTTTAGTTGAATATACTATTTTGTAAGAACGAGCTCCTGTCTTTGGCTCAATTTTGCAATCTAATGATTTGCCAAGTTCATGTAAATCACAAGCAATATTATAATCTTTACCACTTAATACTTTTAACATTTCCTCTGTTGTTTCTGCTGTTAATTCACTTTTACCCATATTAAAAAATCCCCCTAATAAATAATAATTTCATATAAGAATAATTAATATCAGTATATTAAATAAATTTATTGAAATCAATAAAATAACTACAATCTTACATTATTGGGCATAGAATGAGAGCTAATGCTTTATTAGAAAAAAGACTTAATAGTATGAAAATTCACTTAGACATGATACAATTCTATAAAAGATTTAAAAAATAGGAAAGGAGAAAGTTGCTGGGAGATAATCAACATAATAATTTAATCATAGATTATGAACTTATTATGAGAGGGGTAATGTTGTGAAGTAAGATTATTAAAAGGGAAACCTGTAAGTTCTCAGCAATGGTGATGGGTATTGATAATTTTTTGGTTACTATTATATTTGGCTATTATATTTTCAATAGGCTCTATGATAACTAGAGTAAATAAGGTTTGGGTAAAGGTTTTATTATTTATAGTAGTTGGATTGTCAACTATAGTCCTTTCATACATAATAACTTGATGATTTGAGATTAAGAAGCCAGTTTTAATCTATAAATTCTCAAAACAAGAATTCTCAAGTTGGTAAAATTCTAGATATGAGAAAAAAATTGACATTAGGAAAAAGTAATTTTGAAGCATTTTCTTACAAAAATATTTAGATGTTACTAGTTTGAATGACTTCACAAAATTTTATATATAGGTAAAATTTGGCATGTTAATTGCTTTAATAAAAGTTAACATGAACACAAATAAATATAATCATCTGAGTATTGATTATTTGAAGTTTTAGATTTGAAATTTAATCTAAAGGTTCATATTGATATTGGTGTTTAGGAAATTTTATTTTCCTGTAAATATAGCCTAATAATAGGAGGTGAAATTATGTCAAAAGTAGTAATAGCTACAGAGAAAGCTCCAGGAGCAATTGGACCATATTCTCAAGCAATACAAGTTGGAAATATAGTTTCTACATCAGGTCAACTTCCAATAGATATGAAAACTGGTGAGTTAGTATCTGACCCAAAAGAAGCAACAAAAGCTTCTTTAGATAATGTAAAAGCAATATTAGAGCAAGCTGGTACAAGTATGGATAAAATATTTAAGACTACAGTATTCGTAAAAGATTTAAAAGATTTTAATGATATTAATGAAGTGTATGCTACATATTTTAAAGAAAATCCACCAGCAAGATCATGTGTACAAGTTGCTCAATTACCAAAAGATGCAGTTTTAGAAATTGAAGCAATGGCAGTATTATAACAATAACAATGATAACAAAACTAATGAAAATTAAAAACTAATAAAAAAGTCTACAATTAAAATAAAAAAGTTTATATTAAAAAGTCTATATAAAAATCTATCTAAATATTTAACTATTGAGCTTTTCTCATGTAATGTATATTTTGTGCCAAAAATATATCTGTTACAAGAGGAAGGCTTTTTTGTGTTTTATATATATTTTAAAAATTGACTATATGTTAAAATATAGCTAAACTGATAACTTGGTAAATTAAATTATAATGGGGGAGACTATGTTAAGTAAATTAAAAGAATTTCAACAAGAAATGATAAAATACACTGAAACAGTAGCTAGTGTATTAGATGTAGATATTGAAATAGTTGATGATAGATTAATAAGGATTAGTGGCACAGGTCTATATAAATCAAAGATAAATGAAAGCGTTGTTACTGAGGGTTTTATTTATGATAAAGTTATACAGACAGGTCAGGAATTAGTCGTATTGGATATATGTGATAATCAGCTTTGTATAGAATGTTCCCATTACATGAAATGCCTAAATAAAGTAATAATAGCAGTTCCAATAAAATATAATAATCGTACTATAGGGGTAATTGGTGCTATTAGTACAGATAAAACTAAAAAAGTAGAAATAAGTGCAAAAATAGATAATTATTTAAAATTTATCAATCATATATGCGATTTAATTTCCATGAAGATAGAAGAACATGAAGCGTCAAAAAATAGTAGCAGAAAAATGAATATGATGATAGAAATAATTGAAAATGTTGAAAAAGGCGTTATAATACTGGATATAAATAGCAAAATATCCTATATAAACAACATAGCTCTAAAAAAATTAGATATTGAGAAAAATATAATCGAAAATATAGTGAATATAGTATCAGTTGAATCATCCTCAAATGGACATGAATTGCTAGAAATTGATATTGATAACAAAATTTATAATATAAATGCCAAAATAATTCCTGTATATCCATATATAAATCAATATGACAAAATAATAATATTTGACAAGACATATATCAACCATAAAGGACATGGAAAGGTAAATAGTGGATGGGGAAATAGTGATATAGAGTCTATAATTGGAAATTCAGAAGCTATGGTGAAAGTTAAAGAGAGAACTAAGAAATTAGCAAAATCAAATTCGACTGTCCTTATAACTGGTGAAAGTGGTACAGGTAAAGAGCTAATTGCTAGAGCTATACATGCAGAAGGTAGTAGATGGAATAAGCCATTTATTGCTATAAACTGTGCTGCTATTCCAGAAAACCTTCTTGAAAGTGAATTGTTTGGATATATAAAGGGAGCATTTAGTGGAGCTAGTAGTGGTGGTAAGGTAGGTAAATTTGAACTTGCAAATGAAGGTGTTATATTTCTTGATGAAATGGGCGATTTGTCCATGCCTTTGCAAGCAAAGCTACTTAGAGTCTTACAAGAAAGAAAATTTGCGAGAATTGGGTCAAATAAACTTATTGATTTAGATATAAGAGTAATTGCAGCTACAAATAAAAATTTACTGAAACTAGTAAATGAAGGTAAATTTAGGGATGATTTATACTATAGACTAAATGTAATTCCTATAAATTTGCCACCCCTTAGGGAAAGAAAAGATGATATTGAAGCAATAATGATGAAATTTGCTTCTAAATATTCTTTAGAATTAGGTATTCAATTGAATAAAATAGAAGAAAATGTTATGAATATGTTGATTAACTATAATTGGCCGGGAAATATAAGGGAACTGGAAAATGCAGTTGAGTATATGATGAATTTAGTTGGAGATGATGGAATAATATATAAAGATATGCTTCCATTAGATATTTTGAACTATTATAATATTAATGGAAATGTATGTAAGAGTACAGGTATAACGTTTGAAAATGATATAGTTGAAGGGATAGTAGAAAATCAAGAAAGGATACTCTCAATTAAAGAATTAGAGTTGACTTACATAAGTAAGTTGTTGAATAAGTATGGAAGAGATACAAAGACAAAGAAAAAAATAGCAAAAGACTTAGGCATAGGTTTGGCTACATTATATAGAAAATTGGAAGAAGAATAGTAGTAACATAAACAATCAAAATATAAAATTATAGAAGGTCATAACCATATATTTATAGAAAATAAAATACAGTAATATATCTAACAAAATAGTAGACAGATAAAGAATAAGACATAATAAAGGAAAAATTAAAACAAAGAAACGGTTTCTCGAATTGATAATTCTCGTATTGATAAAAATTTCCCAATATGAGAATTTTTTCTTTTATAAATCTTATTTTTCACATTCAAAATTTATAAAAGTTAAAGAAGCTTTATAAAAGTATGTAATTCCAACATAAAAAAAATATTTTTAGAATAAATAATATTGGCATAGTAATTGCTTTACTAGAAGACACAAAGATAAAAACTTAAAATGACACCGAAAAATTTGAAAGGGGAATATAAAATAAATGAGAGAAATAAAATGGAAATTAAATAATCTACCTAAATCTGAGGAAAAAGAAAAAGGGATTGAATTTTTAAAAGATGAAGAAATTGCAAAGGCTAAAGCTTTCCATGAGAGCTTTCCACAATATGAAAAAACTCCTTTAGTTAAATTAGATAACTTAGCAAAATCACTAGGAGTAAACGGAATATATGTTAAAGATGAATCTTATAGATTTGGATTAAACGCATTTAAAGTTTTAGGTGGTTCTTATTCTATGGGTAGATATTTAGCTCAAAGATTAGATACAGATATATCTGAATTAGGATATGACAAATTAACTTCAAAGGAAATAAAAGAAAAATTAGGAGAAATAACTTTCTTTACGGCTACAGATGGGAATCATGGTAGAGGAGTTGCTTGGACTGCTAATAAATTAGGTCAAAAATCTGTTGTATTAATGCCAAAAGGTTCTTCTGAATTTAGATTAAATAAAATCAAAGGAGAAGGAGCAGATGCTAGTATAACAGATTTAAACTATGATGATGCAGTAAGATTAGCTAATGACTATGCAGAAGCTGATGACCACGGAGTAATGGTTCAAGAT
Organism: Clostridioides difficile; assembly: GCF_001299635.1. Classification (GTDB taxonomy): domain Bacteria; phylum Bacillota; class Clostridia; order Peptostreptococcales; family Peptostreptococcaceae; genus Clostridioides; species Clostridioides difficile_A. Next base: position 1,291 of record NZ_JRHN01000040.1, on the reverse strand, counting down.
ACAGCATGGGACGGATATGAAGAAATTCCAGCATGGATAATGCAAGGATATGGAACTATGGCTAAAGAAGCTATAGAGCAATTAAAAGAATATGGAGTAGACAGACCAACACACGTATTTGTGCAAGCAGGAGTTGGTTCACTTGCTGGTGCAGTTCAAGGATATGTTGCTTCAATATACGACGAATGCCCAATAACAGTAGTAGTAGAAGCTGATGAAGCTGATTGCTACTATAAATCAGCAGAAGCAGGAGATGGAAAACCAAGATTTGTTGGAGGAGATATGCCAACTATAATGGCTGGTCTTGCTTGTGGAGAACCAAATACTATAGGGTTTGAAGTGTTAAAAAATTATTCATCAGCATTCGTTTCAGCACCAGACTGGGTTTCTGCTAAAGGTATGAGAATACTAGGAAATCCTCTAAGAGGAGATGAAAAAGTAATTTCTGGAGAATCTGGAGCAGTTACAACTGGAGCATTAGTTTCAATCCTTGAAAGTGAAGATTTAAAAGACTTAAGAGAAGCTTTAAAATTAGATGAGAACTCTAAAGTATTATTAATAAGTACAGAAGGAGACACTGACCCTGATAAATATAAAGATATAGTTTGGAATGGTGAGTGCCAAAGCAAATAAAAGACTTAAAATAAGAACTAAATAAAATCAAAATAAAGTCTAAATAAGAATTTAATAAATAAAATATAAAGAAGCGAAAAATCAATAAATTAAATAAAGTATGAGTAAATTAAAAAAGTAAAATATCAAAGTGAAACATCAACAAATTAAAAATTATATGGGGGAATATCAAAATGTTAAATGAAACAAGAAAAAAACAATTAACTGAAGTATGCCAAGATTTAATAAGAAATGCTAGTTATTCAGGTCAGGAAGAAAATGTAGTAAAAGCAATAGAAGAAAACTTTGCTTTGCTAGGTTTTGATAGCTGGTCAAGAGATAGATATGGAAATATAGTAGGATGCATAAAAGGAAACAAACCAGGTAAAAAAATATTATTTGATGGACATATAGATACAGTTCCAGTTCCAGATGCAAGTAAATGGAGTGTTCCTCCTTTTGAAGCGAGAATAGTAGATGGAAAAATATATGGTAGAGGAACTTCTGATATGAAAGGGCAAGTAAGTGCTATGATGGCAGCTGTTTCATACTTTGCAGAAGATACTAACAAAGACTTTGAAGGTGAATTGTACGTAGCAGGAGTTGTTCACGAAGAAATATTTGAAGGAGTTTCAGCTAGAGAAATAAGTAAAGCTGTTGAGCCTGATTATGTTGTAAT
>NZ_JRHN01000004.1 GCF_001299635.1 Clostridioides difficile | reverse complement strand
CTCAGATACTATTGTTATCAAAATATCTGGCTTTATGGTTTGTTTCTTAATATAAATTAACCTACTGTTTAATTTTCAATGTTCGTGTTTATTTCTTTTTCCTTTTTTCAAGGACAAGTAATACTATATCACCTTTATTTATCCAAGTCAATATAATTTTTCATTTTTTTTAATTTTTTATTTCTCAGATATTTTTTATATTCAAATTTTTAAATTTAATACTGTTTAGAAGTGTTTATTTCATAAAACTAATATATATTCTATGCTCAATCTTCCTTTTTATTCTATAATTAAATTTTTTATTTGTAATAGATATTTATAATAGCATATATTTTCTAAGATTAATTTACATTTCTTTCACTTGTAATTTTTGTAATCTTGTATTAGATTAATATTAAAAAATAATTTATTAATAATTTGATTTACAATGACAATTTATATATATCAAAATATAATATCATACAAATACTATGCTACATTTTAGGAGGATTTTATTATGAGCAAAAAAGTATTAATCATGTCTGCTTCCACTGGTGGTGGACATAATAGAGCTGCTCTAGCTATTAAAGAAGAGCTTACTTCCAAAACAATTGATGGAGAACCAATTGAATGTGAAATAATAGATAGTTTAAAATTAGTTAATAACACAATGGATAAGATAATTTCAAGAGGATATGAAAAATCTGCTATATATACACCTAAAGCATATGGCAGTGTATATAGATTATCTGAAACGAATCTTTTATCAAAAAATGAATTTAAAGACAATTTAATAATAACATTTATGGCAAAAAAATTTAAAAAACTTATTAGAAATACAAAACCAGATTTAATTATTGGAACACATCCTTTTCCAATGATTGCTCTTAGTACATTGAAAAAAAACTTTAACTTACATAATAATGAATCAAATACTTATACAGAGTATTTTTATAAACATCACACAAACACGATTAATGTTCCTCCACTTATTTCTGTATTAACTGATTATACTACACATTCTACATGGATACAAAATGAAATTGATTATTATATAGTTGGTCATGAATATGTAAAAGAATTATTGGTATTTGATGGAGTTGAATCTAGCAAAATTAGAACCTTTGGAATTCCTGTAGAGAAATCATTTCTTTCACATAGGGATAAAGAAGTTGTTCTTTCCGAGTTAAATTTATCTCCTGATAAATTGACAGTTTTACTTATGGGTGGTAGCTTTGGAGCTGGAAATATAAAAGAAACACTAGATGAGTTATTAGACACTGATAGAGACTTTCAAATACTTGTGATAACTGGTAGGAATGAAAACTTGAAAGAAAAAATAGAAAAAAAACTTATGTCTCGTTCTCATAATAAAAATGTATGTGTTCTTGGATATACTAATAAAATGAATGATATCTTAGCTTCTATAGATGTATTAGTAAGTAAACCTGGAGGACTTACTACAACTGAAGCACTTTTAAAAGATGTACCTATGATAGTTCCATATTACATACCTGGACAAGAAGAAGAAAATCTAGACTTTTTATCCAATTGTGGTGCTGCACTTAGAACTACAAAGAAATATAATTTATCAATATTATTAAAGGTTCTAATAGATGACCCAAGTAGATTAGAGATGTTAAAAGGAAATATTAAATCAATAAGAAAATCAAATTCAGCACAAAATATAGCTAATTTGATTTTAAGTATAATTTCTAATTGATAAAATAAATAAAATCCCTATAGTATATATTATCTATTAGGGATTTTTTATTTTCTAATTATTTAATATTAAATTGGTTCATAAAAGTCTTCTTCATAATCATACTGATAGTTTTTATAATTATTTCTGAATTCAGTGTTTTTGTTACGTGCAGTTTTCTTAGTTTTTTTCTTATTAGAAAAACTTATATCATCAAAATCATCATGTTTAGGTTTATCTTTCGATTTCATTTTTTTAACTCTTTTTTCTTTCATTGCATTATGTTCTTCTAAGTTCATAATTGGTTTCATGTTGCACCCCTATCAAAATTTTTAAATGATTTATACAACAAATTATACAATACAGAAGAAATTTATTCAATAAATCTAAATCAAAATTAATTTGAATTTAACACCAAAAAATTACAAAAATCGAGGTATTAACCTCGATTTTTATATTTCTCTTCTACCTTCTAATGCTTTTGATATTGTAACTTCATCTGCATACTCTAAATCTCCTCCAACAGGAAGACCATGAGCTATCCTAGTAACTTTAATTCCCATTGGCTTTACTAATCTAGCAATATACATAGCTGTAGCTTCTCCTTCAATTGTAGGATTTGTTGCCATTATTATCTCTTTGACATCTTGATTGCCAAGCCTTTGTATAAGCTCCTTTATTTTTAGCATATCTGGTCCAATTCCATCCATTGGAGAAATCACTCCATTTAATACATGATATTTACCTTTAAATTCTCTCGTTCTCTCCATAGCTGCTACATCTCTTGGATCTTCTACAACACATATGACACTTGAATCTCTACTTTTATTTGAACACATACTACATGGGTCTGTATCTGTTATGTTACAACAAATTGAGCAATATCTTATTTCTCTTTTTGCATCTATAATAGCCTTAGATAAAGCTTCCACATCATTAGTATTCATACTAATTATATGAAATGCTAATCTTTGAGCAGTCTTTCTTCCTACTCCAGGAAGCTTTGAAAATTCTTCTATAAGTCTCGTTATTGGACCTGTATAAACTTGCATAAATATCACCTACTAGAATAACCCTGGTATATTCATACCTCCAGTTACCTTATTCATTTGATTTGCTTGTATATCATCAATATTTCTCAATGCTTGATTTATCGCACTTAAAACTAAATCTTGTAACATTTCTATGTCATCTGGGTCAACTACTTCTGGCTTAATAGTTATATCCAAAACTTCTTTTTTACCATTAACCTTTACAGTAACTGCTCCTCCACCAACTGAGGCTTCCACTTCTTTATTTTCTAACTCTTGTTGAGCTTTTTGCATATTTTCTTGCATCTTTTGAGCCTGCTTTAATAAATTATTCATATTTCCACCACCAGGCATCATTCCGCCTCCAAAACCTTTTTTAGCCATAAATACTATTCCTCCTAAACTTATTTTCATTTTATTATTATATCATAATAATATTTTATTATTTACTTTCATTTTCATCAATACTATCTTTTATTTCTAATATCTCTTCATCTACTATGTTCTTTAATATCTCTTCACCAATATCCTTTTTCTCTTTAACTTCAAGATTTATATCTTTGACCTCTGATGTCAATACTATTTTCACACTAAAACTTCTATTTAAAACATCTCTTATTGTTTTTTCTAAATAAGTTATTGTATCTTGGGAGCTTAGTCTAGTTTTCGCGAAATCAAATTTATCATCAAATATAACATACAACATATTAGAATATACGTTAAAACTTTTTACCTCACTTAAAAGTGCATATATTGGCATTTTTTTATCTTTTTTAATTTGTTTAAGTATATTCTTCCAAGATGACTCTATAAGTATAACATCCTCATTTTTTACATCTTCATAAACTACACTTTCTTTATTTACATCTATTTCTCTATTGACATCATCTTCTTTTTCTTTGTTATTGCCCTGTTTTAAAACTTTAAAACTTCCCGATTCAATCATTTTTTCTAAGTTTTCAACTCTTTTAATAAGAGCTTCCTTACTTTCATCAAACATTGGTTGAGCAATTTTCATCATAGTTATTTCCACTAAAACTCTTGGATTTGAAGATGACTTTATATCATCTTGAGTTATTGATAATACATTTAAAATTCTTATCAAATCGTTTATATTTATGCTTTCAGATTGAAACTTAAGTTGTTCTATAGTTTCTTCTGGCAATGAAATTATTTCATCTAATTCTGATGACACCTTACATACCATTAAATTTCTAAAATGGTCAATCAAATCATTTATAAGGTTTCTTATATCTTTCCCCCATAAAACAAATTCATTTAATATCTCTAGAGATTTTTTAGTATCTTGTTCCACAATACATTGAGACAATTCAAATAACTGCTCTATATTGACGCTTCCCATCAATTCAACAACATCTTTATAATCTATTTTATTCTCTCCAAATGATATACATTGGTCTAATATACTAAGAGCATCTCTAAGCGCTCCTTGAGAATTCCTAGCTATTAAATTAAGAGCTTTATCATCTATATCAATTCCTTCATCTTCACAAATCCTTTTCATTCTAAGAGTCATGTCCTTAACTGTAACTCTTTTAAAATCATATCTTTGGCATCTCGATAAAATAGTTGCAGGTATCTTGTGAGGTTCAGTAGTAGCCAATATAAATATTACATATGATGGAGGCTCTTCTAATGTTTTTAATAGTGCATTAAAAGCTCCTTGAGACAACATATGAACCTCATCTATTATATATACTTTATATTTAGCATTAGCTGGAGAATATTTCACACTTTCTCTAAGTTCTCTTATATCATCCACACTGTTATTTGATGCTGCATCTATTTCTACAACATCCATTGTATTGTCCTTTAATATAGATTCACATATCTCACACTCATTACAAGGTTCTTCATTTATTTTATTTAAACAGTTAACTGCCCTTGAAAAAATCTTTGCAGTAGATGTCTTACCAGTACCTCTTGTCCCACAAAACAAATAAGCATGTCCTATATTATCATTGTATATTTGATTTTTTAAAGTCTTAATAATATGATCTTGACCAATAACGTCCTCAAACTTTTGTGGTCTATATGCTCTATATAATGCTTTATGCATCTTTTTACCTCTCTTTAGTAAAATTAATAAAAAAATCCCTCATTATCTAAGGGATTAGTCTTTTATATATTAAATGCTGTACACCATCTATCGACTTAATTCCATAGGCGTTACCAAAACAGTTAGCTCAACTTAGGCACCCCCGCGGCACACAAAAGTGATCACTTACCGCTGCTTCCTTCCGGATCTGACGGGGTTCATGAGCTTTCATTGCGCAGGACCTAAGCATCAACACCACTTATTTAGGGCGGCCCTACAGAAAATAAGCCTTTAGATGGAATTCAATCCTGCTATAGCGGATTGCAGGTTACAGGGCACCGCTACCTCCCCATCTAGTACAGCAAAATTACAACCATATTTAATTACTTTTATTGTTTCTGGCGGAGAGAGTGGGATTTGAACCCACGATACAGTTTTACCCATATACTCGCTTTCCAGGCGAGCGCCTTCGACCACTCGACCATCTCTCCTTAATCTCTTTTTCTTAATGCCTTAAAAAATTCTTGCAATATGATCGAGCATTCTTCTTGCAAAACATCAAAAGCCACTTTTACATTATTATTATTAAAATAATCTAATTTAAACTCATGTTGTTTTTCTATATATGAATTTTTTATATGTCTTGTCCCTATTATAAGCTTTTTTATTCTAGAATTAACTATTGCACCACTACACATTATGCAAGGTTCCATTGTAACATACAAATCACAATCAGTCAACCTCCAACCACCTATTTTTTCTGATGCTTGCTTTATTGCTAAAATCTCTGCATGAGCTGTAGAATCTTTTAACGTTTCTGTAAGGTTATGAGCTCTAGCTATTATTTGATTATCTTTAACTATGATAGCTCCTATTGGTGTTTCTCTTTTATTATATGCTTTATATGCTTCTTTTAATGCTTCTTTCATATAAAATGAACTTTCCATAATTCCTCCCAAAACTTATAACAAACTTATCTTATCATAATTCATTTTATAATTCAACTTAATTTTATTTTGTTTATTTAATTATTAATAGATATCTCTATATTTTATTTAAATTAGTTCCAAAATAATCTTTATCCATTTATATAAGTGTTGATTTATAAAGATGTTTAGCATTTTATGATAGATATTTGTTTATATAAATTCACATAAAAAAGCTATGAAATTTAATAATTTCATAGCTTTTTAATTTATTGTTCATTCATAGTATGTCTTTTACATCAAAATATATTTCTACATATAATATCAATAGAGTATTATCTTATAACATCAACACCCATGTAAGGTCTTAATTCTTCAGGAACTACTACAGAACCATCTGCTTGCTGATAATTTTCTAGTATAGCTGCTAGACATCTTCCTATAGCTAATCCAGAACCATTTAAAGTGTGAACATATTCTGCTTTTGATTTTTTATCCCTTTTAAATCTTATTCCTGCTCTTCTTGCTTGGAAATCTTCAAAGTTTGAACAAGAAGATATCTCTACATATCTATTGTAACTTGGCATCCAAACTTCTAAATCATATTTAAATGCAGCTGTAAATCCTAAATCCCCTGTACATATTTTTACAACTCTATATGGAAGACCTAACATTTGTAGCATAGTTTCAGCATCATGAGTTAATGATTCTAATTCATTATAAGAATCTTCTGGTTTAACAAACTTAACTAACTCAACTTTATTAAATTGATGTTGTCTAACTAAACCTCTTGTATCTCTTCCTGCTGAACCTGCCTCAGATCTAAAACAAGGAGTATATGCACAATATTTAATTGGAAGTTCTGCAACATCTAATATCTCATTAGCATGTATATTAGTAACAGGTACTTCAGCTGTTGGTATTAAGAAATACTCTAATCCTTCTATCTTGAACATATCTTCTTCAAATTTAGGAAGTTGACCAGTACCTATAAAACTATTTCTATTAGCCATAAATGGAGGTAAAACTTCTGTATATCCATGTTTAGCTGTATGAGTATTTAAAAAGAAATTCATTAAAGATCTTTCTAATCTAGCACCTAAACCTCTATATAAAGTAAATCTTGAACCAGTTATTTTTCCAGCTCTTTCAAAATCTAATATACCTAGACCAGTACCAATATCCCAATGTGCTTTGTGTTCGAAATCAAATTTAGTAGGTTCTCCCCAAGTTCTTATTTGAACATTATCTTCATCTGTTTCGCCTTGTGGAACCTCTGGATGAGGAACATTTGGTATTCTCATCAATGTGTATTCCATTTTTGCTTCTACTTCTTTTACTTTCTCATCAATACCTTTTATCTTATCTGATAACTCTTTTAATCTTGCTTTTTCTTCTGTTACATCTTTGCCTTCTTTTATTAATTGTGGTATGTTTTTAGAATTTACATTTAATTCATTTTTCATAACCTCAACTTCTTGAAGTATCTCTCTTCTTTTATTATCTAATTCAACCACAGCATCAAGGTCAAATTCTCTTTCGCCTCTTCTTTCCATAGCTTTCTTGATATCATCTAAATTTTCTCTTATTCTTTTAATATCTAACATATTAATTCCTCCTAATAATTTTGATAATATAAATTATAATTCCAATTAATTTACAAGTATTCTAGCTGTAAACTTTTAATTTAAACAAATTTGAAAAATAAAAAAAGACCTCCGTTTACCCTATAAAAGGGACGAAAATCTTTTATCCGCGTTGCCACCCTAATTGATTATACTAAAACGTATAATCCTCTCAGACCTATAACGTAGGTAAACCGTCTAGCTTTAACTAGAAGCTCTAGAGTAGATTCAAAAACCATTGTAATGAGTTCTCACCATCCACTCATTCTCTGAATACAATCTGTTTTTTACTATTTTCCTTCACCGCTTTTTAACTAATTGTTTTATTTGATAATCATTATATTATATATATTAACATCTTTCAATACTATTATTCAAATTTTTTTAGAATTTTCTTTAATTTTTTATATTAAATTCACTTTTTTACTTAATTGAAATTCTATCTTTTATCCATTGTATTTAAATTGCTCATATTATTAAATAATAATGAGGAAGGAACAAATGGGACTTTTATATTATTTTCGTCAAATTTATTTTTGACTTTTTCCATTACATCAAAGTAAACATCCCAGTAATCATCAGTTTTAACCCATGGTCTAGCAACTATTTGCATAGTGTTGTTTCCTATAGAGTTTAAACCTATAATTGGTTTTGGGTCATCCAATATCCTTTTTTCATTTATAAAAATTTCATTCAATATGGACTTAACTACATCGATATCACTATCATATGAAATATTATATGAAAAATCTATCCTTCTTTTATTTTGATGTGTGTAATTAATTATATTGTTACTTGTCAATTGAAAGTTTGGTATAATTATGGTTTTATTATCTGGGGTTTTAAGAACAGTACTAAATATTTGTATATCAGAAACTGTACCTTCTACACCTGAGCCTTGAATATAATCGCCTATATTAAATGGCTTAAAAAATAAAATAATCATACCTGAACCTAAATTTGATAATATTTCTTTAAATGCTAAACCTATACTAAATCCAGCAGCTCCTAATACAGCTACAACTGATGTAGTTTGTATCCCTATAATACCCAAGCTTATCAATGATATAATAGATAACATAGATATGTATATTCCATATACAATGAAATTATTTACACCTTTGCTCATTCCATATTTGATTAAAAACCTTGAAACCATCTTTTTTACTATCCTAGATATATAGATACCTATTACAAATACGATTATTGCATATATAATATTTGGTATATTATCACTAAAGTTATTAAGCATATTTTCTAAAGTTCTTTTAGTTATATTACTATTTGTTGAAGCAGTCTTAGCTAATGATAAAAAATTCATTTAACTCCTCCTTATGATAATATTCCTCTGTCCTCTAATTCTTTTGTTATAACTTCTATAGTCTCTTCTTTTAGTGTCTCAATTGTATGAATATGACTACATTCAGTTAGAACTGATAACTGTTTAAATTCATTTGTCTCAACCTTCTTCATAAAATTATCTATATCCATTTTAGAGTAAATATTAAGCTCTGCAGTTATCTGACCATATGTTGGATGATTTACGATGACATCCTTAACAATTCCACCTAAATCTACAATAATCTTTAATTCATCATAAATTTCTTTAGAATTCCTGTGATTCTTACATTTTATTTGCTTTGTAAAATATGGTTGATTATATATTATATATCCTTGAGGTGTAGCTATTATTTCAAATCCTCTAGCTCTTATAAGGGCTATATCTTGTACTATTACTTGCCTACTTACATTTAATATCTCAGCTAGCATTCCACCTTTTACAGGGCACTTAGATTCTTTTAAAATATCTATTAATTTGCTTCTTCTTTCATCAGAATTCATATTACACCTTCTTTCTAAATCAAAAACTTTACCTATACTATATAATTCTATATTTTATCTTATTATAAATCAATATTGATTTTATATTCTATTTAATATTAAACTTTATTGCAAATAAAAAAGATTACGTGGCTACGTCCTACTCTCCCAGGCAGTTTCCCACCAAGTACCATCAGCGCTAGAGAGCTTAACTTCTGT
>NZ_JRHN01000039.1 GCF_001299635.1 Clostridioides difficile | reverse complement strand
AGCCTGTGGAGAATTGGTAAGACATATTTCAGTATGCAAGATTCTATGAAACAGGAACCCTGTGACTTTAGTCATGGGAGGTTCAGTTAGATATAGTAGAAAAGAGAAATAAATTAGACAGTCAAGAAGTTTTAAAAGAAGGAACCAGAGTACATATTCGTATGGGGTATGGTTCAAATCCTTCAAAATATCCAGTTGTATTTAATGGAACTATAGTTGAAATAAATATCTCAAAAGATAATATATCAATAGAAGCAAAATCAGATGGTATAGAGCTTACAGATAAATATCTAGATGAAAAAATGAATTTTTCAGATGACAATATAGATTTAAAAAAAGATGCAAGTAATATAATATTAGATTTAATAAGTAAGAGAAATTTAAAAATAGAATACCAAAACGTTGAATGTAATGAAAAAAATCTTAAGAGTAAATACGGTGTAGAGCATTTTGGTATGTACGATTCTAACTCTATAGGAACTTACAGAACAATTCAAAATGACATATCTGAAAATATATATTTAAGTAATTATAAAGGAATATACTTCAATGATATTCAGAATATTGATTATATAGGAGAATCGATTTATGAGTTTTTACCAATAGGTAAAAAGATATGGGATATATGTAAAATGAGTGAAAAATCTATGCCTGAATTTGTAGTATATCCAAGACCATTTTTATTTGAACATAGATTGTTTTTTGGTTTACCTATTTGGATGTATAAATTTAATATAAATAATATAAAAAATGATATATATGAGTACTCTAAGGCTTTTTCACAAATGCATATAGTAGATTTTTACGACTCAATTATAGATAATAATATAATTATAGATAATAATAATTTAATAACAAATGTAAGAGGAATCTATAATGTATTAGGAAATTTAGAATCTACACCTTTTATAATAAGTGATAGCAATATAAAATGGTCAAACCAAAAGCTTAAAGTATTAGACAATTCAAGAATACAAAATTTTAATGTATTTTCTAACTTAGAGGATAAAACTTTAAAATACAGAGAATTATATGCAAATAATAGACATATGGCCATAAGAAATTGTATATCAGAAATTCAAAACTCATGGAAAGAAGCTTACGATGGCGAGTTGATTATTACAGGAAAACCGCAAATAAATGTATATGATTTAATAGCAATTAATGATTTGTTTGGAGGAACGGTAGGTGTATGTTTAGCAAAGAAAGTAACACATTCACTAAATATGAAAACTGGATTTACAACATCAATTACTCCAGGTTTGTTAACTACAAATTCATTAAAATATAGCGGTATGAGTAATGTACTAAAATCATGTAATAAAGTATTATTTTATGTATCAAATATATTAAATAATGAAAGATTAGCAAACCTAAACGATACAACTGATAAATTTAAACGGATAAGATTATATAATTATGAAAATCTAAATAATATGCTTACTACACAATATGAAATGTTTAATTATAAAAACACTATAATTACATATCCATTATATAAAGTCTAATTCATATATGAAGTTTAATCTAAAGTAGGGGGGGATTATGTGAAGCTCAAAGATAAATTAATAGATAACATCATAGATCCATATTCAAATACAATATTTACAACTTCTATAGGAAAAGTCATAGATTTTAATAGGCATAAAAATACAGCAGATATATATGTAGAGAATGTAAAAGGTAATAGTGCAGTTTTTTCAAACGTACCTTTTCAAAATATAGGGGAAGGAGTTCATCTATTACCATTAGAAAAAGATGATAAAGTCTATATACAATTTAATAATGGTTCTGTATTTCAGCCTAAGATAACAGGAATAGCAAATGAATCTCACCAATATCTATCAAGAAAAAGAAAAACTCACATTAGAGATGGATGTCTGTTATCAAATATAAAGAGAGACTCAAGAGAAATAACCAAGAAAATGAGTGAGACTTGGTTAGATTATGATAATAAAGATAAATCAAAATATAAAGATTTTATGGATAAAAATCCTATTGATAGTGTTTTAGAAAAAATAGAAGGAAAAGGAAGTTTTGCAGGTAATGAAGTTGGTATATATCATCCTAAGAAATCTTCAATTGTAAAATTAAGAGATGATAGCAGTATAGACATATTTACAGCAACTAATGTTGGATTAAGGATAAATGCTGAAAATAAAACTATAGAAGTTTTTGGAGATTTTTCTACTAAATCAGAAAACTGGTCAATAATCTCAAATAATATAAATATATGTGCTGAAGATAAAATTATTTTATCTGGAAGTGAGATAGTTATTGATACAAAAAAGATAGAAATAAATGGAGTAGATAAAAATGTTTGATTTTTGCATAACAGATAGTGGAGAACTTATATATGATAATAATTCCAATAATTTGTTGTATTTAAATTCAGATGATTTACTTAGACAAAAATGTATTTGTAGAATAAAATCTGTAACAAAAGATTGGTTTAATGTGGACTATATAGGTTCAGATATAGAAAAATTTTTAGGAAAACTAAATAATAAAGATACTCTAGATTCAATTATAGCATCTATTGAGAATGCATTATTTTATGACAGGTTGGTTGGAGAAAATAATTTGTTTTTTATACCTAAAATACACAGAAATAAGATAGAATTATTAATTTTCATAAAAGAAAGAAGAAATAACAATCCGATTGTTATTAACATGGAAATTGACATAGTTAGTGGGGTGAAAATCAAGTATGATATTAATACACAATAAAAATTTTGAATCTCTGGTTAAAGAAACAGAAGTTGAGTTAAATAAAATTGGGTTTGACACAAGTCCTGGTTCTATAGCTAAACTTTTTTCTGACATAATAAATAAAAATATATCAGAATTTTATGATGTACTTACAATGAGCCATCTTCAAGCTTTTGTAACTACAGCTACAGGCAAATTTTTAAACGCTATAGGTTTATTAGTGGGATGCAAAAGATTATTTGAAGAATCAGATGAAGATTACCGAAAAAGAATTACTCATCAAACATTAACTTTGGCTAAGGCAAATGAAACTTCAATAAGATTAGCCGTTTTAAGTATAGAAGGTGTAAAAGATGTAATATTAAAAAGATACTCTCATGGTCCAGGCAGTATGACTATTGTGCCAATAGCTGAAAATATAGGTGATGAAGATTTGCTTTCAAGTGTAAAAAAAGCATTATTAGATATAACATCATTTGGAGAAAAGGTTGTAGTAAAGTTACCTAATTTTAAATATCTAAAGTTAAATATAGATTTAGTTTTTTCTTCATATGTGGATGAAATAGAGAAACAGTCTATAAGAGTGTCTGTAAGAGAAAAAATTATAAGCTATATAAATTCAATAAATATAGGAGAATCACTATTTATAAATGAACTGACTCAAAGAATAATGCAAGTTAGTGATTCTATACTAACTTATTCTTGTAACAGTATTAAGATAAACAATAAAAATTGTTTGTTAATTAATCATGATTGCAGATGGGATGAGAAATTTATTGTTTCTCCAGATGAGGATTCTGTAGTAATTATATAGGGGACATAATGACTGAAAACGTATATTTGGAATTAATAAAGAGTTTTGTAGCAATTATAACTGCAATTATCACTGTAGTTGGAGCTTACTTAGGTAGAAAAAAATATAAGATAAAGAATAAAGAACAGTATAGAGCCACAAATAATCAGTTAATGTTGTATTCGCATCCAATATTTAAAAAAATAGAACTAAATAAAAATATTATAAAAATACATTTTACACTTGAAAATAAGGGAAAAGAGGTTGTTTTTAGAGAAATATTAATTAATCATATGAATATATTTAAAATTCATGCTTTAAAACTATGTAAAAAAGTGGATTCTGGAAAGATTGTGGATACAGATGAATTATATACAGAGAGTGTTTATACATTAAATAATATTATTGCTGATTTGAAAAGTTTTTATAAAGATAGCAATTGCTATTCACAAGAAGAAGTAAATGTACTTGATATAGTAATGGATAAGTATAATCATTGGAATTCAGATAGGCAACAGGAAATAGTTGCTAGGATTCAAGAAATTTGTGTATCTGCTTTTTATACAGATATATACAATAAGTCTATAACAGTATTTGACACACTTCTATTTGTAATGAATGATATTATGTTTGATGCAAATAAAACATTAAATAATTTAAATGGAGATTTAGTAGGGCTTAAGTTTAGAGGAGTGATTATCTAAATGAAAGAAAGTGATTTTGCAAGATATACAGAAAAAATAAGATCAATGCTTCCCTTTTGGTTTGAAATGAAGAAAAACCCTAACAAATCTATTGGGATTGAGTTTTTAAATATCTTTGGCATGGAGTTAGATGAAATAGAAGAAATATTGCTTTATGCTTCAAAGCAAATCTATATTGAGTCAGCAGATGAGGATTTTGTCGATTTGGTATATAAAGTTTTATTACCAAGCAACTTTAATGTAAATAATATTTCTATGGTGTATACAAATCAACTTATACTTGAAAGAAGTTGGGATTTGTATACTTTTTTTGGAATAAAGAAAAATGAAAAAAATTTAGAAAACAACATAAGTCAGCCAGATTATTATTTTATTGATAAAAAGAAAAAAGTAATTTATGTTAGAGAATCATATGATAAAGAAGAAGATTTGCCTTTTGGGAAAATAAAAGTAAAGTGCAATAATAAAGAATTTTTATTTGAGTTAAATTTACATCATGTATGGAATTTTTTTGATGAGTTTGGTTCTTTAGTAGGATGTTCTAGGCTTAAAGGAGAAAAGAACCATGAATATAAGCTTAGAATTCTTGACGTTTTTAAAAATCCAGCTAATTCCACAAAACAAGGTCTTGCCAATGGAATTTCAAGAGAGCTTGGAATTAGAGAAGTAAAAGAATGGAAAGATATGAGTAAAGATTTTGTTATATCTGAAAAGATGGTTTTGGTAAATACTATATTAGTAAATAACAATTTAATAACTTTAGATGATGTTTACATCACTTCTACAGGAGAAATTCTATTAAAAGGAAATCCTGATAAAAAAAATCAATCATCAGTTGTTTCTTTCATAAAGAGTCTTGAAATGTATGAATTAGTAGATATAAATAATAAAAAATTAAGTATAGAATTATATAATTCAGATGCAACCCCAACCAAGTTATTAATTGATTATGTAACAAAGATAAAAGAAGATACTTCAATTTTTTGGAATGATTTTAAGTATGATGAAGATATATGGGTAAGAGAAGATGAAGATTATGATAATAGTTTTTCGTTTTTACCAACATTTCTTGACTCAAGTATAAAAGGTTTTTCAAAATATGGATATTATAAAAAGTAGACTGGAGGTGAAAAGATGGAAGAAGAAAAGAGTACAATTATGAAAGAAAATGAAATACCAAATCATACTAAATTTGAATTGCCAGAAAGAGTGGAAATGGTTCCACATATAAATACTAATATAGCAAGTAGAATGAAAGCTTTTCAATCTGGAATAGGAGATTATAATGATTGTAAGTTATATAAATCAGAAGATACTACATATAAAAAGACATTTAAACTGTTAAATAAAATATATGGAATAAGAGCAAGTAACAAAGTGAAATACAACACTATAAAATTTTATTATAGATATAAGATGGAAGCAAAAACTAATTATATAACTTATGATTCTAAAGTAAGAGTGAAAGTAAGTGCAAGAGAAGTATCTTCAATTGGGGAAAAAATTGAAGGAGAACCATTTGGACCAACTTACACATCTGAACTAACTTTAGATTATATATTTGATGAATATACTCAAGTAGCAGATATTTATTTATATAGTTTGATGCCAGAATTAAAAAATAAGGATTATTCAAAGCGATATAAATTTGATATAGAAGTTTATGATATAAAAGGACCAGTAAGAATATATTCATATACGCATGGATATAGGGATTTTTTAGAAGATAATGAAACTGATAATAGGGTTGAATTTAGTGAATATGGTTATTTTGACCATAAGGTGTGTATAAAAGCGATAGAAGTTACAAGACAAAAAGAGTATATAGAGATATTTCCACCATTAGAATATGATTCGCTTGTTGGAGTTATAAATGGAGATTTTCAGGTATCAGAAAATGGTAAAAAAGATATGATGGATACAGCTCCACCCTTTGAAGCTTCTATTGATGTTTATGATAGAAAATATTATTGTATCATAGAAAAATTTAGCCCAGAAGAAGCTTATGTTTTATATGAATTTGAAAATCAAGTAGACGAAGAGAATTATACTCTAATCAATGGAGATAAAATAAAATTTTATTCAGATTCTATAATTGCAGATTCAACTGAATATAAGGAGTTTTTAGGCCAAGTTGATAGAGGGGAATTCATAATTGATGATAATAGAAAACACACTTATATATATGGTCTTACAGAATTTAATTTAAATTCAACTGAGTATAAGAGGTTTGAGCTTGTAGTGGAAGCTAGTATAAGTGATGTGGTGATTTTAGATTATCCCAAAGTGCTTACTATAAGATATGGTCATATTGATGATATTATAATTGTGTCTTTAAGGACATTACAAAATGCTTTAGCACGTTGGTGTCCAAGCATACATAATGGATATTATTATTATAATCAAGATGAGTATTATTTATATAATAAATGCAATATGAATGGTCAAGAAAAAGTATTACAGGATGCTTTTAATAAATTTAGAGTATTAATAAAAGTTACATTGAATGTATCAGAGTCAGAAGGAAAATTTGAAAGATACGATATTAGAAAAACTAATAAAAAAGATTTATTACTTGACAGTTCAAAATTTTTCTACAAAGATAATATGCTGTGGCCAAAACCAACAAAATGTTATAACGATTATTATTATGACTTTCTTGATGAATATATTTATGAAACAACACCATTTGTATTCAACAAAAAACCTACATCCATTCAAGAAATATCATGGATACAAAAATCTAGTCTATTCAGTACTGTAGATGTATATTATGTAGGGCATAACGATATTTATGGAGAATGGATGCAACCAGTTAAATTGATTTATGGACAACCCATTCCTCAAAATTTAATACTATGCAAAGTATTTAAATTAAGATTTGTACTCAAACCGTCTAAAATGCCTAAACTACAACATCGAGAATTAATTTATGAATGTGAATCTGATTGGAGAAATTTTATTGACTCTTTCTTGAGTTTCAATTTTTATTATAGAGAAGAAGTATTGATGCCATTATCAGATAATTCTATTTCAGTATCTATAACTAATATAATTGATTTAGGAGATACAGTAGAAGAATCAGCAGATTTAAGATATATAATGCCAGCAATGAAGTTTGATGGAAAAGTAGAATTTTATATACAGGATGATAATGTGTTGATTAATCTAGAAGGAAAACTAAACTCAGATAAATGGATTCAAGTAGAAAATAATACAAAGATTGAAACTAAGAGATTTGTGAGATTTAAAATTGTTTTGAAAGAGGGAGCAAAATTATATAGTTTAAATCTAAAAGTTGGAAGATATGAGTATACAGGAATGAATTTAGAAACATTTGTACCTGCGATAGGAAATATACAAGTTAAAGCCACTTATAATCCTACAGAACACTCATCTAAATATGAAAATATAACATCATATAATCTACCATATGATACCCAACAATATACAATTATAAAAAATATTGAGGAATATGCAGAGGCAGTCGCAAAAGCAAATGATTTCAAAGTAGAAAATATTCAAAGTATAAAATTTACCAAAGTAGATGTATATTCTGAAGAATATAATCTTTTATATGATGGTGAAGGTAAAATAACTAAAAAACCATTAAAAGCACAATCATTATATGTATCTCAAAATGATTTTATAGCAGAATTAGACCAAGATGGAATAATATTTAAGGTTCCATATACTAAAACTATAAGAATGTCTCCTATACCACAACAATATTCACCTATTATTATATATGAAATTGGAATAGAGGAACCATATACTCAAGTATTTTTTATAAGTAAAACAGGAGAATATTCACTTGAAAATGAAGAAAAATTTGAATCTCTAGGATTTAAAACTTTATACTTACAAAATATAGGTATAGATGAGACAACCATAGAGATTACAATAAATGATATATCAATGAATAACTATAATATTGAAAATAATGTTGTAGTTTTTGAAAAGGAAATTCCTAAAGGAAGTACAATAAATGTTAGATACAAAATTAAGAACTCTTTTATAGCTTTATATGACTATGAAAAAGATGAAGTTGAAATAAAATTGCATAAATTTGAAGAAAAATACCCAACTAAGGTGAAGGTATATTTTGAAACTCATAAAACATCTTCACTAAAAGAATTAAAGCATATATCATTAAATCCAATCTACAATACCCTATACAATGGATATATATACATATCAGACTATACTTTAGAACCTTACTTTTTAAAGATTTACTCAGAAAACAACTTTATATTTGCAAATGGAAAAGATGATATAAGCATCTTAATATCAGTAACAGATAAATATAATAATCCAATTGAAGGTGCATCTGTAAACGTAGAAGCTGCTCTTGGAACAATAGAAAAATTAAATGATAGAACTGATATTAATGGAATAATTGCATGTATTTATACAAGTTGGACAGGCAATTGTATAGATGTTATAAAAGCAATTGCCAATGAAAATGCTAAAGATGAAATTAATATAGTAAATAGAAAAATATAGATAAGTTACAAAAGGGGAATGTTTTATGGATATTAGTAAACTGAAAACATTAAATTATAAGATTACAAATGGGTCTAACCTTCAAGGAGCTATTCTGATAAATGATGGTCAAATAAATTCTTTAGGAGATGCATATAAAAAAGGCTCTATTGAAGAAGAGACTTTTTTAAAATTAGCTGGAGATGTTACTTTTAATATTTCAAACAATATAATTTATTTTAATTATTATGCAAATGATTTATACATAGGAGAAGACTCTTTTGACTTTGTTGTGAAATTAGAAAATGGTATGACATATATTCAAACAATCGATATTTTAATTGAGCAAAAAATAGTACCTATAAATTCAAAAGAAAGATTTATAGAAATATATTTTGATGATGAACAAGAAGATAGAGTAAATGTGAATATATCAAGCAATGTTGACCAATCTATAGAGTTACCAACCACAGTAGTTTATAGTTCAACAGATAAAGAATTTAATATTGATAAATGTGTTGAAACTAATGATGCTATAAATAACTTTAGTGTAATACCATACCCTTTATATGATTGTAAGGTTGAGATAGTGACTAAAGTTAAGAATGATATAGTAAATAATGGAGCAAGTATAAAAGTAATTAACAGTGCCAATATATCCTTTATAAAAAATAAGAAGTTTTTAGGGGATGAATATGGAAAAATTATATTTAAAAACTTTGTAAATAAAGAATACAATATTGATTCACCTACAAGAGAAATAGTTTATATAGTTTGGCATGCAAGAACAATTGCAACCGAATATAATCCTAAAGATGATATTGTAGTAAATCAAAGACCTGATATAAGTACGCCTGATTTCAAAATACCTACTATAGATTATCCGCAAGCACCAAAATATGAATCTATTTTGGAAAAAGAAGAATGTATATCGGGAGATTTATTTTCCAATACAAAAGTGCATAAGGAAATCGATAATAAAGGTAATAAATCTATTAAACTTGGAAGAAATATTCCAAGTGGTGCAGTAAATTTAGCCTATTATTATAATACAACAGCATCTCTAGATGATACTGTTTCTGTAATAGAAACCAATACCAATAATGTAACATTGCATTTTGTTGATGATTGGATTCATAAAAGAAACTTAGCTACAAAAAATGAAGATTATTTTCCAGAGACTATTGAGTTTGATGGTGAAAAAGGTACAGAATTAGAAGGATATTGGGGAATTTTATACAGAGACTTTGTTATGTGGGATGAATCTACTATCACTGATTTCAAGCCAGAACATAAAGTTCAACATGAGGAATTTCAAGGTCTATTAGCAAAAAGAGTGCCTATAGATAAGATATACAATGATGGCGACAGATATGGTGTTTTAAATCTGACAAATTCGATATTCGAAGCTGTAAATTTTGTTGAAACTGAGAATGAATTGATTGACTATAATCCCAAAACTTATAATGCATATACGCGATATGAAGGTTTAGTTAGGAAATTAAAAGTATTATATAATGGGTCAGCTAAGTACAGTGGTGTTGTAAATAAAAAAGATGAGATATCAAATCTATATCCAGAACAGGCAAAGGAAATAATAATGTATCCAGATGAAAGTGGTCTTTTACATAAGATTAATGGAGAATATTTGGTAGATGATGATTTATTTTATATAACAAATAAATTTAAGGACAATGTTCCATTGTATTACAAATATAAGTTAAAGTACAAAATTTATGATAATGTTGGATTAGATATAAATGGTCTGTATAATTCAGAAAACATAAGTCTTGTTTCAGGAAATAATTATCCAATAGATGAAAATAAATTTAAGTATAAGGTCTTTATAGAAAAAACTAAATATGAAAATGTAAATGATGCATATATATATACATCATTTATTCCAACTATAGAAAATCCTATATATGTTATGTATGATGGTTTGTCAGAAGAAGCTTATAGAAAAGACAGTGTAAATCCTTTAGAAATCAAAGTAGGAATACTTGAAAAAATAAATCCAGTTCAATGTTGTGACTTAGAGTCGTATAAAGTGAATAGGCTTCAAGGCATAACAAATAAGTCTTCTATAGAAGTGTTCGAATATGAAATATTAGAGGATAAAAGAGCCAAAATACAAATTGAATATATTATAGTGGCTGATGATTTGGAAATAGCACCTATTACAAAGGAAATAATAAATAAAAAATATGCATTATATTCAGAACTCGATAGTTTTAAGAATGAAGATATGATTATATCTGAAAAGGATACAAACGGATATATGACAGCAAGAGATATATTTATGAAGTATTCATCTGATGAAGATAGAGACAAAATAAATGAAAATTCAACTTTTAGAGTTAAATATAATATTCAAAATTTAAATACCATGTATTCAAAGGATAAAACTTTGATATATACAGCATCAGATGGAAATGGATTTATATATGGGAGAACATATGAAGATACTGGATTTCCAGAACAAAATTCAAGTATTATTGGAAATAATAAAAACACTAGAACCTTAGATAAAGATTCTATATATAAGTCAGCTAATGGAAAAGTTTATAAAGGATATTCAGTAGTATGTAGAAACATAAATCAAATTATTGTGGGAACACCTCTAGAAAAAGAACCTTTAAAAGGATGGTTCCCAACCATTAAATATGCTTATTTCAGTAAAAAATACGAAAGAATTGATAAAACAATAGAACTTATATATTCTATACCAGAATACGACTTACAAATATTTGGAAAATATGGGAAGCCATACATTGATATATCTGAAGAAAAGGGAAGTTTTGTTGGAAATAATACTATTAAAGTAAAGAATACTCCAATGTATATAAAAGTAGATAATAGTTGGAAACCAACTAATTTAAGAGTTTATAAGATATTAAGTGATAAAAATAAAAAAGAACTTGAAATAAAAGGATTTAATTTCAAGTATGGATTTATAGAAATTAATGATTCAATAAGTGACAATGATAAAATACTAGTAGATTATAGCTATGAAGAAAAAAACCTTCATTATAGAGGCTATTATAAAAATCAAGATAAAAATAGTAAAATTATAGATTTAAATTTAAATCCAAATATGTATAGTTTTTATACAGACACTTCAAATGAGATAAATGAAATGAGAAACTCATATGATTTATTTAATCGAACAATCCATTTCTTTTTAAAGCCGATGAGAATAATAGATAGAGGGACAGGTGATATTCTAAAAGACAATTATTTTTGTGTATATCATAAATTTGATAATCAAGAAGCCTTAGAACCATTCGATTTACATATAGGTAGAATTTTTGTAAGACATCATACCTCGCTAAAGTCTACAAATCTAATAGATACTAGATTAAGAGGTGGAGGTATTATCAAAGAAATGGAAGATAGACTTCGTCGAGATTTAGAGCCTGAAAGCGATTATTATTTAGATATTGGTACACTTGATGGTAAACCATATCAAGAAAATTCTGTAATTATAATAAGAATAGATAGTAAGTTACTTTATAAAAATGGTGGAAGGTTTTCTGAAGAAGATATTAAAAAAGCTGTTCAAAAATGGGCTGCCTATGGTAGTTATCCTATTATTGAATTTGTAGATGTAATAGGAGATGAGGAATTGCCTCAAACTAGCATAGAAGTCCATAAAAATATAGACAATCAAAAACATATCAGACCAAGTATATGGATAGAAAATGTGAACTATAATGTATAACATAATTTGAGATTCATAAAAAATATATTTAAATGAAACTCGTTAAAAAACAAATAAATTAGATGATTAGTAAATATAACTTTAAAAATGTATTACTAGATTAAATGAGGTGATTTTATTGGGTGTTTTACCTTCAGCAACACTACTTACAAATGAATTGAAGTTGCATGATTTCAAAGGTGTTAAGTTATCAGTTACATTTGGAGATGCTGACTTAAATGATGGATATTCGTATGCAAAAATGAATTTTAGAGCAAGTGATATTAAATTCGATTGGTGGATAGATAAACCAAGATTAAATATTATAACAAGTGAATTAACTTTAAATGATAAAAAAGTCTGGAGCGAGTTAAATCAAGGACCTAATAGTGGATTAAATGCAGATTGTCTAGATGGATATCATGCTGTTGATTTTAAAGATAGATTAGGATACAACCATTTTAAACATGCCGCAATGGTGTCTAATAAAAGATATATCAAAATAGCTACATTTACTCCGAGAAGAGTTGGAAATGCTCCTGATTTTTCTACAGATGGTAAACTTCCATATCAAGGTATCTTTGCAAATAGCATGGTAGCTAAAATGAAAAATGAAGATTATATTGATGAATTTGTTAAATCTACATCTGATTACATAGACTACACAAAGCCTAATATAGGGAAGTTTGACCATACTGATATGATGACAGAAGGAATTTACAACTCACTATTTAGAGGTTCCATAACTCTTCTTAAAGGAAATAATCCAACTAGTATGGATATTCATATTGGTTTGTTTGAAGACCCTACAAACAAAAATAAGGATGGATGGACTTGTACAAATAAGTTTTTTTATGTGTCATTACATGATGAAAAATTACCATTTATAAACGAAGATTTATCTTCTGAAGAAACTTTAACAAAAGAAGATAGAATAACAACACACAAAAATAATGATGTAAAGAATCATTTAAATAACAATATAGAAGATAAAGAAAAAGCAACTATAGAAAAGTTAAATATAGAGGAAAGTGTTTCAACATATTCAAGTATGACACCACCAAGTGAAAATCATGCACATGAAAGACCTATTGATTTGAGTGGTTATAAGACTCCTCCAGACCCTAGTAAAAATGACTATAAAGCGGAAAAATTTCCACCATATAAACATGAAGGAGATAGTTATCAAAGAGATATAGATGTATTAAGACTGTATCATGTGAAGTCAGACTCTACTACAGTTGATGGTGTGGAAATAGTTACTCATAAGTTTGAATTATATTTAGCTATAGATGAAAAAACAGAAGTACATATACAACCATATATGTCTAGTTCTTGTATAGTTCATCAATATCAAAGTCCAATTACAATATCTGGACTTCCTGAGACAAATCATTTTATAAAACCAAAATCGATTTATGATAATAGATATTCTCATATTAGACATAGACATTATGATTATGAGTCTAGATTGGATAAGATTGATAATGAAGTAGAAGAAATTTGGGATACTTTTGATTATTATGTTGTAATAGCTCAAGGAAGTGATAATGCTAAAAAAATTCTTATGACAGATGATAATGGAAATGTTTTTTGTTCAAATGATAATATGGAAAGACATACAGATTATAGAAGAAATGGCTCAAGAGTTTTAGTTAGTGATACTAATAAGTGTATTAGTGAAAGTTCAGTTACAACTAGAGAACTTGCTCAACTTAAAGAGGTAAGAACTAATGTTCAAGAGCAGTTAGATGAACTAAGGGATGATATTGATGATGTTGAAAGAAGAGTAACTTATATAGAAAATGAAATTGATTCTATTAAGCGTAAATATGTAAAGAAAAGTGGAGATACCATGACTGGTAATCTTATTATGGAAGATTCTTATATAGTTATATCTGATAAATATGAAAGAAGAAAAGTGGCATTACGTGGAGATACAGGAAATGGAAGTAATATAGAAGGAGATGAAAATATAGAACATTTTTGTATGTATGATAAGAATAAAAATAGAAAAATATTTTCATACAGACCAGAAGATGGAGGAGGAGGGTGTATTTGGTTTTATAATAATGGAATTAGACTTGGTGATGGCGATGGAGAACCAGGGCCAAAGCTAAATATTTGCTATTTTCCGCCTACCACTAGTAAACCATTTAAACCACCTAAAATAGGAGATATCTGGATTAAAAATGAGCCTCAAAAAAACGCAGATGTACTTAATAAAAAATATCCTTTAGGAGTTTATACATGTACTAAAAGTGATGGGATATTAGAAGAACGACCTCCTGGTGCAGATGAAAATTATAAATGCAAATATATAGTTGAATGGACTTTACTGCCAAAGTACTTATAGTGCTTAGCCATATATTTACTTAAAATAATATCTTATTCATAATTTTTAAAGTTATGAATGAGGTATTTTCTTTATTTATGCGAAAATTACTAATATAATAAAAAATGTTGAACAAATTCGAGTATAAGCAAGGTATATTAAGAGTGAAAGTGATTTTACAAAAATAAAATGGAAAAGAGGTGAGTTTATTTGGAACATCCCAAAATAAATATATGTAAATCTACAGAAGGAAATTTACTACACTATATTTATAGATTTAAAAATATTTCATCAGAAACAGAAATAGAAGAGTTCATAAATAATCAAGACCCAATTATAGAAATATTAGAAGAAAATGCTGACATAGAATCGACTAACATCAAAGATTTTTTACTTAGTAGAAATGATTTTCCAAAAGGATATAATGGATATACTGAATTTACGCTACCATTTGAAATAGTAATTCCTTTTAAAAAATTAATTGTAAATTTAAAAAATGATTTATCCTCAGTTCCTCAAGAAAAAATAGAAATACAATTAAGTTCATATCAAACTATATCAAGAATTTTATTTAAGAAAAAAACTGATTATAATGGATATGAGACATATAGAACTATAACAGAACAATATGAAATTGACGACATAATAAAGATTAGAAATAATAATGGATTTCTAATAAAAAAATCCAATGCTGAATACAATAAAGTTACCTTAGATTTTTCTATAGATATAGTTACATATATAGATATACATGCACATGGAGTATTTGACCCAGTAGTATCTACAATAGAAGGTAAAAACTACATCTTATTTTACCAGAAAAAAGAAGAACAAAAGAATAAATATGAGTATAGAGTAATAAGTAAATTTCAAGATGGATCTATCTCAGAACTATCAAATGTAGGCGTTTGTGAATTATATGAAAATCCAGATGAAATAATTCAAGTATTAGAAGTAAAAGAGGATGACATTAAAATAACCAAATGGCAAGAGATAAAGAGAGAAAAAGTTTCAAAAGATATAAATATCAATAAGGATGACTTATATAGTAAAGTAATAAAGACTATAACTAGTCAAGAGATACATTCAGATGATTCCACTTTAATAACTGATGGAATAAGATATGTGAAATTACCAAATATATGGCATAAGAATAAAAGAGAATTATTTTATAGAAAATCTAGAGCTTTTAGGATGAAAAACATATACAAAAACATATCAACAGACTATTGTAAACCAATAATATTTCAAGATAAATTTGAAATATTAATTGATAAAATGCTCATTTACAGAAAAGATGTAACAAATTTAAGTATAGATGAGCAGAAAAAACCAGTTGACATGAAAGATGAAAATGCCACGATATTTAAAATATATATAAGGCAAGGTGGCAAATACTATAATGATTATATAAATAATATAGAAGATAATGATACAATTGAGATGGTCGTATTAAATTCTAGATATCCACTTTTGTCAATAAAGGATTACTGCTTTTATTCAAATAAGTACAACTACACTATATATTTATATGATGAGAAAGGAAATATATCAGACCCAGTAGTGGCTGTATTGTAGGTATACATATGTATGAAAATATCAATAATCTTACAAAGATATATACGGAAAATACAATAACTTTTTCAAGGATAAAAAATTTAAAATGTACAAGTTATAAATTATATGTAAATGAAAAAATAGGAGAAAAGTGGAAAAAATATTTATTAACAGAAATACCGAATCCAAAGGTTGAAGTTTTGTTAAATGAAAGTAAAATGCTAGAGTATAATTCAAATCAAAAGTGGTATGTATCCAAGCAGATAAGTGGAGTAGTAAGTAAATATATAAGAGTTAGTGTAAATAATATAGAGTTAGATAGAAATAGTTATACATTTAATTCTAAATTTAAAATTTTATATATTCATATGGAACTTTCTCCTACAGACTTTATTGAGATACAATATCAAGTTGATAAAATAAAATACGTGCATAAAACTTTAAATAAATGTGAGTATAGTGTAATACCTGTTTTTAATAAAGAATATTTGACAGGGCAACACTCTATATTATAGGTGAACTATGAGTGAAAAATTTACTAAGGTTTCAAGCAAAAATATAATAGATAAGTTATGTACTGATAAAGAAATAGTTAAAAATTCATCTAAAAATGATATATCTTACTATTCAGATAATTTGTTTTTTGATAGAATTTTATTTAATTTTGATAATAATAGATATGCAAATTCCTTATTTATAAATGAATTTAAAAATAAGGAATTTTCTGATGTCCTAAATAGCATAAATATAAAATTTGATTTTGATAAAACGTGTATATCTTTAAATGAAGGTAGCAGTTTTGGAGAATATAATTCAGTTGATATTTATACTCATGAACATAAAAGTTCGTCATTAAATAATTTTTTTCTACTGGTGGACCAAGATATACCAGAAGGGTCAGAAGTAATATATTATCTAATAACAGATAAAAAAGAAGTATTTCAGATAAGAGCAAATAATACTGTACCATATACTATACAAAAAGAGGAAGATATACCTAAAACTGTAAAAATAAGAGCTAAGATATGGTCAAATTTGGCAGGAGAATCCCCTGAAATTAATGCAATAGCACTTTTATATAATGATGATTTTACAGAAGCTCAAATGGGTTTAATTAATCCAGATTTAGGAAGACTTCCAAATACTGAATATCCAGATTTAAATGATGTAACAACTATATTAAGAGATTCTAAAAATGATGATAAGTTAATAAAAGTAAGCAGTGCTAATGAAGATGTACTGCTTAATTATAGTGAAGAAGGAAATTTAGATACAATAAATATTTATGAAACAGTATCAGGAGATAAAAAAGAGGATATTTATCTTATATATGATGATTATGAAAATAGTGATAAAGAAGTCGAAAAAGTATTAATGCAAGTTATAAGTAAGAAAAAATAGTAACACATATAGACAATATAGTGAGTTGGTGAAATATGAGAATACAACAGAAAAAAGATAACATTTATGTAAAAGGGCTAGATAAAGTTGATGCATATCTAATAAATGTAATTCAAAGATATTTTGAATATGATGGTAAAAAAGTTCTGGGTTCTAAAGAGCAAATTATAGATGAGGTCATACAACGAGTTAAAGAAGAATTTATATTACCTCAAACTCAAGATTTATTGGAAGCATTTTTACTAAAAAAGGGAATATCATTTGAGGAAAATAAAGTTATAATAACTAATAAAGATTTAATAGTTATAAATGGAAAAATAAAAGAAGATAAAAATACTGAATGAACATAAAGTAACAAAATAGATAAAGGAGGAAATTTTGTGCAAGATTTTGAAGAAGATAGATATTTCATTTCAAAAGAAAGTTTGGAAGGGTATATTATGGAAAGCGGTGTTATCATAGGAAAAAAGTTAACTAGAGAACTAGAACTAATGGATGAAAATATGTATGAAGTTCATAAATTATCTTTGTGGATTAAGTTGATAAAGGAAGGTATTAGACCAAGTAATTGGAAAAAATCAGAATGGGATGGTACCAGAGTAGAATTTGAAATAATGAAAACTAAGGAAGATGTACAAACAGCTATAAATGAATTAATTGATATACTTGATAAATGTTGCGAAAAGTATAAATTAAAGGTTGGAATATAATATGCTAGGTACTAACTTGAATATAAATAAAATAAAAGATGAGATTATAGAAGAAATTGTAAGTCAAATAGCTTCAAATTGTTCAACTGATGAAGAAAGAAAGATTTTAGAAAATGAATTTAAGACGAAAATTAAAAATAATACACTAATATCAAGTCTAAATGAGCATGAGGTAAATATTAAATCTCAATCAATCAATAAGACTATGAATGAACTATATATAGATTTATTAACCAGTTTTGGTGTAGTTAACTCAATGAGTGAATTGATATCAAAGTATGATGGTATCAGTACATCATATATAAATAGCATAACAACTAAGATAAATCAAATAAAAGATAAATTAGAGAGTTGTAGATATTCTACTTCATTTAAACATATGTCTAAATTTATAATAGAGAGGTTTAGAAATTCAAATAACTTTGATAAAAGTAGAAATATTCAAAAAGATAGAGCTGGGCAATGGATACTAGAGAAGTGTTATGCTAATTTTGATGAAAATGAAAACGTGTTAACATTGCCATTTTTAAAACGGGATAATATGTTGAGGTATGATAATAAAGTATATACAGCATGTTTAAATTATAGCTTTCAGCTAGGGGAAGGATTTATACAATCTTGCAATAACGAAACATCTCTTGAAAATGCTATAGATGGAAATCCAAACTCATTTTGGAGTGATACAATACTATCTGATGCTCCATTAAATGTTTCATTTGAAAATAGTAAACCACAAGCTATATATGTAAGAGATAATTATTTTTATGGAATAGACTCTGGTGCAGTTTGTGATCTTGAACTTAATTTTGAATCTATCAATAAAATAAATGAGATAAATCTTACCCCATTTACAAAATATCCTATTGATATAGTAGCTATAAGATATAAAATGACAGATGATGAAGATGAAGCATTGATAGAACTAGTAACACCAGATAATAAGGATAAAACATTAAAAAGTGTTTTTACAAAAGATAAGGTTACATTTAGGTTTCCAGATATAATATGTAAGAGAATATACATATTATTTACACAGAAACATTATATAAGAGAAACATATGTATATAATCCAACTGAAATAAATAAAAGTTTACTTTGGTTTAATAATAAAAATGATAGAAAAGAAGAAGTAACTAAACCTGTATTTAAACCAGTATATTATGATAGGAAGATGGTTAATTCTTTATGGCAACAAATCAATGATAGAGTCCTGTCTTATTCTTATGATGAGTTACTGTCTAAAATAGTCGGAAATGACAAGTTAAATCATATGGTCTTAAAGTATGAATACAACTATGGTTTATATAATATAGGATGCTATAATAATCATTTTGATAGGACAGGTATTTATACAAGTAAGTCTATAAATTTAAATTCCAATATAAAAAATGTACAGATAGTAACTGATGAATTACATCCCAGAAATTCATTTGGAAAAACCGTTACTGATATAGAATATTATATTACTGCATCTGATAATCCAGAAACTAAAGACTGGATTCCTATATTACCAACTAATAAGGATATTATAGAATCTGAACTTTTATTTATAACAGGGAGTACTAGAGCTTATTTTAGATTTGAGGCAGAAATTATTTATAAAGTAATGAAAGATGGAGAAGAGATACCTTTAAATAGTGATGAGTTTTATATACATAAAAATCAAAAAACTGGATTTTTTTACTGTATTCAAATATTTAACTATGATTATAATGCAGTATATAGTATAAGTTATAAACCTGTTGCTGGTAGTGATTCTGTGGATTTATCATCAAAGTTAGAAACAACTATAGAATCTTTTAATGGAAAAAATAAATCAAATTTTGAACTTAAATATAGGCCATTTACAGAATATGATGCTGATTATTGTGATGTAAAAGTTACAGATACATTAACTAGTAATATTAACTATGAAATAGAAACTGTAAATGTAACAGATATATCAGAAAATGGTAGTAGTTATAAGAATTTTAATAATTTAGATGATAAATTTCAATTTTATATATTTGAGAATTCAATCTATTTTAATAAAGAGATAGAAAGTAAATATATGATAGATATATCATATAGGCATTTAGTATCAAAAATAAAACTAAAAGCATTATTTAGAAGAAATACAGTTAAAGATGGCTGGCTGACACCTGTTTTAAAAGAAATAAAATATATGATAGATACATTTTAAAGGTGATAATATGAATAATTATAAATATAAAAGGCCAAGTATATTGTTTGAAGAAAGAATTAAAATTTTAATAGAGGATTTAAATAAGGATTTTGATTCTGGGAAAATCAAAACAAAAACAGAGTATTTTTATGAATTTAAAAATATGATTATCGATTTTTATAATAAACTTGGAAAACCATTATTTGAATTCCATGAGGCAGTAGATATACCATCCTTTTCAAGCTATAGTGATATGTTGAAAAAAGCCAAATGTGATATGCATATTTTAATATGCAGTTATAAGGAAATCGGAAATAACTTACAAATATATTTTAAAGATGTTAAAGAAGAGAATGAACTATTAATTAACAAATTAAATTGTATAGAAATAGAGATAAATGAACTAGATAAAAAAGTAGACTCCTTGAAAACTGTCAGCAATATGATTTATTCAGATGATTTTATAAAAATTAGTAATATAAACAACTTAAATAATGTTTCTTGTAGTGTATTAAATAGAGCATTAACATTAGCAACAATATCGAGTAAATGTGTAAATGATAATATAAATATACAAATTCTAGATGTATCAAATGGCTTTCCTGGGAATACACATGAAATATATTCATCTTACAATAAAATAAAATATATTGGAGAAGATGATCCTCATATATATTTATCAGACATATTAGATGGAAATGATGATACTTGGTTTGAGTTTGAAATGTATAATTTAGAAGATGATACAAAAATAAAAACTGCAATGGTTGGATTTAAGTATAAAGAAGGTATAAGTTGGATAAGTGATGATAAGATTTTAAAATTACATTTTAAGATTGTTTTAGATATTCCTGTTAATATAAATTGGTTTAAAATTTCTGGAATACCAAATCAAAATGTAAATCTACATAACCCTATAATAAAAAGGATAGTTGTAAGAGATAAATATGAGAATGTTCAAATATTACAACTAAGCGAATCTTTAAAGGAAGAAAATATAATAACCTTTAAATCAAGTATAGTTAAAGAAATTGTAGTTGAATTAGAGCAAGAAGATAGCAATTTTACTAAAGTATGTAGAGAGTATTTTTTAAATATAGATCCAACTAAAATTCCATATTTTTTTTATGACAATAATAAAGATTATATACAATTTGATAAACCTCAAAAAAGTATAGAGATTATAGGTCTTAAGTATAACCATGATAATAAAAATATAATTTATCCATCTACAAAGTCAACAAACAAATTTTCAACAAGAGAGTATGTGAAATCTCAATTATTTTATAAAAAGATAAGTGAAGATAGTTATAAGTTTCAATATGAAGAAGTAAATGCAAAGAGATATGTTATAGGTATAAAAAATATTGAACTTAAATACAAGGTTTATGATAAGTATGGAGTATATTTATCAGAAAAATTTTTATCAACTGAAAGTATAAGGTCAATTACTTTGAATTCTAAAGATTACATACCAAGAAGATTTATGGAATATTTAGATGAAAATAAAAAAATTGATGACTATATTAAATACTATATAAGTTTTGATGATGGTTCAGTATGGACTAGAATAAGACCAAGACATAGAGCTGAATATGGCTCTTGTGCAATAGTTATAAATAGTAATATATCAACTATAAATAGAAATAAAAATATTACATATGTTGATATGCTTAATGATGTGAATGAATTTAGGTTGAAAATAGAGTTAGATAGACCAGATGAAATAATTGATGAGTCACCTATAGTATATAATTATAGGATAGATGTAGGTTCGGAGGAAATTATATGATGAACATTCAAGAGTATCAATTAAAAATTAAAGAAGAAGAGATAATAAAAAGACTTCTGAATAATGGTTATTTAGTAACTTTTTACGAAGTAAACAAGTTTATAAGTGAGTTTTTTGAGAAAAAAATAATTGGGTTACCATATTTTAAGCCATTTACATTATTACCATATCAAAATTCAGATAAAGAACAATTTAATACTATGTTTAAAAATATAGAATATGATTTGAAATCTATTTATGAAGTACATAATAATCAAGTAGAATCTTCTATAGAGACTATAAATAAATATGACTTAGAAATGATAAACATATATAACGAAGCAAATAAGATTATTGCTTATTCAGAAATAGCAAATGAATTTTCAAGCAAAAAAAAATCGTATTATCCTTATGTTATAACTTTTAATACACTTGAAGATACGAACACTATTAATTTAATAAAAAATAACATACCTAAGTCAACTTGTGAAATAGATTACAATACCTCTACACTTAGAAATGAACTTCATTCAATCCCAAGTGATAAAATAGATTTGAGTAAGTCAAATTTGAAAGTATTGTTAAATGGGCAAGAGATAGATTCAAATACAAATATAAATTTGGTATTAAATGAGGCTCTTAATGAAAATATATCATTAGACATAACACCAATTAAAAGTGAAACTCAAATAATCACTATAGATTTAGAGTTAGATACTATTAAAACAGTATCTAGAATTGAACTTAGTGGTTATTCACTACAGGATACCACTATAACATTATTAATTTCTTCTGACAATAAGAACTTTAAAGAAAAGTTTAAATATAAAGGAGAAAAAAATAATATATGGAGATTTAACAAAGAAGATATATTAGTAATTAAATTTATAATAGAAAAATATGAGATTGGTCAAGAAGAACTAGATAGCTTAGGTTCATTATTTGTATTAAATAATATTTCACTTTATAATGATAAATACTCTAAAACCAGTGTGTACACAAGTAATAGAATTAATGTTGATGAACCTATATCAAAAATAACTTTAAATCCTCAAAATAAAGTGCCACCTATGACCAATATATCGTATTTCATAGGTATAGAAGACAAAAATAATAGTGTAGAATGGAAGAACATAAAGCCAAATATTGCTTTAGATTTAAATCTCTTATACGAAGAAGAAAAAATACTTAATTACTATACATCTGATTTATTTGGAAGACGCGATTTTGATATACAATTAAAAAACTTTTTATTTTATGTGCAACAACTTCCAAGGTATGTAAATTTAAATTCTATTGAAATGAGAACAGGACATTCTCAATGGCTTATTGAGAGGTTAGATGTAAGTGATAAATATAATCAAGAATATCCAAGTTCATTGAGAGTATCTATAAATGATTATGCAAAGCATAGAGTCACTGGAATAGCTCCAATGGATGCAAATACAATGGAGATAATGTGTAAAAGTAAATGGAATTATATAGTGATGAGTCAGTATGTTAATTGTCTTGAAGAAACTATAATAGAAGATAAATACTTTAGTTTTGAGAAAGATAAAGAAGTATTTGATGTAGTTGTACTTGTAAATGGAAGACAAGTATTTAAAAAAGATAATAAATATGCATTTAAGTTAAAAAAGGGAGAAAATAAACTTCAAATAATGTTTTTACTTGGTGAATTAGATTTATCAAAATCAGTAAAAACCATTAAGCATAATTTTAATTTAATGTCTCATAGTGATTCTATATTTGCTGGTTCAAAGATGGAAAGAATAACCTATAATTCTTTAGTGAAAAATATAAGTAATAATTCTCTTAAGTATTATGCAATAAAATCTATAGATAATGTGGATAGTATAGTTATAAAGTTTGACCCTAATTATGTAATTACTCCAAACGACCCTATAAGTATTGAATTAAAAGAAAAAAAGATTCCACAATATCAAAGACCAAATATAAAAATTAATACAGCTGAATACTTTAGAATATTTGTAAAATATAAACATATGTTACCCTCAACAATTGAAAAGTTAAAATCTCTGGATGGTAATAGTTTAATAAGATGTAGAGTAATGGCAAAATTATCTACATCAGATATATCTGTTACTCCTGTAATCAATAATATAAAGGTGGTGGCTGAATAATGTCAATAACATTATATACGAAATCATCTGATAGAGAAAATAAAGTTAGTTTAAAATGGGAGAATACATCAAGTTCGCCACATTTGTATAGAGTATTTAGAAAAAAAATAGGAGATGATTTTGGGAATTCTGTTGACGAAGTATTTCAACCTATTTCTGTATGTGAACTAGAAAGATTAGAAAGTGACATAAAGGTATTAAATATACATCCAAATATAGGAGAAGAGATTAGTTTTAAATGTTATAGAGGTATTACATGGACCATTAAGAAATCTGCTTCTTTAAAAAAATGGATGGAAGAGCCTTGTAAAGAAGATGAAAGAGGGTATGGTTTAGCTAAGATAAATGTAACTCCTGTATCAAATAGAGAATTTTGTGAAAATCCAGATGATTTTTTAAAAGATAGTAGAGGGATGTATATTTATGATGTAATAGTTATCGGATTTTCTAGTGGTGAAGATTATATTGTTGAAAATAAATTAAACAAAAGAGCACTAGATGCTATATTTGAGTTTATGAAAACAAATAGAAGTGTTATTGCGAGTCATGATTTAATTTCATCTATATTTAGAGAAGATGAAAGTTTGAATAAATTAAGAGAGTTTTTTAATATAAAAGTTGGAAAGTGGAATGACAATAATATATTTTTTGATGAAGGTCATGGATTCACAAGTTCTGTATGGGGAAATGAAGTAGTTGTAAATAAATCAGATTCAGTTACATTATATCCTTGGAATATGGTGAATAATGAAGAAAAAATAAAAATATCATATACTCATACTACATCAAATTTTGCTTATGGAGATATATGGTTTAATATAGTACCACAAAAAATAGAAGGAAATTCAAATTGGTCTGCTTCACAAGAGAAAGCATCTTCCTATTATCTTACAACATGGAATAATACAGCTATGATTCAAATAGGACACAATATAGATGCTATTGAAGATATAGCGGAATATGAAAAGAAGATATTGGCAAATACTATTTTTAGAATGAAACAATTGACTGAAAATATGTCTGTTGAAGACAAGCCAGGAGATACATCTATTCCAATTAAACCAAGTATAACAAATCAGTATACTACTGAGGATAGAAAGGTCATTTTGGAGTATACTTCTACAGATACAGGAAGTATATATCAGTATTATGTAGAAGGAGTAGATTTAGATTCAAAGGTAGTAACAGAATCAAATGTAGCTACAACAATAGTTACAACAGGTATTAAAGAGTATAATTGGTGTTTACATACTGTAGAAAGTGATATTAATCCAATCACCTTAGATAATTCACCAATTATATATAATAAGACTCAAAGAGAGACCATTATGACACAACCTCTTCAAAAAGGATATTATATGTTTAGAGTTTATACAACTGATTATTCAGGTAATAAATCTAATGTAGAAAGTAAGATTTTTCATGTAGATGGTAAAGTATATGACACTTCAAATAGAGT
Organism: Clostridioides difficile; assembly: GCF_001299635.1. Classification (GTDB taxonomy): domain Bacteria; phylum Bacillota; class Clostridia; order Peptostreptococcales; family Peptostreptococcaceae; genus Clostridioides; species Clostridioides difficile_A. The sequence continues at coordinate 251,775 of NZ_JRHN01000039.1, read as the reverse complement.
ATTAGATGAAGTTCCAAATGCTGTAAGGTTTAATAATAGGTATAGAGGAGCACAAGAAAGCTATAAGATAAGTTCAATGTACCATCAAGCAGAGCATAATATAAGAAAATTAAGTGATAAGATAGATAGGTTAGATGTAATGAAAGAAGACGTGTCTATAGACTCTAATTGCAGTTATGGAAGTTTTGCAGATATAATTGGAAATATACAAGAAGAAATAGACACATTCTATGATGTAAGGGGGGATTAGGTGAATAAAGTAGTTATTAATAATTTACCAGTATCAAATAGAAAAGATTTTGGATATAAAGCTATAAATACAAGTTCAATGCATAATGATAATCAAAATAACATGCTAAATGATATATTAGATTTGTTTAATAAAACTAATGAGATAGAACGTATGTTAAATGATAATATAAATTTAATAAAACTTGAAAATGCTCAACTAGAAGCTGTAAACTCAAACTTGATACAAAAATATAATCAGTTATTAAATAAGTATATTGATATACAAAAGTCTAATAAATTGAGAAGAAAAATAATCTTACCACAAGATTGTAAGTCTGATGAGAGTACTTTTGGAGCCATAATAAACAATATAACATCAGATATAACTATAAGACCTTCAAAAAAAATTTCAAAATTAGCTGTTTTCGATGATGTATCAAATTCCATGTTTATTCCAAAAAGTCTATCAATTAAAACTAAAATTATTAGTTTTGGTGTTATATCAGAAAAGGACAATGATGTGTATGCTCCTTTTTCTAAAGATAATAATCTATATTGGATAAAAAGAGTAGTTACAGGTAATTCTGTAGATTTTTTGGACACAGAATATGAGATTACTCTTCCAGAAGATATTATGACTACATTAGAAATGAATGAAATATATATACATCCGTTTTTATGTAGTGTAAAAAATGTATATATAAGGTTTGGAGATTCTAGTTATTGGGAAGAAGTAGAGGGAATTGGATACCATTCAGCAATAACACAAAATAATTCAACAAATGAATTTTCAAATTCAGTTAGAGCATTTAGAATAAATTTTCCTAATAAAAAAGTTAATCAAATAAAGATAGTTTTAAGAAGTTATAATTATGAAGAATGTGAGACAAATCTAAGAACTTTCGTTTATGGTATAAAATCATTAGGAGCATATATAAATTATTATAATAATTATGAATCTTCTACATTTAGTTTTAAATGTAGTATTGATGAAAAGAGAGATGTAATGATTACAGGTATAACACCCCATTTTAATAATAGCAGTGATGGTGGAAAGTATTCTAAAGATTTTATATTTGATATATATTATGAAGATAAAGGTGAATATTATCATAAAATAGTTGATGCTTTTCCATTTAGACCTCCTAGTCAAAACTTAATGTTCAAATGTAGAATAGGAGAAACTTATAGTGAAATGAATATAAAGAGTATTGATATAAATTATACCTACTCTGGAGAGGATTCAGAGCATTTTTAGATGTGAATAACTGTATTTAATATTTTGCATGTGATATAATTAGTAGTACAAATTTGGAGGTGGTACTTTTGATAGTGTTTGTGTAGGTTTATAATAAAGCTTTTTTTAACTTTGTCTTTTATAGAAGACTTTTTTTTTGTTTATTAGTTGTCGATTGTGACAAGTGACCTATATACTCTTATACTTAGATTTATTATTAAAATAGTAGGCAGAGTGAGATTGAAAATTAGGAGGTGAAAACTATGCATTTATTATATGAAAATAAAAGTGAAATAAAAACAGTAACTAAAATAGTTAATCTTATCTTTAAAATCATTGATGAGTTAAAGTTATTTATTAATAATATATTGATATGTAATATAAGTAAAGAAGATTTAAACTATTATTTCTTGAAGTTTGATTTACAAAATAAAAACTTGTTATTTAATATAAAGCTCTACAATTCAATTACAAAGACAGTTGTTATAAAGAGTTATGTATTAACAGATTTAATAAGAGATTGTGAAACTAAAAAAATAGAATTGAAATTGAACTATGATATTAAAACTATGATATTAAAATCAAAAGAGAATGTACATAAAGATATTACAGAAGTTTATATATGATTTTATCAAACTTATGGAGGGGAAATATGAATTTTACTATTGATAAAAATATAGAAAATTATATTACAAAAAGAAGTAAAGTACCAGAGCCACCAAGAAAAGGAGAGATAATGATATGCCAAATATGTAATAAGCCAATACTACCAGAACAATTTTCTATAGATGAATATAAAAGAAAGAGAGAATTTAAGTGGCATATACATCCAAAATGCTTTGAATACATAGAGAAACTGGCAGACAAGTCAGTTCCTGGTTTACTTAATGAAAGAAAATATTTATTTGATTAGATATTTTTAGTATAAATGTATAGTTTTATAATCTTAATAGATAAGAAGTAATAATATAATGCTAAGAAGGTATATAATATGAAAAAAAAAATAACTTATAAAAATAATTTGCAAAAATATGGAATGAATGAGTATCAAAAAATACATGATTTGGTATATGAATTACAAGCTGGATCAAAAGATGCAGCACAAGAACTAATTAATTCGTTTAGAGCGATGTTAAATAAGTATATTTCTTTAATAGTATATGGACAATATTCTATAGAGGATTACTCAATAAGAAGTTTTATTAAATTATTTGTAGAAGAAGAACATGAACGATTGAAAATAAATTCGTATTTTGTTAATGGTCATGGTCAAATGATTGCAGATAAGACAGTTGCAAAAATAGTTGGTATATTCTCAAATAATGATAAAGAAGATATACAACAGGAGATATGTGCTATTTTTTTATCTATGTGTCATAAATATAAAGATACAAAACCGTCTTTTCACAATTATGTAAAGCGAAATTTTCATTATTATGTTTTTAGACATTTAGAAAAATTATCTAAAGACCCTATAGCAAGGGGCCTATACTATCAGAAAAAGATATTTAATATATATGATTCTGATCAACAATTACCGATAGAAGAAACTATTTGTGATAAAAATGCACAAAAAGAAATAGATGAAGTGCTCGATTATGTCGAGCTTTTTTATAATCTACAATTGTCGATTGCGATAATTGAAAAGGATATGACTATAAATATATATGATGAAGAATTTTTAAATAACAATTGGATTGATGGAATTACATGCTCTAATATATTTAAAGATCTTACAACATTTGAAAGACGAATACTAGTGATGTGGTATATGAAGGATAATACTGATTCAGAAATAGCAGAGATGTTTGGACTTTGCAGAGGAACAATAAATAAAAAAAGAGCTTGTGCAAAATCTAAATTGAAAAAGGCTGTTAGATTAATTAATTACTTAAGTGAATGAGAAGCATTACTGATATGAAATTTAGACCACTCTAACTTGAAGAGTGGTCTTCTTTGGAATTATTCTAATTCACTTGCAATGGTATTATAAAAGTTTGCCGATTCTATTAGCATTTGTTTAAACTCAGCAGCCCTCTCATTGTAGTAGATTCTTCCTTTTTCAGTTATCTTATAGAGTTTTTTACGTTCTTTTTTTGTTGCAACTTCAATAAGACCCTTTGTGAGCATTTTTTCTATTATTGGATACATGGTTCCGTTACTAGGTTTCCAAGACAAATTAAAACTACCTATGTAATCTGTAACTTCTTTCCCATAAACACAATCGTCTTTTTTTATCATTAAATTTAACGTGTACAGCTCTAAAAATATGCCACTAGAAAATTTATTGTCATTTTCTTTTGTATTTACTGCTTTCATACCCATTGTTGAATATTTCATATACTTTCTCCTTTTAAATATTATTTTTATAAATTCTGATAGAGTATTAATAGACAATTTACATGATAAATAATTTACATTATGTATTTGAATAATATAATTGAATCTACACTATGAATTTTAATTTATATATTTTATATAACTTTTATATACGCTTGATTATTATTATATAACATCAAACAGTCGCAAACAACAATTAATAGGTTATAAAATGTTTAGTTTTATGCTATAAGCAAAATTTTAAATAAAGGAATGGTGAATAAATATGTGTAATAAAAATATACAAGAAGAAACTATTTTAGAACAAATCAAAAAGATAAATGAAGAAGATAACAAGATAGTTACTAATATAGTAGATAATATTATAAATAAGATTTATGGTGAAATCAATAATAATGAAAACTTTAGTCTAAAACATGGTTTTTTAACTGTGGGAAGGTTACTAGTTATTTTAGCACAATCATTATGTGATAATGAAGAACATTTTTCGAAAGAGTGTGATTTAGCAAAAGACATGGTTTTAAATAAGATTATGGAAGCTATTATGCCAAAAAGTGATTATGAAAAAGTCACAGAAGATGATTTTGATATAGAGAATTTATCAATAAGAAGGATAATGCTTGCACTTGGAATAGCTGTAGACTATGTTATATGGAAAACTGATTTATCAAGAAATTATCAAGAAAATAGTAATAAGTAGTTATATACTAAATAAGAGTTTTGACAAAGTAATATTTTATATGGCAATATAAGGGTATAGAAAGTATTAGGAGGAACCTTGAGTGTTAAAAAAGTTGTTTGGTATTATGAAAAAAAGACAAAAATTTGATAAAGCAGAAGAAGAAGGTGAAATAGTATTAAAAAATGAAGAGGGATTATATAAAGAAGAGTTAATCGAAAAGGAACAAGTATTAACTGATAAAAAAGAAATTGAAAATAAAGAAGTTAAAGTTTTAGAACAAGAAATATTTTTGTCTAATGAAGATGATAAAATTTTAGATAAGGAAGATATAGTATGTAGTAATGAAAACGAAGTACCATGTATAAAAAAAACAAATGTTAATAATGATAATAAAATATTGAATAAAGTGGAAACAGTAATTATTGATAAATATATAAGTGATGGAGATAAGGAAACATTAATTAAAAATAAAAAAGATGATTCAAAAAAAGTTGAAGAACTTGACCAAGGAGAAAGTTGTGTTTTATTAAAAAGTCGTATTGAAGAAAAACAAATATGTGAAACAAGTGAATACCTAGCAGAAGAAGATTTAGATTACATAAAAGAAATAAAAATAAAAAGGGGAAAAAGTATAAAAGCAATAAACTTGTATACTAAAGAAGAAAATATTTTTGATACACATATACAATGTAGCAAAGTCCTTAAAGTACCATTAGGATATATAAGAGAAAATTTAAAATATGGATATATGGATTATTTTGGAGATGCCATAAAGTATTTAAGTAAAGTGTTAAATATAGAAGAGTATTGTAAAAATGAATGGAGCTATTTAGAAAATAGTAAATCTCCATCTGAGATATTTAATATTCTAAATGATAAGATATTTAGTACAAGACTTTCTGATAAAAAGAGAAATGAAATTTTAACCAATGATAAAATTGAGGCATTAAAAATGAATTATAAATTTGAATGTATCGATGAGGAGTATGATGAATATTTTAAAAAATATAAGTCTATAATCAAAAGAGGTGGAAAGAAAAAGATTGAATTAGTAAATAAAAAAGGCGAAGTATTAGAGATATTTAAGTCTTTAGAAGAATGTTCTATTTATTTGCAAAAAGAAAAAAATGAAGTTATACAGATGTTAAAGTATGGAGATACAAAAGTAGGAAGAAATTTTATAAGATATAGTTTGAGAAATATTTAATTTCATTTTAAATTCATGAGAGTTTCATTTCTGATTCACACATTTAATATTATTTTAATGTAAAATAATAAAAGTGAAGTATTGTACAAACAAAATTAAGGAGGATATTAATGTCTGAAGAAAAAAATCCAAAAGAAAATTCATTAGATGAAATTAAAAAGTCAGATAATGTAAGTTCTAAAAAAGATGATGTGTCAGATGAAAAAAACACTGACAACAAAGTCAAGAAAAGAGAAATAAAACTAAGTAACAAAACAATTAAAGCAGTTGTAGCAATTGTTGCAGTAGGAGTTATATGCTTAGGTGGAGGTTATGTTTTTGGCAAAGAAGCCGGAAGAAAGTTACCAGCCACTTCAAAGCATTATAGTAGCAATGAAGCAGTGGCTACTATTGGGGATAAAAAAATAACAGGTGAGATGTTGAGAAAAAGAATGGAGCCATTATTTTATTTAAATGCAAAAACTACTATGAGTGATGATGAAATACGTTCATATGAATCAAATATGATTGAGACTATGATTACGTCTGACATATTATCTACTGAAGCAGCTAAAGAAAAAGTAAGTATAACTAATGATGAACTAGATGCTCAATATAATAATTTAATGACTAACATAGAATCTGCAATGGGCATGACTAAAGAAGAATTTTTAAAGCAGTTTGATTTGACTGAAAAATATATAAAAGCTGATATGAAAAAAGAACTAGTAGCATCAAAATACTTAAGTGAAAAAGCAAAAGTGACTGATAAAGAAGCTGAGAATTATTACAATAAAAACAAGAGCAATTATTTACAGGTTAGAGCTTCACATATTTTAATAAAAACTGTTGATGATAAAGGTAAACAAGTTAGTGATAGTAAAAAAGCTGAACTTAAAAAAGAAGCTGAAGAGATACTTAAAAAAGCACAAGCTGGAGAAGACTTTGCTACTCTAGCCAAAAAGTATTCTGAAGATAGTAGTGCAGAGTCAGGTGGAGATTTAGGATTCTTTGGTAAAGGTCAGATGGTTGAGTCTTTTGAAAAGGCTGCATTTGCATTGAAAAAAGGTGAAATATCTAGTAAACTTGTAGAAAGTGATTATGGATATCATATAATTAAGAAGACAGATGAAAAATATCAACCATTCGAAGAAATAAAATCAGATTTAGTAAGTAGTCTAACATCAGAAAAACAAAATTTACTTATAACAAATTTAAAAGAAAAATATAAAGTTAAAATTACAGATAAATACCAAATGAAAGCTAAACAATAATTTAAGTCAATTTATTAAAAAAAGAAAATCTTGATATATAGATAAAAGCTATTTTTGTTCTCAAATAGAGAATTTAAAATAGCTTTTGTTATTTCATAATAAAAACAATTTACACACATGAATTGATAAAAAAATAACTTGCAAAAAAGGTTAATAAAAAATATTTCATAATTGAATTATTTAAATAAAAATAAATGAAAATCAAAAAAATAAATACAAAAAAAATTAAATATTAAAGATATTATTTAAATATATATATATTAATATTTTTAGTTTAAAATACTGGAAAAATAATATTTTTCATAATTTTAAAAATAATAATAAAAAAATGAAAATACTGATGGTAATCTATTGAGTAAACATAAAAAAGATGATATTATAAGTATGTACTAAAATGATTAATGTAATCTTAGTACTAAATTTAACTATAAAAACAATGAGGGGGCGTTTTTTATGTCAAATACAGAAAGCGTATCTAAAAAAGTTGGTCATCCGAAGAGTTTTTGGCTTATTTGCATGACAATTTTATGGGAGAGATTTAGTTATTATGGTTTAACAGCTTTATTGGTATTATTTTTTACAGCAAGTATAGCTCAAGGCGGTTTAGGCCTTTCTACACAAGAAGCAACATCTATGTTTGGATTATTTACAGGTCTTATATATCTTACGCCATTAGTTGGTGGCTGGTTAGCAGATAAAGTTTTAGGTCAACAAAAATGTATTTCTATAGGTGCACTTTTAATAGCAATAGGCGATTTTGTACTATTTGCTTCATCAACATCTATTGCAATGGTTTGGGTAGGCCTATCAATAATCATTTTAGGAAATGGTTTTTTTAAATCAAGTTGTTCAAATATAGTTGGGGATATATATCCTAAAACTGATGTATCGAGAAAAGATGCAGCATACAGTTTATTCTATATGGCAGTAAATGTAGGAGCATTTATAGCTCCAATAATATGTGGATTGCTTTCTGATAATGTCTTTGCAGTAAGAGGAGCAAGTGGTGATATAGTATCTTATGGATACAAGATGGCGTTTTTAATTTGTGGTATAGGTATGATGTTAGGTATGATTATATTTACACTTCTTGCGCCAAAATTACTAAATGAAATTGGAAAACATCCTGTTACTAAAGGAAATAAAGGTGAAAAAATTGAGTATGGACCACTTACTAAGTTAGAGAAAAATAGAATAATAGCAATGGTTGTTTTATTTTTATTTGTGGTCTTATTCTGGACAGCATACTATCAAACACAAAGTTCATTTATGATTTATGTAAGGGATAATGTAAATAGAACTGTATTTGGATTTGAAATGCCAGTAGCATGGCTTACATCACTAAATGCTATATTATGTGTAGCTTTATGCCCAGTATTAGCTGCTTTATGGGTTAAATTATCTAATACTAAAAGAGGTGACTTTTCTATTCCAGTTAAAATGGGTTTAGGAATGATAATAATGGGTGTTGGTTTTATAGTGATGGTATTTTCTACATTAGCTAACGGTCCAAATGGAATGGTAAAGGCTAGCATGTTGTTTATAGTAGTAACTTATATATTTACAACAGTAGGTGAATTATTTTTGTCTCCTATAGGACTTGCGATGTTTAATAAATTAGCTCCAGCTAAGTATGCTACATTATCTATGGGAGCATGGTATTTAACAAGTTTCTTTGCGAGTTTATTATCAGGGAAAATTGCTGGTTTTACAGCTACACTTGGTTTTTTACAGATATTTGGAGGAATAGCATCAGTATTAATAATATTTGGTTTAATATTATTAGGAATAAGAAATATATTAACAAAATTAATGGCTATGGATTTATTAACAAAAGAAGAATAATTCATACTAAATTAGTGAAAATAAAGGAAATTACATTTAAATATAAAATAAAAATGTAATTTCCTCTTTAATTATGAAAAAAAGCTTTACACAGATACATAATATAATTAAAATTATAATTGTGATAATTAGAGTGTATAAGATTTATATAAATTATAAGAGAAATATTTATGTAATAAACTTTACATACTTATATATTTAGTTATTAAAACTATTATTTTGAGGAGGTCTTGTTGTGAATATAAAAGACAGATTAAGTGAATTAAGAAGACTTATGGAAGAAAAAAATATAGATGCCTATATGATTCCATCTTCTGATAATCATCAAAGTGAATATGTAGGAGATTACTTTAAATCAAGAGAATTTATATCAGGATTTAATGGTTCAGCTGGTACAGTTATTGTTACTAAAGATGAAGCTGGATTATGGACAGATGGAAGATATTTCATACAGGCAGAGTCTCAATTAGAAGGAAGTACTATAAAATTATTTAAAATGGGACAAGAAGGTTGCCCAACTACAGATGAATATTTATATACAAATATTCCTGAAGGTGGAACTTTAGGGTTTGATGGTAGAGTTATATGTGCTAGAGAAGGAGCTACATTAGCTGAAAAATTATCTAAAAAAGGAATAAAGGTAGAATACCAATATGATTTAATAGATAGTGTATGGAAAGATAGACCTGCTTTATCAGATAGTAAGGCATTCTTATTAGATGTTAAATATTGTGGAGAAAGTTTTAGTTCAAAATTAAGTAGATTAAGAGAAAAAATGAGTGAAAAGGGTACTTCTACTCATGTAATAACTACTCTTGATGATATAGCATGGTTGTTTAACATAAGAGGTGGAGATGTTAAATACAATCCAGTTGTACTTTCTTATGCAGTAATAACTTTAAAAGAAGTTTACCTATTTGTTGATGAGAGCAAATTAAATGAAGAAATATTAAATGAACTAGCTAAAGAGAATGTTCAAATAAAGCCATATAATGATGTATATGAGTTTGTAAAATCTATAGACAAGGCTGAAAAAGTTTTAGTAGATGGAACTAAGCTTAACTATGCGATTTACAATAACATACCTTGTGAAGTTGAGAAGGTTGATGAATTTAATCCAGTAATGTTCTTTAAAGCACAAAAAAATGAAATAGAATTAGAAAATATAAGAAACTCACACATTAAAGATGGTGTAGCTTTCACTAAATTCATGTACTGGTTAAAGACAAATGTTGGTAAAATTGAAATAACTGAAATAAGTGCTACTGAAAAATTAGAAAACTTAAGAAGAGAACAAGAAGGTTTCTTTGAGCCAAGTTTCAATACAATTGCTGCATATAAAGAGCATGCAGCTATGATGCACTATAGTGCTACTCCAGAATCAAACTATAAGTTAGAAGCTGAAGGGTTATTCTTAGTAGATTCAGGTGGACAATATTATGATGGAACTACTGATATAACTAGAACTACAGTATTAGGACCTATAAGTGATGAGTTAAAACTACACTTTACTTCTGTGGCAAGAGGTATGATAAATCTTTCTAAAGTCAAGTTTTTACATGGTTGTAGAGGGTATAATTTAGATATATTATCTAGAAGTTGTATGTGGAATATGGGAATAGATTATCAGTGTGGAACTGGACATGGTATAGGATTTGTGCTAAATGTTCATGAAGCACCAAATGGATTTAGATGGAGAGTAGTACCTGAAAGATTTGATAGTGCAGTTCTTGAAGAAGGAATGGTAACTACTAATGAACCAGGTATATATATAGAAGGTTCTCATGGTATAAGAACAGAGAATGAAATAGTAGTTAGAAAAGCTGAAAAGAACTTCTATGGTCAATTTATGGAGTTTGAAGTTGTTACATTAGCTCCTATTGACTTAGATGGTATAGTTCCAGAGTTAATGAATCAAGATGAAAAAGATTATTTAAACTGGTATCATAAACTAGTTTATGATAAAATATCTTCTTTCTTAACTGATGAAGAAAGAGAATGGTTAAAAGTATATACTAGAGCTATATAGTTTGTAACTAAATATAATAAAAAATCGAGGTATTATGTACCTCGATTTTTTATTATATTTTTTACTCTATTTAGAAAAAGTTTTTAATTTGATAATTCTACTAATTTTTTGTTCATTATAAGCAATATAATTCCAAATAGTAATAAGAATGATGGTATTACTATGAATACTTGTAACATACCAAGCTGGTCTATAATAGCTTGTGTATAACCAGATAATTTATTTGCTGCAAATTTACCTAAAAACCAAACACCCATTAGAAATGAAATATATTTTTCAGGTGAAAGTTTATTTACCATACCATATCCAACTGGAGAAAAACAAATTTCTCCTATACTTTGGAATGTTAAAAATCCAACCACCCAAAATACACTTGCCTTATGAATAGAATTAGGGTCTGTTCCTGTTTGCATAACTGCTACTATCATGAATAAAAATGCAATAGCTAATAGTATAAATCCTAGACTCATCTTCTTAGGTACACTTAAATCACCTTTTTTAGTTTGAGATAGCTTTACCCATACTAGAGCAGATATAGGTCCAAGGATGACACAAAGAAGACCATTATATGAGTCTATCCATGAAGTTGGGATTTGAAAATTACCAACAGCAAGATTTATGTGTTCCTTTGTATATAAGGCAATAGACATAGAGGCTTGATTGTATGCTATCCAAAAAAATACTGTAAAGAAAGCTAAGACTAATATTACCACTATTCTTTTTTTCTCAACTAAAGTTAATGGTTTGGAAGCTAACATCTTCTTATATTCAAGTGATTTCTTTATATATTCTCTTCCGTTACTAAATTTATTATTTGAAGATTTATAAAATTTTTTGTTGCCAAGGATAAAAAATAATAAACCTATTAGAACAGTAATTGATGAAAATAAGAACACATATCTATAACCATACATGTTTATAGAGGCACCACTTTTCATAGCAAACCATTCATTAGCAACTAAACCACATACTAAAGGTCCAAATAATGTTCCTAAATTGGTAGCCATGTATGTAATAGAGAAAGCTCCATCTTTTCGTGGGTCATCATTAGTATATAGATTTCCTACCAAAGTGTGTAGGTTGCCTTTATAAAAACCTATTCCTAATCCAGATAAGAATATCATGATATTTATATCCATTTTACTATCTGCTAAATATCCTAAAAAATAACCAATTGATACCATTATCATTCCAAGTATAATACAGTTTTTGGGACCTAAAAATCTATCACTTACCCATCCACCAATAACTGGAGAAAAATAAGTCCATGCCAAAAAAGATGCAAGCATTGATGCTGATTCTGCTGGTGTTAATCCTAAACCACCTTTGGATACTTGTTCAGCTAAAAATAATAATAATACCAACTTCATACCATAGTATGCAAGTCCTACAAAGGTAAATATTGAACAGCAGAAATATAAATCCTTAGGTTGTTTAAGTTTTTCTTGAGTTTTTGAAACTGACATATGTATAGAACCTCCAGATAAAAAATTTAACAAAAATTTCCCATACTATATGAGTATATGTTTTTTTGTTAGAGACGTCAACTTTTGGGACAATTTAATTAAATTGCAATATATGTAAAAATAGTGTCATTTTTATATATTCAGTAATATTTTTTTATGAGAATATATGTTATTATTATATTAAAATACAACATATTATGGAAAGGATATGCCAATTTAGTAGTTAGATTGATTGTTTGGCAGGTGGGATGAGCTATGATAAGAAAGAAATCTGAATTACAAGTAGAATTAAAAGAAAATTTGAATGGTGGTATTGGAAAAGTTAGGCTTGAAAACATAATACAAAATGAAGAGCTTAAAGGGAAAGGAAGACTATTTAAAAGAATAGCTTTACCAGCAGGAAGTTCAATTGGTGTGCATGACCATACAACAGATTTTGAAGTATACTATATATTAAAAGGAAAAGGTAAAGTATTTGATAATGGGGAGTTTATAGAAGTTAATGAGGGTGATGTAGTGTATACAGCTGATGGTGCAAAACATTCTATAGAAAATATAGGAGAAGAAGAACTTGAATTTGTAGCACTAGTTTTATATATGTAAAATATGGAGGAGAAGTCATGACAAGCAAGATAGAAGAAATTAAAGACAAGATAAATAGATTTTGCAACTCCAATTTGAATCAAGAATATAAAGATATAAGTTTTAAAATTTTGCAAAACCTTTTGGATAATAACAAAGAAACAATTCATTCTTCTAGAGCTGATATATGGTCTTCAGCTATACTAAATATAGTTTTGGAGCAAAATCTTTTATATAATAAGAAGCATCCATTACATATAACAAAAAAAGAATTTTCAAAACAAATAGGTGTTTCTTTAAACACTATAAATAATAAATCATCTTTGATAAAAGAAGTTTGCAGTATTGACTTTTTAAATCAAGATACTATAGCTATCTCTAATGTAGAATTTTGGGTTAAAGAGACAAATTCTAAATCCAATTCTATAGACTTAGATTTAGAAAAGAAGAAAATATTGTATAAAAGATACATTAAGCTATCACAAGATGCTAATAGCAATATTGAATCAATTAGATATATGGAAGAAGCTGTAAATATAGGGAAAAGTATGATTACAAAAGAAGATAAAGAGCTTGGATTTTGGAAAGGTCTATCTACTAGAGCTTATATGATAGCGCTTGAATCTCTTGCTAGGAAGCTAGAAAGTATTGACAACTTAAATGAGTCCAAAAAAGTATTAGAGTATTTAATAGCAATTAATCCTAGTGATGAACAAGGAATAAGATATAAGTTGTTAAATATATTGATTAGATTAAATGATAGAACTTCAATAAATAAATTATTTGAGTTTTATAAAGAAGAAAAGTCTGCTACATGGATGTACAGTAAAGCTCTTTATTACTTTAAAAATAACAGTATGTTTTTAGCAAATGACTCTATTAAGGTTGCTAAAAGTAAAAATAAATATATTGGATTATATTTATTAGACTGGAGAAATGCTTTTGGTAGAGAATTTGTTACAGAAGAAGAAAAGGCTGAAGCTGTATATTACTATGATGAAAATATAGTTCTTTGGAATGAAGTAAAAGGTTCAATAGACTGGTTATTAAAAAAGATGTTGGAATTTTCATAAAAAAAACTACTCCTTACTTTTATACAAGTAAAAGGAGTAGTTTTTAATTTATACATCTAGTTTTAAATCTCCTGGTTTTATTAAACCTTTTTTTCTCATAAATTCTGAAATTAGCAAAGTTACAATAGCAGGAAGTATAAAGTTAAGTAAAAGTATACCAACCCACATGGTTATACCTCCTTTTCCAGCACTCTGCATAGCAGTTACTGTCCCAAATTGACCAACCAATCCACAAGTACCCATACCAGAACCAATAGGGATATTCTCCATTTTAAATATTGTTGTAGATAATGGTCCAAGTAATATTGAAGCAACAGTAGGTGGAATCCAAATTTTCCAATTTTTTATTATGTTGGGAACCTGAAGCATAGATGTACCAAGTCCTTGTGCAACTAGACCACCTACCCCATTTTCTCTAAAGCTCATAACAGCGAAACCTACCATTTGGCAACAACAACCAACAGTTGCTGCTCCACCAGCAAGACCTCCTAAACTAAGCATCATACAAATAGCTGCACTACTTATAGGTAATGTAAGAGCTATTCCAACCAGTGCAGAGACTAGAGCCCCCATTATGATGGGTTGCATAGTTGTAGCTTGCATTATTATGTTTCCAAATGAAGTCATAAATGCAGAAACAGCTGGACCAATAAGTTGAGCTACAAGTACTCCAATTAGTATTGTTACAGCAGGTGTAACTAATATATCTACTTTTGTTTCTTTTGAAACTAATTTTCCAATCTCTACAGCAAAAAGTGTAGCGACAAATGCCCCAACAGGACCCCCTAATTCGTTACCACAAGCTCCAACAAGTGCACAAGAAAATAGCACAAGTGGAGGTGCTTGAAGTCCATACGCAATAGCCACTGCTATAGCTGGACCTGTAACTTGTTTAGCAAGAGGGCTTATAACTTCAGTAAAAAGAGAAATATTGAAGTTGTCTCCTAATGTGTTAAAAATTGTTCCAATTAAAAGGGAAGAAAAAAGACCGAGTGCCATGTAACTTAACGCATCAATAAGATACCTTTGAACAGAAATTTCAATGTTTTTTCTTTTAGCAAATGATTTGAAATCTTTTTTTTTGTAATTGATTTCCAATTTAAAGTCCTCCTCATATAATACAAGTATAAATTTCTTTTGAATTAATTATATAACTTTTTAGCTGACAAGACAAATGTTATTTCACTAAAATTAGACTATTGTAATAGTAAGAAATTAACACTAATTTTAGTTTTAAATTTTAAATTTATGGTTTATAATTAGTATAGGGATATTCTGAAATATAATACTTTTCCAGTTTATCCCAATATTTAACTTAGGTAGATTGCTTACAAAACAAATGATTATATATTAGGCTAAAGGAAGTGGATAGATGAGATTTGTAGAAAATAAGAAATACAGAAAAATTGCCATAATTATATCTATTCCTATATTGCTTGTTGCGCAGTACTACCTTTTTAAATTTGGAATACTTAGACCAATGGTAAAGGGAGTAGAAATCGAAATTGTAGATGGGGAATATGTTAAAGATTTAGATAAATATGTAGTAAAACTAAATGAAACAGTTACTTTATCTACTGGCGAATATATCAAGGTTCCTTCATATGCTAAAGACCCAAATATTTGGTTTAATGTGTTGGATAATTCAGGGACTTTAAAAATAGATGGAAATAAGATGACAGCATTAAAGGTTGGGTATTCTTCTGTGGGTATTATGAAGAATTCAAGAGTGTTGAAAAAGGCTACTATAAAGGTAGTAGACCCAGAAGTAGAATCACTAGATATGGAGATTAATGGGGATTTAAAACATGTTGGTGATAGTGCTACTATAGAAAGTACAATAGAGGTTGATTATGACAAATTTAAAAAGTCATATAAACCTATTTATAAGAGTAGTAATGATGATGTGCTAAAAATTAAAGGAAATACAGTAAGTGCAGTTGGAGTTGGAAAAGCCACAATATATGCTAAGTGTGGAAATAAAGAAGTAGAGAGAAGCTTTAGAATTCAAGCTAGAGTTGCTGAAATAAATATGAATGATGTAAAAATAGAAGTTGACCAAAATGAAAAATTAAAACCAGATATAATAACTTCTCCACCTGGTTTAGAGCCACCAAAAATATATTATGAGTTAGCGGATTCAAAGTTACCTGTAGAAAGAGCAATAAGTCTAGGTAGTGATGGAAATATCGTAGGACTTAGAGAAGGTAAGGAAAGAGTAAGGATAACTTGTGGAGATAAATCTAAAATAATAACTATAACAGTAGTTAAAGAAACTATAACGAATGACTATATACAAAATTTAGTAGGGTCACATAAAATAGTAAATAATAAAGTTATTATTAAGCTTGAATGGGATTATATGAAAGATGTCTTTGATTATGATATATATCTTAAAGACAAGTTGTCAGGAGAATCATTTAAGAAAATAAAATCTATAACTGTAAATGAAAGTGATTTAGGAAAATCACAAAAAGTATATGCTACTATAGAAGTAGATATAAAAGATAATCAAAATTTAGATTTTGATATTTATGTTGTAGGTAAGAAAGATTCAGATACAACTAAGCCAAGTAATGTCATAAATATTACTAATGGAAATTCAAATTCAAATGATGATAATAATATTCAAGATATGAAGGTTGAAAACATATCAGCTAATGTTGACAGAGAAAACAATGTTATTAGGGTTAATTGGAGTAGTGTATCTCATAAGGGTTGTACCTATAGTATATATGTAAAAAACAATACTAATGGAGAGGGAGATTTTACATTGTATCAAAGTGATATACAAGGTAATGAGCATACTATAAGTATTCCTGAAGGAGACTTAAATATGGATATCTATGTTGTTGCAAATTATGATGGGAAAAACTCTCAAAATAGTGATGTTATAAACGTAAGATAGATTTGTATACAGATTAAGAGTACTAAGTTTGTGATTTATTGAAAAATTAAATTAAAAAAGGATAGTATAAGTAGAATTATACTATCCTTTTTTATATAAGGGTTTCAAGTTTTTAGTTTAAGAAATATTTTTTATTAATTTAAATAATCTGAAATTGACTTTAATGCAGCTTCTATTGCATGTATTAGTGTTGTATCAAATAGTGGAATAGAAGTATCATTTTGTTTAATTAGAAGACCTATTTCTGTACATCCTAATATAATACCATCTACACCTTGCTCACCAAGAGTATCTATAATAGATAAGAAAGCTTTCTTTGAAGATTCAGATACAATTCCTACACAAAGTTCGTTAAATATTGTATTGTTTATTATTACACGTTCTTCTTCAGTTGGAACTAAAACCTCAATTCCATTATTAATAATTATATCTTTATAAAAATCTTGCTCCATTGTATATTTAGTACCCAATAAAGCTACTTTTTTTATTTCTTTTTCTTTCAATACTTCAGCAGTTACATTTGCTATGTTTAGTAGTGGGATGTGTATCTTTTCTTGTATTTTATCTGCTACTTTATGCATAGTATTAGTGCATATAACAATAAAATCTGCCCCTGCATTTTGTAATTTAATTGCAGCATCAGATAGAATTTTAGCACTTTTTTCCCAATTTCCACTAGACTGGCATTCTTCAATTTCTTGAAAATCTACACTGTAAAGTATACATTTAGAAGAATGTAGCCCACCTAATCTTTCTTTTATTACTGTATTAATAACTTGGTAATATGTAATGGTACTTTCCCAACTCATTCCTCCAATTAAGCCTATAGTCTTCATATTGATACCTCTCTTGTTCTCTGTATTTGGAAATAGCTATTTACAAATACAAGTATAGCATCTAGAATAAAAGCATACAATAATAAAATTGTATGGAGGACAATTATATTAAAAGGAGTAATTATATGCCAATAAATTCATTTGAAAACTATCCTATGACATGGAAGCCAAAATTAAATAGTCGAAAGCCACCAATATATAAAACTTTGGCGATGTTATTAGAAGAAGATATTAAAAGAGGAAATTTAAATCCTGGAGATAAATTACCTCCACAACGAGAATTAGCAGATTTTCTCGATTTAAATTTGAGTACAATAACACGAGCATTTAAACTTTGTGAAGAGAAGGGGTTGATATGTGCAAAAGTGGGAAAAGGAACTTTTATTTCATCTGATGTAAATGTGAGCAATACATTGTTATATCAAACAGAATCAAAAGATATAATTGAACTAGGAACAGTGCATCCTCCCTATGAGCAAAATACATATATTGTTGATTTTATTAAAAATGTGTTAAAACAACCAGAAATGGATAGGTTTTTGCAATACATGTCTCCGTCTGGTACATATATGCAAAAAAAATCAATTGCAAAATGGTTAGAAAGAAATAATTTATATACTAATGAAGAAAATATACTACTATCTACAGGTGCTCAGAATGCTATATGTGCAACTTTACTAGGGTTGTTTAAAACTGGTGATAGGATTGCTACAGATTCTTTGAGTTTTTCTGGAATTAAATCAATAGCTAAAATGATAGGTATTCAATTGATTCCAATTCCTCAAGAAAATAATGAAATGTCAGTAGAATCTCTTGAAAGTTACTGTAAAAATGAAAATATAAAAGGCATATATCTTATACCAGACTATCATAATCCAACAACACATTCTATGTCTAACTTGTCTCGTCAAAAAATAGCAGATATAGCAAAAAAGTATAATATAATAATCATTGAAGATGCAATAAATAGTATTCTTAGACCTAATATACAAACGCCTATATTTTCTTTGGCTAGTAACAATACTGTATATATTTTTAGCACGTCTAAATTTTTATGTGCTGGTCTTAGAATAGCATTTGTAGTTGCTCCAAAAGGCTATATGGAAAATCTAGAAAAAGCACTATATAACATGAATTTAATGGTATCTCCATTTATGGCAGAAATAGTACACCGTTTACTATATTCTCCTATTATAGATAAGATTATAGAAGAGAAAAAAGATGAGATTGTAAAAAGAAATGAAGTTGCTGATAAAATTTTATCAGATTACAGTTTAATTGGTGATAAAAATTGTAGTTTTCGTTGGTTGCTTCTTCCTGACGAATTGGATGGAAAGTCATTTGAAATATGTGCAAAAAATCTAGGAGTTCAAGTGTATTGTGCTGAACGTTTTTCTGTTGGCAATTCTACAGTACCAAAAGCAATTCGTATTTGTGTAACAGCTCCAAAGGATGTAGAAGAATTGGAAAAAGGTCTGAATATAATAAAGTCACTTCTTAAGAATCAGAGCTATTTTACTATGATTTAATTAAATAAATAAAAAAGCGGAGAAATTTATTATAATAAGCCTCCGCTTTTATTATTTAATGAAATACTTTATTTTCTATTAAAATTTTAACTTTAATAATCTTGAAAATATAATCGTTTTATGGTAAAATAATTCTTAAAAATAGAAAAAATTAATCATTTGTTAAAAAAAATGCATAATATATTGTAATTTATTGACGAAAGTGGAAAAATATTCACAAATGTGTAAAATAACAGAAAAAATGCAAAAATAAGTTCAATTTTATTTGTTATAAAATCTATATGGCAAAGTTAAATCTGCCTATCAGAATGATATAAACACATCAGAAAGGAGGATGCTATCAAATAATATGAGTAGTTAATTTTGATAGCGAAGAATTATGAATGAACAAACTAGAATATCCTTAGAGAGAGCTGCTGAACTAAAATCAAAAATTGATGATTATATTCAGGCTAGAAAAACGATTAACAGAGGGCTTGAAAAAGAAGAAGAGATAAATAAACGAAAACAGAAAATATTAAATTTATTAAATGGAACAGAAGAAGATTGGAATAACTACAAATGGCAATTATCAAATAGAATAACAGACGTAGATACTTTATCAAAAATTATAACTCTAACTAAAAAAGAAAAAGAATATATAAAAGAGGTTGGTACTCAGTTTAGATGGGCGATATCCCCGTATTATTTGAGTCTGATAGACCCAGAAGATATATGCGACCCAATAAAATTACTGTCCATACCAACACATATAGAATTGGAAGATGAACAAGAAGATTTAGACCCAATGGGAGAAGAGTACACAAATCCAGCAGGATGTATAACAAGAAGATATCCAGATAGACTGATAATAAATGTAACAAATGAGTGTGCTATGTATTGTAGACACTGTCAAAGAAGAAGAAATATTGGTCAACAAGATTCTCACAAGTCAAAAGCTATTATACAAGAGTCTATAGACTATATTAGAGAAAATGAAGAAATAAGAGATGTGTTGGTGACTGGAGGAGATGCTCTTACATTAAAAGATGATTATTTAGAATGGATTCTTAGTCAACTTAAAGAAATACCACATGTTGATTATGTCAGATTAGGAACTAGAACTCTTGTTACAATGCCACAAAGAATTACAGATGAATTTTGTAATATGCTAAAAAAATATCATCCTATATATATAAATACACATTTCAATCATCCAATGGAAATAACTAAAGAATCTAAAGAAGCTTGTGAAAAGCTAGCAAATGCAGGAGTTCCATTAGGAAATCAAGCAGTGTTATTGAATGGTATAAATAATGATAAATTTGTAATGAGATGTTTAAATCAAGAATTATTAAAAATAAGAGTAAAACCGTATTATATATTCCAAAGCAAGCATGTAAAGGGAACAAAACATTTTAACACATCAGTGGATGATGGTCTTGAAATAATGGAGTATCTAAGAGGATATACATCAGGAATGGCTATACCAACATATATAGTTAACGCTCCAAAAGGAGGAGGAAAAACTCCATTACTTCCACAATACCTTGTATCAAAAGGAACAGATTATGTTATGCTTAGAACATGGGAAGGTAAAGTTGTAAAAATGGAAGATGAACCTGCTGTAGATATAAAGAAACTTATAAAAGAGCAAGCTCAAGATTAATAAATATTTAAATTGCAAAAAAAAGAAACAACTTTAAAATAAAAATAAAATGGATGCTAAATTTATATCAATTTGCATCCATTTTTTATTAGTTATTTATTATTTTGTTGTTGATTAACTAATTCAAGATATCCACTTGGGTGGAAGTAATATATCTCAGAAGTATTTTCATTTACAAAGTAACCGATGTCACCATCTGCATCTGGTAAAAATACATAACCGTTAAGATTTTTAGCTTTTAGTGCTTCGAAATCGCTAGCATTTCCTTGATATATGTAATCAACTTCATTGTTGTATTTTATTAAAAGTTCTTTAGCTTGTTCTTGAGTCAATTTAGTATTTTGGCTTACAGGAACATTCTTTTGTGAATCAGCATAAGAAGATTCATTTACTGGTGCAGTTAATAACAAACAAGATAAAACTAATAAAGATATAAGTGCTTTTTTCATACTAAAACCCTCTTTCGTGTTTAATTATATAAGATTCATTACTTAATAATATTGTATGTTTCCTATAATTAAATATTACCATTAAAGAGAATAATATTACAGTTACACAGCTGTAACCTTTGATTACAAAATCGTAATTAAATTGTATTTTTATTCCATCTGTATTTTATCATGTCTACGATTTACAAATTCACAGAAATATATCTTTATAACACCCATCACAGGGGCTGATAGAATCATGCCTGGTATACCAAAAAATCCTCCTCCAACAGTAACTGCTAGTATTGTAAAAAATGGACTAAGACCTAGTTGTCCACCTACGATTTTTGGTTCTATAAATGTAACTTCAACTTGCTGAATTATTATTAAATAAATCAAAGAAGTTAGTGCAGTTGTTGGATTAGAGAATAAATTAATTATTACAACTGGTGCCATACCTATTACTGGACCAAAATATGGAACCATATTCATAACACCCATAAGCGTACCAAATAACAGTGCATATTCAGATTTTAAAAAGTAAAGACCAATTCCAGAAAGTACTCCAACTATAAAAGAGTCTAGAATCTTTCCTGTAAAGTATTTACCAATATTCATGTTTAAGCTCTGACATAATTCTATTATAAAATCTCCATACTTTTTACCCAAAGAAATATAAACTATCTTCTTCGTAAATAATAAGAATTTTTCTTTTTCTAATAATATATAGAAACAAATTATAAAACCTAAAAGAAATTGTACTATAAATTTTCCAACAGAGAATGTAGTACTAAATATTCCTCCAAGTGAGCCAATAAGTAAGTTACTAAACTTAGGCATTACACTCATAATTTTGTCACCGTATTCTTTTAGTGTGTTAGGGTCTACTGATTGTAAACTTTTACCTAAATCAAATAAAAACTGCTCTGTTTTATCTATATATGTAGGAACTTGAGATACCAAATCAGCTAAACTATTTACTATGGATGGAACTGTAAATAGTATAAAGGCAATTAGTATAACTATGAGTACACCATAAGTAAGAAGTAATGAGTATATTCTCTTAAAATTTAGTTTGCTTTCCAAAAACTTTACTAATGGATTGAATATATATGCTAATATAAATGCTATTATAAATGGTGTCAATAGTGACATTAATAGACTTACCATTCCAAAAAAGTATTTATAATTATCAATAACTTTAATTAAGATATATGAAACAACCACCGTAAGTACAATATTTAAATAAATTTTTTTATCTTGCAAAACAACACAACCTTTCTTATATTTGTTAAATTTTAAAATATCTAAATTTAAGTTCAAGTTAATATTTATAGCTTATTATACAATAAAAAGCAGTATTAATATAGTATGATTAATATGAAATTATAAATACATTAAAATTTTATATTTATGATTAAAAATGATGAAAATTAATTAAGTTATGTTTATATATAACTTAATTCTAAAAAAAGTGATATTCTCGGTTAAAGTAAGTTTATTATAATTTAAATTTTGTATAAGATACTCTCTTTTCATGCTTTTTTAAATATATATTTCATTTAATTATGACAAATAAAGATAAAATTTAAATATTTTAGAGGTAATTTTACTTGGATATAGAATTTTAGAATAATACTATACAAATGTATTGTCTTATTATTTTTTATATTAAAAATAGTAATAAAGTCTCTATATACATTTAGAAAATTATTGTTTAAAAGGAGTAGAACTTATGATAAAAAAAGAAATAGGTAATTTTAAAGGTACTAGTGATTATGTGGTATCACCAGAATTAATGGCATCAGTTAATGTTGCTATTGCTCTTGAAAAACCACTTTTGATTAAAGGTGAACCTGGAACAGGTAAGACCATGCTTGCACAAGCGATTTCAAATGAACTAAAAAAAGATTTAGTAATTTGGAATATAAAGTCAACTACAAAAGCTCAAGATGGTCTTTATGTATATGATACTGTTCAAAGACTCTATGACAGTCAATTTGGAGGAGAAGGAGTAGACGATATTAGTAAGTACATAAAATATGGTAAATTAGGAGAAGCATTTAGTTCAAAGCAACAAGTAATTCTTTTAATAGATGAAATAGATAAAGCAGACCTAGAATTTCCAAATGACCTGCTTTGGGAATTAGATAAAATGGAGTTTTACATAAATGAAACAAAAGAAACTGTAAAGGCTAAACAAAGACCTATAGTTATTATAACTTCAAATGCAGAAAAAGAACTTCCAGATGCATTTCTGAGAAGATGTATATTCCATTATATAGAATTTCCTGATAAAGAGATGATGGAAGAAATAGTCAAAGTACATTTTGATAAGGTAGAAGAACATCTATTAGAACAAGTAATGACTACTTTTTATTGGATTAGAGGGCTAAAAGAAATACAAAAGAAACCTAGTACATCAGAATTAATAGACTGGATACAAGCATTAACTTTGAGTGGAATTCCTATCGAAAAAATAGAGAAAGAAGTTCCTTTTGCAGGAATACTACTTAAAAATAACGAGGATATTGAATCTATGCAAAGACGTTTATAGTTAATAGGAGCTGGATAATTATGTTTATTAAATTTTTTTATTTATTGAGGGCAAGAGGATTAGATATATCTTTAAATGAGTGGATGACTTTAATCGAAGCATTGGACAAAGGTCTTTGTTATTCAAATTTTTCAAATTTCTACTACCTTTGTAGGATGATTTTAATAAAAAGTGAAAGTAATTTTGATAAGTTTGATGCAGTATTTTTAGAGTATTTTAAAGGAATAGAACATCAAGAAGAAATTCCAGAAGAAATTATGAATTGGCTTAATAAAACAGATATAAATTTAGAAGAATTTGAAAGACTAGAACAAAATCCCAATATAAATCTTGATGAATTAAGAGCGAAGTTAGAAGAACGTATAAAAGAACAAGATTCTCCACATAATGGAGGTAATTATTGGATAGGAACAGGAGGTACTTCTGAATTAGGGCATTCAGGAAAGGGACAAACTGGTATACGTATAGGGGGAAATTCAACCTATGGGAGAGCTGTTTTGGAAGTTGCAGGAGAAAGAAAATATAGAGACTTTAGAGATGATGAAGTTCTAAATATGCGTCAGTTTCAAGTAGCACTAAAAAGGCTTCGTCAATTTTCTACTAGAATAGATACTCCAAAAACAGAGCTTGACTTGGATAAGACTATTGAAGAGACTTGTAATAATGCAGGGTATTTAAAGTTGTTTTTTGAGAAGCCAAGAAAAAATACAGTGAAGCTTTTATTACTTATGGACTCAGGGGGCTCAATGAGAGGATATAGCACTCTATGTAATACACTATTCCAGTCTGTAAGTAAATCAAACCATTTTAAAGATGTAAAAGTATATTATTTTCATAACTGTATTTATGATAGATTATTTACAACACCTGAATGTTGGCTAAGTAAATCTATTGATACTGAATGGATATTACAAAATATAGATAAAAACTATAAAGTTATAATTGTGGGAGATGCTTCCATGTCACCTACTGAGTTACTTAATATTGGTGGTAATTACCGTGGACCATACAATTATACTCCTGGAATAGAATGGCTAAAAATATTTAAAAGAAAGTATAGTAAAATAGTATGGTTGAATCCAGAATTGAGAGATGGATGGGATTCAATTAGTTATTGGTATCAGACTCAAAGATTAATACAAGGTGAATTTAATATGTTTCCATTAACTGTAAAAGGTTTGGAGAAAGCACTAAAAAATTTAATGGTGTCAAGGTAAAATAAATAATAATGAGGCTGTCTCAAAATAGAGATAAGCCTCTTTTTAATTGTTGAAATAATAAAAATATATCTGATTTCATACAAAAAAGGGTGTAATGAACTAAAAAACTAAAGTATTTCTAAATAGTATATACTATTTAGAAGATATGTTTGCATAAATGAAATTTAAAAATTATATACTCTGATACATTTTAGAACTACAGAAAACATATACATTAATAATAATTTTAGAAATCGAGGTGATTATAATAAATTATGAATTAATTGTAAAATACAATGGAGATATATTGAAATTAGAACAAGAATTAGGAGTTTCAGTAGAGATACTTAATTCATCATATGCGATAATAACATCAAATAATGAAGAAGATGTAAATACACTTTTAACTTATCCAGAAATTGAATTTATAGAAAAACCTTTCATATTACAGACTCAGGATGTTCAAAGTTTTTCAAGCACAGGAATAACAGGGTTTAAGAATAGAACTGGATTAACTGGAAAAGGAACTATAATTGGTATAATCGATTCGGGAATAGATTATACTCTACCTGTATTTAGAGATAGTGATGGAAGGTCTAAAATATTATATTATTGGGACCAATCTATTCAGGGAAATCCACCAGAGGGTTTTAGAGAGGGGACATTATATACTAATGAAGATATAAATAATGCAATAGATGGAAATATGTATATACCTATTTCAACAACCAGTTTACATGGGACACATGTTGGAGGTATCTGTGCAACCATTGCAAGTGATGCTAGGATAATAGTGGTGAGAGTAGGAAATATACAGACAGATGTTTTTTCAAGAAGTACAGAGTTCATGAGGGCAATTAAATTTATTTTAGATAGGGCATTAGAATTAAGAATGCCTGTTACGCTAAACATAAGTTATGGAAGTAATGAAGGCTCACATAGGGGAACATCCTTATTTGAACAATATATAGATGATATGTGTTTATTTTGGAAAAATAATATAGTTGTAGCAGCTGGAAATAATGCAGATAAAGGTGGTCATAAAAGGATTAGACTGCGAAATAATATTACAGAAGAAGTTGAGTTTGTAGTTGGAGAAGGAGAACGTATATTAAATATAAATATATGGCCAGATTTTGTTGATGACTTTAGTGTACATTTGGTAAGTCCATCAAATACTCAAACACAATCAATTTCTCTGACTTCAGGCGAAATAAGAAATACTTTGGGAGAAACTAGAGTAACTGGTTATTTTTATCCTATAGCACCATATTCTCTCACAAGGAGAGTGACCTTGCAATTAAGTTCAAATACACAAATAAATCCAGGTTTATGGAGAATTATATTTGAACCAATAGACATTGTAACTGGTAATGTAAACATATATTTGCCAACTTCTGAAGGATTAAATAGAAATACTAGATTTCTGATTCCTACTCAAGAACTTACTGTAACAGTTCCTGGGACAGCAAGTAGAGTTATAACAGTAGGTAGTTTTAATTCAAGAACAGATATAGTATCCATTTTTTCTGGGGAAGGAGATACACAATTAGGTGTATTTAAGCCAGATTTATTGGCTCCGGGAGAAGATATAATATCTTTTTTACCAGGAGGTACAAGTGGAGCATTAAGTGGAACTAGTATGGCTACTCCTCATGTTACAGGTGTCTGTTCATTATTTATGGAGTGGGGAATTGTAAATGGAAATGATTTATTTTTATACTCTCAGAAATTAAGGGCATTACTTTTAAAAGGGGCAAGAAGATTAACTAATCAATCTTATCCAAACAATTCATCAGGATTTGGATTTTTAAGTTTAGCAGATATAGATTTATACACCTTATCTAATATAAATCAAGACTTGGAGACTGATGGTATTGTATATAGAAGTGTTAACAAATCATTTAAAGATGAAGAAAATAATTATAAACTTATAGATGGTTATAATAATATAAAAAATGATATTAGCTTAGATAGTTTTTGTAATGAGGATATGAATAGACAAACTGGGGTTCTGGCAGGAATAAATATAATTCATACTCCTGAATTTGAAAGTGAATTAAATGCTTTAGGTATGGGCTCTAATTTTATTAAATTAAGCGATTCATTAGGCATATTACCTATAGATGCTTCTGATTATAATAGTATACAAAGGATATTGGAACTTCCATCAATTATAAGGTCAGAATCAACTATAAAGATGTCATTACTTGGAACTATTAATCAAGGAACTTTTGGTGGTATAGTTGCAACAGAAGAGATAGGTGTAAATTTCTTTAAAAACAATCCAAATATTACAATAACAGGAAGGGGTACTCTAATAGCGATTGCAGATACAGGAATAGACTATCTACATAAAGATTTTATTTATCCAGATGGAACTTCAAAGATAGTATATTTATGGGACCAAACCAAAGAAGGAAGTCCACCTGAAGGTTTTTATATTGGAACAGAATATACACGAGAAGATATAAATCGAGCTATTGCAAATAATGACCCTAGTCTATCTCAGGATGAGGTTGGTCAAGGAACAATGCTTAGTGGTATATGTGCAGGATTGGGAAATGTAAATAGTGAATATGCAGGGATAGCAGAAGATGCAGAATTAATAATAATAAAACTTGGTAAGATAGATGGTTTTTATAATAGTGCGATGCTATTTGCTGCGTCTCAATATGCATATAAAAAAGCTTTTGAACTTGGAAGACCAGTAGTTATAAATGTATCTTTAGGTAGCAGTAGTCTAGCTGGCTTAACTAATAGGAGTAATAGTGAAAAAGCTTTCTTTACAAGGGGTCTATGTATAACAGCAGGGGCAGGAAATGAGGGTAATACACAAACACATACATCTGGAAGAATACTACATGCAGGTGGCTCTGTTGATATTGAGTTAGAGTTAAGTGAAGATGAAGAAGAATTATCATTAGAACTTTGGTTAAACAAACCAGATAAGGCAGATGTAATAATAGTATCACCTTCAGGTGAAGAAAGTAAAAGTGTAGGCGTATCAAGTTACAATAGAGTCACTGGTCTATTTGATTTAGAAGGAACTTATTATTCTATAACATATGTATATCCAACTACTTTTTCAGGTCAGCAGTTTACTAATATTACTTTGAGAAATGCTAAAAGAGGGGTATGGAAAATCAGATTAGTTGGGGTTTATATTATAAATGGTATATATAACTTGTATCTACCAAATAGAGTGCTTATAAAAAGTGGAACTAGATTTAGACAAGTTGACCCTTTTTTTACTATAAATTATCCAGCTATTCAAGATGATTTAATAACTGTAGGAGCATATAACACTATTAATAATAGTTTATGGCAAAGTTCATCAAGAGGACCAACCATTGAAAATAGATTGAAGCCAGATTTAGTAGCACCAGGAGTAAATATAATAGCAGCTTATCCTGGAAATAAATATGCAACTATAACTGGCACAGCAGCAGCAAGTGCACATGTTGCAGGAGCTGCTGCAATGTATTTTCAATATACTTTTGCTGATGGTAGATATCCAAATCAAGCATATGTTCAAAAAGTAAAAACATTTATGCAAGCTGGGGCTAAGAAAAATTTAAATACAGTATATCCAAATACAAGTGCCGGATATGGTTCTTTAGATGTTAGGGGTATGTTTGATGTGTTAAGGTAGGAGGGAGTTATGGAAAAATCTTATTGTATAATTTATCAAGGCGATATAGAAACTGCACTCCAAGAAAATGGTATAAATAGGTATATGGTTTTGAATAGCCAGCTTGCAGTAATATATGTACCTATGGATTTTGATGAAACTATTTTAAATAACATATTGCAAGTAGCATGGTGGGAAGAGTCAGCTCCTATGAGTAGTCTGATTGATATAACTAACAATGTAAATAACGGAGAAACTATTACTACAGCTGCCGAAACTGAATATATCTATGAAAATCCATACAATGATATAACAGGAAGAGGAATCTTACTGGCAGTTATAGATTCAGGCATAGATTACTTACATCCTGACTTTATAAATGCGGATGGAAGTAGTAAAGTTTTAAAACTATGGGACCAAGAAGCAAATACAAATCCACCTCCAGAAGGTTTTATTTTTGGAAGTGAATTTACAAGAAGTGAGTTAAATATAGCTATAAGTAGAAATGATGGGAGTTTAAGTCAAGATAATATAGGTACTGGAACTTTGGCTTCTGGTATATTGGTTGGGAATGGAAGGGTAAATTCACAGTATAGAGGTATTACTACAGAATCAGACTTAATAGTGGTTAAATTAAAATCATATGTGGATACTTATTATGCTGGAAGGATAAATTACAGTGTTTCAGATTTTCTAGCTGCTATAACATATGTTACTAATATAGCAAGAACAGAAAATAAACCTATAATAATAAATTTAACTATTGGAGTTAAATCAGGTGCTGTAGCAACTACTTCGATATTAGATACTTTTAATCTGTTGAGTAGTGCTGGTGTGGTAGTAGTCAGTGGTGCAGGTAATCAAGGCAATACAGATATTCATTATTCTGGCAGATTTAGTAGTGTAGGTGAAGTACAAGATGTAATAATACAAGATGGGGATGATTATGCACTTGATATAACACTAAATACAAATGGTCCAGATAAAATAGGAGCACAGATAATATCTCCTTCAGGTGAAGTTAGTCATGATATAAGATATTCTCCAGACTTTTATGTATATAGAGGAAAATTCAACTTAGAAAATACTACTTATGCAATGCGATTTATTTATCCATATATCACTTCTGGAAAAGAAAACTTGGAGATAAAGTTAAGAGATATAAAACCTGGAGTATGGACTTTAAGATTGACTTCAGAACTTGTAATAGGAGGAGAATATGATATATATTTACCGAATAAAAACCTGATAGCTCCAGATACAAGATTTCTGGACCCTGATTCAATTGCGACAATAACGATGTATGCGGCTAGTGATGATGTAATCACAGTGGGTACATTTAACAATAAAACAGATAGTATGTGGATTGGTTCTTCAAAAGGTCCAATTAGAGGAAGAGGAATTAAACCAGATATAGTAGCACCAGGTGTAGACATAATATCTACATACAAAAACGGAACATATAATACAGGAACAGGAACAGGTATTAGTAGTTCTATAGTTACTGGTGTCTTAGCTTTATTAATGGAATATCTAGAAAAACAAGATAATATACCAAGGTTATCATTATTTACACAAGTTTTAAAAACATATTTAATATTGGGAGCAACAAAACTTGATATATATACATATCCTAATGTATCACAAGGATATGGGATTTTAGATTTGAAAAATACAATTCAACAGATAGCAAATACTTTGTAAATAAAAAAGTATCTTTAATTAGTAGCTTAATTTTATTGTATAGTTTGTCATAAAAAAAACTTATATTAAATTTGATTATCTTTTCATAAGTTGGTAAATGCCGATATATCCTGTATCTACAAGGAGTATCGGCATTTTTCTATTCTTTATTATGGAATTGTGACAGTATTCTTCAATCTTAAAACCACATTTTTCCAATACTTTACTTGACCCTCTATTGTAGGAATATACATTAGCATGAATTTTGTTAAGGTTGTATTTTTCAAAGGCAATTTTGCATATTTCTTTTACTGCATTTGTTGCTATCCCTTTGCCCCAATAGTTCCTAGCAAGCTAGTAACCTAATTCAGCATTTTTATTAATAGAGGTATCTTCTTCAAATGTTAGGCTGATACTTCCAATAGCCCTTTCTTGATAAAAAATAGCATAGCTAAGTTGTTTAACCTCTGGAGTTGCCAAACAAAAACTAATAAAATCTCTAGCGTTTTGCTCCCTATAAGGGTGGGGGAAGTTGTCACGAAGATTCTTTGCAATTTCTTTATCATTCGCAAACTCAACTAAATCGGTAATATAAGCATAATTCCACTCTATAAGTTCCATTTTTCTTCTCCTTTTATGAAACAGCTACAAGAAATCTTTCTAAGCCAATACCACTTATCAAACAGCGTTCTTTTTTATTTCCAAGCATTTGATAAGTCCAGTCAACAAATCCACCGTCAACTATTTCAACGGTTTCATTTCCTTGTTTGACCAATAATTTGAAATTGATACCTTTATAATAATTATTATCAACATCATCATTATGAATTAATAACTCTATATTAGGAAAAATAAGTTTGATAGTTTCAACAATTCTGTCGAAAAATCCGTCATTATCTTTGTATCCGTTTCTTTTGCGTAGAATAATAGAGAAACGAACATTTTCTATTTCACTTAATATATCTTTATAATAGTTTAAGTGCTTTTCTAACAACATTTTTTCACAAGTGTAAGACCCTGTATCTATACCAGATGAAACCATACAATATAAGCCAAAATGTGAATATAAACCTTCACCTACAAAATTTTGTGCTCTTATTGCCCTAGCAGTAGTAGCCATGTGGATAGGTATGGTATTATTTTCTTCTTTTCTTTTTAATTTATCAGCAATAATTATTGCCAACATATTTGAGGGGTCTGCAAGTGTTTCTGTCCCTCGTAGAGCACTTACTACGTTATATTGATCTACGGAGCCAAAAACGCTACAGCTACCTAATGGAGCAGAGGGAGAAAGCATAATCGTCTTGATATCCATATTGAATGCTTTTCTCAATAATTTTGATTCCAAAGCATGAATTTCTTCTGGATCTATACCGCTAGGGATAGTAAATCTATTTAGTTGGTATGACTTTAGAATATCAGTTGCAGTTAAAGTATTTGCTTGTCTATCAAACACTTCTAATAGAAGTGAGTTCAAATCTGATTTTGATAGAGCTGCTAACTTATCAACTATATTCTTATCCCCAATTTTATTTGTAATTCTACTTAAAATATCACTCATAGTTATCCTCCATACTGTTACTTTCAAATTTACTATTCAATGTTTTTTTACTTTGGGTTTATTTGATTAAATCTTGAAAATACTGTAATGCAACCCTTTCAGCTTCAACCTTTCGGACAATAGGACTTTGTGATAATTCCTCTCTTAACTCAAGATACAGGTTGATAGTAGCCTGCAATGCATTAACACAGCTTTCATATTCATGGGTAGCAACCGTCTTTTCTAATGCTTCAATATATTGGGGTGCGTCCAATTCAATTTTTCTAACTCCACGAGGTAATTTACCTAAGAGAAGCTGTATTAATGGGGCAAGTACTGATTGTCTTAAAAAAGATAAAAAATCAATTGTTTCAAATAGTTCTCTACGTCCAATCTTAGTGCAAGCGTAATGAACCCAAATCCAAAATCTATCTTCAATCCACTGTAAGTCTGGAGTTGGGAAGTATGCTTCTTTTTTAGAATAAATTTCTGTTATGCAGTTGTTTTCTTCATAGAGAATAGCTGAATCTTCAACCCTATCTAGTAAACCATCTAAGGTTGTAAACTTAAAATCAACATGAAGAACAGGGGAATCATAGAGGGAAATTATCAATCGAGGTTCTCCAACGTGTTCGCCAGTAAAAGCAGAAACTAATGTTCCAAACTGTTCCACAATAAGTAATCTCTCTTCGATAACTTCTTCATAGGATTTATCATCTGTTACAATCAGAAAATCCAAATCAGAATATTCATCTAACGATTTTGTGATATAAGAACCGCTAATTGCAAGTCCTATTATCCTACTATCTCTTTTTGAAAATTCTAATACGTTTTGTATCATTTCCTGTTGTGTTTTAGTCATAATATAACACCTCTCACTTTCTTTTATTAGCTATCAATCCAACATAATTATGCATAGGAGTATTATATAATGAAGAAATAAAAAAAAATAGGTCACTTGACCCGAAATAAAAAAGTATTGAATAATTATTATCCAATACTTTTTTGAAATTATACTTATGTTGTAGGAAGATTCTTTAATACCTCTCGCTGATTAATTACACTAAATCTTTTGTTTTCATAAGCAATTAGATGTTCTTGTACACATTCATTTATAGCACGATTAATGCTTCTAATTGGAGCGTTTACTTCGCTAGCAAGCTGTTTTTTGGTAAGCAGATTTAATTCACTTCTATAATAGTGTAAGGATATACACCTCAGAAGTCGTTCTTTAACACTTAAAGATGATAATTCTTCAATTAATTCAGCATTTACAACTAATTTACTAGATATTTCTCGAATCAGAAATTTTGTAGCTTCAAAATCTCCCCTTAACCAGTTTAAAAAATCATCTCTATGAAGTTTATATACATTACAATCTGTGAAAGCGACAATTTCAACGGGTTTTTTCCCATCATTAAATTGTTCCATTTCTCCAAAAAAACTACCACTTCTATAAAGATGAATAGTTGAGATGTTTCCTTTCACATTTAAGATGAATGCTTCTGCAATACCGTCAATCATAAGAATTACATATTCATTTTCTTGCTCAGCAAAAAGAATAGTCTCTTTCTTTTTATACGTTTTTTTAACAAGCTTCTTTTTAATATCTTCATTCATAAAATCAATTAAATGCATATTCATCCCTCTTTACCAAATCTTTGATTAAATTATATCATCTTTCAATTAGTTAGGTAAGATAGTAAAAATATATTTACATAGAAACTATTCCATTATTATTTTCCAGTTGTCATTTTTCTGCAAAGTAAGCTCAAACTGGGAAAGCTGTGTAACTTTGGTTTCCTTATCAAGGTATTTCACTGTTACAATAGCGGTCACTTGATTGTTAACTTGTGTATAAACAGGATTCACAAGTTCCACAAATACATAATCTTTATTAATTACATCAAGTGCTTGATTACTTACATAGTAAGATAGCTCTTTTTCTGTTGCAGTAGGATAGAGCTTGAAGAATGTGTCTAGGAAACTATTAATTTCCTCTGTTGTATTTGTGTCCACCGTTCTGTCACTATCAGAAAGTACAGGCTCATAGCTTGCCTTTTGTGGCTTGATGTCAATGGTAGGGTTCTTAATAATTACCATATTTCCTACTTCATCTACATAGACAGTAACAGTATAGGTGGAAGCGATATTCTTTTTGTTCTCGCCCTCTGAAATCTGTTGTCCTACTGAAAAGAGTACATCATAGGCATTTTCATTGTTCTGTGTCACACTCCATACTTGAAAGCTGTTGACAATAGAACTAGTAGGAATATCCGAGCGAACCATTTCAGTATTCAACTGTTGTAGGTTTTCAGTCAGATAATTCTTCAAACGTTCAATTCGTTTGTCCTGTGAATCTTGCGACTGTTGCCATGAAAAATATTCCTTGCTAAAGGATTCTACAAAACTCTCAATGCTATTCGTATCAACAACCTGTTTCTCAATGATTTCTTTTGGATTTAAGATACTAACTAATGTTGTTTGCCAGTCATAGTTTCCAAACTTCACAAGGTCAAAGCCACCAGTGATAACAACTTCTTTTACAGTAGTAGATTGAACTGCAGTATCTACGGTTTGACCTGCATATTTTAACTCAAATGGAATCTTGTTTTGATTCAATACATAACCTGCTGGAGCTGTTTCTTCAAGAGCATAGTATTTCCTTTCATAGTAATTTTGCATGAAAAAAGACGCTCAATTAAGAACGCCTGCAAATAGAAAAGGAACACCTTTTTTCGTGTTCCATGTTCTATAAAATATTTAGTTTTTTTTTGATACAATACTGATGTGTTAATACCATATCTTTGCATTTCTAGGACTTATCAACGTATCAAGGCTCATTCGGTAGTAGTAAATTAGTAGTAAAATGGCTTTGTTAGTCCTGTATATATGCGGATAGGTACTGTGTTCTAGGGGATAATCAGATTTTTAGTATGTTTTTTATATTAAAAAATAGTACCAAAAATTAATATTAAAATAAAAAGATAGTCGTATATTTTGTAATATGAAATAAAAATTTTGGATAAAAATAGGAATGAATTAGGTATTAAAAATGTATATTATTTATTTAAAAATCATTATAATCTCAACTTATGAATTTAATTTGAAAAATTGCTAAAACTATTACAAAATAAATAATAGAGGTGATAGTTTTGGAAAATAAGAAAGCAAGAGCATTAAAAGGCAAAGATAATAAAAGACTTAGAAGTCCACTTTTAGTTGGAAATGAGTCAACAGCAGCATGGGCTGATGTTGAAAAATTAAAACCTCATAGTAAAGTTTCAATACCTTCACTTAATAGTGTTGAGGAAGCAAAAGATTGGGTTGACAATGGAAGTAAGTTATAAAAATTGTAAGATTCAATGATAAAAATAAGTATTTATTGTGATTTTGTAGAGTAGTATTGGCTTGTAGACTTATATCTAGTTTGATGAATAATGTGCTACTCTACTTTTTTTATAAATAGCAATCAGTATCAATTTCATAAATTTATTGACTAAAAATTTATAAATTGGTATAATTTTGTTAATTAGCGGAAATAATAAAAGATAAATACTGTGAAGAGAAGAGTAGATATAAAATGTAGTTTTAGCGAGTTGAGGACGGTGAGAGCTCAATACGAGGTTTATATTGAAGAACATCTTGGAGTTTCTAATCGAAAGCTTGTTTAGCAAGTAGACTTAGACGGAAGGCACCGTTATAGGCTTTAAGCATTGCTTAACTAAGAGGTCATTTATGACAATTAGGGTGGTACCGCGAGAGTAATAGTCTTTCGTCCCTTTATATAGGGATGAAGGGCTTTTTTTTATTGAAATTATATTTATAAGAAATTAATAATAATTATACTAGGAGGATTTAAAATGCAAAAGGAATTTATAACAGTAAAAGAATTGTACAGAGACAAAGAGCAGTACATAGGAAAAACTGTAAAAGTAGCTGGATGGATAAGAACATCTAGAGTATCTAAGAACTTTGGATTTATAGAGTTAAATGATGGAAGCTTTTTTAAGAATATGCAAATAGTATTTGATGAGAAAGTAGAAAATTTTAAAGAAATAGGAAAATTAGCAATAAGCTCATCTATATTTGTGGAAGGTGAATTGGTATCTACAGAAGGAGCTAAACAACCTGTAGAGATACATGCAAAAAGTATAGTTGTAGAAGGGGAATCAGATAGTTCATATCCGCTACAAAAGAAAAGACATACACTTGAATACTTAAGAACAATAGCACATTTAAGACCAAGAAGTAATACTTTCTCAGCTGTATTTAGAGTAAGATCAATAGCTGCATATGCTATACACAAGTTTTTCCAAGAAAGAAACTTTGTATATGCACATTCTCCAATCATAACAGGTAGTGACTGTGAAGGTGCAGGAGAAATGTTTAGAATAACAACTATGGATTTAAATGATATTCCAAAAACTGAAGATGGAAAAATAGACTATACTCAAGATTTCTTTGGAAAAGAAGCAAATTTAACAGTTAGTGGACAATTAAACGCTGAAATAATGGCACTTTCTTTTAGAAATGTTTATACTTTTGGACCTACATTTAGAGCTGAAAACTCTTACACAGGAAGACATGCTTCAGAGTTTTGGATGATAGAACCAGAAATAGTTTTTGCAGACCTTGAAGATAACATGGAACTTGCAGAAGATATGATAAAATATGTTATAAGTTATGTTTTAGAAAATGCTCCTGAAGAAATGGAATTCTTTAATAGTTTTATAGATAAAGGATTATTAGAAAGATTAAATAAGATAGTAAACTCTGAATTTGTTAGAATAACATACACTAAAGCAGTAGAGTTATTAATTGAATCAGGTCATGAATTTGAGTATCCAGTTGAATGGGGATGTGACCTTCAAACTGAGCATGAAAGATATATAACAGAGCAAATATACAACTGTCCAGTATTTGTAACTGATTATCCAAAAGATATAAAGGCATTCTATATGAGAATGAATGAAGATGGTAAAACTGTTAGAGCAATGGATTTATTAGTTCCTGGTGTTGGAGAAATAGTTGGGGGTTCTCAAAGAGAAGAAAGAGAAGACGTTTTATTAGATAGAATTCATGAAATGGGATTAAGAGAAGAAGATTACTGGTGGTATTTAGAGCTTAGAAAATTTGGTACTGCTACTCACTCTGGATTTGGTCTTGGATTTGAAAGAATAATTATGTATATGACAGGTATGTCTAATATAAGAGACGTTATACCTTTCCCAAGAACTCCTAAGAATGCTGAATTCTAATAATTATAAATTATAGTAAAATTATATAATTTTAAGCATAAAAATAGTAAATAACTTGTATATTATCTAGTTTGGATATATGCAAGTTATTTTTATTGTACTTGTAAACATATGATTTAATTAATTTTATTTTGCAATACAATATAAGTATAAAGTATTCAAGTTAGGAGGGGAATATGATGTGTGAATTTTGTTTTATTGAATTTAATGTTGATAATATTGAAGTATTTAAGAGGATTGAGAATTTATTTTCATATATAGCAAGTATAAAAAATGATTGTGTACAAGTTAATGATTTGGAATATTATATTTTAGAAAGAGTGGAAGATTTTTATTATAGAGAAGAATTAGATTATTTTTGGTGGCCAACAGAAGAAGAAAATAAAATGTTTTGGGAGAAATATAAACAGTTAGATGAAGAAAAAAGACAAGAGTATTTGAAATCTGTTCCGTGGGATTTTGAAACTGTATTTTCTGAAATTGGTATAGGTGATTATACAATAGAAGGTTGTAAAATGATTGAAGAAAAAACTTCAAAACTTTATTTTAATCCCATAGGATATCCTTATGGAGGAAATGAAGTACTTCAAGAAGCATTAAAGGCTTTTGGAGTAGTTATAGTTAATGTGATAGGATAACGTTTGTTGTGATATACTATAAACTATAAAGTGATTTTAGATAATTATGGAAAAAATATAAATGAATTTGTAGGCTAGCTTTATATTACAAATATATAAGGCTATAGTATGAAAATGTGTAAAATGTTAAATATAAAAAATATTTATTACATTATCTATTATATGAGGGGGAGTAAGAATGTCTAAGAAATGGTTATTTATGGTTTTAAGTTTGGTACTTATATGCACAGGTTGTACAAAAAATAACTCTAAAAATAGTCAGGATAAAAGAGATAATTCTCTTATACTATTAAAAAGAGATGAGGATAATTCTGATGGTATGACAGATGTATATATAAAGACACAAGGTAAGGATGAAGAAAAAATAGCATCAGATATACCTATAGATACAAAGAGAGATTATATAAATGGGGAGCAATCTATATTAATTCAGGATAAAGAGAATAATTTGTATAAATACAATTTAAAAAAAGAAAAGGAAAAATTAGCATCAGACTTAATTTCTAGTGAACTTAACTCATATGAATTTATTCCTTCTTCAAAGACTATGGCATATATATCATCAGAAAATTCTTTGTATGTAAAGTATGATGGGAAAGACAAAGAAAAAATAGCCAATGATGTTGTATTATATAAGATATCTCAAGATGGAAAGTATATATATTATGTTAATACAGATGAAGAGTTATATCTATATAAAGAAAATGGAGATAAAGAAAAAATATCAACAGATATAAAAAATTTTGATATTATAAACAATAAAGGCGATGTGATATTTATAAATAATGATGATAATTTATACTTAAAAAGCTTAGATAAAAATGATAAAGTTAAGATTAGTTCGGATGTATCAAATTTATGGGGAGTAAAATCTGATGATGAAGATATTATGTATATAAGTGAGTATAATTATAAAGACTTAAAAGGAGAATTGTATTTATATAAAAATGGAAAAAGTGAAAAAATAGCATCAGATGTTAGATCTTATAGATATAGAAATAATAAATTTTACTTTATAAATAGTGATGATGAATTATATGAAAAAGAAGTAGGAAAAGACGAATCTAAGAAAATAAAATCTGATATTGATTATATAAGTTTAATTAATGATGGTATTGTATTTATAAATTCTGATGGTGACATATATATCAAGAAAGATAATAAAGAAGAAGAAAAAATAGGAAATGACATGAAAGAAAATTCTAATTTATCTATTATTAATAATGATAAATTACTTTATATTAAATCAAGTGGTGAATTATTTTTAGATAAAGAGAAGATAGCAAGTGATGTGATTGGTTATTCCTTTAATTCAGAGAACATAGTATATTCTAGCAAGAATAAGGAAGTACATTTTTATAATATGAAGACTAAGAAAGATAAAGTTGAAATGAGTAATATACAAAAGTACTCAGAGATTTATTTAGAAAATGAATTGATTTATTCTAAAAATCTAGAGCCAAAAGATTTAAGTGGTTTTTGGAAGGCTGATGAGTATAATATATTTGAGTTTGAAGAACCTGATAAAATAAAACTTTATACTAAAAACCAAGAAGAAGGTAATTATACGATTAAATATGAAGTAGAAAGTTCAGATAGCAATAGTATGGTATTAAAAAGTAAGGATAGTTCATCAAATAAAAAACTGTCTGTAACTAGATATAATAGTAATGAAATTTCATTAGAAGCTGACAAAGTAAGTGGTACACTTAACAAAATTTCCAAAGAAGAAGCTGATAAATTTATCAAAAGCATAAATAATAAAACAAGTGATGAGAGTGATAAAGAAAAAAATAATACCAAGAACAGTAAAAGTGATTCAAATTCAGATTCTAACTCAAAAAGTAAAGAAGTAAGTTATGATGATGATTATATTATATATGATAGTGATTCAAGAGTTTTGACTAGAGAAGAACTCGAGGGTTATAGCAAAGGAGAGTTAGCCTATATAAGAAATGAAATATTTGCAAGATATGGGTATGTGTTTAAAGAAGAGCCATATAAGAGTTATTTTAGTAATAAATCATGGTATCAGCCAGATTATGATATAGGAGCTGATACAGATGTGTTAAATTCTATAGAAAAGCAAAATGTTTCGTTGATTAAAGAAATGGAAAATTAGATAATAATATATTTGAAAATATAACTTAGATTTAATGGTATAGCTTATAAATATTAAAATTCAAAATAATTAATATTCAGAAAATAATAAACCTATAAGTGAGACTTAAGTTTAAAAGTCTAATTTATAGGTTTATTTAATAGTGTTTACTTACTTTAAATATAAAAAAATTTTTCCTGAAAAATTTAAGCATGAAGGATTAATACTTTTATTTATATATTTTTTAATAAAATTCCACACAATTACGTCCTTCTTCTTTTGCAGTATATAGAGCTTTATCACAGTAACTTATAAATTCTTCTAATGTTATTTTTTCTTCAATTTTCTTTGTATAAACTCCAATACTAACAGTTACACATTTTGAAGGAACATCATCACGTTCAAAATGGCAATTTTCTATAATTTTTCGTAAACATTCTGATTTAAGTTTAGCATCTTCTTCATCACAGTTGAAAATACATATAAAAAATTCCTCGCCACCATATCGTATAGCATGTGCATTTTCAGAATTTGTAAAATCTAAAATTACTTTAGCGATACTTTGCAAGCAATAATCTCCTTTTTGATGCCCATAGGTGTCATTAAATTGCTTGAAGTAATCGATATCTAGCATCATTCCAGTTATAGGTACTTGATCTGCATAGCTGATTAATTTTTTTTGTAGAATATCTTCAAGGTATCTACGATTATTCATTTTAGTTAGTTCATCTATCATAACTTTATGATTAAGTAAATTATTTATATGATATATTTCCTCATATTGTTGGCGAATTAGAAGTTTGTCATAATAAGTAAATACACGACTTCTATATAGCATTGTAGAAACAAAAATAGCAAGTGATGTTATAAAAAAAGTATTAACGATATTACTAAATTCATTACCTGGTATAGTTTGAATTCCAGGTAAGAAAAAGTTAAGAAATAAAAAGCATCCACCAAAAACTATTATTGATTCTCCGAATTTTAATACTGAAAAAGCCGCAGCTGCTAACATAATGTAACTAAATACACTTAAGTCATTTCCACCTAATTGGTCGAGTAGAGTAATTACACATCCCCATAGGCAGAAAAAAGATACATAAATTACCCATAAGTTTATATAAAAAGTGCAATATTCCTTTTTTTTATTCCAAAGATAAGAAAATACAAACATAAAGATTGAAGATACAGAAAACAGTGTTATGTACATACAAAAATACCATTGGCGTCTTGGAGTGGCAAAAGGGCCACCTTCTCTAGCTGATATTGATATAATCATAATTATTTGGGATATTATTATTATTATACAAATGATTTTCCCTGTATGATAAAGATAATTGCAAAGCTCTTTTTCAACGTTTTCTTTATGTTCTTTGTCTAGAGGAAATCCAAAAAATTTTTTTAATTTTTCTAAGTTCATATAAGCCTCCATTAAAAATAAAACATAAAAATAAGTATTCCTTTTCTTTTCTTAGATACTTGGAATACTTTATTAATAACTTAATTATATCAAAATATATTATGTGTAACAATCTAAAATTGTGTTAGATTGTATTTATTAATTAATATTAAATGAATTTTTCAATTAGTATTTTATTATAATTAAGTTTTATATTTATATAAAAGAGCAGATTAACTGCTCTTTATATATTTTTTTTATGTACAATATTATATGAATCTTTTTTATTCAGTTTATACTATGATATTATATTGATATTCTTACAATTACCTAGTTTTTATATACATTTTATTATAATTATATTTAAATATGTATTTGTTAAATAATAAACTATAAAAGTAGAATAAAAGAGTTTAAAAAATATCCTCATATATGTAGAAATTTGGTAAGCTAGTTAATACTAGGAATCTATTATTTCCTAAGTCTAACATGTTTTTCTTTCTTGATAGAAATTTTAATCTTTTTAATAAGAATTTTACACTAACTTGTAATTCCTCAGCTATTTCATAGACATTTGTGGCATATGAATTAATAACATGTATTATCTCTTCTTCTGCTAAAAGAAATTCACCTGCCCATCTTAGAGCTTTTTCTTCAGTTTTATCTATCAATATTTTATTTTTGTAGCTGTTTTCTGAAGATACATAATCTCCTACACTGGTAAAATGATGTCCTAATTCTTCTGCTAAAATTTCTATTAGTTTAGT
Source organism: Clostridioides difficile (assembly GCF_001299635.1). Classification (GTDB taxonomy): domain Bacteria; phylum Bacillota; class Clostridia; order Peptostreptococcales; family Peptostreptococcaceae; genus Clostridioides; species Clostridioides difficile_A. The sequence continues at coordinate 209,702 of NZ_JRHN01000039.1, read as the reverse complement.
CTTATTTTGTTTTAATGAATTAAGTAGTGATATAATTTTTAGCCCTTGTTTGTTTATATACAATCCTTTTATGTCATCTGTTATTTTGTCAGTGTAGTAAATTTCTATTTCTTCATTTTTTGCTAAATCTAAAAGTGCGTCTAGTTTATTCATGGAAATCCCCCTATAAAAAGAATGTATTTTTGAGTTTTGTTATATATAAAGAGCAGGTGTGAACTGCTCTAAATATTTATTTTTTATATTTGCTTATTAAAAATTCTATATAATCATTAAGTTGCTCTTGAGCTTCTTCTGGTAAAACTTTGTTAGGATTAGATTTATGCGTTGCTACAGTATCTATGTGATTTCTAACAAGAGTTCTCCCTAAAAGATAATCAATAGATACATTAAAAAAATCTGCCCAATTTTCTAAAACGTTTATTTCTGGTTTTCTTTTGTTATTTTCATACTGTGATATTGTTGATTTATTAAAACTCGTAAGATAAACTTTATTAAATTTTTCAACAAGTTCCTCTTGAGTTAGATTCATTTCTGTTCTTAAAAGTTTAAACCTCTCACCAAAAGTTGACATAAATAAAACCCCCTTTATAAAAAGTATAGCATAAGTTTATGATAATGTTAACTTATTTCGGAAAAGTTAACAGAAAAGTGCATTTAAATATTGATAAGCTTTGTTTGTATTAAAACATAAACTATTTACTAAATTTATATAGTTATAAGTAACATAATAATAACTATTTATAACTTAATTTTGGAATCAAAAATAAATGGTGGCAAAACCTAACTTGCCATCATCTTGCCACTGAAAATAAAGAATAGAATAAATTTAAATTAAGCATAATAAAACATAAACAACAAAACTGACATTAATAAATTATTGAAATACCAACACTTGTTAAAAAATAACAACAATAAACAAATAAAATAGATAAATATATCCAATTAAGGTATAATTAAGTTTTATATGATATAGTTATATTTGATAATTTACAACAGTAAAACTTGGAGGGAAAAAATGGATGAAAAAAAAATAAATAATATGAATTATTCACATAATAACTATTCCAAAACAACAGGCGAACTAACTAGAAAAATAAAAAATAACAACTTCACACTTAAAAAGAAAGAAGAAAAAATTTGTCCTAGTTGTAGCAAAGAAAATAATTCTAAAGATAATTACTGTAAATTTTGTGGAAATGAGCTTTATGAAGTAGCATCTTTAAAACCATTTGAAACAAAATTAGACTTAAAATCTAAAATAAAAGAGCTTTCACATCATGCAAATACAAGAGGAATATTTTTAACAACCTTTACAAATGTATTTATATTATTTATTATTGCATTGATATTTAAAGCTGTAATAACTATTCAATTTAATGATATTAGTTATTTAATAAATCCAGCACATATAATTCTAGCTCTTAACTTGGGTCAGATTAGTGTATCTATGTCTACTATGATGGGTTCTGGATTTATAAATGCTAATATAGGATTGTTAATATTACTTATAATCCCTATTCTAGGATTAATAATATCAAATTTAATTTTTATGAGAAAAAGATGTAAAGACTCAAAAACTACATTAGCAAATTCATTAGGAGTTGGGATTCTTTATGGATTAATTTTAGCTGTTCTATCTATTTTTACTAATGTAAAGACTGGTTCACATAGTATGTTAGAGTATGGCTATGCACTAGAATATAGTTATCAGTTTTTTAGTGTTCTTTTAAATGGATTTGTATTAGGATTTATATGTACATATATAACTAATTACAAAAAGAGTTATGAAAAAGAAAATATGTATATGTCTCTTTTTTCAAATTCTATAAAGATATTTATATTAGGATATGTTTTAGTATTGGCAATCCTATTTGTACTAACTGTATCTGATAGTAGCTACTTAAACGAATTAGATATGAGTAGTTACTCAAATGGAGCAAACTTATTTGCTATACTGCCACAAATAGCTAGTTATATGTGGGCTTTTGCAAATGGAATTTCAGTTACTATAATAAATTCAACAGTATCAATATTTAGTTTGGGCTCATCATCTCTATTTGGAGATACTAAATTAATGTTTTATGCAATGGGAGCTTTATCTGCATTAATACTATTGTTAAATGGATATAAATTGAGATTTAAGTATAACACAGATAATATCAAGCCTGTAATAGTGTTTAGTGTGTATTATGCATTTTTAATGGGTATGCTGGCTTTATTTAGCACATTTATACTTGATAGTAATATTAATTTCTTTAATACAACTAGTTATGGTGCAACTTTAATAATGCAATTTAAAGTATTCCAAACTATTATAATTTCATTTATATATAGTTTTGTGATATCTTTAATAGGGTATAAGCTAAACTCAGCTGATTAAATATGATTGGAGGAAATTTCTATGGAAGAAAATACTAAGAATACAGTAGACGATAAGTTTTCTAAAGTTAAGAAAAAATTTGGTAATGGAAAATTTAAAGTTGAATTATATAAAGAGAAATCAAAGATAAATAGAGAGATTGAGGATATTCAAGAAAAGAAAGCAAAGATATTCTTAGAAATGGGAATACTAACATATCAAAAAATTAGAGAAGATTCTCTTGATGATGAAAGTTTTGATACGTTTTGTGATGAATTATTAGAACTCGATAAGATAATCTATGAAAAAAATGTGGAAATTAACGAAATGGAAATCGCAGAAAGTAATGTAACTTGTGAATGTGGTTATGTTGGAAGTGTAAATGATAAATATTGTGCGGAATGTGGTAAAAAATTTGAGTTAGAAAATGAATCTGGTGATTTTATAGTTTGTGGTTACTGTGAAAGTGAAATCGATTCAGAGTCTGAATTTTGTCCATGCTGTGGTAGAAAAATTATAATGGATTTAGAGTAATATTGGGAAACCTATGTATAGTATACATAGGTTTTTTTATTGAAATAATTTAACAGGAGTATTTATGAGAGTACTTATATAAAATGAAAATAAACACCAAAAAAATGAAATAAAGTTTCTTTTAAATAAGAAAAACAAGCTAACTCATGGAATAAACTGGTAAAAATATAGAAACAAGAAAAAAATATGAAAAAATATTGCAAAGAAAAAGTTTTCATGTTATTATTAATACATAAATCAAGAAAATAAATTTCAGAAATGAGGTAATTGAAAAAATGCTAGATAAGGTAAAGGGTAAATTAATAGTATCATGCCAAGCTTTAGAAAATGAACCTCTTCATAGTCCTTTTATAATGGGTAGAATGGCTAAGGCTGCTATGGAAGGTGGAGCTGTTGGAATTAGGGCTCAAGGGGTTGATGATATTATTGAAATAAAAAAAGTTACTGGACTTCCTGTTATAGGTATTATAAAGAGAAATTATGAAGATTCAGATATATATATAACACCAACTAAAAAGGAGGTTGATGAGCTTCTGACAACAGGGTGTGAGATGATAGCTTTAGATGCCACTAATAGAGTTAGACCAAATAATGAAGATTTAAAGGAAATTATAAAGTATATAAAAGAAAATGGGGTTTTAGTAATGGCAGATGTTTCAAACTATGATGAGGCTGTTAAAGCTCAAGAGTATGGTGTGGACTGTGTTTCAACTACACTATCTGGGTATACTCCATATACAGAAGTTTTAGAAGGTCCAGACTTTGCACTAATGGAAAGATTAGTTAAAGATTTAGAAATACCTGTAATAGCTGAAGGAAAGGTAAATACTCCTCAAGATTTAAAAAAGGTATTTGAGTTAGGTGTTCATTCATCAGTAGTAGGCTCAGCAATAACAAGACCACAACTAATAACAGAAAAGTTTGTTAAAGCAATTGAAATTAATTAAAAATTAATTTATAAATTAAAAAATTATTATATTTAACTATATTTAAAAACTAAAATTGGAGGTAAGGATATGAGAACAACAGATATGAAGGGAATTTATTCAGCATTATTAGTTTCATTTGATAAGGAAGGAAATATAAATGAAAAAGGGTTAAGACAAATAATTAGACATAACATAGATGTTTGTAAAATAGATGGTCTTTATGTAGGGGGAAGTACAGGAGAAAATTTCATGCTTTCAACTGATGAGAAGAAAAGAATATTTGAAATAGCTAAAGATGAAGTAAAAGAAGAAATAAAATTAATAGCTCAGGTTGGTTCAGTTAATTTAAAAGAAGCTGTGGAACTTGCTAAATTTACAACTGATTTAGGATATGATGCTATAAGTGCTGTTACACCTTTTTATTATAAATTTGATTTTGAAGAAATAAAACACTATTACAATACAATAATAAATTCTGTAGATAATAGATTAATAATATATTCTATACCATTTTTAACTGGTGTTGATATGAGTTTAGAGCAATTTGGAGAATTATTTGAAAATGAAAAAATAATAGGTGTTAAATTTACAGCAGCAGATTTCTACTTATTAGAAAGAATGAGAAAAACTTTCCCAAATAAATTAATATTTGCAGGATTTGATGAAATGATGTTGCCAGCTACAGTTTTAGGAGTAGATGGAGCAATTGGTTCTACATTTAATGTAAACGGTATCAGAGCCAGACAAATATTTGAATTAACTAAAAATGAAAAAATATCAGAAGCACTTGAAGTACAACATGTGACTAATGATTTAATAACAGATATATTAGGAAATGGTCTATATCAAACAATTAAATTACTACTTGAAGAGCAAGGTGTTGAAGCTGGATATTGTAGACAACCTATGAAAGAAGCAACTGATGAAATGAAATCAAGAGCAAAAGAAATATACAGAAAGTATTTTTAATAAAATACTTTTAGTATGGGAGGATTAGTAAAATGGTAGGATTTACTTGGATAGATTTTGCAATACTGGTAGTTTACTTATTGGCAGTTTTATTTGCAGGGTTGTTATTTTCAAAAAAGGAAATGAAAGGAAAAGAGTTCTTCAAAGGTGATGGGACTATTCCGTGGTGGGTTACATCAGTATCAATATTTGCCACATTATTAAGTCCAATATCGTTTTTATCATTAGCAGGAAATTCTTATGGTGGAACTTGGATTTTATGGTTTGCACAATTAGGTATGTTTATAGCAATACCTTTGACAATAAAATTTTTCTTGCCTTTGTACAGTAGGCTAGAAATAGATACAGCATATGAATACTTAGAAATGAGATACGAAAGTAAAGGTCTTAGAGTAATTGGAGCTTTAATGTTTATAATATATCAAATAGGACGTATGTCTATCATAATGTATCTTCCATCAGTGGTTCTAGCTGGTCTTACAGGAATACCTGTAAATGTATTGATAGTAGTTATGGGCGTAATAGCAATAATTTATTCATATACAGGTGGATTAAAGGCTGTTTTATGGACCGATTTTATACAAGGGATGGTACTAATAGTAGGTGTTACAGGGACATTGTTCTATTTAATAGCAAGTATAAATGGTGGTTTTGGAACAGTGATGGATACACTTACAAGTGGACATAAATTCTTAGCAACTAATGAAGTTATGTTTGATAAAAATATACTATCTACAAGTGCATTTATAATATTTGTTGGAGCTGGTCTTAATACTTTTTCATCATATGTATCAAGTCAAGATATAGTTCAAAGATTTACTACAACAACTGATATAAAGCAACTTAACAAAATGACATATGGAAATGGTGTTTTATCAATGGGACTTGCAACTGTGTTTTATCTAATTGGAACTTGTTTATTTATATACTATACTCAAAATCCAGATTTAGCTCAAACAGTTCAGCAAGACCAAGTATTTGCATCGTATATAGCTTATGAATTACCAGTAGGTATAACAGGAATACTACTTGCAGCAATATATGCAGCATCTCAATCAACTTTATCAACAGGACTTAACTCAGTTGCTACAAGTTGGACTTTAGATATACAAACTATAATAACAAAAGATATAAGTATGGAAAGACAAACTAAGATAGCACAATATATATCATTAGGTGTAGGTATACTTTCTATAGTCGTTGCAATAATCTTAGCAAATGGAGAAATAAAGTCAGCATATGAATGGTTCAATAGTTTCATGGGACTAGTTTTAGGAGTTCTGGCAGGAGTATTTGTGCTTGGAGCATTTTGTAAAAAGGCAACTAAAATGGGAGCTTATGTTGGATTTATAATATCAGCAATTTTGGTTGTTTATCTAAAATATCGTATGCCAGAAGTAACTTCTTGGGCATATTCTTTAATAACAATAACTACTTCTGTTGTAGTAGGTACAATAGTTAGTGCAATAGAAGCTAAGGTTAAAGCAAAAGTATCTTTACCAAGAGCTGAAACTACTGTTTATTATGAAAAATAATATGATGTTTAAATGATAAATTGTCTTATAGAGTGATTAGATAAATAATTTAGTTACTCTATAGGACTGTAGAATACAATTTATATGTAAAAGTATAAAAAAATGTATTTAAAATTATATAGGGAGACAATGCTTATGATATTTGGAAATATAAATCATAGTAAGACATATTCAACATTACATGAAGATTTACTTAGATGTTTCGAATATGCTAAAGAGAATTCATTAATAGATTATGAAAAAGGTACTTATACAATAGATGGTGATGATATTTTTGTGAATATTGTAGAGTATAAAACTTGCGAAAAAGAAGAAAGATTCTGGGAAGCTCATAAGAAGTATATAGATGTACACTTAATGCTTGATGGATGTGAAAGAATAGACTTAAATTTTATAGAAAATTTAGAGCAAAAACCATATGAAGAAGAGGGAGATTTTTTACCCCTTGATGGTAAAAACAATGGATATGTAGAACTTAGAAAAAATGATTTCTTAGTGTGTTATCCAGAAGATGCTCATATGACAGCAATAAAAGTTTTAGAAAAAGAAAATATCAAAAAAGCTATTTTTAAGGTTTTGGTTAGATAATGAGGATTTATACAACCACTAAGGCTGAAAATAGTGATTTAACTTTCAGCGATTAGTGATATTTCGTAAATTTTAGTTAGATTACTATTTTCAGCCTTAGTTTTTTATAATGAAAATTGGATGTAATCAAAAAGTTAAAATTTTATAGAGGAGTTAAATCATGGAAAATATAGATGTATTTTTATTAATAGGACAAAGTAATGCCAGAGGATTAGGAAATCAAAAAGAGAGTGTTATTCCTAATGAAAATTGTTTTGAATATTTGAGTACTGATGAAATTATAAATATGAGGTGTGAGCTAGAGACTTCAGAAGGTGATGGTACTATAGCACCTGCATTTTCAAATGAATGGAATAAGTTCACTGGAAATAAAGTTTGTTTTATTCATAATGCAAAAGATGGGTCAAGAATAAAAAATTGGAATCATGATAATAACTGGTTTCTAAATGATACTATAGAAAAATTTAATGCAGGATGTAGTACTTTAAGTAAACATTATAATATACAAAGTAAGTATGTTATTTGGATTCAAGGTGAAAGTGATGCAAAATATGGTAGCGATGCCTTATACTATAAAGAAAGTTTAAAAAAGATTGCGTATAGACTTAAAAAAGAATGTATGATTGATAAAATGTTTGTAAGCTTAACTGGTTATTGGCTTGGAGAAGATGAATATTTTATTAGAACTAGACGAATTGCAGCAGCTCAAGAATCTGCTTGTAATGAATGTGATATACTGTGTGTGGGAAGTAAAATTGCTATGCAATTTCATGATAAAGGCTTAACTATTGACGATGTTCATTATACTCAAGAAGGTCTTAATATGCTAGGAGAGGACTTATGTAAAAATATTTATAAGTATCATATAACTAAGGAAAAAAGTGTATTAAGTGATACAATAGATTTATCAGAAGCAAGGAAATATATTTGTGAATTGGAAAAGATAAGTAAAAAATTTGTGTAATATAAGATTTTAAATAGAGTTGTTAATTTATAAAAATAATTTGTATGGAGATATGTTATGAAAAATTACGTTTGTATAGATGTTGGAGGTACTTCAATAAAATATGGATTTATTAGGGAAGATGGATTTATAATTGATAAATCAAGTATGGATACTGAAGCAAAGGAAAAAGGTGGAGAAGGAATATTATCTAAAATAAAACAGATAGTGAAAAAATATATAGAAGAAAATGACATAAGTGGTATATGTATATCTACTGCAGGTATGGTTGACCCAATTGAGGGGAAGATATTATTTGCATTAGAAGAGCTAATTCCAAACTATAAAGGTATGGAATTAAAAAAAGAGATAGAAAAAGAATTTAATGTAAAATGTGAAGTTGAAAATGATGTTAATTGTGCTGGACTTGGTGAGATGTGGATTGGAGCAGGAAAGGGTGCAACATCTTCTGTATGCCTGACAATAGGTACTGGAATTGGTGGTTGTGTTATAATAAACAATAAACTAATAAATGGATTTAGTAATAGTGCTGGTGAAGTAGGATATATGAATATAAATGGAAGTTCTTTTCAAGAGTTAGCATCTACTAGTAGTCTAGTTAAAAAAGTAGCAAAAATAAAGAGTTTAAATGAAAATGACTTAAATGGAAAAATAATTTTTGATTTAGCAAAGAATAATGACGAAGATTGTTTAAAAGAGCTCAATAATATGATAAAATCATTAGCAGTTGGAATCGCAAATATATGTTATGTAATAAATCCAGAAGTAGTAATTTTAGGTGGTGGAATTATGGCACAGGAGGAATTTCTAAAACCTAAAATAGACAAAGCATTAAAGGAGGTTCTTATAGATAGAGTTTACAAAAATACTAATGTAGAATTTGCAAATAGACAAAATGATGCAGGAATGCTTGGGGCATTATATAATTTTTTAAATAAAATATAAAGAATAGAAGGGTTTTTAATGAGTATTTTAGAACAATTGGAATCACCAACGTTTAAAGTCACAAAGTCAGATAAATTATTGATAACTTATATAAAAGAGAATATAGAGGATGTATTTTATAAGCCAATATCACAAATAGCGAAAGAAAGTAACATTGGTGAAGCAACTATAACTAGATTTGTAAAAAAGATGAACTTTAGTGGGTTACAAGATTTCAAGGTAACTTTAGCACAAGAGATATCAACCATGAACAAAAAAAATATTATAAATAAAAATATACAAAATGATGAACCAGCTTTGGATACAGCAAAGAAACTTTTAAATTCAAATGTAACTACTTTAGAGAATACTGTAGAGATAATTAATAGTACTGATGTTCACAATTGTGCAAGACTTATAATAAATGCAAAGAAAATTTATTTTATAGGTATTGGATATTCTGGTATAATAGCACAGGATTCAAACTATAAATTTATGAGAATAGGACTTAATTGTGTGAGCTTTGATAGTAGCCATACAATGATAATGATGTCTTCCATAATGGAAGAAGGCGATTTAATTGTAGCGATTTCACATTCTGGTGAAACTGAGGAAATCATAAAAACTGTAAAACTTGCAAGAGATAATAATGCTAAAATTATATCAATTACTGAAAATAAAAACTCTGAATTAAAGGATATTTCAGATGTACACTTATCTTATGTATCAGGAGAAACTGTATTGGAAACTGGTTCAATATCTTCCAAATTAGCACAATTTTTCATTATTGATTTAGTATATACACAGGTAGTAAAAGAACTTTCTAATGAAGCTATTGAAAGAAAAATTAAAACAACAAATGCTATAAAATTGTTTAAAGAATGAATAAAATAAGAAATTTGTAATGTTTTATAGAGCTTTCTTATAAATTTAGGAATGGAGAGATATTACATGTCTAAATTAAAAGATTATAATATTGATAAAGTAATGATTTTTAATAATTTATGTGATAAAACAAAGAATCAACTTAAGGAAAAAGCTAAACTAAAAAGATTACAAAAAAAAGAAATTCTATTTTATGAAAAAGATAGCTTAGACAGTGTTTATGTACTTTTAGATGGAAAAATGTCTATTTTTAAGATAAGTGAAAATGGTGAGAGAAAAGTAATTTTCATATTAAATAGTGGTGAAATTATAAATGATATTACCTTTGATTCTAGTAAAAATTCTACTGTAGGATGTGAGGCATTTGAAAACTCAATTGTAGCTTATTACAGTATAGAAGAATTTTTAGAAATTATGCAAAATGATTTTCAACTTACAAAAGATATTATCTCTTATATGGAAAGAAGAATAAGACGTCTATACAGACAGTTAAAAAATTCTATATCTATAAAAGTAGATAAAAAGCTTGCAGCAAAACTATATAGATTAAGTAAAGAATTTGGAATTTGTTGTGGTGAATGGACTTTACTAAATGTAAACATTACAGTTACATATTTAGCTGACATGCTTGGATGTAAAAGAGAAACTGTTTCTAGAATGGTAAAAGTATTGCAAAAGGAAGAACTTATAAAGATTGATAGTAAAGGCTTTTATGTTAAAGAAATTGAACTATCAAAATACTTTAAAAGCAATTAATTGTAACTAAATAAAGACATTATTAAGAGAATCTATTTATAGATTCTTTTTTATTGTGTAATTCGCCAATATTTGTATTAAGTTTGTTGAAACAGCTGAACTCTGATAGTATAATTAGTTTAACAATAAAAAGTGGATATACATATGTTAACACAGCTTCTAAGAAAAGGATGTATTAAAATGAAAAATAAAAAGTTCATAGGCTATGCTCTAGGTTTTATTTTTATATGTATGTTTGTGATGATTTCGCTTTGGGATTTTACTTGTAATGTTAATTCATTAGTAGAAAAAAATAAAAAAATGCATTTAGAAGAACTAGCATTACAAAGTTCAAACGCTATAAATATCAAACTTAATTCGTTAATCCGATTTATAAATAGTATTTCTAAAACTATTTCAGATTCAGATAGCATGAGGAGAGAAGAATTAATAAAAATATTAAATGATGTATCAAAAGAATCTAATTTTGAAAAAATTTATATTGCATATCCAGATGGTACTGTTTATAAAGATAATAAAAAAGTAGATAATATATCACAACAGAGTTATTTTAAGAAAGCAATGAAAGGTGAGAGTAATATTTCTGAAATTATAAGTTCACCTGCAAGTAATGAAAGTAGTTTTATGGTAGCATCTCCAATATATAAAAATGATGAAGTAATAGGGGTATTGTATGGGTCTTATTATACAAGCAGATTAAGTGAATTTATAGATGGAAATAGTTTTAATGGAGAAGGACATACTTATGTTTTTGAAAAGTCAGGAAAACTTATCTTAAAGTCTACTCAAAGAAAAACTAATGATGACATAGATAATATTAGTGATTTTTTCAATTCAATTTCTTTTGGAGAAGATTATAATTATAAGAAATTTAGCAGAGATATATCAAACAAGAAAAGTGGATTCATAGAATATAAGTTTAATGGAAAAGATAGATATGCTATATATGCTCAAGTTGGCATAAATGATTGGTATACTTTATCTTTTATTCCAAAATCTTTAGTACTGAAAGATATTTCAGAAATAAACAAACTTGCAATTATATTAACACTTAAAAATTTCATATCACTTTTAGTTTTAATTTTAATTGTATTTTATAAGGAAAAAAAGTCAAAAGATAGAATTGTGAAGGCTAATTTAGAAATATCTTCACTTACTAATAATATACCTGGAGGAGTCTTTAAGTGTACAATAGGAGAAAAATATGAATTTGTATTTTTAAGTGATGGTTTTATAGACCTTTTTGAGTACACTAAAGAAGAGATAAAATCCATATTTGACAATAATTTTTATGATGTAATTTACAAAGGTGATATAGATAGAGTAAAGAAAGAGTTTGAATTTCAACTGTTGAAGTCAAAAGTAGTTGAAGTAGAATATAGGATGATTACTAAAAATGGAAATTTTGTATGGGTTGTAAATAAGTGTGAACTTATAAAAGATTCTGATGGAAAAGTGTATTTTTATTGTGTATTAGTTGATATAACAGATTTAAAAAGAACAGAAGAAGATTTGAAAATTAATGAAGAAAGGCTTAGGATTGCTTTATTTAAGACTTCTAATATAGTGTTCGACTATGATGTTAAAACGAAGTCTATACACAATTTTAGTGATGTTTCTTCAATATATGGATTAACGAAAAATGTCAAAAACTCAATAGAATATTTTGTTAATTCAAAAATAATACATAATGACTTTATTGATATTTTTGAGGAATCTTTTAATAAAATCGAAAAAGGTGAAGAAAGTGTAGTGTCTGTGATAAAAATAAAACAAGTTAGTGGCGAATACATATGGAATAGGATGACTTTAACTAATATATTTAGTGAAACAGATATGTCAATTAAAGCAATAGGATTGTTGGAAGATATAAATGAGCAGAAAAAAATTGAAATGCAATATAATCAAGAAGAACAGTATCGAAAAGCTATGTTATCTGAAGCAATTGCAATATATGAAGTTAATTTTTCTCAAGATAAACTTATATCAAATAATATAGATTCTAATAATAATTTAAATTTAAGGATTGATGGCAATTACTCTGATGTAATGAAGAATATTGCTGATGATATAATATTTATTTCAGATAAGGAAAATTTTAAAAATATGTTTCATCTTGAAAATGTTTTGGATTCATATAGCAGAGGAGTAAATGAGTTAAAACTGGAATATCGTAGATATGACAATAATGGAGAGCTTTTGTGGGAGCTATGCACAATGCATTTATTTAAAGAACTTCAATCTAATCAGATTAAAGGGTTTGCATATATTAAAGATATAGACAAGCAGAAAAAAGACGAGATGGAGCTTAAATTTAAAGCTGAACGTGACATCTTAACAGGAATTTATAATAAAGGAACAACAGAAATTTTAATAAAGAGATTTATTAGCTTAGAAAGTACAAAAGACAGTGTACATGCATTTTTTATTATTGATTTAGATGATTTTAAATCTATCAATGACAGTCTAGGTCATATTTTTGGTGATAAAGTTTTGGTTGAAGTTTCAACAAAATTAAATTCTATTTTTAGAGAAGATGATATAATTGGACGTATTGGTGGAGATGAGTTTGTAGTTTTTATGAAAAATATAAAAGATACAAAACACATTGAAAATAAAGCAATTGAGTTATGTAATGCATTTAGAAATTATTATACTGGAGAAAATAAGTTGTATAAAGTTTCTTGTAGTATAGGCATATCTGTTATGCCAAATCATGGAATAACCTTTATTGAGTTGTATAAAAAAGCAGATAAGGCACTTTATTATTCAAAACATCGAGGAAAGGACAGATTTATTATATTTAATGATTCTATTTAAGTTTTCAAATATAAACGATTGTTTATGCACTTTAATTAGATATTACATAAAATTAAATAAAAATAAATTAACTGTCTTCATATGATTTAGTCATAAAAGGAGTGGGACTATGAAGAAAAAATATAGATTTATTATTACTTTGGTTGTTTTTTTACTTTTGTTAAATCCATGCTTGATTTTAGCAGATTCTAATAAAGAAAAAGTGAGAGTGGGATATTGGCCTAGTTATGGAATCTCTGTTACAAAGGATGGTAATTTGTATGGATATACCTATGATTATCTTAATGCAATAGCTAAGATAAATAACTGGGAATTAGAATATATATCTTGTGGATGGAGACAAGGATTAGAAATGCTCAGAGAAGGAAAAATTGATATATTTGGAGCATTGCAAAAAAGTGAAGAGCGTGAAAAATATTATGATTATACAGATTTAAACTTTGGATATGAATATGGAGCATTATATGTAAATGAGAGGAACAATAGCATATCATATAATAATCTAAAAGAAATTGATGGAAAAGTGGTAGGGACTGTATCAGATAATCATTTTAAGAGTGTATTTGATGAATACTGTAAAAAAAATAAAATATCTGTAAAATATAAATATATTGAAAGTTCAAAAGAACTTCAAAAAGAACTTGAAAAAGGAACTATTGATATGTTACTTACAGGTAGTATTAGAGATATGCCAAATACAAAGGTAGCTCTACGCTTTTCATCAGAACCTATATATTATGCAACGACTAAAGGTAATAAGAAGATACTAGATGGTTTAAATTATGCATTAAAAGAGATAAAGCGAGAAGATATATATTATGATGGTAATTTGTTTAATAAACATTATAAAGATACTTCAATAGCTTCAGAAGGATTTTCTTTAGAAGAGAAAGAGTATATAAAGAAACATCCTACAGTAAAAGTTGTATCTGGTACAGATACATCACCATTATCTTTTTATGATAAAAATACAAATTCTTATAAAGGAATATCAATAGATATATTAAAATCAATTTCTAAAAACTCAGGTTTAAAATTTGAATATATAAAAGTAGAAAACTTTTCAGAAGGTTTAAAAATGGTTGAAAATGGTGAGGCAGACATATGTGCAAACATGTTTATGTCGCGGAGCACTGAGTTAGAACACAATATTATGTTTACTGATGGATATCTTGAAACTACTATGTTAGGCATAGCAAAAAGAACTATTAGAATGGATGAAAAAACTAAGGTTGCAATGATAAAATGGACAGGAATAGAGTCATTCGTAAAAGAATATTATCCGAACCAAAATGTTATTTTTTATCCAAATGCTAACAAATGTATAGAAGCCATAAAAAAAGGGGAATGTGATATATTTATTGGAAGTAATTATATATTAAATAATATAATTAATACTGACGAATTTGATGGTCTTATGTTTATGCCCATTGAAAATCAAGTTGTAGATATTGGTATAGGTGTTTCTGGAAAAACAAATTCAACATTATTGTCAATACTTAATAAATCTATTAGTAGAGTTACAGAAGAAGAAGTGGCAATTGCAGTTACAGGAAGTACAAAATATTTAGAACATGAAGTTACAATGTTAGATTTTATACAACATAATATGGTGGTATTTATTTTAATGGTAGCATTTATTGTATTCATAATTTCTGCAATATTTATTTTTAATTATAAAAGACAGGTAGAAAAATTAGAAAATGTAGCTTATGTCGACGAAGTAACAGGCATAAGAAGTTTATTGAAGTTTAAAATCGATGCTAATAAGCTTTTTGAGAAATATGGAGTAGATAAATTTGTTATATATTATATTAATATAGATAAGTTTAAGTATATAAATGATATGTTTGGTTTTGAGTTTGGGGATAATATTCTAAAGTACATAGCAAAGCAAATAGGAAAGAGCCTTTTTAAGGACGAGATATATGCAAGACTATCAGATGATAGATTTATTGTAATGACAAAGAAAAATACCATAGAAAATTTAAGAAAAAGAGCAATAGATTTTTTTGAAACAGTTAGTAAAAATAAAGAAAGAACATTCAAAATAGATATAATACTTAAATGTGGTGTATACTTAATTGATAAAGATGATGTCAATATTGATGTAATGATTGACAGGGCTAAGATAGCCTGCCAAACAATAGAAACTAATTATAAAAGTAAGGTAGCTTTTTATGATGATAAAATAAGGCTTTCTATATTGCGTGAGAAAGAGATTGAAAATAATATGGACAATGCACTCTTGAATGAAGAATTTGTAATTTACTTACAACCTAAATTTAATCTAAAAACAGGTGAAATTATAGGCTCAGAAGCTCTTGTTCGTTGGATGCATCCAACTAAAGGGATTATTCCTCCTAGTGATTTTATTCCTTTATTTGAAAAAAATGGTTTTATAGAAAAACTTGACCTATATGTTTGGGATAAGGTATTTAATGTAATGGCAAGATGGTTAGAAAATGGATTAGAAGTGTTACCAATTTCTATGAACGTTTCAAGAATCCATCTAAGTAATAGAAATATAGTAGCCAGTCTGACGTCTTTAATAAAAAAGTATAATGTACCTACATATCTCATTGAACTTGAGTTGACTGAAAGCTTATTTTTATCTAATATAAGTGTTCTCTTAGATATATTAAATGATTTACATGATATTGGATTTATTGTATCTATGGATGATTTTGGAAGTGGATATTCTTCTCTTAGTCTTTTAAAAAAATTATCAATAGATGTATTGAAGATTGATAGAGAATTTTTAAATGAGACGATTACATCTATACGTGGAGAAAAAATTATAAAGAATACAATTAAATTAGGTAAGGATTTAGATATGATAATTGTCGCTGAAGGAATAGAAACTGAAAGTCAACTGAATTTATTAAAAAATGCAGGATGTGATATTGGACAAGGATATTACTTTGCAAAACCCATGGATATAGAATCTTTTGAAAAACTTGTATTTAAATGATTAGATTTTTAATTAAAGAATATAAATAATAAAAAAAATATTAATAGAGTTTACTAAACTCTATTAATATTTTTTTTTATTTTTGAAACTGTGACAATTATCACAGAAGTATAGAAAATAAAGTGTTAAGATTTAAACAAGATAACAAGTAAGTAAAATTAAAATATAAGAAAGGTGATAAAAATGAAATTAAAATTAGATTCATCTAAATTCAATGAAGGTCTGAAGCATCTAAAAAAAGACTACAAAATATTTGCACCAGTTTTAATACCATTTAAAGGTACTTTTTCAGATACTGACATAATAAGATACCAAGAGGTAAACGATTTCGAAGAAATGGAGTTTGCTCAAAAGGCAAATTTCTCACCAAAAGAAGTGATACTCCCTATAAATCAAGTCTTATTTTATTTTACTGAAAAAGAGTTTAAGGAAAGCGATTTAGACGATAAGAAAATTTTGATTTTCTTAAGAGCATGTGACATAAATGGAATAAAGAGACTTGATGAAATATATCTAAATAATGGAGAAGAAAAAGACTATTTTTATAAAAACATTAGGGATAAAGTAAAGTTTGTACTTGTAGGATGCAAAGAAAGCTTTAGAAATTGTTTTTGTGTAAGTATGGATTCTAATAAAACTGATAATTATTCAATTGGACTAAATATAGAAGGAAATACTCTATATTTAGATATAAAAGATAGTGAATTTGAAGTATTTAATGGAGAACCAGCTGAATTTAATGTTAATTATGTAACTGAGAATCTAATTTCTGTAGATGTACCAGAGAATATTGATTCAAATGAAATGATAGGAAATTCAATATGGGATGAGTATGATACAAGATGTATTGGATGTGGTAGATGTAATTTTGTATGCCCAACATGTTCATGCTTTACAATGCAGGATATTTTTTATAAGGAAAATGAAAACGTAGGTGAAAGAAGAAGAGTTTGGGCTTCATGCCAAGTAGATGGATATACAGATATAGCAGGTGGAAATTCTTTTAGAAAAAAACAAGGTGAAAGAATGAGATTTAAAGCTATGCATAAAATAAATGATTTCAAAAAAAGATTTGGATATCATATGTGTGTTGGATGTGGAAGATGTGATGATGCCTGTCCACAATACATATCATTTTCAAAATGTATAGAAAAAATAAATGATTTAGTAACTAGTAAGGAGGAAATATAAATGAATTCATATATACCAGTAAGTGCAAAAATAATAGATATAACTAAACACACTGATAAAGAATGGACTTTTAGAGTAAATTGCGATACAAAAGGTGTATTGCCTGGAAAATTCTATGAGATATCTATACCTAAATATGGTGAAAGTCCAATATCAGTATCAGGGTATGGAGAAGACTATATTGACTTTACAATAAGAAATGTAGGGAAAGTTACTAGTGAGTTGTTTAATTATAAAGAAGGCGATTCTTTTTTTATAAGAGGACCTTATGGAAATGGATTTGATGTATCTCTTTATGAAGGAAGAGAAATTGTAGTAGTGGCAGGAGGAAGTGCTTTAGCTCCTGTAAGAGGAATAGTTGAACATTTTTATAACAATAAAGAAAAATGTGAAAAATTTAAACTAATAGTAGGATTTAAATCACCAAAAGATGTTTTATTTGCAGAAGATTTAAAAAGATGGAGTGAAAAACTTGATATCTTAGTTACTGTAGATGGAGCGGATGAAGGATATAATGGAAACGTAGGATTAGTAACAAAATACATACCAGAATTGGATATAAAAGATATAAATAATACTTCTGCAATTGTAGTTGGACCTCCAATGATGATGAAATTTACAGTAGGAGAATTTTTAAAAAGAGATTTAGATGAAAAGAATATTTGGGTTTCTTATGAAAGAAAAATGTGTTGTGGAATAGGTAAATGTGGACACTGTAAGATGGATGATACTTATATATGTTTAGATGGACCAGTATTTGATTATTCATATGCTAAAAATCTTATTGATTAGGGGGCGGAATTTGTGATAAGAGATTTAAATACTAAAAAAGTAATGAAAAATGCTTATAGAATTACAAAAACAAAATATAAAACTTCTTTAAGAGTTAGAGTACCAGGTGGTCTTATTGACCCTGAAAGTTTAACTATAGTTTCTAAAATTGCAAGTGAATATGGTAATGGTCAGATACACATAACTACAAGACAGGGCTTTGAAATATTAGGGATAGATATGGAAGATATGGAAGAAATAAATAAAATTATACAGCCTGTCATTGAAAAAATGAATATAAATCAAAATGAGAAAAATGCAGGGTATCCAGCAGCAGGAACAAGAAATATAGCCGCATGTATAGGAAACAAGGTCTGTCCAAAAGCGCAATATAATACAACTGAATTTGCTAAAAGAATAGAAAAAGCAATATTCCCAAATGATTTACATTTTAAAGTGGCTTTAACTGGATGTCCAAATGATTGTATAAAAGCTAGAATGAATGACTTTGGAATTATTGGTATGGCTTTACCAGTATATGAAAAAGATAGATGCGTAAATTGTGGAGCATGTGTAAAAAAATGTTCTAAAATATCTGTTGGAGCATTAAAAACAGAAAATAATAAGGTCGTAAGAGATGGAGATAAGTGTATAGGATGTGGAGAATGTGTGCTTAATTGTCCAACAAATGCATGGACTAGAGATGAGAAAAAGTACTATAGGTTAGCCATAATGGGCAGAACAGGAAAGAAAAATCCTAGGTTAGCAGAAGATTTTCTTTTATGGGCAGATGAGGATAGCATAATAAAGATAATACTTAATACTTATAAATATGTAGAAAAGTATATAGATAAAGATGCTCCAGGAGGAAAAGAGCATATAGGATATATAATTGATAGAACAGGATTTATGGAGTTTAAAAAGTGGGCACTTGAAGGAGTTCAACTTCCAGAAGTAACTAAGATGCATGAAAATATATACTGGAGTGGTGTTAAATATTAATAAATTAATTAAAATACATGTTTGAGTAAATTAAAAATTAAATAGAAGGAAGAGGGAATTATGCATAAAGAAACTTTGGATAAATTAACTAACGCAGCTATAAATAAAGTAAATTTATTAAATATGAGTAAAGTAAAATATTTAGTATCTTCTGCATTTGCGGGCCTTTATGTAGGAATAGGTATACTTTTAATATTTACTATTGGAGGACTTTTAACTGATGCAGGCTCACCTATGACTAAGATAGTAATGGGATTATCATTTGCAATAGCACTTAGTTTGGTTGTAATGACAGGGACTGAACTATTTACTGGTAATAATATGGTTATGTCTGCTGGTATGTTAAATAAAGGTGTAAGTATAAAAGATACTTCAAAGATATGGATATATAGTTGGGTAGGAAATTTAATTGGAGCTTTGATTTTAGGTCTTATATTTGTAGGAACTGGTCTAGTAGACAAAGGACCTGTAGCTGAATTTTTTGCGAATACGGCAGCAAGTAAAGCTTCCATGCCGTTTATGGCTCTTTTCTTTAGAGGAATTTTATGTAATATTCTAGTATGTGTATCAGTATTATGTTCATTTAGAACTAATAGTGATAGTGCAAAAATAATTATGATATTCTTATGTTTATTTGCTTTTATAACATCAGGTTTTGAACACAGTGTAGCAAATATGACAGTTTATAGTGTTTCATTATTTTCATCAGCAATAAAAACAGTTAGTATTGGAGGAGCTATTTATAATTTAGTAGCTGTTACACTTGGAAATATTGTTGGAGGAGCTTTATTTATGGGGTTGGGTACTTATATATTAGGTAAAGAAAAACTCAAATAAATTTATTGTATAAACAAAATAACTCTTTTAATAGATATAACTTCAGTATTATTAAGAGAGTTATTTTTATTTTTTGAAAAAATATTTGAAAGAGAAATCATATGGGAGCATATGAATTTATATGTATATATACATAATAAAGTGTGTGATGTTATGAATTATATATATATTATGAATTATAAAAGTTAGAATCCTTCCGTAAAAAAGACGATTTTGAATAAGGCAACAAATGTGATAAAATAGGTCTTGTTGAAATTTTTAGGGGGGATATGATGACAAAAAAACTGGTAATATCAAAAACAAAAATGTTTATTTTTATAATAGCATTTATTTCTGTATTTATATATTTATTTGGAAGTAAGAATACACTAATAGGCGTAGGTATAGTAACGGCTATGTTGACACTATTAGAAAGAGATTTAACCATTTCTCCAATTAAAAATTTACTAAAATATTTAGCAATAAATATAATTTTAGGAGTATTATCATTTTTTGCGGTACAAAATATGTATTTAGGAATTTTATTAAATTTTATAGCATTATTTATAATAGGATATGTGTTTAGTTATGACCTAAAAAGAGCAGTATATGTACCTTTTGGTCTAATGTATATATTTATGGTAAGTATACCTGTAGGAATAAGTGAACTTCCTATGAGATTGTCAGCTTTAGCTATTGGCGCAGTTACAATAATGATTGCCCAGTTTGTTATGAACAGAAATAGAATGAAAAACGTTGGTGATAAGGAACTAATATCTATATGTGATGAACTGTTAGAAAAAATTAGTCTTTTAAAAAATATTATTAATGATGATAATTCTATAAATAAATCTCATATTAGAAAAATGGATAGTTGTAATTATAGAATAAACTCTATATCCAAAAGTCTTAAAATGGTTATTTTTGATAACAGAAAAGATGACTTTTATATAAGTATTAAAGGAATAGACATAATAAATATTTTATTTTCATTAGAAAGAATAAATTTAATACTGGACAGATATAAGACAGATAGTAAAGAATTTGAGGATGAAGATATAAAAAATATTATAGAAGAAAGTAACACCAATAGTAAAGCAGACGTATTAACTGTAGGGTTTAAAGAAGTAAACTATATTAAAATGTGCTTAGAAAATAAAGATACAATAAGTGATAAAGAAATATTAGGATTTAGAGATTATGTTATTGCTCAAGATACTAAAAATATAAATTTAAAAGAAATTTATAATGTGTTAGAAAATTTATATGAATTTTTATTAGATTATAAAAAAGTAAAAACAAGAGATGAAAAAAAGGCTGAAAGAAAATCAAAGATACCAAAGGAATTTAAAAGACTATCAATATACAAGAAAAACTTCAATTTAAACTCTATAAGATTTTCTTATGCAGTAAAGATTGCTTTAGCTACATCTATAGCTGGATTTATTATGGACTATTTCCATTTAAGAGATGGGAGATGGATAATGTTAACTGTGTTCTCATTAACACAACCTTATGCAGAAAATTGCATTCAAAGGTCTAGAAAAAGAATAGAAGGTACACTTGTGGGAGCTATAATATTTATTGTTTCATTTTCAATAATAAAAGATAGTACATTAAGGTCATTAATAGTTCTCTTAGCAGGATATATAAACTCTTATGTAGTTGATTACAGGAAATTAATGATGTGTGTAACTGTTTCAGCTCTTGGCTCAGCAGTAGTTATGGGAGACCCTAATGTTTTAACCATAAGTAGGATTTCATATGTGGCATTAGGAGCCATTATTGCATTAATAGTAAATAAGTTTATATTACCATATGATGCTAAAACTGGTTATCAACATGTCATAGACATGTATAAAGGAATAGTTAAAAATATAATTGATGAAGTCAATAATTCTATAGAAAATGTGACTAATACTTATTACATAAAGAATTTATTATTGGTACCATCACTTATTGAAGATAGAATTATGTTGATAAATGCTATATATAAAGATAAATATCAAGAAGATTTTTTAGAAAATCAGAGATTACTAATAAGTAATATGTATAATCTATATATAAATATTAATAAGAATAAAATTAAAGATGAAGATATAGAAAAAATATTGAGAGATACTAATTATATTTCAAATTACAGTGTAGATAAGTATGATGAAGGAAGAATGATAATTTTAGAAAGTATTAAAAATTCTAAGAATATAGGTGACAAAATAATTTGTCTAAATTTGCTACAGACTTTAAATGGTGTCAACGAAATGTATAGAATAAGTGATATCACTAGAGTTTCAATAGAAGAAATAGCATAGATATTGATTTAATTAAACCATGAAATAGTCATATATTTAGAATAAAGTATATGACTATTTATTTTATATAAGATTAAAAAAATAGTATATAAAAAGCAAAAAACATATATTTATGAATTTTGTATGAAAATAGTTAAAATATTGATTTTTTTCATTGGTTGAAAAAACAATTTACTTAGGATAAACTATAATAGTATTCAAATATTATGGGGGTTAGATTTATGAGTAAAGATGTAAAGGTAAAGCGTAATAAGAAATATGATACATTTAGTATAACTATGGAACTTGAGAGACCTTTACTTTATGATGAGGTTGAAAACAAAGATGATAAAAATAATAATAATAAAAAACTTAATATAAAGAATAAAATATTCAAGGGAATAGGTATACTATTTGTATTGATTTTACTTGGTTTTTTCATATGGATAAATAAAACATATGAACCTCAAAAACTAGCAAAAGAAGCTTTGGTTAGTAATAGTAAAGTAGAGGTAACTGTAAATGGAAACATTTCATTTACACCAAAAGGAAGAAAAGTTTCAAAAGGTTTAATTTTCTATCCAGGGGCTAAAGTAGAAATAGAATCTTATGCACCACTTGCTAGAAAAATAGCAGAAAGTGGATATGAGGTAGTAATTGTAAAGATGCCACTTAATATAGCCTTACTTGGAACCAATAAAGCTCAGAAAGTTATGGATTCTTACAACAATATAGAGCATTGGGTAATAGGAGGCCATTCGTTAGGAGGAGTTGCAGCAGCAAATTTTGCACGTGATAATAAATTAATTGATGGAGTTGTATTTTTATCTTCTTATCCAATGGGTGATGAGCTGAAACAGCTAGGCAAAAAAGTTATATCTATATGGGGAAGTAAAGATGGTGTAGTCAATTTTAAAAGTCTTGTAGAATCAAAACAAAAACTTCCTGATGATACAACTTATGTTGAAATTGAAGGTGGAAATCATGCACAATTTGGAGATTATGGAAAACAAAAAGGAGATAACGATGCTATTATAAGTCAAGAAAAGCAACTTAATATTACTGCTAATAGTATTATTAAATTTTTAAAGAATATATCTTAAATTAAAATTTAAAGTCTATAATTATATAAAGTATTATTTTAATTAAATATTAATAATATAATAGAATGAAGATTCGATTACAAGGGGGATTTTAATATGGAATATGATATGCCACTGTATAGACCACCAAGTGAGGCTTATAGTCTTATAATACAAGTCACACTAGGATGTTCTCACAACAAATGTACATTTTGTAGCATGTACAAGTCAAAAAAATTTAAAATAAAGCCATTAGAAGTAATAAAAAATGAAATTGATATATTTAGAAGACATTATAGACATGTAGAAAGAATATTTTTAGCAGATGGAGATGCATTGATAATACCAATGGAGAAATTAAGAGATATAATCTTATATGTAAAAGAAGTTTTTCCAGAATGTGAAAGAATTACTTTATATGGCTCACCTAAATCTATAGAGAAAAAATCTGATGCTGAACTTAAAGAGTTAAGAGAACTTGGTGTTAAGATGATTTATTTAGGACTTGAAAGTGGAAATGATGATGTATTAGAAGATATTAAAAAAGGATTTAATAGTGAACAATTAATAAAAGTTGGTAAAAAAGTTAAAAAAAGTGGTATCAAATTATCATCTACAGTAATAGCAGGTATTGGAGGAACTAAAAAAACACATCAGCATGCAGTTGACACTGGAAAAATGTTAGGAGCAATTTCTCCAGACTATGTTGGTGTACTTAGTTTAATGGTAGAACCTAATACTGAACTTTATGATTTACTTCAGGCAGGAGAATTTACAATATTGGAAGATAAAGCTGTATTACAAGAAATTAAAGAGATGATAAAAAATATAGATGCCAGTGAAAAAATTGTATTTAGAAGTAATCATGCATCTAATTATGTTAACTTAAAAGGTATATTACCTGATGATAAGCAGCGTTTAATTGATGAGATTGATTACTATCTAAGTAATCAAAAATTAAAAAGAGAAGAATATAGAAGGTTGTAGCTTTTACCTATCAATACATATTGATTGATAAGTAAAATGCTAAAATTGTCTAGATTGAAAAAATCATGCTACATTAATAGCCATTTACTATTAATGTAGCATGATTTTTTTGTAAGAAGATATAAGGATGATTCATAGAAAATATCTATTAATAATGATTAAAACATGCACTGGTTTAATATATTTCTTAGCATTATAATAAATACATAAATTTAATTTATAAAAATTGCAAATATAAAATGTGTGGAGGAATAGAAATGAAAAAATATCAAAATATCTTTGAGTCATTAACTATAAAAAGGATGAATGTAAAAAATAGAATAGTTATGCCACCAATGGGGACAAATTTTGGTGGTGAAAGTGGAGAATTTAAAGATGAACATATCAAATATTATGAACAAAGAGCAAAAGGGGGAACAGGGCTTATAATAGTAGAAAATGCTTGTGTGGATTTCCCTTTAGGTTCTAATGGAACAACACAGATAAGAATAGACCATGATAGATATATACCTGCTTTATATAAATTAACAGAGACCCTACATAAGTATAACACATGTGTAGCAATACAAATTAATCATTCAGGAGCTTCTGCTATGCCAGATAGGATAGATGGTTTAGTTCCTGTATCTTCTTCAAATGTACCTTCAAAAAAAGGAGGAGCAATTCCTAGAGAACTAGATATAGAAGAAATTTTAAATATCGCAAAAAAATATGGAGAAGCAGCTAAGAGGGCTCAAATAGCAGGTTTTGATGCAGTTGAGATACATGCAGGTCATTCATACTTAATAAGTCAATTTTTATCTCCAATTTATAATAAGCGTACTGATGACTTTGGTGGAAATATTGAAAATAGAAGTAGATTTGCAAAACTAGTGATTGATAAAGTTAGAGAAGAGGTAGGTTCATTATTTCCAATATCTTTAAGAATAAGTGCTGATGAATTTATGGAAGAAGGAAATACTCTGGCTGATACTCTAAAAGTTCTAGAATATTTAGATGAAGAAGTGGATATATACAATGTATCAGTAGCATTAAATGATTCTATACAATTTCAAATAGATAAGATGACACTGGAAGATGGATGGCGTTCATACATATCTAAAGCAGTTAAAGAAAAATTTGGTAGACCAACTATAGTAACGGGAAATATACGAAATCCAGAAATAGCATCAAAAATACTTGAAAATGGTGAAGCAGATTTTATAGGTATTGGTAGAGGTCTCATAGCTGATTCTAATTGGGTTGAAAAAGTACAAAATGGAAAAGAAGATTCAATAAGAAAGTGTATTTCATGTAATATAGGATGTGCAGGTAATAGGATTGGCTCCAATAGACCTATTAGATGTACAGTAAATCCCGATTTAATAAATGGAGAAGAATATACACAAAGGAAGGTAAACAAAAAAACAAATGTAGTTATTATAGGAGGAGGAACTGCTGGTCTTGAAGCAGCAGCCACAGCAGCAGAAGTGGGATGTAATGTATTTCTCGTAGAAGAAAAAGAAGAGATAGGAGGACTTGCTAAAGTAATATCGACTTTTCCAGATAAAATGAGAATACACGATTTTCCAAAGTACTTGACACAAAGAGTTAATAAATTAAAAAATTTAATTATATTTAGAAATACAAAAGCTGATATTAAGTTCTTGGAAAATTTAAAGCCTGACATAATTGTAAATGCTACAGGCTCAAGACCATTGATTCCTCCAATAACTGGCTTATTGGATAGAATAGATAGAGAAGGAGAAAATGTAAGTTCCATATTCAAACTGTTTGATGATATAGAATCTTTCAAAACGGAAGATTTGAGAGCTAAGAAAGTAGTTGTTATAGGAGGAGGAGCTGTTGGATTAGATGTTGTAGAATTCTTTTCAGAAAATAAGGCTAAAACTTGTATAGTTGAGATGTTGCCAGTAGTAGGAAAAGATTTAGACCCTATAACAAAGGTGACAATGGATAAAATGCTAAAAGATTACAATGTTGATGTATATACAAATACACGATTATTAGAAGTTGGGAAAAATACTTTTAAAGTAAAGAAAGATGAAGAAGAATTTTTGCTAGATTTTGATTACGGATTTATATGCTTAGGTATGAGTTCTAATAATTCAATTTTAAGTGATTTAAAGGAGTATTTTGAACCAAGAAATGTGGAAATTTTAAACATAGGAGATAGCAAAGTTGCTAGAAGAATAATAGATGGGGTTAGGGAAGGAAGAAATATAATAACAACATTAGAAAAATTAAATCTTTTATAGGTAATAAAAAGTAAAGTAACCTTGTATAAAGTTACTTTACTTTTTGATTATGAATTTTAATACTATTTTATTTTTTTATGTATTAAAGGCAATACAATAGCTCTAAATAATCTCTTATAAAGATAATAACTAAAATTAAGTTTAATATAAATAGTCATCAAATATTAAACTAATTTATCAATATCTCCTGATTGGATATAATCAATATTTGATTGAATTTTTTTGTATGGCCAATTCCACCATTTAATTTCTAATAACTTTGAAATTGTATCATCACTAAATCTTTTTTTTATGACTTTTGCAGGTATGCCTCCAACAATAGAATATGGTGGAACATCATTAGTAACTACTGCTCTTGTTCCAATAATTGCACCATCACCAATATGTACTCCTGACATAATTATGGAATCATATCCTATCCATACATCATTTCCAATTACAATATCGCCTTTATTGTCCCATGCATCTTTTATATGGCAGACATCTAAGCCCCATTCTTCATAAAAGATAGGAAAGGTATAAGTAGACTGTGATTTCATTGTATGATTTCCACTAGTCATTAAAAATTTTGAATTACATGCTATTGAGCAAAACTTACCAATTATTAATTTATCGTTATTTATTGGGTAATGATATAATACATTGTTTTTCTCAAAATCTCTTGGGTCATTATAAAAGTCATTATATATTGTATAATCTCCAACTTCTATATTTTCTTTTGTGATTATATTTTTAAGGTATACAGTTTGATAATCATTACTTCTTGGGTATATTTTATTTGAATTTGGAATAGTCATGTTTAAATCTCTCCTTTATAATATGTTATGTTTGACTATTCCGTTATTGCAATACATCTCTTCACAGAATCACTCCTTAAATAGCATTTATATTTAAATTTAAATCCATATATTTGATATTTAAAAACAGACTTTTGACTATATAACATTTTATAACAATTATATATTTAATTGATTATATATCAAGACCATAAAACTTGCAACCACTTAGTATAGATTAAATAAAAAATAATTTTTAATTTGAATTATACGAGTATCTTATAGATACTTAATTTTTAATAGTAATTTGACTATAATATCTTGTGTATGGTAGAATTATGATTATATAAATATTAACTTAGTATTTGTATAAACTTATTATCTATGTTAAGTAAATAGATAGTATTTATATGTACTTATTTTTAGGAGGTTTTATTATGAGTCGACTAGAGAGACTCGAAATGAAGAATGTAGAAACTAAGCATTTACAAGAATTCAATCAATTGTTACGTTATGTATTTCAAGTGACAAACCATGATTTACAACAAGTTGGTTGGGAAGAAAGAGAAATAACACTTGCTAAATTACCTGTATTAAGACAAGCCGATGTGCTTGGTTGGTTTGATGAAGATAAACTAGTATCTCAAATAGCAGTTTATCCATTTAAAATCAACATATTTGGTAAAGAATATGATATGGGTGGTCTCACTGGTGTTGGAACATATCCAGAATATTCTAATCTAGGTCTTATGGATAAATTAATGAGACAAGCATTAGCAGATATGCGAGAAAGAAAACAATCTATATCTTACTTATTTCCATATTCAATTCCATACTATCGTCGTAAGGGATGGGAAATAATATCCGATAAAATATCTTTTGAAATTAAGGATACTCAATTACCAAAAACAAAAGTTGTTTCAGGAGAAGTTAAACGTGCAAGCATAGAACATAAAGATATACGAAGTGTCTATGAACGTTTTTCTAAAATGAACCATGCGTGCATGATTAGAAGTGAACTAGCTTGGGAAGAATACTGGCGTTGGGATTTAGAAGAACTGACTTGTGCTATTTATTATGATAAAAATCATAACGCACAAGGTTATGTATTGTATTGGATTTCTGAAGAAATATTCTATATTAAAGAGATGGTATTTGTAGAAGAAGAAGCACGTACAGGATTATGGAATTTTATAAGTGCTCACTTTTCAATGATAAATAAAGTAGTTGGCAATACATATACAGATGAACCATTGGCATTTTTACTTGAAGATGGAGATATTGAAGAAAATATAAAACCATATTTTATGGGAAGAATTGTTGACATAGAACAATTTATAAGTCAATACCCATTTAAGAGACAAGAAAGTGATGTAAAATTAGTTTTTCAGTTGAAAGACCCTTTACTAGATTGGAATACAGGAGTATTTACACTAAATGTTTCTAAAGATGGGAAAGGTATCTTAACTGTTGGTGGTAATAAGGTTGATTTAATGCTTGATATACAAACACTTACAACTATGTTACTTGGCTATAAAAGACCAACGTATCTTCATAAAATAAAACGGATTATTTGTGATAAAGGTATAGTCTGTTTGTTAGAAAATCTTATTGAACGTGAAAATCCATACTTCTCAGACTATTTTTAATAAATTTTAAAATTTACCTGGGATTGTGTCATAGTATATGATACAATCCCTTTTCTAGTTCGTTTCTTAGTTTATATCTATTAAATTATTGGTTTTGCTATAATCAATAACAAAATTCTTAAATTCACTAACGGCAGGCGTTAAATATTTATTCTTCATTGTAGCTAAGTATATGTATCTTTCATGGATAGGGTTTGCTATGGATAAAATTTTTACATTAAAGTATTTAAGTGCAAAGATATTTGGAACGACAGCTATTCCATAATTAATGGAGACTAGTCCTGCAACGGCAGTATCTTCTTCTGTCTCACAGATAATTTGAGGTTTTACATTGACCTTTTCAAATAGATTATCAATGATTGGTCTAATCCCACTATCTTCGCTGAAGAATATAAACGGATAATTTTCTGTATCCTTTAAATCTACACTATCATTTGATGCTAAAGGATGGCTATATGGTACTATTACAACCAATTCTTCTTGAAGTATAGCTGTAAAATCTATATTGGATTCATTTGGAACAAAAGAACAAAATGCCAAATCAAATTTCTCATCCTTTAGACCTTGTATAATCTTCTTTGTAGTACCTTGACCAAATGAAAATGAGATATTTTTATTTGACTCTTTTTCTAAAAAATTACCAATTATATTTGGAATGAA
The DNA here is from genome assembly GCF_001299635.1 of Clostridioides difficile. Taxonomy (GTDB): domain Bacteria; phylum Bacillota; class Clostridia; order Peptostreptococcales; family Peptostreptococcaceae; genus Clostridioides; species Clostridioides difficile_A. Next base: position 179,982 of record NZ_JRHN01000039.1, on the reverse strand, counting down.
GTGAGCACCTAATGTGTAAATAAATCCTAGGTCTACAACACCTTTTGATATACTAGTATATTCTCTAAGTTTTTTTTCTCCTCTTTCCAATTCACCTAATGCTTTATCAACATAGGTTAGAAAAAATTTACCATATTTAGTAAGACGAACATTTCTGCCTTGCTTTTCAAATAAAAAAGTACCCAATTCTTTTTCAAGAGCTGATATAGCATGACTTAAGCTTGGTTGAGTTATAGATAATTGAGTAGCTGCTTTTGTATAATGCTCAACTTTAGCTAAAACTCTGAAGTAATGCAAATGATTTAGGTTCATTGATATTCAATCCCTTCATAAGTAATGAAATTCGAGTTATTTCTACATAATTATACCATAATTTGTAGATTAATTCTATCAACATCGAGAATAATATATATTATATAAAATACAATTTAAAGAATATTATGAATATTATAAAGTATCACAGTAAATTTAACTTTAAATATACTTAATATATGAGATTTATTATATATAATGTATATCATTTTTACTGTATAATAAAGTTGTGGAAAAAAGAGAATCTAAAATCCTACAGGATTTTTATGCATGGAGGAGAGTATGAATAAGATAGTTCAAGTAAAAAATATTAATATAGGAGAAGGCATACCTAAGATTTGTGTACCAGTTATAGGGAAAAACAAAGAAGATATTATAAAAGAGGTTAAATTATTAAAAGAAACTTGTTTGGATATTATAGAATGGCGTGTTGATTTTTTTGAGAATGTGGAAAATATTCAGGAAGTTAAGGATATGCTTTATGAATTAAAAAGTTACATATCTGATATACCTTTATTATTTACATTTAGAAATGTAGAGGAAGGGGGAGAAAAATCAATATCAAAAGATTATTATATTACATTGAATAAAGAGATTTCTAATACTGGTTTGGTAGATTTAATAGATGTAGAGTTATTTATAGGAGATGAAATTGTAGATGAAATGGTTGGTTTTGCTCATAAAAATGGAGTGAAAGTAATCATCTCTAATCATGACTTTTATAAAACACCAAAAAAAGAAGAAATTATATCTCGTTTATGTAGAATGCAAGAGCTAGGAGCAGATCTGCCTAAAATAGCTGTTATGCCACAAAATAAAAACGATGTGCTAGTGTTACTTGAAGCTACAAATGAAATGGCTAGAGTTTATGCAGATAGACCAATCATAACAATGTCCATGTCAGGAATTGGAGTTATAAGTCGATTATGTGGGGAAATATTCGGTTCTGCATTGACTTTTGGAGCTTCTAAGAATAGTTCAGCGCCAGGGCAAATATCATTTAAAGAGTTGAATTCAGTACTTAGTTTATTACATAATAGTATTAAATGATTTAAAAACGTGAAAAGTAATATCTTATAAATCAACTATGGCATATTTGAAATATGCCATTAAAACACTATAAATTATATATGTAATACAAGAGTATTACTCTGTTTTTTGAGTATTGTACATTACAACATTTGTATCTATCATCATCTATTACACTAGAATGTACAGGATACTTATTTTCATTTAACCAATATTTTTGCATATTCTTAGTCCAAGATTTTGGGAATTTAAATACTTTTTTGTTTATTATAATATCTTCATCTTCAAAAATATTAACTTCTTTTTCAATTTTTATTTTTCTACTATATATTTTATTGATGGATTCTTTATCTAGTTTTACATCTCTATACATATCAGGACAGTAACAACAAACATAATTTCTGTTTTTTCGACGTTTAAATTTCACAACTTTTTCTATGCTAATTTCTAATTTTTCTATATCGTCTTTTATGAATTTAATATCTTCTATATTGTCACTTGAAAAAAGTTCTGTCAATCTTAGAGTATCTACAGTTTCTCTAATTATCTGTTTTTTATAAGAGCAAAGCTCATTTCCCAAAATAAGGTTTAACTTATTAAGTATGTAGTCATTTTTATATTTAAACATCTTGATTTTTTCTAATTCAGTGTTATCTTTAAATTTCAACTTTTCATACCTAAAATTGATTTTGCTAAAAAGAGTATATTCTACATCAATATATTCTTTTGCAATCTTAAATTTATCGCTACCTTCAATCACAATCATAGCCTATCTCCAATCGTTTTATATTAAAATAAGGCCATAGAACATGGTCTAATAGTGCTAATTAGCACTATAAGACAATGTTAACACAAAAAGACAAAAAAAGGTTATTTATTTCAAATAACCTTTTTGTTTATATAAAATATAAAGAATCTATATTCTATTCTTTTTTACTATATCTATAATCTGCAATATCAGATTTAGCTCTCTCGAATTTAAGTCTTTTAACGCTTCATTTATATCATTTTCTAAATATGTCTTTCCAATGGGAGTAATATCTTTTATAAGAGTATCTGCAGAGATATTTAATACACTTACAAATTTTATGAATGTTTTAAGACTTGGATTCTTCTTACCACTTTCTATTTGATTTATATACCAAGGTGATACTCCAACCATATTTGCAAACTCTTTTGAAGTTAAATTCGCTTTTTTACGTTCTTCTTTAAGTCTTTTACCTATACAATTCATTACTGTCATTACTTTCCTCACTTATATTTCTTTGTATTTAATAATGCATTTTATTAACTCTAACATTGCGGCTTGTTCCTTTTCAGTTAATTTATTAATCATTTCATAACATTCCAAAGGTATAGAGTTATCAATGCCTTCTGCTGTAATAATATTTGCAAATAACAATTCAAGTGGTATATTCAAAGCAGTAGCGATTTTCATTATAATATTGATGGATGTATTTGTTTCAGCTCTCTCAATCTGACCAATATATGTTGTATGTAAACCTGCTTTTTCTGCTAGAAATTCTTGACTATATCCCATTTTTGTTCTATAGACTTTTATTCTATCTCCTATTATTTTTCCTATATTTGCCAATTATTATCCCTCCACCTTAGATTATATTCATAGTTTAAGTTGTTTTATATAGACTATTTATACTTTTTTAGTCTGAATATAGACTATATATGTTTTTAAACTGAAATATATGCTATTTATTTTGCATAGTCTGTATCTACAATAAACAAATATGGATAAATTACATTTTTAATTAGACAAATATTTTTCATAATTTCATACCCGTACTACAATAATAAAACGAATTAATAATATGTTAATTATAGCATTTTTTATTATAATTACATATTATATATGTAGAATATATTTTGAAAATTTGAATAATTTTGTATTTGACAATGTTAGATGATTGAAATATGTAAAAATTTTTTGATAAGTATTTGAAATATGACTATTATGTTAGTAGATTTGGTATTTTTAAATATAATAAATAGATATAAAATAGAAAAGTGATTATAATAGATGAGAATGTATACAATAGGATTTAATAAAAATATATAATTAAATGGATAATAAAAATATATAATTAAATAAATAATGGAAATATATGGTGTTAGTTTTAATAATAAAAAGATAAGTATACAATTCTTTAGAAATATAAGTTATATGTAATCTTATCTAAGAGTGATAATTTTATAAAAATATTTAATACCCTATAAATTACATTATATGTATATATATTGTAGTTCAATAATGATATAATAATAAAAAAATTTAAAGAGAGTGAGAGTACATATGAGAAAATTAGAAGAAATATTAGACTATAATAAATCATTTGTAGAGAACAAAGAATACGAAAAGTATGCTACATCAAAACATCCAAATAAAAAAATAGTAGTTTTATCTTGTATGGACACAAGATTAACTGAACTTTTGCCTAAAGCTATGAATTTAAAAAATGGAGATGTAAAACTAATAAAAAATGCAGGAGCTACTATAATGCATCCGTTTGGCAGTATTATGAGAAGTATTTTAGTTGCAATTTATGAGTTTGATGTAGATGAGGTTATAGTTGTAGGGCATCATGGATGTGGTATGTGTAATGTTGACACAGATAAACTACTTAGCAAAATTTTAGATAGAGGGATATCTAAAGATGTAATACTTACACTTCGTAGTGCTGGAATTGATACCAAGCAATGGTTACATGGATTTGATTCTGCGGAAGAATCTGTAAAAGATAGTATTAATTTAATAAAAGGACACCCTTTGATTCCTGAAGGAATTATTGTACATGGTCTAATAATATCACCAGAAACCGGAAAATTAGATACTGTTGTAAATGGGTATGAAGACAAATAAAATATTATAGTAGTATATAAGCAATAATACAGTGTTAAATAAAATGTTGTTTCAAGTTTATTTTGGAACAACTTTTTTATTTGAAAATATATGAAAAGGTTTATTTTAAGCTTTCTAATAAAAAAAATTATAAGTAGCTAGCTAATTAAAAAACTTACTATTAATTATTAAAATTATAACTAAACTATACGAAAACATTTAATAAATGAAATTTATATGAATTTTTTATAAATATATTGAAAAAAAGTATATGATATAGTAGAATAACACTTAGCCGACTAAGTAATATAAAAATAAGGAGGGGAAGTATGAATAATAATTCTGAAGAAAAATTGAATGATGTTTTCTTGCAATTAATGCGAATATATTTTATAAGAACTCATTTTTATTTTGATAAATTAGGCTTATATCATGGTCAGCCACAAATACTTTTTTCACTAAAGATGAAGAATGGGCAAAGTCAAAAAGAATTAGCAGATAAAAGAAAAGTAAAAGCATCCACTACTACAGTTATGATAAAAAGAATGGAAAAAGCTGGACTCGTAGAAAGAAAACAAGATGAGAAGGACCAAAGAGTGTCTAGAATTTTTTTGACAGATAAAGGTTTAGAAACATGTAATAAAGTTGAAGAATTTAATCAGGAATTAGAAAGAGAATTCTTTTTAGGATTTAGTGAAGAAGAAAAGATAGTACTTAGAAGACTCCTAATGCAAGTAAGAGATAATTTAAAAGCAGGATGTCATAAACATGAGGATGAAAAATATTTTTAAATTTTAAAATAATATTTTTCAATTTAATGTCATTAGACTAATTAATATTACAGAAGGGAAGAAATGTATGTTTAAATTAATTAAATATTTAAAGAAGTCAGCATTATCAATAGTGGTAATAGTATGTCTATTGGTAGTTCAAGCAGTATGTGACCTTTCTTTACCAGAATACACATCCAATATAGTAAATATAGGTATACAACAAGGTGGAGTAGAAAACTCTGTTCCATCTGTGATTAGAAAGGGAGAGTTAGATAAAATTACTTTATTCATGGATAAAAGTAGTAAGGATAAAGTATTAGATAACTATACTTTATTGAATAAAGAAGATTATAGTAAGTATAAAGATAAGTATCCAGGTCTAAAAGATGAATCTCTTTATGAGTTAAATACTAAAGATGAAGATACTATAGATGATTTAAATTCTATCTTTGGTAAAGCCATTTTAATAGTAGCAGGACTTGAAGGTGATAGTAAAGAAGTAAAAGCGATGAAAGCTCAACTAATGAGCCAACTTCCACCACAAGCTACTCAAGGTGGAGATATCGATATGTTTAAGTTGTTATCTGCAATGCCAAAAGAGCAATTAGAAACATTAACTAAAGAGATGAGTAAAGGTTTTGAAGGTATGCCAGAAAGTATGATAACACAAAGTTCGGTATCATATGTAAAGGCAGAGTATGAGAAAATAGGTATTGATACAGAAAAAACTCAAAATAATTATATATTACTTACTGGTGCTAAAATGCTTGGTATAGCTATGGTTAGTATGGTAGCTACAATAACAGTAGGATTCTTAGCAGCAAGAGTAGCAGCAAGTGTTGGTAGAAATCTAAGAAGTGGAGTTTTTAGAAAAGTTATGTCATTCTCAAATACTGAGATGAATGAATTTTCTACAGCTTCATTAATTACTCGTAGTACAAATGATATTCAACAAATTCAAATGTTGATGGTTATGTTACTTAGAATAGTATTCTATGCACCTATAATGGCTATAGGTGGAATAATAAAAGTTCTAAATACAAATACTTCAATGGCATGGATTATAGCAGTAGCAGTAGTTGCTATTTTATCATTAATAGTAGTATTATTCTCAGTGGTTATGCCTAAGTTTAAACTAGTTCAAAAGCTTGTTGATAAGTTAAACTTAGTCAGCCGTGAAATAATAACTGGTATACCAGTCATTAGAGCTTTTAGTACTGAAAAACATGAAGAAGAAAGATTTGATGAAGCAAATACAAATTTAACTAAAACAAATCTTTTTGTAAATAGAGTTATGACATGTATGATGCCTGCTATGATGCTTATAATGAACCTTATCACAGTTCTTATAGTTTGGAGAGGTGCATATAGTGTTGATTCTGGGGCAATGCAAGTTGGAGATATGATGGCATTTATACAATATACAATGCAGATAATAATGTCATTCTTGATGATATCAATGGTATCTATTATGCTTCCAAGAGCATCTGTTTCAGCTACACGTATAGATGAAGTAATAGTATCAGATATAAGTATTAAAGACCCTCAAAAAACAGAAGTGCAAGAATTTAAAGAAGATAAAAAAGGTCTTGTTGAATTTAGAAATGTTTCATTTATGTATCCAGATGCAGAAGAACCTATATTGACAGATATATCTTTTACAGCAAAACCAGGAGAAACAACTGCATTTATAGGAAGTACTGGTAGTGGTAAGTCGACTCTTATAAACTTAATTCCTCGTTTCTTTGATGTTACAGAAGGAGAAATATTATTTGATGGAGTTAATATAAAAAATGTTTCTCAACATGACTTAAGAGAGAAAATTGGGTATGTACCTCAAAAAGGAATATTATTCTCTGGTACTATAGAGTCCAACTTAAAATATGGTAGAAAAGACGCAACAGATGAAGAAATGAGAACTGCAGCTGAAATAGCTCAAGCTACAGAATTTATTGATTCTAAACCAGAAGCTTTCAAAACTGAAATTTCTCAAGGTGGAACAAACGTATCTGGAGGTCAAAAACAAAGACTTTCTATAGCAAGAGCAATAGCAAAAAATCCAGAAGTGTATATATTTGATGATAGTTTTTCAGCTCTTGACTTAAAGACTGATGCAGCTCTTCGTAAGGCTTTAAAATCGCAAACTGCTGAAAGTACAGTACTAATAGTTGCACAAAGAATTAGCACAATCCTACATGCAGAACAAATAGTTGTTCTAAATGAAGGAAAAATAGTTGGAATAGGAACACATAAAGAGCTTCTAAAAAATTGCGAAGTTTATGAGCAAATAGCTTTATCACAACTTTCAAAGGAGGAGCTAGATAATGAGTAGAATGGGAAGAGGCCCTATGGGAAAATCTATGGGAGCAGGTCAAAAAGCAAATGATTTTAAAGGAACTATGCGAAAACTAATTGCTTATTTATCTAAATTTAAAATATCAATAATTTTGGTAATTGTATTTGCTATTGGAAGTGCATCATTTTCCATAGTAGGTCCAAAAATCTTAGGTAAGGCAACTACAAAGATATTTGAAGGATTAGTGAGCAAAGTTTCTGGAGGTAATGTAGGTATAGATTTTAATGCAATTGGAAAAATCTTGGTATTTTTACTTTGCCTTTACTTGATAAGTGCATTATTCTCTTTTGTACAAGGATTTATAATGAGTGGAATTTCTCAAAAAGTATCCTATAATTTAAGAAAAGAGATTTCAGTAAAATTGGATAGATTGCCAATGAAATATTTTGATACTAAGACACATGGTGAAATATTATCAAGAATTACAAATGATATAGATACTTTAAGCCAAAGTTTAAATCAAAGTATGACACAACTTATAACATCAGTGACAACTATGATAGGTGTTTTGATAATGATGTTATCCATAAGTGGTATTATGACATTGGTAGCAATTTTAATATTGCCAATATCAATGTTTGTAATTTCGAGAATAGTAAAGAAATCACAAAAATACTTTAGGTCTCAACAAGAATATTTAGGAAATGTAAATGGTCAGGTTGAGGAGACTTACAGTGGTCAAACAATAGTAAAAGCATTTAACCGTGAAGAAGAAGTAATAGAAGAGTTTGATAAATTAAATGATAATTTGTATAATTCAGCATGGAAATCTCAATTCTTATCAGGGATAATGCAACCACTTATGATGTTTATTGGAAACTTAGGATATGTAATGGTTTCAATCTTAGGAGGTTGGCTTGCGATTAAGAAAACAATTGAAGTTGGGGACATACAATCATTTATACAATATGTAAGAAACTTTACACAACCTATGACTCAGATTGCACAGGTTGCTAACTTGCTACAATCAACAGCAGCAGCTTCTGAAAGAGTATTTGAGTTTTTAGAAGAGGAAGAAGAAGACCAAATTGTTGAAAATGCAGTTTCAATAGATGGTTTAGAAGGCAAAATTGATTTTGAAAATGTCAACTTTGGATATAATTCAAACAAGACTATAATAAATGATTTTTCTGTAAATGTTAAACCAGGCCAAAAAGTTGCCATTGTTGGGCCTACAGGAGCAGGTAAAACTACAATAGTTAAGCTCTTAATGAGGTTCTATGATGTTAATAGTGGTGCAATACTGATTGATGGTCATAATATTAAAGATTTCAATCGTAGTGAACTCAGAGAAATGTTTGGTATGGTTCTTCAAGATACATGGTTATTTAGTGGTTCCATTATGGAGAATATAAGATATGGTAAATTAAATGCTACAGATGAAGAAGTTATAGAGGCAGCTAAATCTGCACATGTTCATAGATTTATCAAAACATTGCCAGATGGATATAAGATGAAACTAAATGAAGAAGCAAGTAACGTTTCTCAAGGTCAAAAACAATTATTGACTATAGCTCGTGCCATTTTAGCTGACCCTAAAATATTAATATTAGATGAAGCTACAAGTTCTGTTGATACTAGAACAGAAGTATTGATTCAAAAAGCTATGGATAATCTTATGGAAGGTAGAACAAGTTTTGTTATAGCTCATAGATTATCAACTATACGTGATGCTGATATGATTCTTGTTATGAATGAAGGAGATATAGTTGAACAAGGAAATCATGAGGAACTTCTAAAGAAAGGCGGATTCTATGCCAATCTTTATAATTCTCAATTTGAAGAAGATGAAGCAATGTAACAAAAAATTGTTTTAGAACAGATATGTAATTTATTAAGATAAGCTAAATAGATAAGATTATATTTTATAAGTATAGTCTTATCTATTATTTTATGTCTTTACAAAGTATGTATTTTATTATACTATGTAATAAGGAAAATGTTGGAGGTGGTTATCAAAATGTATATTTAATCGTATTCTTTAAATTTTATTATAAATAAAATTTAATTTTAATAGTTGTTGATTGTATAAAAGTGTATATTTCTATTACTTTTATTAATCATGTAAAAACTACTTAAATTTAAGAATTGGGTTAAATATAATATGATAATTACATGTTAGTCAATTAAATTGGCATATTTTTAATATATATTTAGAATTTTAATCCTTCTTATGATATAAGTAGCTTGTTTGTATTACTTAGATTTGTAAGGAGTTTTTTTATTGAAAAAACTACATAATATAATTGAGAGGGGGTGTATGAAAGTGATTTTTTCTATAAGATTGAGAAAATAATGCACGATTATGGTTATTATAATGTTAAATTAGAAGTGTCATTTAAGGATAAAATAAAGGTATAATTCTTAATGAATTTAATTATAGAGCCATAATCTCGTGCTATATATTAAATAAAAATAGCAGATAAGGAGAATATGGATATGGCGAAAAAAGGAATAATAGTAGGACTAAACATAAATAATAAATCTGAGGATTTTAATGAACTGATGATTGAACTTAAAAACTTGTGTTCAGCATGTGATATTGATGTTGTGGGAAGTATAATTCAAAATGCAAAGCAAGTCAATAGAGCATATTACATTGGTACAGGTAAAGTCGATGAGTTATTAGACTTAATAAAGAAAGAAAATACAGATATAGTAGTATTTTACAATGAACTTTCTACATCACAACTCAAAAACCTTGAAGAAAAATTTAATTGCGAAATTATAGATAGGACAGCATTAATACTTGATATATTTGCACAGAGGGCAAAAACTAGAGAAGCTAAACTTCAAGTAGAAGTTGCTAGTTTAAAATATATGTTACCAAGGCTTATAGGTTCAAATGAAAATTTAGGACGTCAAAGTGGTGGTGTTGGTACTAAAAATAGGGGTTCTGGTGAGAAAAAGTTAGAACTTGACCGTAGAAGAATAGAAGAAAAGATAACTTTTCTAAATAAAGAACTTGATGATTTAAAATTTCAAAGAGAAACCCAAAGAAGTATGAGGAGAAAATCAAATCTCCCAAATGTTGCTTTAGTTGGGTACACAAATGCTGGGAAATCTTCAATCATGAATAAATTAGTGGATACATTTAAAAATTCTGAAGAAAAGAAAGTTTTTGAGAAAGATATGCTATTTGCTACGTTAGAGACTTCTGTTAGGAATATAGTTCTTTCAAATAACAAAGAGTTTTTATTATCTGATACTGTTGGGTTTGTAAGCAATCTTCCACATGACCTAGTAAAGGCATTTAGGTCAACTTTAGAAGAAGCATGTGAAGCAGATATATTATTACATGTTGTTGATATTTCAAATCCAAGCTACAAAAATCATATTAAAGTAACTGAAGATACTTTAAAACAGATAGGTGCTGATTGTATACCTATGATAAATGTATATAATAAAGTTGATTTAATAGGTGAAGAAGTTTTAAATAATATTGTAGACGATATAGATGGAATCTTTGTTTCAGTAAAAAAAGATATAAATATGGACAAAATGATGAAATATATTTGTGATAGTATATTTAAGGATTATATAAGATGTAAGATTTTAATCCCATACAGTGAGGGTTATATAGCATCTTATTTTAATGATAATGCAAGCATAATAAGTACAGAATATACCGAAGAAGGAACCGTTTTAGATGTTGAATGTAGTGATATAGAGTTTAATAAGTACAGAAAATATGTTTTAGAGTAGATTTTAAAAAATTAATATAACTTAAAATGTATTTAATGCAAATAGTTTAAATATGAGTTAAATTATACTCATAAAATATAAATATATAAAAAGGGTTCTTAAGAACCCTTTTTATATATGATAATTGTTCTATGAAAAATCAAAACTTACATTATGATTATAGAAAATACAGGTGTATTTTACTATTCATATATAACATACATATTTTTTTGAATGATTCATATGCAATATAACTATTAAATTAGTGTATTTGTCATCAATATGAGAAAGTGATAGTAATTAATATATATTATAATATGTATATTCAATACATTTTTTGGAAATTATATTTATGATGTACTGTGGAAAATATGAAAGAAAAGAATATAATAACATATTATTTGATTAAACAAAGTATTGAGAAAAAGGCAATCTATAACCTAAATAATAATAACAATATTACTGTGTTTACACAAAAAAATTGTACAACATTTTAGATTGTAAAGTAAAGAATTAAAATAACTAATTACAATAGCAAGTTGTAATTAAAATTCCGTGATATAATGAATAAAGAAGCAACAAATATAAAATTATTGACATAATAGTAATTAGTTACTATAATAAAAAGTAACTAATTACTATTTGTAAATAGTGATGGAAAGTTTGAGGATTAGCATATAGAGAGGGACAAAAAATGGATATAGAAACTTTAATGAAAAAAATTGTGGTGGATGATGAGAGTAGGAAACAAGCTATATTTGCAAATCTATTTGTAATGCAAAATAAACTTCAAACTGCATGTGACAAGTTAGACCCAGAACTTACAATGAAACAATGGTTACTTTTAGCACTTGCAGAATCTATAGATGAGACTGTGACATTGACTAAGCTTGGAGAGCTTATGGGATGCTCACGACAAAATGTAAAGAAATTAGCTGTTGCTTTAGAAAAAAAGGGGTTTGTACAAATTGAAAAAAATGAAAAAGATTCAAGAGCTACTTGCCTTTTAACAAAGGATAGAGTAGAAGAGTATTCAGAAAGAGTAAGAGATATGCAAATTAAAGTATTAGAGCTTTTATTTAAAGATTTTACAGAAAAAGAGGTAGAACAATTATTTTCTGGGATTATGAAATTAAGCAGAGGAATTGAGTATGTAAGAGATTATGTAGAAGACAATAATTTATAAGATAGAAAAGTAAAAAATCAACTTGGTATGGCATCAAAAGGAGATAATTTATGAAAAATACAGTAGTGATTTACAAAAGTAAATATGGAGCAACAAAAAAATATGCTAAATGGCTTTCAGAATTATTGATTTGTGATAGTTTTGAGATTAAAGATATAAACATAGAAAAAATTATGAAATACGATACTATTATCTTAGGAGGAGGTCTTTATGCTTGTAATATAGCAGGGATTTCTTTTCTAAAGAAGCATTATGAAGAATTAAAAGGAAAAAATCTAATAGTTTTTGGTGTAGGAGCATCCCCATATAGTGATGAAGTATTAAAAAAATTAAGAGAAGCTAACCTTAAAGATGAATTAGATGAAATTCCTTGTTTTTATTGCCGTGGAGAATGGAATGAAACAAAAATGTCATGGTTAGATAGTGTACTTTGTGGTTTTTTAAAAAAAGCTATAGCCAAACAAGAGCGTAAAGGACTTAAACCAGCAGAAGCGCCATTGTTGTCAGGAGAAAGTTTTGAATGGTGTGATAAAGAATACTTAAAGCCAATACTTGAATATTTAGACAATATTAAAAGTATAAATTTATAAGTATCTTTAAATATGAGATGTTATAAAAATACATTATAGAATATTTACAAAATAATTTTATGAATGATAACCTATAATTTGATTGTTCATTATAGTGTTATAATTTAAAAATCATTCAATTTTAAAATATGATTACTAGCCTACTTATTTAATTAAAGGGGCTTTTTTTATTGATAAATTTATGTTATATTTATGTGAATTTCTTAGAATATAAATTGGTAAAATAAAAGTATATAGAATTTTATCTACAATATAAAATAGAAAAATTCTTCAAGAGGGGATTTTAAATAATGGATATAAATAAGTTAGTGATGCTTCAAAGGCAATATTATAATACAGGAAAAACAAGAGATATATCATTTCGCCTAGAAAAGTTAAAAAGATTGAAGTCAGTTGTATTAGAAAATGAAGAAAAAATACTTTTGGCATTAAAGAAAGATTTAAATAAGTCAAATTTTGAAGGTTTTATGACAGAAGTAGGTATGTTTTATAGTGAACTTGATTTTGCTATAAAAAATATAAGAAAATGGGGTAAGACAAAAAGAGTTAAATCAAGTATGGTTAACTTTCCATCTGTATCTAAGATTATTCCACAACCTTATGGTGTTACACTTATAATGTCACCTTGGAATTATCCGTTTCAATTAGCACTTATACCATTAGTATGGTCAGTGGCAGCAGGTAATTGTGTTATATTAAAGACATCTGAATATTCTGTGTCAACATCTGGTATAGTTAAAGAGATAATTGAAAAGATTTTTTCAAAAGAGTACGTTGCAGTTGTTCAAGGTGGTCAAGAAGAAAGTGAAAAATTATTATTAGAAAGGTTTGATTATATATTTTTTACAGGAAGCACTAATGTTGGCAAAATAGTAATGAAATCAGCATCAGAGTATTTGACTCCTACAACTTTAGAACTTGGAGGAAAAAGCCCTTGTATTATTTTAAAAGATGCAGATATAGACCTTACTGCAAAAAGGCTTACATGGGGAAAACTAATAAATGCAGGGCAAACTTGTGTAGCGCCAGATTATGTATTAGTACATGAAGATAGGAAAGATGAATTAATAGAAAAAATAAAATACTATATTATTAAGTATTTTGGAGATAATCCATGTAATAATGAACAATTTCCTAAAATTATAAATGAAAGACATTTTAATCGCATAGTATCTCTTATCGATATAGATAAAGTAGTATATGGTGGAGATTATAATAATGAGAAATTAAAAATAGAGCCAACTATAGTAAATGATGTTACTTGGGATGACAATATAATGAAGGAAGAAATATTTGGACCTATATTTCCTATTTTAATTTATAAAGACTTGGATGAAGTTGTACAAGAAATTATACAAAGACCAAATCCATTGGCACTTTATATTTTTACAAAAGATAAGAAGCTAGAAAATAAAATTTTAGAAATGATTCCAGCAGGTGGATGTTGTATCAATGATACAATTACACATATAGCTACAAATTACTTGCCATTTGGTGGAGTTGGTGAGAGCGGAATGGGTTCATATCATGGAAAAGCTGGGTTTGATACATTTACTCACTATAAGAGTGTCTTAAAGAAATTAAAATTAGATATTCCTATTAGATATGCACCATATAATGATAAATTAATTAAGATTCTAAAAAAATAATGTAGATTATATTGTAAAAAGATGAATATAAATAAAATTGAGAACTTGTATTCTAATTATACTTTATAGAATTTAAAATTTTAATTTGGTATATTTGTTATAAAAGTAGTGATTTTGTGATAAAATTTAGTTATATAGAAATAAGGAGGAAAAAATGAAAATTAATTGGAATACAAAGTACACAACAATAGCAATTTATACATTTATAATAGCTGCTTGTAGTATTATATTTTATCTAGTATCATCACAAATCGATGTGTTTTCTAATAATTTAGATGCTATATTTACAACTTTACAGCCTTTTATAATAGGATTTGCTATTGCATATCTTCTTAATTTTATTTTGAAATTTTATGAAGATAGAGTTTTTATAAAAAGTGAGAAATTAAAAAACCTAAAACAAAAATCAAAAAGAGGACTGGGTCTTTTATTAACATATGCAACAGCCGCATTGATACTTTACTTATTTATGTATTTCGTGTTGCCTCAAGTAATTGAGAGTATTGTTGGACTAGCAAATGATATACCTATGTATGTAAATAATGCAACTAAGCTTATTGATAAATTAATGACTGATTTAAATCTTGATGAACAATATTTTAATTTAGCAGTAGATAAATGGAATGAATTTGTTGCATATATTATAAAATTTGTAACTGATTTAATACCGATATTAGGAAATATGTTAAAGAATGTAGCTTCTAGTATATGGAATATTGTTTTAGGATTAATTGTTTCAGTGTATTTACTAATCGATAAAGAAAAATTCTATGGATTAAGTAAAAAAATAACTTATGCAGTATTTACAGAAACACAAGCTGCGAGAATTTTAGAATTGACTCATAGAAGTAATTATACATTTGGAAGATTTCTAGGTGGGAAGATATTAGACTCATTTATTATAGGTATTCTAACATTTGTAATACTTACAATAGTTAAAATGCCATATACATTATTAATATCAGTTATAATTGGTATTACAAATATAATACCTTTCTTTGGACCTTTATTTGGAGCTATACCATCAACACTAATAGTATTGTTTGTATCTCCTATAAAAGCTTTATGGTTATTGTTAATTATATTAATAATACAACAAATAGATGGAAATATTATAGGGCCTAAAATACTTGGAGATTCAATTGGTATATCTGCATTTTGGATTTTATTCTCATTGTTGGTTGCAGGAAAATTATTAGGGTTTGTTGGAATGGTTATAGGAGTTCCAATGTTTGCTGTAATTTATTCTATAATTAAAGATGTTGTTGAAGGTAAATTGGATAAAAAGGGATTACCAACAGATACCTCCGATTATATGTAGCCAAAACAGATATTATGTGTAATTAAAAATATATAAATTAAGAAATCTTTAAAGCACTGAGAAGCTTAAACTCTTGGTGCTTTTTAGATATAAAATCATTATAGAAGAGGTGTTTTTTGTGGCGTTTATAGAATGTAAATTTAAATCTAAATATACAGGAGGAGAAACTGATGTAATTGTAGTTTTACCTGTAGCAAATGGAAAAGAACTTTTTAGTGGTAAAGAGATATATGACTTTGAGGGTAAGTTTAAAACATTATACTTATTTCATGGTTTAGAAGATGACCAAAGTTCATGGATTAGATATACTAATGTGGAACATTATGCTAAAAATAAAAATATAGCTCTTGTAATACCAAGAGTAGAAACTAGTTTTTATACAGATATGGTGTATGGGCACAAGTATTTTACTTTTGTAAGTGAGGAATTACCTAAGTTTGTTAGAGCTATATTTCCTTTATCAGACAAGAGAGAAGATAATTTTGTAGCTGGCATGTCTATGGGTGGATATGGTGCGTTAAAGTTAGCACTTTCAAAACCAAAAGAATTTTCAGCAGTTGCAAGTTTTTCTGGTTCACCTGACATGATTCATGAGTTAGAAAATCAACAAATAGAAACTAATGCAGATATTCTATTTCATGATTTTGGAAGACCAGAGGATGCTAGAAATAGTGATAACGATTTACTTTACATACTTAAGAAACTTAAAGAAAGAAATGAAGATATTCCTAAAATTTATCAATTCTGTGGTGATAGGGATTTTTTATATGAAAATAATCAGACATTTAAGAAATATGCAGAGTCTTTAAATGTAGATGTTATATATGAAGAGTGTGTTGGAGGTCATGAGTGGCGTCTCTGGAATTTATGGATAAAGAAGTTTATAGATATGATTGTGTAGGTACTTATGGTATTAAGAAAAAATATTAAAAAATATCTTTAAATATAATAAAGACTGAAATCCTAAAATCTAATTATGATTCTAATATTTCAGTCTCTAAAAGTTCAATAAAGTTTTATTAAGTTCTTATACGAGTTATTATTGGTGTGAAGTTATCAACTATATCTATATAGTATTTACTCAATTCTTCTAAAATATCTTCACATAAATCAGTGCTATGACCAAGGTTAATGAGGAATTGTTTTGTAAAATATCTTATTACAGCTTGAGAAGATATATCATACTTGTGTGAAATATAAACCCTAATTATCTCAGGTTTCATGGCAAGTATACCAATACAAGAAAGTATTAACTCGTCATGTTCTATAGATTCTTTATCATTAACATATCTCTTCATTACCATTTCAGTTACACTTCGTTGATAGCTTAAAATAGCTTCTTCATAAGCTATATCTAAATAAAAATTCCTATACGCTTCATTTTTTAGAAGAAAACAAAGGTCAGCATTCATGGCAAGAAAGAACATCATCATAGTACCTTCTTCATGATAATTATAGATTAAAGACTGCATTTCGTCTCTTATATCTTCATATATTATAGCCCCTATTTCGCTTTTACTTGAGAAGTAATAACTTATTAGACCTAAATTTATATTAGCTCTTTCTGCAATTTGCCTAGTTGTCGTTTTATGATAACCTTGTTCAAAAAATAATTCTCTAGCAGCACTTACAATACTAGCTTTTGTCTCTTTTCCTTTTTCTGATTTTGACATATTTACTGTATATACCTCTCTTTTCAATCTTTTTTTGAAAATTTGCTAACTATAAATATTGTAATAGAACCACCTATTATAGGAATTAAAATTCTGTCAAAGACAGTAAGAATGCCAACCATATTTAATAATGCCAATATCATACTTACTATAACAGCATAGATAGCACCTTTTTTTGTAGCACCTTTCCAGCAAAGGCCAATTACAAATGGTGCAAATATTACACCTGTACATAATGGTGCTGGCCAAAATAATAATTCTAATAAACTATCAAATTTAAGTGCTATAATTGCACCTGCTACAGCTGTTAAAGCTGAAGCAATTTGAGAATATTTTAAAGTATTTTTCAAATCATTAAATTCTATATCAGGATGTAATAATTTGTTGTAAATATCTCTTGATATGATAGCACTCATTGAAGTCATTAATGAATCTGCAGTAGACATTATGGCAGCTAATATAGCAGCTAAGAATAATACAGAAATTAAAGGTGGTAAAGTTGTTGATATCATTTGAGGTAAAACCTGGACAGATGATATGTTTGGAAATAAACTACCACCAATAGCTCCAATTATTCCTATAGGAAAAGCAAGAAACAATAGTATAAATCCTGCAATTATACTACTTTTAACTGCATTTTTAGCATTATCAGCACATTGATATCTTAAAAAACTTTCATAAGAAAATATTGAGCCTAAAACTAATGGTAAAACTGTATACATAAAATCACTAATCGATTTATTTCCTGGAAAGAATGGTTCTTTTACCATTGATTGTAACATAAGTAAAGGGTTGTCGCCAACTAATTTTAAGCTTATATAAGCCACTATTGGTAAAAATACTATACAAATAGCAAGTTGAATAAAAGCTGATACTGCAACTCCCCACATTCCTGATGTATAAGTATATATAATGATTACTATGACTCCTATAATTACTGCTACATCATAAGGAATGCCAAATGCAGTAGATACAGAACCAAAAGATATTAATTGACTGCCCATGATGGCTAATATTGATATTGGTGTCACAAGACTTTGATAAGTTCTTAAAAATACACTATGACCATATCTAGTTTCAATATAGTCTGCAGGTGTTATATCACAAGATAAACTCCTTAACTTTCCTGCAAAAAATGCGTTTATAAAACAAGCCAAAGCCGCACCTATAGTAGAGTACATACCAACCCATAACCCTCTTTCAGCTCCCCATTGAACTCCACCTACTAAGCATCCTCCTCCAAAAGATGTAGCAGCGATAGTTGCGGCGAGTATGGGTAAAGGAAGATTTCTACCTGCAATTAGGAAATCAGATGCCGTTTTAACTTTTTTAGAAAAATAAAAACCAATCCATATGTACACTGCACACGTAGCAATTAAAAGTAACATAGTTTCTTCTCCTTTATAAAATATTTTAATAAAATTTATAAAATATATTTTAAATATATTTTATGTAAAAGTAGCACAATATTTATTTTTATTAGTTTTGGATTAGTATAGTTATAATAACTTATAGTACTATGTAGAATTACATAAAAAGAAAAAATTGAAAATTCTGAAATTGATATTTATAATGATGTTTGTCTGATAGATTCTTTTTGTAATTGTAACATGCTTTTATTTTTAAATCAATAGTACATGTATAAAAATAAAAGAAATTTAAAAGAGAAAAAAATATTTTTAATATCTAGATGTAGTATAAAAAAATCTTGAATAAATTATTCTTGAATAAATTTATTGAAATTTAAAATTATCAAAAATTTGATAAAATAATTTGAAATATATGTTTTTATGATGTTTTAAAACAGCAAAACAATAAAAAACAAACTTAAATTAAGTTAAATCAGCTTTTTAGTTAATTTTAAAGGCGGAAAATAAAAATAAAAAAGTGTTTGACAATTATGAATTTTGAGAATATAATTAAATTAAAATTATACACATATAAAAAAATAAACTGAATCAAAAAGAAAAAGGAAAAGATTCAGAATATAAAATATTATACGTGAATAATAAAAAGTAATTAAATTTTATAAGGGAGGGGTAGATGTGAGTAGTCAAGAAAGCAAACCAAAAGGAAACCTTATATCAAATTTTAGAGATGATATGAGAGACCCTAAGAAAAGAGCAATATACACATATTCAAGTTCTATAAACCTAGCATACAATTTTATAGGTTATTTTGTATCAACAGTAACAAATATCTTTTTAACTGATGTAGCAAAGCTTGGTGTAATTATGGCAGGTGGTATGCAAATTGTACAATCTTTCATAAAAATTGCTGTAGCTCCTATAACAGGTACAGTATTTGACAAGCAACCATTTAAAAAAGGAAAATATTACCCATGGCTTAGATATACACCCGCAGCATTGGCATTGACATATGGGATATTTTTCATAGTTCCATTGATGAAAATAAGTCCAGCATTACTTTTACCTTTAATGACCGCTTTATTATTAATAGCATCTTGTGCTCAACAAGTAGTTTTTACTATAATTTATGCTATTTACCCTGTAGTAGCTAAAACACCTAAAGATAGAGTTATAGGTTCAACTACTACAAACATATTTAAAGAAGTCGGTAAATTTTTAGTAGGTTTTTCATATCCGTTATTATTAGTTTTATTTGCAGATGTATTAGGTGGAGAAGGAATGGGTTATCTAGGTACCTATTTATTCTTTGCAGCAGGATGTCTTTTAGTATTTTGGTTTTCTTCAACAGAGATAATAAAATCTGGCGCAGAAGATGAAGTTCTTCAAAAAGAAGAAAAACCAAAGATTAAAGCAAGTGAGATGGCAAAAGCTCTATTTACTAATGTTCCACTTATGATGGCATTTTGTCTAGAATTTCTTATATGTATAAGATCTATAGGTCTAGGGCCTTTAGCTCCATATTATTTTAAATATGTAATAGAAGATGAACGTGGGTTAGCCGTATTTTTATCAATAATGCCTTTAGTAAGTGTAGCGTTCATGTTCTTCGCACCAATATTTATAAAAATATGTAGAGAACAAAAACTAGCTTCAATAATTTCTTTTTCTATATGTGCAATATGTCACTTATTAGTTGCATGGACTCCTTGGGGAAAAACTACTTTAGGTGTAACTATGTTACTGGCAATTGGTGGTGGTTTTGCAAATGTAGTATCAATAATAAACCTTAACTTCTTTGCTGGTTCTTGTGACTATGGACATTGGAAATCAGGAAAAGATTTACCTGGTTTAAGTATGTCATTATATCCAGTTGCAATACAAGTGGGCGTGTTACTTGCAACTACTATAAGAACAGTTTTGATGAATTCAATGGGATATCAAGCTGATATGGTAGTTACAGAAGCAGTTAAAAGTGGCTTCATAAACATGATTTCTTATTCTATGGCAATACCTTTAATAATAGCTGTTGTTATAGCCATCTTATATCCAGTAAGTGATAAGAAACTAAATCAAATAAGAGAAGAATTAAATCAAAGAAATGCTTAGTTAAAAGAGATTTAAATAGATAATTAATTTTAAAATATTAAAGTAAGTAGACGCGATGGCGTTTATATAAATGAAAATACATATACAGAGGGGGCTTTTAAAAAATGATAGAAAAATTATTGAGAAATACAGTAAAAGAGTTACATCAATACGTTCCAGGTGAACCAATAGAAAAAGTTAAAGAGAAATATGGTGTAAAAGAAATAATAAAACTAGCTTCAAATGAAAATCCTCTAGGTCCATCACCAAAAGCAATGGAAGCTATGATTGAAATGTTAAAACAAGGTCAACTTTATCCAGAACCAGAAGCTAATGAACTTAGAAGAAAATTAGCTGATAAGCTAGATTTAAAACCAGAAAACTTTATTGTTGCTAATGGTGCGGATAACGTTATCACATTAATAGGTGAAGCTTTTATAAATAGAGGAGATGAGGTTATATACTGTGACCCAACATTCCCATCATATAGAACTGCAACTGTAAAAAATGAAGGAATACCAGTAGAAGTACCTTTAACAAAAGATTATAAGTATGATTTACAAGGTATATTAGATAAAATTACAGATAAAACAAAATTAATATGTGTATGTAATCCTAATAATCCAACAGGAACAATTGTGGATGATAAAGAGTTGGAAGCATTTTTAAAGAAAGTCCCTGAAAACATTATAACTATATTAGATGAAGCATATATAGAATTTTTAACAGTACCTAATTATGTAGATGGACTTAAGTATGTAAGAGAAAATTACAATGTTATAGTAACAAGGACTTTCTCTAAAATATACGGTCTTGCAGGTCTTAGGGTAGGGTATGGTATTGCTAAAGATGAGATAATAAGAACTTTATTTACAGTAAAAGAGCCTTTCTCTGCAAATCGTGTTGCCATAAGTGGAGCAACAGCAGCACTTGATGATGATGAATTTATAAAAGAAACATATGACTTGAATAGAGCAGGAATGGATTATTTTAAAGAAGAGTTTACAAAAATGGGATTTGATGTTGTTGATTCACAATCAAACTTCCTTTATGTAGACATGAAGACAGATGTACCAAAGCTATTTGAAGATTTGAAAAAAAGAGGGTTTGTAATAAGACCAAGTGCTACACATGCACGTGTAAGTATTGGAACTATGGAAGAAAACCAAAAATTTGTAGCAGTTTTGAAGGAAATATTAAATTTTAAAGAAGAACCAAGCATTGGATAATAGGTAGAAATATTACGAAATGGGGTGTAGATATGAGCTTAAAAATAAACGCAGAGAGATGTAAAAGTTGTGAATACTGCGTTATATCTTGTAAAAAAGGAGCATTAAAAATATCAGATAACATAAATAAAGAAGGATATGCTCATGTAGAAGTTGATGAAAGTAAATGCATACTTTGTGGAATTTGCTATCAAGTGTGTCCAGATAATGTTTTTGAAATAATTAAAGAAGAAGCATGTCAAGAGGCTTAGAAGGAGTTGGAATAATATGAAGAAGATGTGGAAGGGGAACCACGCCATTGCAGAAGCAGCTCTAAGAGGTGGTTGTGAGTTTTATGCAGGATATCCAATTACACCACAAACAGAGGTAATGGAATTTTTATCACATAGAATGTCTGAACTTGGAAGAACTTTTATACAATCTGAAAATGAAATGGCTGCTATATATATGGTATATGGAGCATATGCAAGTGGAATGAGGTCTATGACAAGTTCCTCAGGACCAGGAATATCTCTAAAACAAGAAGGAATTTCATATTTATGTGCAAATCACTATCCTTGTGTAATCGTAAATGTACAAAGATGGGGACCTGGACTTGGTTCACTGGATTCAGCACAGACAGACTACTTAAGAGATACTAGAGGGGGAGGAAATGGAGATTACCATTTAATCGTTTATGCACCAAACAGTATCCAAGAAACTGTGGATTTAATGTACAATTC
This sequence comes from Clostridioides difficile, assembly GCF_001299635.1. Lineage (GTDB taxonomy): Bacteria > Bacillota > Clostridia > Peptostreptococcales > Peptostreptococcaceae > Clostridioides > Clostridioides difficile_A. The sequence goes on along the minus strand of NZ_JRHN01000039.1, from coordinate 157,149 downwards.
GTTTGATGTAGCAGAGAAATATAGAGTACCTGTTGAAATTTTGACAGAAGCAGCTTTAGGTCAAATGATGGAACCAGTAGAATTTCCAGAGTTCAAGAAGAGAGAAGAAGATTTAGGTTGGACTTATGATGGAAGTAATAGAGACCATGCAAAAGTTGCAGATAACCAAAAACCAGCTTTTTGTATGGAAAAACGTATGAGAATAACTGAAAATGAACAGCAATGGGAAGATTATCAAGTCGAAGATGCGGAATATGTGTTTGTAGCGTTCGGTATACCATCAAGAACAACTATGAATGCTGTTAGAAGACTTAGAGAACAAGGTGAAAAAGTTGGAATAATAAGACCAATAACAGTGTGGCCTTTCCCATATAAGGCATTTGAAAAGGTAAATAAGAATGTAAAAGGATTTATATCAGTAGAGTCAACAGATACAGGTCAGTTAGTAGAAGATGTTGCTTTAGCATCAAAAAAAGTATGTAAAGAAAATGTACCTGTTTATGGACTATTCAGTGGAAATCATATACCAAAAACACTGCAAGTAATGGACACTTATAGCAAAATAAAATCTGGCGAAATCAAGGAGGTGTTCTAATATGGCTACAGAAAAATTAACACCTAGCGTTGTTTCAATACCAAACAAATTTTGCCCAGGTTGTGGTCATGGAATAGTAAACCGTATAATAGCAGAAGTAATAGAAGAACATGGATATGAAAAAAATCATGTATTAACTTTAGGAGTTGGTTGTGTTTGTAATATGAATTTTAGCTGGAATGGAGATAAAATGCAAACTGCACATGGTAGAGCTTCATCCACAGCTATAGGAATTAAAGTAGCACTTCCAGAAACATTAGTAATGACTTATCAAGGTGATGGAGATGCTTATGTTATAGGTCTTTCTGAAACTTTAAATACCGCATATAGAAATCATAATGTTACTGTATTTGTAATAAATAACAATAACTTTGCGATGACTGGTGGGCAAATGTCATGGACTACTATGCCAGGTCAAGTTACAACAACAAGTGTAAATGGAAGAGATATAAACACTACTGGTAGTCCATTAAAAGTTCCTGAAATGATGGCAGACTTCTTTGATGTAGCATATGTAGCAAGAGGTTCAGTTCATAGTCCAAAGGAAATAATTAATCTAAAAAAATATATAAAAAATGCAATAGAAGCTCAATTGAATGGAGAGGGGTATTCATTAGTTGAAATATTAGCACCTTGTCCAACTAACTGGGGTGTATCATTAGAGAAATCTATCAAGTGGATGGAAGAAGAAATAGTGCCATATTACACTCTTGGCGAATTTAAGCAAAGGGATGGTGAATAATTATGGAAAAAGAGTTAGTATTTGCAGGGTTTGGTGGTCAAGGAGTTTTAACTCTTGGTCTAATTGTAGCTGAGTCAGCACTTGAATTAGGAAAACAGGTAACTTGGATGCCTGCATATGGTCCAACTATGAGAGGTGGAAAAGCATATAGTGTAGTAAAGTTTTCTGATGAGAGTATAGGTGGACCTGATATGGAAGAAATAGATGTTTTAGTAGCAATGAATAAGCCATCTTTAGATTATATAAACTTAGTCAAGGAAGGTGGAACAGTAGTTATTAATACATCTGTAATAGATGATAATATAGCATTAAGAGAAGATATAAATGTAGTTAAAATAAATTGTCAAGAATTAGCTCAAAAAGTAAACAATCCCAAGGCAGCAAATATAGTAGTACTTGGAGCATTAATTGCTAAAACTGGATTACTTGAAAAAGAATTAGCTTTAAAAACTATGTGTGATTTCTTTGAAGAGAAAGGAAAAGGTAAATTCAATATTCAAAATAAAGCAGCATTCATGGAAGGCTATAATAACGCCATTTAATAAATTACCCTTATCTTAAATGATTTATCTCAAGATTTAATAATCTTTAGTGCCAAGATAAGTTTCATCTTGAGATAAAATTCATTTAAAATCACAACTATAAAATATAGGAGAGTGAATTTATGAGCTTGGAAAAACTTATTAGACCAAAGAGCATTGCTATAGTAGGAGTTACTGATAAGCTTGGCTTTGGTAGAAGTGCAGCACTTAGTATAGTAAAAAGTAAAGATACAGATAGAGTATATTATGTAAATCCTAAAAGAGATGAATTGTTTGGAAGAAATTGCTATAAAACGATACAAGAAGTACCAGAAGTGGTAGATTGTGTAGTAGTATGTACACCTAGAAATATAGTTCCATCTGTATTAAAAGATTCTGGAGAATTGGGAACAAAAGCAGCTGTAGTATATGCTAGTGGATTTGCAGAAGAAGGAACAGAAGAAGGAATAGATTTAGAAAATCAACTTATAGAAATATCAAATACATATGATATGAAAATATTAGGTCCAAATTGTATGGGATTATTAAATTGTATAGATAAAGTTAATCTATGGGCAGGTGGTTCTAAATGGGATTTAGATACTAAAAAACCTGGGATAGGAATTGTAGGTCAAAGTGGATTTATAACTGCAGAGATTGTTTCAAGTGATTATTTTAATATATCTTATGGTTTCTCAACGGGAAATGGAAATATAGTTACATTAGAAGATGCTGTTGACTTCCTTGTAGATGATAATTACGCATCAGTAATAGCTATATATCTTGAAGGTTTAAAAAATCCTCAAAAATTTATAGACTCTCTAAAAAGAGCTGCACAAAAGAGAAAACCAGTAATAATATTAAAATCAGGAAGGTCAGAAAAAGGAGCTATTTCTGCTGCTTCTCATACAGGAAACTTAGCTGGCTCGAGTAAGGCTTTTGAAAGTATTTTTGAAAAATATGGAGTGATTTCGGTAGAGAATTTGGAACAATTTATGTGTTTAGCACAGGCTTTTAGTGTTCTAGATGGTAACTTGCCTACAAATTCTAATTTCGCAGCAATAAACTTCTCAGGAGGAGAAAATACTATTTGTGCAGATTTAGCAGAAGAAAATGGTGTAGACCTTGCAGAAATATCTTCTGAAACGAAAGAAGAAATGAAAAATTATCTTCCAGGATTTGCGACACCTAAAAATCCATTAGATGCTACAACTGCGTTATTCCATGAAAAGGATATGATAGTAGGTCTATTACATACATTTGAAAAAGATGATAGTGTTGGATTTACTATGGTAGGTGCAAATATAAGAGATGAAGAAAATGAAATGCATGAGACACTTTGTCAAGCTGTAAGTGAAGCAAGAGAACAAGGGTTAAGGAAGCCTGTGTTTGCAGTTCCAACGCTTGAAGGAAATAGATATCTAAATTATAGAACTAGATTAGAAGATAATCAAGTACCTATAATGTCATCAGTTGGAACTACGTTTACTTGTTTTAATAAAATGGCTAAATTTGTAGATTATGATTATTCAAAGAGAACTTTAGAGTTTGAGGCTGTTAAGAAAAGAGAATCAAATAATGTAGTAGCTCTATCAGAGTTAGATAGTAAGATTGAGATGAAGAAATATGGAGTACCAGTGCCAGGGCAAGGTAATGCAAAAAGTATTGATGAATTAGATGAAATTTTGAAATATATTAACTATCCTGTTGTTTTAAAAATAAATTCTTCCGAAATATTGCATAAATCTGATGTTGGAGGAGTTAAAGTAGGAATTAAAAATAGAGATGAGGCAATAAATGCATATAATGAGATTTTAGCCAATGTAAAAAAAGAAAAACCAAATGCTAAAATTGATGGTATATTAGTTCAAGAAATGGTGGAAAGTGGTATAGAAATTATTATCGGTATTACTAATGATGACCAATTTGGTCCAATGTTACTAGTTGGTCTAGGAGGAGTATTTGTAGAAGTATTTAAGGATACTACTTTATATCCATTACCTATAAATCATGATGAAGCTATGATGATGCTTAGAAAATTGAAGTCATTTAAGCTTTTAGATGGATATAGAGGAAGCGAACCTTGTGATGTTGAAGCCCTTGCAGACATGATGGTTAAGTTAGGAAAATATGCCTATGAAAATAAAGATGAAGTTAAAGAAATAGATTTAAATCCAGTGTTTGTATATCCTAAAGGAAAAGGTGTATGTGCAGTAGATGCTTTAATAGTTAAATATAAATAGCTCATAAGTTTTGGTATTCAACCATAATTAAAGTACTGGCTGAAAATCACATTTATAAATTGAGTAGTGTGATTTTCAGTCACCCCAAATTTTAAATTTAAGTATCTTAAAGTGAAAATAGATTTTTAAAAATTATAAAATAGAACTGTATAAACAATAAAATACTACATATAAAACGAATAATAAAAGGTGTCTTAATGCAAATAATCAATGTTGATTTTCATTAAGACACCTACTTTATTATATTAAAAGGTTTTAAATACTATATTGTTACAGGTGGATTTGTTGGGGCTGCATATGTACGATTAGCAAATTCCTGGTCAACAAAGAATAGACCACCTTCTCCAGCAAGTTTAACACGCTTTATATTGTCTTCACAATTTGTTTCTTCCTCTGCTTGTTCAGATATAAACCAAAGTAAGAACTGAGAAGTTCTAAAGTCTGCCTCAGAGTTTGCTACAGCTGCTAAATTGTTTATTAAAGATGTAACCTTTTTTTCATGAGCTAATGTACGCTCAAGAATATCCATTGCAGAAGTAAAGTCTGAATCTGGCATTGGGATAGCATCAAGTTGAACTTTTCCTCCTACATTATGTAAATATTTGTAGAAAAACATAGCATGGTCTGTCTCTTCTTTATATTGAACATAAAACCAATTAGAAAATCCTTTAAGTCCTTCTGCTTCAAGGTAAGAAGACATAGAGAGATAAAGATATGCAGAATATAATTCATGGTTAATCTGCTCATTAAGTAATTTTTCCATTTTAGCTGAAATCATTTTCATACCTCCAAATTTTAAACGCTCTTATAAAATATAATAATATTAAATGGAAAAATATTCAATAAAAGTGTTTAAATATTTTACATATTTAATAAAAATTTATACTTCCATTAAAAAATTTGTAGCTGACAATGGCTATAGAGCCGATTAATGGTGCATTTGCTCCAAAATTTGAATGTTTTACACTTATTTTTTTATATTTAGAAAAACTTGCCGAAGCAGTTAGTTTTTTTAATAATGTATTTTCTATGAATGTGCCTGGTATATTAAAATCGTAGCCTATTATTATAGAACTACAGTCAATCAATGTAAGTGTATTTACTAATGCGTATGATATATATGTACAAAATTCATCAAGTAAAAACATAGCAAGAGTATCTTTATTATTTGCCTCATCTATTAACTTAACTAGAGAAAAGTCTTTACAGTTAATTAATGGAGAGTTAGGATAAATATGGCTCAATGATTCAACTCTTTTAATTAAATTACTAACACTTGTGTAATAATCCAAGCATCCATTATTACCACAACTACATAATGGTCCACTAAAATTAATAGATGTATGTCCTATTTCTCCACTCTGACCCAGATTACCAGTATGAAGCCTATTTTCCAGTACTAGACCAGCTCCAATACCATTCATTATGTGCAAGTATATATAATTTGATATATCTTTACCTAAACCATACATTTTTTCAGCTAAAGCACCTGAATTAGCATCATTTATCAAAAATATTGGCAAATCAGACATTTCTTCTATAAAATTAACTATATTTAGATTTGATACATTTCCAAAGTCTGGAGGATTCAATATAATACCATTTATATTATCTACTGGACCTATTGAAGAAATACCAATTCCAATTATATCTCTTTTATTATTCTTCATTATCTTAGTAAACATTCTTTTTATTATATCTTTTAAGACCTCATTTGATAGATACTTAGGGTAAGTTTCAGAAAGTTGTTTTACAATATTACCTTTCAAGTCTGAAATAATTACCTTACATATATTTCTTCTTATTAGAATTCCACAGATACAAGGTGATATATTAGAAATATCTAATAAAATAGGTTTACGACCTGATGAATGTGCATTTAAAGTTGATGACTCTATTTCTCTAATCATGTTTTCATTAATAAGTTCTGTAACTAGATTTGATAAAGTCATTTTGGTAAGTCCTGTAGACTTTGCTAAATCAACCCTAGACATAGGTGTATTTGTAGAAAGTAATTTCAATATTATTAACTTATTTTTAATTTTTACATCTTTTATGTTAGAACCTTGTTTGTTGCTCATCGTAAATCTCCTTAAATAAAGTTAAGTGTTTTATTTATTTTCAAGCACAATGTCACTTTATAAAACAGTAACATTTTTTAATTTGAAAATACCATTAATTAGAATATATCACATTATATATCATAAGACACATAAAAATATGTTAGAATTAAATTAAAATTGAAAAATATGTTTACATATTATATAGTAAAAACAGTATGTACTTAATAAAAAAATTGACACATAATAAATTTATTAAAAAATGTATTTTTAACAATATTGATAAAGAATTTACTTAATAATGAATAGATTCTGTAAAAATATAATCTGTTTGTTGTATACAATAAATTTCCATTTTGTAAAAAAATATAATAAATATGAGATATAAATGTCGATTTTTATTACAAATTGTTACTAAATATATGTACATATGAACTGAAACCTTAGAAATTGTAACTAAAATGTAAATTTTTCCTCTAATCTATCTAATATTATGGAAACTTTTTGTAATTTATGATATAATAACAAATATATAATTATTAAATTATAATAAATGACTATAGCATAGATGTAGTACTATGCTATAGTCATTTTTGAATTAAACTTGATATATCAAGGGGGAAGAATATGAGAACAATTAAGAGAGTTTTAGCATTAGGTCTAACATTAGCTATATTTCTAATAAATGTGCCTAATGTAAATGCATTAACATCAGATACTATTAAAGGTAACAATATATATGAGACGGCTGGATTAATAGCAGACAAAAAGAGTTATGATACAGCGATTATGGTAAATATGGATAGTTCGATAGCAGATGGTCTTTCAGCAAGTGGTCTTGCTGGTGCTGTTGATGCTCCAATTTTACTTGCACAAAAAAATAACATACCAAATGAAACGAAACAAAGATTAAAAAATGTCAAAAAAATATACATAATAGGTAAAGAATTATCAATAAGCAAATCAGTAGAAACTGAACTTAAAAACACAGGAGCACAAGTAACTAGATTAGGTGGAGATGACAGAATAAAGACTAGTTATAGTGTTGCTAAAGAGGTAAGTAGTATTAAAAAAGTTGATGAAGTGATATTAACTAATGCATATAAAGGAGAAGCTGATACTATAAGTGCAGCACCTGTGTCAGTAAGAGATGTAGCTCCTATAGTGCTTACAGATGGAAAGAGTGTTCCTTTTTCAACAAGTGATGTAAAATCATATGCAGTAGGTGGAAGTATATCTATGAGTACTAGCTTAGTTAATAAGACTAACTCTAAAAGACTTGGTGGCTCAGATAGATATGATACAAATAAGAAAGTTATAAAAGAATTTTATCCAGATGCATCAGAATTTTATTTAAGTGATGGATATGATTTAGTAAATGCACTTACAGGTTCTACAATTGCTAAAGAAAATCCAATTGTGTTGGTGTCAGAAAGTAGTGATAAATCTATATTAGCAGGAGCAGACAAAATTACTAGATTAGGTACAATAAGTGATAGCATATATAATAAATGTGTTTCTGCTGCACAGAATAATGGTGACTCATCTACAAAAGGTGATTCTCCTATGAAAAATGAGACAAGCATATTAGGTGAACCAACAGCTAGTTTAGAAGCTTGTTTAAAATGGGCTAAATCTAAAAGAGCTAATGATTTATTTATAGAATTAATACCAATATTGTATGATACTGCTGTTCAAGAAGGTGTAAATCCTGTATTAGCAGTAGCTCAATCTGCAAAAGAAACTGGTTTCTGTAATTTTGGTGGGGTATTAGATGCATCATTCAAGAATCCTTGTGGACTTAAGACTTCTTCAGGAGGTTCTGATACTGATAAGAATGCCCACTCAAGATTTGGTACGTGGGAAGAAGGAATCTTAGCTCAGATTCAACATTTATGCTTATATGCAGGACAAGATGGTTATCCACTTTCAAATCCAGTAGACCCTAGACATGAAAAATCTTTATTTGGGAAAGCTAAAACAGTTGAAGGTCTTTCTAATAATTGGGCTGGAGGTCAATATGGACAAGATTTAGTTAGAATGATGGGGGAAATTGAGGCTACAAAATAATTAAAGTATTAATTTAAGATATGCTTATTAAAGATTATCAAATAGCTGACAAATAAGGAATGATTATTGTGAAAAAGAGTAATATTTTTAGTATCATATTTCCCACAATTATAATGATATTAATGTTTTTAACCTTTGCTACAGATATATTTAATATACCAAATGTTCAAGCTAAAGGGATTTTTGTAATAGGAATGGTATTGATTTTTCCAGTTGCCTTTTTAATGCAGGGGATAGTTTGTGTATTAAATAAAACTAATTGGATTTTATCACTTGTAGTGTCTTTAGTAACTTATATAATATTAATGTATATATTTTTAAATGATTCAGCATATGTATATGTTTTACTTTATGCAGCTTTCTATATGATTGGGCATATAACTGCTAAACTCTATTACAAAATTAAGACTTTTAAAAGTTAAATAAAAAAGTGTATGAAAGAGAAGCATCTTTAATGATTTTCTAAAATCGAAATAGATGCTTCTTTTTTATGAAAGATTATGTAAATAAAATTTAACTCTTATAATATTCTTTTAACACTTGTATACAATGAACTCGTAGTATAATTGAGATAGATAAAATAAAGGGAGGGATAATATGAATTTAATAGATAATCATATTCATACTAATTTTTCAAGTGATGGAAAGGATTCGATGGAAGATACAATAAAAAAAGCTATAAGTATTGGTGTTAGATATTTAACTTTTACAGACCATTTAGAGCATGATAAAGGTAGAGGCTTTTGCATTAATTATAATGACTATGTTCCAGTGTTTAATAAGTTCAAAGAAAAATATAAAAAGGACATAGAGTTATTATTAGGAGTTGAAGTTGGTTATAGAAAACATCTAAAAAATGAAATAGATGAAATAATAAACTCTAATCCTTTTGATTTCATATTGTGTTCAACTCATACAATTGATAATATACCTGTTCCATCAAAGGAGTATTTTAAAGGGCTTAGCAAAGAAGATGCATATTATAAATATTTTAATAGTATACTTGAAACTAATCGTGAATTTAGAGACTATAACATATATGGTCATTTAGATTATATATCTAGATATGGAATCTATTCAGATAATAGAGTTATATACAATGATTTTAAAGATGTTATTGATGAAGTTTTAAAATCAATAATCGATAATGGAAGTGGTATAGAGTTAAATACTTCTGGTTATAGATATGGATTAAATGCTATACATCCAAATGAAGATATATTAAAAAGATATAAAGAGCTTGGCGGATTTATAGTTACTGTAGGTTCTGATTCTCACAGAGTAGAAGATATATGTAGAGATTTTGATGTGGCTTATGATATGCTTAAGTATCTTGATTTTAAATATGTATCTTTATTTAAAGAAAGAGAAACTTATTTTATAAATATAGAAAAAGTTAAATCTAACAATATAGCTTAGAGTATGTTTTGAAATGAATTAACAGATAGTAAAAAAGTTAATAGTATAATATTGTATCCTCTAGAAAAATACTAGAGGTTTTTATTTTGCAAAAATAACTGGATAAAATTAAATTTAATAATATAATTTATTTTAACTTGGATAGCATATTGTTAATATATTTTACTATTATATATTTTTATTGTGATATAATAATAAAATATATTAACCTATCTTTAAATTATGTAAATTATTATAAAGGAGGGAGAAATTTAAATTGTCTAATAAAAATAAAAAGAATATAAATTTAAGCAATAAAATCAAAGAAACTACTAAAAAAAATTTAACAAAAGAAGCCATATTACATATACCAATGAGTAACTATGCCTATGGTTATGATAGAGAAACATTACATATAAGACTTAGAACTAAAAAAAATGAAGCAAAAAAAGTGATTTTGAGAATAGGAGACCAATATGTATGGGACAAAGGTGGTGCAGGAGGAGGAAATTTAAATGCATCTGGGATTGGTTGGTCTGGTGGTTCAAATATAATAATGGATAAAGAAGTAGAAACTGAATTATTTGATTATTGGATAGCTAAGTGCAAACCATTAAACAAACGTTCAAGATATGGGTTTATAATAGAAGGCCAAGAGGAAAAGATTCTATTTACAGAAAAAAGGATAATAGAGTTGGGCAATGAAAATGACAAAAAAGAATTGTGTGAGATAAGTAATTTTTTTGGATACCCATATTTAAATTATATAGATGTACCTAAAGTACCAGATTGGGTTAAAGAGACTATTTGGTACCAGATATTTCCAGATAGATTTGCAAATGGTGACCCATCTATAAATCCAGTAGGAGTGGAGGAATGGGGAGCTATTCCAACAAGAGATAATTTTACAGGTGGAGATTTGCAAGGTGTGATAGAACACTTAGATTATTTGAGTGATTTAGGGATAAATGGAATTTATTTTTGCCCTATTACAGTTGGAAATACAAATCATAGATACGATACAATTGATTATATGAAGATAGACCCTTCATTAGGAGATAAAGAGACTTTAAAAAGGCTAATAAAAGAAGCTCATAAGAGAAATATAAAAATAATGCTGGATGCTGTTTTTAATCATATAGGATACTATTCTAAACAGTGGCAAGATGTAATTAAAAATAAGGAAAATTCTAGGTATAAAGAGTGGTTCTATATAAAAGACATGAGCAAAGTTGATACTCCAATAGAACAAATAGATGAAAAAAATATACCTTATGAAACTTTTGGCTGTGAAAAGTATATGCCTAAACTTAACACAGAAAATTTAGAAGTAATAGAATATTTATTAGGTGTAGGAAAGTACTGGATACAGGAGTTTGATATAGATGCATGGAGATTGGATGTCTCAAATGAAGTAGACCACGTTTTTTGGAGAAAGTTTAGAGAAGAACTTAAAAAAATAAAACCAGATATATATATACTGGGCGAAATTTGGCATGGTAGTTTACCATGGTTGATGGGGGACCAATTTGATTCAGTTATGAACTATTTGATGTCAGAAGCTATGAAAAAATTCTTTTGTACAGATGAGATAAATGCTGAAGAGTTTAAATACATGATAAATGATATAATGGTAAGTTATCCAATGCAAGTTAGTGAAGTTATTTTTAATTTACTTGGAAGTCATGATACTACAAGGATACTGAATTATGCTAGAGGAAATGTTGATAGAGTTAAACTTGCATATTTGTTTATGTTTATACAATCAGGCAGTCCTTGTATATACTATGGTGACGAAATTGGAATGGATGGAGAACTGAGTTCAATATCTGAAGGACAAAGAAAATGTATGGAATGGAATGAAGAAAAATGGAATAAGGATATATTTGATTTTATGAAGAAGATTATTAGGCTTCGTAAAGAAAATAAAGAACTTAGGTCTATGTCAAATGAATGGATATTAGCAGATAAGGAAAATGGAACTATTCTACTAAAAAAAGAATCCATTTCCATAATAATAAATAATTCATCTAAAGATATAACTTTAAAATTACCAGATTATTTGTCTAATAGAAAAGTAAAAGATTTGTATGAAGAAAAAATAGTAGACTTAAAAGAAGAAATAAGAGTAGAAAAATACAAGTTCATCATTTTAAAATAATATAAAATGTATTTATAGAAGATAGATGAAATACGCTATCATAGACGTAAGTGCTAGTTCAAATAGAAACTATTTTCAGTAAAATAGATTCAGTATGCTTTTTATTTGAATAAAAACAAATATTAACACTTCTAATCATTCTGTAATTCAATAAGAAAAGTAATTACTGAATAGGTAGGGGGAAGGAGCGATATGAATGACTATAAAGAACATATAGTTATAGTAAAATCAGGAACTGTAAATTTAATTTTAGGTGTTATATTTTTATTAATTGGAATCGTTATAAATGTATTACTTCTATATGTTAAACAGTATTATATAGCAGTAATCACTTTTATATTTACAATGTATGGATTATTTTCAATTTTTGATTATACAAGAAAATATATTATTTTTGATTTACATAATATTAAAGTTCGTAAATGTATAGGAAGTGAAAAAGAGTATTCATATCATGATATCACTAGGATTTCAATAAATAATAAAAAACAAGGGTGTCCAGTTAAAATATATGTAGATAAAAGTAAAATTGTAACTTTTTTTATATCTGATAAAAATTACATGTCTGCTATAGCTGAGATGAAGCGAAGAGAGTTACCTTTTGATAATAAAGCCATAGACTATATATCAGATACTTCATTATGGGTTCCAATTCGAGATAATGAAATTAAAGAATTCTGTAATGAAGCATCACTAAAACTTGAAAATCAGATTCGGGAAAATCTGCATAAAATAGAAAAAGAGTTGGGAACAGATATATCTTTTTCTTTTGGTATGGATGTTGAAGAAAATCCATTTGTATGTGTATTTTTAGTGTGTATTATGAAGAATGAAAACTATACAAAATTTGTAAAAAAATACAGGGGAAAAGAAGCATGGGCTATATTTCCAGTATATATAGTTGGACCACAATTATATAATAAAGAAATTGAAAAAGGAAAGTTTATTTGCAATATAAACTATTTAAATGCCTTTTCTGGAAGAATGTGGTCAAATTTTTGTAGAGCAATAAAAAAACAAGGTGTAAAAGAAAGTGAAATGGAAATAGATTTTGAGTTAAAGACTGAATTAGAATAGAAAATTCTATAAATAATACCTTAAATGTAAGAGAGAAGGTATAAAATAAATTGATTATTAGTCTAAAAATTTCTTGTAGAAAGAGGAAATAAGAATGATTGAAGCATTTATATTTGATTTGGATGGTGTAATTACAGATACTGCATATTATCATTATATGGCTTGGAGAAAACTAGCTCATAAGGTTGGGATAGATATAGATACAAAATTTAATGAATCTTTAAAAGGCATAAGTAGAATGGAGTCATTGGACAGAATATTAGAATTTGGAAATAAGAAATATTTATTTTCAGAAGAAGAAAAAGTGAGAATGGCCGAAGAAAAAAACAATTATTATGTATCGTTGATAGATGAGATAACTTCAAATGATATTTTGCCTGGAATAGAAAATTTATTAGGTGATATAAAATCTAATAACATAAAAATAGGTTTATCATCTGCAAGTAAGAATGCAACAAATGTGCTAAATCATTTGGGTATGAGTGATAAATTTGATTTTATAGCTGATGCAGGAAAATGTAAAAATAGCAAACCTCATCCAGATATATTTCTTATGTCAGCAGAAGGGCTTAATGTAAATCCTCAAAACTGTATAGGAATAGAAGATGCAAGTGCAGGGATAGATGCTATAAATTCTTCTAATATGTTTTCTGTTGGTGTTGGAAACTATGAGAATTTAAAAAAAGCAAATTTAGTTGTAGATTCAACAAGTCAATTAAATTTTGAATATATACAAGAAAAGTATAATGAGTATATGGTTAGGAGAGTTATATGAAATGTTTATTTAATAATATAGATGAATGGAAGATTATACAAGATAAGATTGAAATCAAAGAAAATAGATTAGCGGAATCTATAATGAGTATAGGTAATGGTTATATGGGTATGAGGGGAAACTATGAGGAAAACTATAGTGGAGATACTCATAAGGGGTCTTATATAGCTGGAGTATGGTTTCCAGATAAAACTCGTGTAGGATGGTGGAAAAATGGATACCCAGAATACTTTGGTAAAATCCCTAATTCAATTAACTATATAGGAATAAGAATTTTTATAGATGATATAGAATTAGACTTAGCAAAATGTAAGGTTGAAGATTTTTATAGAGAATTAGATATGAAAAATGGTATTTTAAATCGTAGGTTTATTGTACACATAAGTGATAAAAAATTTGAAGTTAACATTATTAGATTTTTAAGCATATCAGTTAAGGAGTTAGCAGTAATTAAATACAGTATAAAAGCATTAAATTCTGATGCTAAAATAAAATTCATACCATATTTAGATTCAAACATAAAAAATGAAGATTCAAATTATGAGGAAGAGTTTTGGAATGGAGTTTCTTCAAATTCTTCAGAATATCGAGGAAGTATACTTTCTAGAACAAAGGAAAATGCATTTAATACACCAGTATTTACTGTGGGTGCAATGATGTATATTAAGGCAAGAGGTAAGATAAAAGACCTATCTCATACAAATGAATATAATTACTGTGAGAATTCAATAACAATGGATATTCTAAAAGATGAGGTTGCTAGTATAGAAAAATATGTATCTATAACTTCAACTAGAGACTATAAGGAAAGTGAGCTATTAGGAAAATGTGAAGATATTTTAAATAGAGAAATATCTAAAGATTATGATGATATATTAAATGAACATACAGAGTTATGGAATAAAAGATGGAAAAGTGCAGATGTAAAAATAAATGGAGATAAAAGTAGTCAACAAGGAATACGATACAATTTATTTCAACTATTTTCAACATATTATGGAGAAGATTCAAGATTGAATATAGGTCCCAAAGGCTTTACTGGAGAAAAGTATGGAGGAGCTACTTATTGGGACACAGAAGCATTTTGCGTTCCAGTATATCTAGGGGTAACAGATAAGAAGGTAACTAGAAACCTTTTGGAATATAGATATAATCAATTGGAACAGGCAAAAGATAATGCAAAAAAACTAGGGCTTAAAGGTGCTTTATATCCAATGGTTACATTTGATGGAGTAGAATGCCATAATGAGTGGGAGATAACATTTGAAGAAATACACCGAAATGGAAGTATAGTATATGCAATATATAATTATACAAATTATACAGGTGACTTTGAATACATAAAAGAAAAAGGAATCGATGTAATAATAGAAATAGCTAGATTTTGGGCTAGTAGAGTTCATTTATCTATAAAAAAAGATTTGTATATGATACATGGTGTAACCGGTCCAAATGAATATGAGAACAATGTCAATAATAATTGGTATACTAATTATATAGCTAAATGGTGCTTAGAATATGCTGTAGAAAATGTATTAAAATTAGACATAGAATATAGTGAATGTATTGATAGAAATAATGTAACTAAAGAAGAAGTTGAGCTATGGCAAATGATATCAAAAAAAATCTATCTGCCATATGATGATGAGTTAAAAATAATAGTTCAAAATGATAATTTTTTAGATAAAGAATTTATAGAAGTAAAGGATTTACCAAAAGAAAATCTTCCTCTTAATCAAAATTGGTCTTGGGATAGGATTCTTAGGTCGTGTTTTATAAAACAAGCAGATGTATTACAGGGAATTTACTATTTTGGAAATAGATTTACTAAAGAAGAAAAGAAGAGAAACTTTGATTTCTACGAAAAATATACTGTACATGAATCTTCTTTATCTTCTAGTATTTATTCCATTATTGCTTCTGAAATAGATGATTTGGATAAAGCTTATGAATTATACTCAAGAACTGCTAGGCTTGATTTGGACAATTATAATAATGATACCAATGATGGACTTCATATAACTTCTATGTCTGGTTCATGGCTTTCTATTGTACATGGATTTGCAGGTATGAGGACATGGGATGAAACATTATCTTTTGACCCTAAGTTACCTAAAGAATGGAGAGGTTATTCTTTTAACATAAGCTATAGAGATAACATTATTAATGTAGATGTATGTAGTGATTTAATTAAAATAGAAAATTTAAAAGGTAAGCCAATAAAAATTATTGTATATGGTAAAAAATATATATTAGAAAAATATATAAAAATTGATAGAAATAAATTTAAATAATATTTTTATTATGTAAATAGTTAAAATAAGTTTATCTAATTATGAATTTATTTTAACTATTTTTATTTAATAGAAAACTATATATTATAACAATAATTGCGCTTTTAGTTAAATATATTTCATAAATCTTCATAAAATCTTCAAAATTTCGTAAAGAAAATGTAACAAAAATAAGATATATTGTATTCAGCAGATAATATAAGGGAGGACAATAATTATGAAGAATAAAAAATTCATTGTTATAATACTGATAATATCAGTTTTAATAGGTGTAGGAGTAAAAGAGTATTTCACCAGAGATATAAACAAGGAAGATATAGAGGTTAGTAAGTATATAAAATATTCTGATTTAGCAAGTAAAAATAATGTACAAGTTAACTGGAAGTATGTAGCTTCTATTGTTGCTGTATTGAATAAAAACAACTTAAAAGAAGTTAAAGATTCACAAATAAAAGAAGTATCAGATTTATTTGTTAAAAATTTTTCTGAAAATAATAAAATAAATAAATTAAGTAATGTCTTGGATGAATTAGAATTTAGTAATAAACAAAAAAGATTGGTTGATAATTATATTGACGAACTTAAGGATTATGGCATAAAGCCAGAAAGATTGAAGTCTGATACACAGTATATGAAGTTTATAAACGAAATTAAAGAAGAAGCTATACAAAATTACGAAGATTATAAAATACTTCCATCTATAACTATTGCACAAGCTATAATCGAATCTAGCTGGGGCAAATCAACTTTAGCAAAACAACACAATAATCTATTTGGTATAAAGGCAGACGCCTCTTGGAAAGGTAAATCAGTGACTTTAGAGACAAAAGAACATTTAGATACAATTATAGATGATAAATTTAGAATATATGATGATAAAAACGAATCTATAAAAGACCATGCAAAGTTTTTGGCTACGAATAAAAGATACAAAGCCAATGGTGTATTTGATGCAAAAACGTATATATATCAAGCTAAAGCATTGGAAAAAGCAGGTTATAGTACAGCAAAAGATGAAAATGGAAAGAGCATCTATGCAGACCGTTTAATAGAAATAATTCAACAATACAATCTTCAATTAATAGATAGTGAAATTCAAAGCAACATGTAACTTTGATGTAACATAAGGATGATATATTTATCGAGGAGGTGGCTTTTATGAAAAAAATAGTCTCGATATTTATAAGTTGCATGGTTGTTATAACTACTATTACTGGTTGCAGTAGTGGGGAGGTGGCTAATAGCAAATCATCCATGTACAATGTTAAAAATTTGGATTTTAGTTTTGAAGTGAAACCTGAAACCTTTGAGGTATTAGTTGAATCTAATGGTTCAAGAGAAAAGATATCCGAGCCATTAAAAGAAAGGAAGGTATCAAATTTCAAAAAGACAAAAACAGAAGCATCATGGACATATCCTGATGAAAACATAGACATAAATATAAAAAAAGAGAACAATTATTTAGATGTAAACATTAAATCTAATTCAGAACAAGAAGCTAGTTTTAATTGGCCTAAAGTTGAAGGTGAAAGTTATGTACTACCACTTTATGAAGGTAAGTTTATACCAAGTAATGATAAGTATTGGAAAGAACATTTAAATGAGTCTACTTATAATGTTATAGAATCTTTTTCAATGCAATTCTTTGCAGTAAATAAAGCAAAATATTCTGTGTTATATATTATTGAAAATGAATTCAACAATGAAATTGAATTTAGTTCTAAAGATAAGATTAATTTTACGTTTAAACATGAATATCCAAGTATCAATAAAAATAAAGAGTATGGGTTTAAAGTGTACTTGACCAATAAGAATATTACAGATGTAGCGAAAACTTATAAAAATTATATAGTTGATAAAGACGAATTTAAAACATTAGAAGAAAAATCTAAGGAAAATAAAAATATTGAAAAACTCTATGGAGCACCACAAATTTATTTTGGAGATAAATCTATAATCACAATAAATGATATTAAATGGAATAAATTAAAAGAAAACTTATCAGATGATTTGATTAATTGGATGAAAGAACTTTTAAGTATGAAGTCTGATGATAGTGAATTTATAGAAGTGACTAATCAAATAAAAACTCAAGACTATATAGATAAATATCAAAAAAATCAAATAGTTCAAGCATTTAATGAGGTTATGCAAATGAATACTTTTTATAATGACAAAGTTTTTAATAGTAAGGATAGAGATATAAAAAGAGTATTAGACAAAGGTATATCTAAATTAAATAGAGTAGAACTTATAGAATTTAACAAGAGATTATTAAAATCAAAACTAGGAGATAGTGTGAATGATGTTGCTACATGGACAAGATATAATACAATTGATGTGATTAATGACATCAATAAATCTGGTATTAAAAATGCCTGGATAGGTTTTGATGATATGAAAGAAGGTTATGTATCTCCAGAGATGGTTAAGAGAGCTAATGATTTAGGATATCTAGTAGGGCCATATGATTCATATCATTCTATACACAAGCCAGGAGAAGAAAAATGGAGTACAGCATCATTTAAGGATAAATCTCTATATGAAAATGCTACTATAGAAAACAAAAAAGGTGAAAAAGAAACTGGATTTCAAGGAGAAGGAAGAAAATTAAATCCTGCATTGTCTTTACCAAGTGTGAAAGAGAGAGTACAAAGTATATTGGATGAAGGATATAAATTTAATTCTTGGTTTATAGATTGTGATGCTACAGGTGAAATCTATGATGATTATTCTCAAAGTCACATAACAACTCAAGCACAAGATTTAAAGGCTAGACTTGAAAGGATGTCATATATAAGAGATAATGCAAATATGGTTATAGGTTCAGAAGGTGGAAATGATTTTTCAAGTAGTACCATAGCATTTGCACATGGTCTTGAGACACCAGCATTTGCTTGGGTTGATAAAGACATGAGCAAGAATAAAGATAGTGAATACTATGTCGGTAGATACTATTCTCCAACAGGAGGAGTACCAGAAGTATTTTCAAAACAGATACCTGTAAAAGAAAAATATAAAAAAATATTTATAGACCCAACTTACTCTCTTCCTTTATTTAGATTAGTTTATAATGATTCTGTTGTATCTTCTCATCAGTGGTTATGGGGAACTTTCAAAATTAAAGATGAAGTTGGAAGCAGAATGATGAGAGAAGTATTGTATAATACGCCACCTATGTATTATATAGATAGAACTGAATGGGAAAAACACAAAGATGAAATAGTTTCACACAATAAAGTATGGTCAGAATTTAATAAAAAGGCTATAAAAAGAGAAATGACAGATTTTAAATTTATTTCTGAGGATAGGTTAGTTCAAATGACTGAGTATGGAGAAGATTTAAAAGTAGTAGCTAATTTCTCTCAAAAGGATGTTAAGTATGAGGATGAAGTTATAAAAGCAAAATCTTTGGTAATATATGATGATGATAAAGTTGTATATAAACCAGAACAATAAATTTAATAAAAACAAATAAACATTATGTCAAATGGTCATTCTGAAATAAGAATCAGTCTAGCCATTTGACATTAAAAAGTATCTTTGAGGAAATGAAATGTATATTTTTATCTGTAATATGATTTTATTATGATATCTCATTCTTATATAGATACTTAGCAAGAACTGAAATTAATAGCATAATTATAAACATACATATTATAGGTATATAAACTTTAAGGCTAAAAACTTCAAATAATTTACCATGCATAATTTGACCTACTGGAGCAACACATTGTGATACAGCTGTAATAGTGGCCATTACCTTTCCCAATAATTCATTAGGTGTTTGTTTTTGAACAATAGTTAGGACAAATACAGTGATAATTGTCATAGACATAGCAATAGGTATAATGCAAATAAATAATAATATAAAAGATGGATAATATCCTAGTCTGAGCATTGAAGGAGAAATTGAAATAGCCATTGGAATCATTAAAATACTAATTAGCATTAACCAGCGATATAATGTATTCATCTTCATTTTTTTTGCAAATAAACCTATTGAAAGTGCACCTAAAACACTACTAAATTCTATAATCCCTATTCCTATGCCATACATATTATTGCTACTGTGTATTGTTACACGCAAAATATATTGTATTCCGACAAGTAAAAATGGAGTTAAAAATAAATTTAAAGAAGCTGCCAGAATCATAGCTTTACTAATATAAGGCTGTTTTACAACATAAGAAAATCCTTTTTTCATGTCATTAACTATAGTCATTACTATGTCACCATTAAAGTCTCTTTTATTAAAAGGGATATAAATAAACATCTCCATTACTGCTGATAGAAAAAATGCAACGCAACTTATAATAAGAAGCATCTTAAGTCCAATAAGACCGTATAAAAGACCTCCAAGTACAGGAGCAAACATACTTGAAAGCGCACCTATTCCATTTACAATTCCATTTGCTTGTTCTAAATCTTTTTCATTTACTATTAAAGGTATGCTTGCCTGTACAGTAGGCTGATACATACAACTAATAATAGATAGGAGTATCATAATAATTCCAATTAATACAATAGAATCATTTAGAGTAGAAAAAAGACAGATAAAAATGAGGATAATTATAGAACTCATAAAATCAAATATAACCATTAGATTTCTACGATTGAATCTATCAGCTATTGCACCACCAATTGGGGACAATAGAAGTGGAATATTTGATATTGCATATAAAGTTGCAAATATATCTGCACGACCTGTTATATCTAAAATATAAGTAGAAAGACCAAATCTTAATAATGATGAACCCAGTATAGATATAATTTGACCGAGTACTACAAGGTTAAAGTTTTTGTTAAAAGAATTATTTGTTTTATCTAAATTTTGCATATATAGGACACCTCTCTTTTTCTTGACCGACTGTCGGTCTATTAAAATTATAATAAACTATATTCCAAAAGTCAATAGTATATATTCAATGAAAAATTTTAAGATAAGTTTTTACTGTTAGTATAGAAATCAATATGTATGAAAGATTATTATGTCTTAAAAAGGATAAGAGCTATATGGTGAATAATCAAAAATGGGTAATTTAGAAGAGTTTTTATGAATAGTATTAATATATAGATATAGGGAGATTGATGTGATTATGTATGAAAATAATAAGGTAATATATAATTTTGAAAGATGTGAAAGACTAGAAAATACTTTTTATTTATCTCAATTTAATACATATAAAAATTTTAAGTTAGCTTCTAAAAAATCCATAGTAAATTCATTGGAGACATCTGTTTGTAATATGAATATTCATAATATAAGTCTTGTTGATACGATGGAATGTGTATCATTAGAAGATGAGCAAATGACGGGTAAGAAATTAATTTTAGTTGGTGATATAGATACTGATGTGATACTAGATTATGTGGGGAATAAGAGAAATAGAAGCTCTAATAAGAGAAATATACTTAAATTAAAAATACCTTTCAGTACATTTATACAAATGCCTAGGAGAATAGAAAATAAAGAGAAAATTAATTTAAAGTATCTTATACAAGATATGGCATCGTCTATTTTAGATGATAATAATTTATTTATTAGTGTGACTGCAATTATAAGTTATGAAAATAGTTCTAAAATGGAGTAATCTTTAGATTATAGAAAGGTGGATGCAATGAGAATAACTAAAACTACTTTTAATGATGTCTTTTCAAATGATATAAGTGGAAGTATTTTAAAAGTAGAAAAATATGTTGATAAAAAATGTGCATCTGTATTCGACATTTTGACTTACACTATTATTGTTACAAATACGAGTAAATATAAAACAGGAAATATATTTTTTAAAGATTATATTTCTAAATATATAGAATTTATAAATAATACTGTAAAAGTTAATAGTATTACAAAATGTGGATTAGACCCACAACAAGGTTTTTACATAGGAAAAATAGATGCTAATTGTAAAAAAATAATATCTTTTAAGAGTGTAGTTTTGCCAAATTCAGCATATAGAGTTATAAAGAATAATGCTAATATATACTATTATTATAAGTGTACCCTAGATAAATTTCCAACAAGAATATCAGTGGAAAGTAATAGTGTTTATACCAACATAAACAAAACTGTATTTAAGCAGTTGAATATAAGCAATACTTTAAAGATGCCTAAAAACCTAAAAGATATATTAAAAGTAAACATAAATAGTAAGATACTTTATGTTAAACCTATAAAAAATCCTACAAACAAAGGAAAAGATTTAAATCTGTGCAATTTAATAGTTTTTGGAAGTATAGAATTTGAAATGGACTATAGTTGTAGAAATCATAGTAAGTTTAAAGTAATGAGCAAGTCTGATAATATTCAGAAAGAAATGGGTTATGATAATGATTTACAAAATAATAATAAGAATATAAGTGACTGTAAGAAGCAAACAAATTTTAATGAGAATAAAGTAAAAAAGATAACAAAAACTTTTGGATTTTCTTGTTTTATTTGTTCACCAGTTGGAATTGTTTATGAGGATATGAAAAATATAAATATAAAAATTGAACATACATCAGTAAATGAGCTAAATGCAGATGAATTATTTATAGATACATCACTTTTATTGTATTATTAACTCTTCAAAGTTAAAAATTAAATTTATTAAGCTAGCATTTTATTAGATAGAAAAACATAGATATTGATATATATTGTATATAAATAATTAATAGAGATTCTTAATTTTAAGTAATTCTAAATAATAAGTATAATATAATATTTTAAAAGTGTAGATTTATGATAAAATAAGACAAATATGTTAAAAAAATGATAATCACAGAGAACTTTTGCCTTCTTCAATTAATATATTATTATTAGTAATAACTTTAAAATCATATTACTATTATATAAAAATTGGCTTAAAAGAAGGTGAAAAAGGTAAATGAAAATATGCATAACAGTAGGTCATAGTATACTAAAGGGTGGTAAAAGTACAGGTGTAAGTGGCATAGTTGATGAATACAATTATAACAAAAAATTAGCTCCTATGTTAGCTGAGATGCTTATAAGTCAAGGTAATACAGTAGATGTAATAGTTTGTCCAGAAAGGCATTTTATGTCAGAAAGAGAAGAATTTTTCTATAGAGTTCCAAAAGTAAATAGTGGCAAATACGATTTACTAGTAGAGCTACATTTAAATAAAGGTGATGGAACAAAATCTGGCGCAGAAGTGCTTTATTATGGTAATGAAGGATTAGAATATGCTAAAAGAGTATCTAATAAACTTGGAGAATTATTTGAAAATAGAGGAGCTAAAAAAAGAGAAAATTTATATATATTGAGAAACACAAATCCAGTTGCAATACAGATTGAAAGTTTTTTCTGTGATAATGTGGATGATTGTAATAAAGCCAATGAAGCAGGTTATGATTATATAGCACGATTAATTGCAGAAGGTATATTAAACAAAGATATAAGTATGTGAGATTATGGTGACTTAGGTGTTGATTAATACCTTTTAATTTTAGATACAAACTAAAACACAATATATTGGTATAATTTAAACCTGTAAAAGATACATTAGTTTAGTTATCCACAAGAAATACCCCTTGAAAGTATTGATTTATCAATATATTCAAGGGGTATTTAAATATAAATCTATAATTTATTTAGAACTAAACTGTAACTTTATATAATATAGATATTATTTAAGTATAATAAATAATATAAAAATGTTACAACCTTGTATTATAATAAGATAATGTAGAAAAATATAAGAGATAAGATAAATATAATAAGGTGGTAATATATGAAATATACATTCGAAAAATTTAAATTAAACGAAAAGATACTTAAGTCATTGAAAAATTTAGAATATAATATACCTTCTAGAGTACAAATAGAGGTTATTCCAAAACTGTTAAATGGTCAAAACATAGCAGTGAAATCAAAAACAGGAAGTGGAAAAACAGCAAGTTTTGCGATACCTGTATGTGAGAATATAGATGTAGAGTACAATAATATTCAAGCACTTATAGTTGTTCCAACAAGAGAATTAGCTTTACAGGTGAAAGAGGAGATATCAGGAATAGGGAGATTAAAGAAAGTTAGATGTAGTGCTATCTTTGGTAAGCAACCTATAAAAGAACAAATATCAGAATTAAAGCAAAGAGTTCATGTTGTTGTAGCTACTCCAGGCAGAATAATTGACCATATAAATAAAGGTACTATTAAGTTGGAAAATATAAAGTATTTAGTAATAGATGAAGCTGATAAAATGTTTAATAAAGGTTTTGTTGAGCAAATGGAAAAAATATTATCAAGTTTACCTAAAGAGAAAACAATAGGACTATTTTCAGCTACAATGAGTGAAGAAATAAAATATATATGTGAAAAATATATGCCAAACTATGGCATTATAAATGTAGGTGAAAATGAAGATAAGAATAATGAGAAAGTAAAACAAATAGATGATAGAATAATAAAAGTAAATGAACAAGATAAGTATATAATTTTAAAAAATTTAATATACAGTGAAAATCCGAAGAGTATAATAATTTTTTGTAATACTAGAGAAAAAGTATCTAGACTATATAATAAGATGAGTAAAGATGGTTTTTTGGTAAGGCAGTTACACGCTGATTTATCACAAGAAAAAAGAATATTTGTAATTAAAGATTTTAAAGACCTAAAGTTCAATGTGTTAGTTAGTAGTGATGTAGCATCTAGAGGAATACATATCGATGATATTTCTTTAGTTGTAAACTATGATGTACCTTATGATAAGGAAAACTACATACACAGAATAGGAAGAACTGGAAGAAAAGGAAGTAGTGGAAAAGCTATTACTATAGTGGATATGTTGGATGAAAAATATATAGAAGGCATAGAAGAATATATAGGATATAAAATATATGAAATACCTGAAATAGAGAAAAGTAAAGTTATATCAGGGAAAAGATTGTTTGATGAATATTCAAAAGAACTTTTAAAAGAAGTATTAAAAAGAAAAAAAGTCAGTAAAAGTTATCAAAAGGGCAAAGATACAAAACTAAATTCAGAAGATGAAGTGGTAAGATTATATTTAAATGCTGGTAAAAAAAAGAAAATAAGAGTTTTAGATATAGTTGGGGCATTCAGTAACCTAAAAGAAATTGCTAATGATGATATAGGTGTAATAGAAGTTCAAGATTTGTGTTCATATGTAGATATATTGAATTATAAAGGAGACTTAATATCAAAAAAATATAAGGAAATACCTATAAAGAAAAAGATGGTTAAGGTAAAGAGAGATATGAGATAGTTGAAGTTAAGAGTGTGAATTAAGTTTAATAAAATAATTTTATATTTTCAAAAAATTATTGAGTTACGAAACTTTAAAAAGTAAGTTATAATGGTCTTAAGTGTTTATAATAATAGTCACTATGGATATAAGTTATAAACATATATTTATAAAGATATTAGAGGAGGGAATGTATGGCATATTTCACTTATAATGACAAGAAATGTTACTATAACGAGATAGGAGAGGGTATACCATTACTTTTTTTACATGGTAATACTGCTTCTTCTAAGATGTTTAATGAAGTAGTTGATTTTTACAAAGATGAATATAAGGTAATATTAATAGATTTTGTAGGTCATGGTGAATCTGAAATGGTGGATAAATTCTCTGTAGATTTATGGTTTGATGAGGCTATGCAGGTTATATGCTTTTTAGAAAAAATGAATTATAAAAAGGTAAATATAATTGGAAGTAGTGGAGGGGCTCTTGTAGCATTAAATGTTGCCCTTGAAAGACCTGACTTAGTTAATAAAGTAATAGCAGACAGTTTTGAGGGAGAAGTTCCTTTAGAGTCATTTGTAAAAAATGTGAAGATAGAGCGTGAAGAATCAAAAAAGGATGCTGGGGCAAAAGCTTTTTATATTTATAATCAAGGAGACAACTGGGAAAAAGTTGTAGATAATGATACAGAAGCTATTTTTGAACACTATAAAACTATAGGTAAATTTTTTCATAAACCTCTAGAAACTATGCAACCAGATGTACTTTTAACAGGAAGTAAAGAAGATGAGTTTGTATCTTTAGTATCTCCTGATTTTTTTGAAAATACTTTTTCAGCACTTATTGAAAAAATTAATAATTGTAAAATGTACTTGTTTGATGAAGGTGGTCATCCAGCCATTTTATCAAATGGATTGAATTTTTCAAATGTAGCAAAGGAATTTTTAAAAGAATAATTTAGTAATATGATTATTTAAAGTTTTAGTATTTACATAAAATGTAGCTTAACTATATAAATTTTAGAATAAATTTATATAGTTAAGCTGTAAGGTTAAATACTTTAATTAAATAAATCTATTATCTCATCATCAGACAAGCTTTTCAAGACACCTTCATTGGATAATTCTCCATTTATAAATTGGTTTATAAGTTCTTTTTTACTTTCTTGTAATTTTATTATTTTTTCTTCTATAGTTCCTTTAGCAATCAATTTTATAACTTGTACTGAATTTTTCTGACCAAATCTATGAGCCCTATCACTAGCCTGATTTTCCACTGATGGATTCCACCATGGGTCGAAGTGAATTACCATATCAGCAGATGTAAGGTTAAGACCAGTTCCACCTGCTTTTAGAGATATCAAAAAAACTTTTTTATCCATACTATTATTAAACTCATCTACAAGCTCAAGTCTTTCTTTAGCATTAGTTTTACCATCTATATAATGGTATTCAATTTTGTACTTATCAAGTTCTTTACTTATGTTTTTAAGTACAGAGGTAAATTGTGAAAATAGTAATATCTTGTGGTTTTCATTTATACTGTCCCTAAGTATTTCTAAACATGTTTCAATCTTTGAACTTTTTTTACCATAATCTTTTACTACTATACTTGGGTCTAAACAAAGTTGTCTTAACTTTGTTAAGTAAGAAAAAATAACTATTTTATCTTTCTTTAGATTTTTATCTTTTATTTTGTCTTGTATATCTTTTGCATATACACTATATATCTTTCTCTGTTCCTTATTTAACTCGACAAAAAAGTTTTTCTCAATTTTATCTGGAAGCTCTTTCATAACTTGTTTTTTACTTCTTCTAAGAATAAAAGGTTTTATAAGTTTTTTTAAATTTTTAACATTATCTTCTTTATTTATGAACAACTCTTGGAATTTTGTTTTACTATATAAATAACCAGGCATTATAAAGTCAAATATAGACCACAATTCTAGAAGATTATTTTCCATAGGAGTACCAGTAAGTGCAAATTTATTTTCTGCATTTATATTTTTTACAGATTCAGTCACCAAAGCTACAGGATTTTTGATATTTTGAGCCTCATCTATGATACAATAATCAAATTTTATTTCACTATATTTTTCTAAATCATTTCTAAGGGTTCCATACGTTGTAAGTATTATGTCAAAATTTTGTAACTCCATAAAACATTTTTCTCTATCTCTCTTACTTCCATGTATCAATAAAACTTTTATATCTGGAGCAAATTTTTCAAATTCATTTTTCCAATTATAAATAAGCGATGTGGGTGTAACGATAAGACTTTTTTTATTAGATAATGATAATAAAAATGCAATAGTCTGTATTGTTTTACCAAGACCCATTTCATCAGCTAATATACCACCAAATTTATAATAATCTAAAACTTTAAACCAATTAAAACCATTTACTTGGTAGTCGCGAAGATTTGCTTTTAAGTTGTTTGGAATTTCCAAATTTATACTATCAAAGTTTTTGAATTTTTCACAAATACTATCCAATTCTTTTTTGCCATCTATAAACTTTAAGTTTTTACCTTTTATCATGTCATTTATATATAGAGCTTTATTATTATGAATTTTGTTGTTTTTTGATTTATCTATTATATCTAGATTTTCAACTAATTCAAAAAAGTCTTGTGTCTCTCTTTCTGATAAATCTATAAAGTTTCCATCTTTAAGCTTATAAAAAGTACGTTTTTCTTGAAAAGCTTTCAGAATAGACTTGTACTCTTTTGGATTTATATCAGATATATTAAAATTAAATTCTAGATAATTTTGATTAGTTTGATTGATTGAAGCTTGAATTGATGAAGAATTGTATATCTTTTTCAATTTAAACTTCTCAGAATAATATATATCTCCAAATTCTTTTAAAGATTCTAATTGTGAATCTAAAAATGTAAATAGGTCATAATCGCTTCCTTTAAATACATAACTGTTATTTTCCTTTATAAATTGTGAAGAAGTTATTTTATTCTCAATTTTAGCTTCTTTTTGTGTATTAGGAAGTATAAATTTTTTCTCTTCATTGTCATATATATACTTTATATCACAACATATGTTTCCATCAATCATATCAAAGTAGAATTCAGCTCTAAAATCTTTTGTTATATTATTTGTTATATTGTCATCTAAATAAACTTCTTGAGATATAGCCCTTAATCTAGGTACCAATAATCCTAAAACATCTTTAGAATCTTCCTTGTCAAATTTAAGTTCTTTAGATTTTGATAATACTTGATAGATTTTTGAATAATCATGAGCTTTTTTATGTGATAACAAGTATAGATTATCATCATATAAAAGTACATCATTTTTTTTTGTAAGTGGAACAGGTAGCGAATCTTGAGAAGATAAGACTATTTTATCTTCTATATTTTTAAAATTAAACTTTAGTGGCAAAGTATCATTTAATATTTTTGGGTGGTATTCTTTTTTAGAAAAAATAAGTGTAAAATCTTTGTATTTAATAGCATTTAAAAACTGTTTTAAAGAGCTTGCATTTATCTCCATAAACTTCTTTGAATATGATGAAGAAAAATTGTATGAAAGATTTGTGCCATATTCTTCTATAATGTCTACTAATTTCTCATCTTCATCAGCAAAATAATGAATGCTAGGATTATAAGTAAATTTTTTTCCAAAATCTAACTCATATCCATTAAGTTTTGAATATGCAAATTCAGTAATATTTTTTAGAATATACATCTTGTCAATTCCAATTTTAAATTCGGCAATTGCTTTATTTGAATCTATATTTATTAATACATCTAAATTAACTCTTTCTCTTTTAGTATTATCTAAAAAAGAAAGCAGTTGCTTACTTAAGTCTAAGTTAGTTTTAGAATTAGTATTAGAACTTTTATCCTTATCATTACCTAATATGTCTATTAAAATAGGAGGAACATCTTTTTTACTTTTTATTTGTCTTAAACTTTTTATAACAATAGCAACTATATGTTTACATATGAAAATTCTTTGATTTACACCCTTTGATTGACAATCAGCACAACCACAATCATTTTCAATTATCTTAAAATGTCTTATATCTATAGTTATTGAGCTAAAATAAAAGCTATAATTATCTTCAGAATTGACTCCACCACGAAATGTCAGCAGATTATTCTGTAGGTCATCAATATCTATGTCTATATAATCAACCAACTGATTAGTGTAGTATTTTACACCTCTTGACCACCTTGATGGCTCTGTATTTCTTTTTATTAATTTATATATCATATCTATTTTCATTTTATTCACCTTACCTCACTGTATATATTATAATCTAAATGCATTTAATTTACACTCTAAATCTATAGCTAAAATTAAAGTATATATAAATAGCTTTTATCTATCATAAGATATATGCAAATAACAA
Source organism: Clostridioides difficile (assembly GCF_001299635.1). GTDB lineage: Bacteria > Bacillota > Clostridia > Peptostreptococcales > Peptostreptococcaceae > Clostridioides > Clostridioides difficile_A. Next base: position 127,625 of record NZ_JRHN01000039.1, on the reverse strand, counting down.
TTTACTATTAGATTTTTGTCGTATTATCTTATAAACTATGAATGAAAAATAATTATCTAAATAAATATTAGAAATATAAAGCTTTATTATTAAAATATTCTTAAATATTATAATATATAGGATTTAAAATATGATATTTGAATGAAAAGAATGTATAATAAGTTTAATAATTATATTTATTATTAGGAAAGGAGAGTGTCAATATGAATAGTTGTAATTTGCTTAAAGCTAAAATACCATGTGAAGAAACTGGCATAGAAATAAAGAGAACTTTGTGCGATATTTGTTCTCCAGGGATACATTGTGGAATTGATGCATATGTTAAAGATGGTAAAATAATCAAAATAGAAGGTACAAAAGAGCATCCAATGAATAAGGGATTGCTATGTACAAAAGGTCTTTGTAATAGAGAGTATATCTATAGAGAAGATAGAATAAAGACACCACTAAAGAGAATTGGTAAAAGGGGTGAAGGTAAGTTTAAGTCAATATCATGGGAAGAGGCTTATAGTGAAATAGGAGAGAAATTAGATAAAATAAAAAGTGAATATGGAGCAAAGCATGTAGCATTTTTTACAGGTTATGGAAAGTGGTATAGACCGTTTTTACAAAGGTTTGCATCTTCCTTTGGTTCTCCTAATTATGGCACAGAATCTAGCTCATGCTCAACATCAGCACAGATGGCTGGAAATGTTGCGACTGGGAGAAACTTTACAATGCAAGATATGGAAAATACAAAGACTTACTTAGGGTGGGGATTTAATCCATACTACTCTAAATTTTTAAATAGTGTAAATCTAACAAAATTAAAAGAAAAAGGAATAAAGTTTATAATTGTAGACCCTAGAATAACACCAACAACTCAAAAAATAGCAGACCTTCATTTGAGAGTTAAACCTGGGACTGATGGGGCCTTGGCTCTTGGTATGGCAAATCTATTTATACAAAGAGATTTAATAGATAAAGAATACATAGAAAAACATGTATATGGATTTAACGAATATAAAGAATATGTCAAATCATTTGATTTAGATACTGTAAGTAAGATTACAGGTATTTCTAAGGATGATATAATAAAAGCAGTAGATATGTTGTCTCAAGGTCCGTTTTGTATAAATGAAAGTGCAGCTCCAATAGTTCATCATCAAAATGGATTTCAAAACTATAGAGCAATGATGTCTTTATCAGCTATAACAGGTAATTATGACAGAGTAGGTGGTAATATACCAAAACAAGATTACTTTGCTGGTAAGTTAGGTGGATTTCAAGCACTAGAGAAAGATTTTGTAAAAGAGGTTCTACCTAAAAATATAAATGAAAGAATTGGTGGAGAAAGGTTTCCTCTATGGAATGAGATGGTGACTCAATTTCAGGCTATGGATTTAACAAGGCAGATAGAAGAAAAAACACCATATGAAATAAAAGCTTTGTTTTGCCATGGGATAAATGCTAGAATGTTTCCTAATTCTGGCAGACTTTTCAAAGCATTAGATACTGTAGATTTTTTTGTAAATATAGACTTATTTATGACAGATGCATCAAAATATGCAGATATACTTTTACCTGCATGTACATCTTTTGAAAGAGAAGAATGTAAGAGTTATCCAGGTGGATATATTACATATACTAAAAAGGTTATTGATACATTATATGATTCAAAATCAGATGTAGAAATACTTTCAGATTTAGCAAATGTTATGGATATAGATGATGACTTATTAAAGGCAGGTTATGAAGCAAGTATAAGACATATGTTCAAAGATACATGTGTGGATGTAGATAAACTTAAAGAAAGTGATTTGCCATTAAAATGTAAAGACTTTAAACCATACATAGTAGGTTCATACACAAGAGATGGATATGATACTAGCACATCTAAGTTTGAATTAAAATCTGTAATTATTGAAAAATATAAAGATTTTGGGTTAGATGCACTACCAACATATAGAGGATTTAATGATGATATAGATAGTGATTATACTCATCTATTGACATCAGGAGCAAGAATTCCAAATGCATTACATTCAAGACTTCATGACATAAAGCTTTCAAGGCTATTAAAAAATGAAGCTAGTTGTGATATTTCTAGTTTAGATGCAAAAGAATTGGATGTTATTAATGGAGATTATATAAAAATAACTACTAAGATAGGAAGTTTAAATGTGAAAGTTAATGTTACAGACAGAGTTTTATACAGAAATATACATATGTATCATGGATACAGAGAAGCTGATGTAAATAGCATCATTTGTGATAATTTTGACCCTTATAGTGGATTCCCTGCATATAGAAGTTGTAAGTGTAAGATTGAAAAGATGAATAGATAGATGGAGGGATAAAATGAAAAGTTTATTTAAATTTAATAAAGAATTATGTACAGCATGTGGAGCATGTTTACTTGCTTGTGTAGACCAAAATGATAATAATATAGATAATGGCGAATTTTTTAGACGTGTATTTACAATGGAAGATGGTGAAAATATAGAATATTTTTCGTTAGCATGTATCCATTGTGATGAGCCAAAATGTTTGGATATATGCCCTAAAGGCTGTTTTAAAAAAGATGATGGGTTTGTTTTATTGGATAATCAAAATTGTATAGGATGTAAACTTTGTGAGAAAGCTTGTGAATATGGAGCTTTGAATTATAGCAAGGATGGCAAGGCAAATAAGTGTAATGGGTGTGTTGAAAGATATGAATGTGGTATGGATTCACCTTGTGTAATGGTATGTCCTACAGGAGCATTAGAATTTAATAAATAAATCAAAAAATAGTGACTTACACTTAGTTGTAAGATGTTTTTTATGAAAGACTACATTGAGTTTGTATTATAACAAACTTAATGTAGTTTTTTTTATGGATATAGTTGGATACTATAATATGGCTATGGGGGATAGTTTTTTGCTATTGGACAAAGAATGGAAAAAATATTAAACTTATGTTGTTCAAAGTCGAAGTATAATACAATAAATAGAAAATTGTATTATATTTGTAGTATATAAATAAGGGGTATTGAAATGGAAAATACAAATACATTAATTTTAAAAAATATTACTCATTATTATCAATCTAAAAATGGAGAACATATACATGCTATTAATGATATAGACCTTTCTGTAAAAAAAGGAGAATTTCTAGCTATTGTTGGTTCTAGTGGATGTGGAAAAAGTACACTTTTAAACATAATGTGTGGTATGTTAAAACCTACAAAAGGAGAAGTCTTAATTGATGGAAAACCATTGCATTTTGGAAGACATAAAATAGGATACATATCACAGATGGATACTTTACTTCCTTGGAGGAAGATAGTTGATAATATTGCTCTTGGTCTTGAGATAAGGGGAGAAGATAAAAAACATAGAATAAAATTGGCAAAAGAGCTTATGCAAACTAGTGGTTTAGCTGGTTTTGAGGAAAAATATCCATATGAGCTTTCTGGAGGTATGAGAAAAAGGGCGATTATAATGCGTGCTTTAGCCCAAAATCCAGATGTTATTTTTATGGATGAACCATTTGGTCCATTAGATGTATTTACAAGAGAATTGTTACAAGATGAAATTTTAAATATTTGGGAAAAAAGAAAAAATACTATTGTGTATATTACTCATGATATATCAGAAGCAATAACATTAGCAGATAGAATTATACTTATGAGTTATAGACCTTCATCTATTAAATCAGAATATATTGTAGATTTACCTAGACCACGTAATAATATTGAAAGTAAATCAAGCTCTCAATTTATAGAATTAGAAAAGCAAATTTGGGATGATATAAAGTCTGAAGTAATAAAAGGGAGAAAAGAGGAGATGGGCGAGTATGGAGCTTAAAAAAATACTAAAAAAATGTTATTGTTTAATTTTTATAGCAGTATTTTTAATGGTTTGGGAATATCTATCTGATAATAATTTCATTAATACTTTTTTCTTTAGTTCACCATTGAGCATCATAAAAGATTTAATAGCTATGTTTGGTACGGGTGAAATATGGCCCCATATTTATATAACGTTAAAAGCTTCATTATTTGGTTTATTTTATGGTGTAGTATTTGGAGTAATAATAGCATTTTTATTTGGAAATATACCACTTTTAGCAGATATATTTGACCCAATATTAGTAGGATTATATGGATTACCAAAACTATCACTAGGGCCTTTATTTATAATTTGGTTTGGAATAGGGTTACAAGCCAAAATTTTTATGGCTGCAATAATGGTGTTCTTTTTGGTGTTTTTTAATGCATATGCAGGTTTTAAAAATGTAGATATAAATTTAATAAATACATTAAAAATTATGGGTGCATCCAAGTTGCAGATTATACAAAAAGTAATATTACCTTCCTGTGTTCCTTGGATTATGGCTAGTTTACGTTCAGGAGCAGGGGCTTCAGTTTTAGGTGCAATAGTTGGAGAATATTTAGGTTCTAATCAGGGGTTAGGATGGATGGTACAAGCAGCTGGAGGTGTTTACAATATTACAAGAGTATTATCTTGTATCTTTTTAATGATGTTTATAATGTCAATGCTTGATTATATATTAAAACATGTGGAAAAAAGAATTTTAAGATGGAGAGAGAGTATTGACTAAAAAATAATGTGAGGAGAGAAAATATGAAAAAATTTATTTCGATTTTGTTATGTGGTGTTATGTTATTGGGTATGGTTGCTTGTAACTCTGTAAAAGAAGAAGAAAAGAGTTCAAAAAATGCTAAAAAAGAAACAAAACAGTTAGAAAAAGTTAAAGTATCTGAACCAGTGAGAGGTGAGCTTTGGGGACCAGCATACTTAGCAAAAGCACTAGGATTTTTTGAAGAAGAAGGTTTAGATGTAGAATTTGTTACAGTACAAAGTGATATGCCAACAGCACCAGTGTTATCTGGTGATGCTCAATTTGGTCTATATGGTCCAGAAATGATTTTAGGTTTTAATGAAAAAAATCAAGGCACTAAGTTATTACTTTCAACTACACAAAAATATCCATATTCATTTGTGGTAGCACCAAAATATAGCAGTGTAAAAGATATGAAAGGTAAAACTATAAACGGTGCTGATAGTGGTTCATCTCCTAGAGCATTTGTACGTTCTGTGTTAAAAGAAAATGGTCTTAATCCAGATACTGATGCTACATATGTAAATCTTCCAAACTCAGCATTAGTTGCAGCTTTGGAAAAAGAAGATGTTGCAGGTAGTTATGTATCTCCATCTGCTCGTAAAATTGTACTTGATGCAGGTAATAAGTTAGTTGAAGATATATATAATCCAGAAGTTCATAAAAAGTTAATTGGTTCTGAAAATTATGAAATGTATATAACATTTACTACAGATAAATATATAAAAGAGAATCCAGAAACAGTACAAAAATATGTAAATGCTATATATAAAGCTATATTATGGACAAATGAAAACTCTGCAGAAAAAATAATAGAAACATTGAAACCATTATTCCCAGGAAATGAAATGCTTGAAGATTCTGTAAAAGAAATAAAAGATAATAATATATATTCTAAAGATGGAAGTTTCACTGATGATGGATATGCAGCTATAAATAGAATGTCTATGGCTTCAGGTGTTATTAAAAAAGAAATACCTCGTGAAAAGGCTATAGATGATACTTTTTTAAAAAATGCTCAAAAAAATGTTAAGTTAGATAAATAGATATAGAGAAAGAAATTGCCTTAAAAGCTGAAATTTTTAAGGTGATTTTTTCTATGTTACTATAATAATTTATCAAACAATATATTAAATTAGGAGATGATGATGATGGAATTGACTTCTGCTGAAAGAATGAAAGCATTAATGAATAAAGAAAAGTTAGACCGTATACCAGTTAATCCAAACGTTACTTTATATGCGGCTAACATTTCAAATTATTCTTCAAAAGAATATTATATGGAACCTGAAAAAGCTTTTAAAGCTCAAATGTGTTCAATAAATTTACATAAGTACGATGCTACTCCAGGTTATGCTATTCCAGAATGGCAGACTTGGGATTTTGGTGGTGAATTAATGTTTTCAGAAACTCCAAGAATAAGACTACCAAAAGTGATAAGAAGACCTATAGAGGATATAAAAGATGTTAAAAATCTAAAAATACCTGATGTAGACACTGCACCATCAGCAATTAGGTCTTTGAAATTTGCTAAAATATGTGTGGAAAATGGGTTTGGATTTTCAGTTCCATCAGGTTCTCCATTTGGTGGAGTACAAAGTATTCTAGGAACAGAACTATTATTAAAATCCTTAAGAAAAGACCCTGAAGTAATACATCATCTTCTTAGAATGGTTACTGATTACATGATGGCAATAACAAAGAAAAGCATAGATATATTTGGTGTAGAAAAAATATCAACATTTTCAGCATATCCTATGGAATCTCATGGAATAATTTCTTCAAAAGATTTTGAAAAATTCTCCATTCCATATATAAAAGAGATTCAAGATATGTATCAAGAATGGGGGATTAAGAAATGGATAGTACATCTTTGTGGAGACCATAAGGAAAACTTAAAATACTGGACAAATGAATTAAAATTACCAAGAAGAACTGTATTTACATTAGGTTATGAGATGGATATGAGAGAGACAGCAGAAGTTTTGGGAGATGAATACATTATTGGTGGAAATGTAAGAAACTCTATTATACATTCAGGGAAACCTGAAGATGTATATGAAGAGAGTAGAAAAGCAATTGAACAAATGAAATATTCTCCAGGAGGATTTATATTGATGCCAGATTGTGCATTAACTCCTCTTGCTCCAGCATGTAATGTACAAGCTATGGTGAAAGCAGTAGAAGATTTCGGAAGATATGATTAAGATATTCATATTGACATTATGGAATAGACTCTTTGAATATATGCTAGTTAGTAAATAGATTTTTCATATTAGACAAAAAATAATAAAAATATTAAATTTAAGATAAGATAAATTATTTTGACATAAAAGTATTTTAAAAATGACCTTATGGTTACTATTATTGTTCAGTTTTAAAAATTGGAAAAATGAAAATTAAATTGGTTAAGGGGGAAATATATATGAGTAAAGAAAAAAAGGAATTGTTAAAAAAATTAGCTCATAATGTAGTTGAGATGGAAGAAGAACAAGTAGTAGAGATAGCTGAAGAATATTTAAAACAAAATTTTGACGCATTTGAAGGAATAGATAAGGGGCTTTCTGTTGGAATGCAAAGAGCTGGTGAGTTATATGAAGAAGAGGAATATTATGTTCCAGAACTACTTTTATGTTCAGATGCAATGAATGCAGGTATTGATGTTTTAAAACCTCATATTAAAAAAGAAGATTCAAAGAAAACTGGAAAAATAGTAATGGGTGTTGTGCAAGGTGATACTCATGATATTGGAAAAAATATAGTAAAAATAATGTTAGAAACAGCTGGATTTGAAGTTTACGATTTAGGAAGAGATATACCTATGAGTGAATTTGTTGAAAAAGCTAAGGAAGTAAATGCTGATATTATAGCAATGTCTACTCTTATGACTACAACTATGGATAATATGGAAGTTTTAATAGAAGATTTAAAAGGTCAAGGAATAAGAGATAGTTTTAAAATAATGATAGGTGGAGGTCCTATATCTGAAAGCTATGCTAAAAAGATAGGTGCAGATGGATATTCACCATCAGCAGCAAAAGCTGTTGAATTGGCAAAAAAATTAGTATCCTAAGCGTTATTTATATTATATAAAAAGGATGGTAAATTAATTTGTATACTTGCAAAGAGAGATTATTGAAAGTTTTAAATAGAGAGTCTGTTGATAGACCTCCTTGTATTTGCCCTGGTGGTATGATGAACATGGTTGTAGAAGATGTGATGGATATGAAAGGAATAAGTTGGCCTGATGCACATTTTGATGCTATTAAAATGGCAGAACTCACTTATGGTATCTATGAAAATGATGGTTTTGAAAATTGTGGCGTACCATTTTGTATGACTATAGAAGCTGAGGCAATGGGAGCTAAAGTTGATTTTGGAACTAAAATTACAGAACCTAGAGTGAACTTTTATCCTATGGACACAATATCTGATTACACAAAATTAAAAGAACTTGATATAAATATTGGACGAGCAAAAGTTGTTATAGATGCAATTAAGTATCTAAAAAATAAAGATAGTGATGTACCTATCATTGCCAATGTAGTCGGTCCAATAAGCGTTGCTACATCTTTAATTGAACCTACTATATTTTATAGAGAATTAAGAAAAGATAGAGAAAATGTTCATAAGTTTTTAGAGTTTGTGACAGAAAATATAATTAAATTTGCAAAGGCACAAATTGAAGCTGGTGCAGATTTAATAGCTATTGCTGACCCAAGTGCTACAGGAGAAATACTTGGACCTAAAAAATTTGAAGAATTTGTGGTTCCATATATAAATAGAATTTTAGATTCATTAAATGAAGATGAAAATAATATTCCAAGCATAGTACATATTTGTGGAAGATTAAAAACTATATATCCTCAATTGAATAGTATTCGTAGTTTAGGTATAAGTTTTGATTCAATAACTGATGAAAAACAGGTTGTATTAAATGTTCCTAACAAAGCAATTATTGGTAATGTAAGTACATATGCCCTTGAATATGGAACTGAGGATAAAGTTGGAGAAATAGGAAGAAGATGTATAAAAAATGGTATAAATATTTTATCTCCAGCATGTGGAATAGGAGCTAGGACTCCAATTAAAAATATACAATCAATGGTTCTGAGTGCACGAGAAAGTGAATGTTAAGCATATGGTAGGTGTCAAAATGTACATATTAACTGTAAATGATAGATATGGAGAACAAAAAAGATTAAAGTTTGATTCTGGAAAAAATTTGTTAGAAATTTTAAAAGAAAATGGAATAATGATTGAAAACCCCTGTGCAGGTAAAGGGTATTGTGGAAAATGTAAGGTTAAAATCTTAAGTAATATTAAAGATAAGAATTTAGAGGAACAAAGAAGGTTTTTAAGTGAGGAAGAAGTTTTAGATAATATTAGGTTAGCATGTTTATATCAAGTACATGGAGATATTGATATAGAATTGTTGCATGATGAAAAAAAAGTAGAAGTATTAGATGAAGGTTATATGCCTAAGTTTGATTTAAATCCTGCGGTAAGAAAAGAATGCAAGATATTTTCAGAAAAGTCTCTTTTACAAAGTGATGCAGTAGAAAAATTATTATTAGAAGATAAAGAAAGTTTACCCTTAAATGTAATAAAAAGGTTTTCTAACTTAAAAGAAGGAGAAACCTATACAATAACTAGGTATGATGGAAAGATTATATCCATAGAAAATGGAGATACAAGAAGTTTGATGTATGGATTTGCAGTTGATATTGGTACAACTACCATGGTGGTATCATTAATAGATTTAAATACTGGTAAAGAAATTAAAAGTGCTTCTTCTATAAATCCTCAAAAAAGCTATGGATTGGATGTGTTATCAAGAATTAATTTTGCATCAAAAGAGAAAAATGGAGCAGAAATTCTAAGTAAAGTGGTTGTTGAATGTTTAAATAATCTATTTAATTATTTGTGTGAGGATAATAAAATAGCAAAGGAAAACATTTATGATATATCAATTGCTGCAAATACTACAATGTTACATTTACTCTTAGGAATAAATCCTAAAAGTTTAGGAATAAATCCATATAGACCGATGTTTAAAGATAGTAAGACTTTTTTAGCTTCAGATATAGGTCTAGAAATATCAAATTACACGAGGCTTTATTGCTTACCGAGTGTGTCTGCATTTATAGGTGCTGATATTACTGCAGGTGCTATTGTCACAAATTTAAAAAAAGTAAATCAGAAGATACTTTTCATAGACATAGGAACTAATGGAGAAATGATTTTATCTGATTGTGGAAAATTAATTGCATGTTCGTGTGCTGCTGGACCAGCATTAGAAGGAATGAATATAACTTGTGGAGTACGAGCAGGTGAGGGAGCTATTGAGGGAATAAGTATCAAAGATGAGGGAATACAAATAGATATTATAGGACAGGGAAATCCAAATGGCATTTGTGGAAGTGGTATTTTAGATTCTATATCTGAAATATATAAAGCGGGTTTGATTAATAAGAGCGGAAGGCTAAAGAAAAAAGATGATTTTAATGAGGATAATTTTCTTAAAAATCTTTTGGTAGAGGATGGTAAAAAGAGAAGTATAGTATTATCTAAAAAATATAATATATATATTACTCAAAATGATATTAGACAAGTTCAGCTGGCAAAAGGAGCTATTTTATCTGGTATTTTATCTATGTTACATAATTTAAAGTTAAATCCTAGAGATATTGACAAAGTAATAATAGCTGGTCAATTTGGAGCACATTTAAAGGTTGAAAGTATTGTTGGTGCAGGAATGGTTCCTGTAGAATTTAAAGATAAAATTAGTTATATTGGAAATTCCTCTAAAAGTGGTGCAATTTTATGCCTTTTAGATATATCAAAAAGAGCTGAAGTAAATGATGTTTTGAAAACATGTGATTACTTAGAATTATCATTACTAGAAGATTATGAACGTTTATTTGCAAGTTGTTTAAGCTTTGATATAAGCAAGTTGAGTAAATAAGTAAGTGGAGGTGAGTTAAAATTAAAGAAAAATACAATTTTAAATGTACATATGATACTACAGGAATGGAAGAGTTAAAATTTCTAAAGGAAAACAATCTAAAAATACCAGATGTTTATCTAAAATGTGATGAAATGGTAAAGGCTACAAAACTTTTAAAAGAAAGTACAAAAAATAGAGTTTGTTATCTTCCGTTATGTGACACTATGTGTGCACAAAGTTTAGGGGCAAATATTTTAATTGATGAATTGAGTACACCAAGAGTAAAAAGCTATAAATATAATGATATTGAAGAATTATTAAATCTTCAAAAAGTTTATTTAGATGAAGTAGAAGCTAATGAAGTATTAAAGGCAATAAAAAAATTATCATGTGAAAACGAAGATGTTATTTTAAGTATTGAAGGCCCAATTACCATTTTGAGTAGCTTAATAGACTTAACAAATATAGTAAAAGCTTTGAAAAATAGAAAAAATGATTTATACAAAATTCTAGAATATGTAAAAGATTTTATTGTAGAGTATGCTGTTAAAGGAGTAGAATCTGGAGCTAAAATTATATCTTATGCTGACCCAACTGGAAATATGGATATTTTAGGTAAGAGAACTTTTTGTAACTTAAGTAGTGATATAACAATAGAAATATTTAAAGAATTACAACAGAAAATAAATGGTAAAGCAAGTATACATATCTGTGGAAGAACAACAACTTCACTTTTGAATTTAGGACTTATGGAGATTGAAGAACTTAACTTTAATAATAATATGACTTATGCAGATGTTCTATTGAAAGAAGGTATATGTAAAGGAAGAATGTTTGGGCAAAATTGTATTAAAAATACTAATAAAAGTGTATTCAATGAAAAGATATATACAGTCAGAATATTATAAGCACTTTAACTTTGAAGTAATATAAATTTTAATTATTGGGGCGTGTTGAGATGAAAATATTAAAAGATGAATTAACACCTAAAGAAAGGGCAATTTTATATAAATCAGGAAAAGAAGTTGATAGATTACCATGTTCATTTTCTTTATCTGAAACAGCACCTGTTATGTATGGATTAAATATAAGTGATTATTATTATTCTTCAGAAATGATGATTGAAATGGAACGAAATTTAGCAAGAGATTTTAATGTGGATTCTATGGGTGTAGGTTTAGGTCTTAGAGGCATAGGAGAAGCCCTTGGTTCTAAGTTAAAATATCCCAAAGATTCAGTCTCTTTTATAGTTGAGCCTGTACTCAAAGATTATTCAATGCTTGATTCTTTAGATATAATAGACCCTTATAAAGATGGGAGAATGCCAGCTATTATAGAAGCATTAAAAGTCTTAACAGATGAATTTTCAAATGAAAGATTTATAGGTTCAAGTTTAGCAGGTCCAATAAGTAATGTTGTAGCTATAAGAGGAGCTGAGAATATACTAAAAGATACTGTTAAAAATAAAGAAAATTTACATAAACTTTTAAAATATACAGTAAAATGCATGCTAAGATACACAGAAGTAATTTATAAAGAATGTGGGTCAAGTGTCAGTCTAGCTGAACCAGTAGCTTCGTCTAATCTGATAAGCTTAGTGCAGTTTAAGGAATTTGTAAAACCATATTTAGAAGAATTCGTACTAGGAGTTAAAGAAATTACAGGTTCAGCACCATCTATACATATATGTGGAAAGACTAAAGACAGATGGCAAGATTTAGTTGATGTAGGTCTTTCTGCGTTTAGTGTTGATAATTGCGAAGATTTAGAAGAGGTTAAAAAAGCAATTGGAAACAGTATGGGTATCTCTGGAAATGTACCACCAGTAGAAATTATGAGAAATGGAAGTATTAATGATGTAATGGAATCAGTAAAGGAATGTATCTTAAAGGCAAGTGACAATCCATGTGGATTTACATTATCTCCTGGTTGTCAAATTCCGGTAGGAACTCCTATTGAGAACATACATGCATTTATGAATGCTGCTAGAATTTATAGTAAAAATGCTGTAAAAGGTAAATTATGTACATTTTAAATATTAATAAAAATATCATTGGAGGAAGTCATGAAAATTAAAAAATTAATTAGTTTATCACTAATAGCTATACTATCATTATCATTAGTAGCATGTTCTGGAAATGATAATGAAAAAAAAGAAAGTGAGTCTGCTAAAAAAGAAGTAAAAACTGTTAAAGTAGGTACATCTGACCCTATTATAAAAGAAATGTTAGATGCAGTACAAAAAGATTATTTAAATGATGGTTATAAAATGGAAGTTACTCTTTTTGATGGAGATATAATAAGTCCAAATAGTGGAGTTGCTGAAGGAACTTTAGATGCCAATTTCTATCAACATAGTGCGTTTTTAGAGCAATTTAATAAAGATAAAGGTACAGACTTGTCAGCAGTAGGAGAGCCTATTTATTATTCAAAAATGGGTGTATACTCAGATAAATTAAAAAGCTTAAATGATGTTAAAGATAATATGAAAGTTGCTATACCATCAGATGCAACTAATAAATCAAGAGCATTAGTTTTATTAGCAGATGAAGGTTTAATTAAATTAAAAGATGGTGTCAAAACTTATAGTCCTTTAGAGGTAGTTGAAAATAAACACAATCTAGAATTTATAGAAATGGATACTGTAAAAATTCCAAGTGCACTTCCAGATGTAGATTTAGGAGTGGTTAGAGCAATACAAATAATGAAATCTGACAAAGACCCAGAAAGTGCTTTAGCTTTTGATGAGCATGGGTCAGAATATGGTATAGTTTTAGCTACTAAAAGTGAAAATAAAGACCAAGAATGGGCTAAAGCTTTAACTAAAGAGTTAAAAGGAGAAAAAGTAAAAGCTATAATAGAGAAAAATTATGGTACTACATCAGTTCTTATAGAAGATAAATAACATAATTTTTAGATTTAACTATTTAAAAGAATTAAGCTGTTTTATGTGTGTATAAAAAACAGCTTAATTCTATGTGAAAAACTTGAGGTGATTATTTGATAAATGTGTCTAAATTGTATAAATCTTTTGGAAGTTTAGATGTGTTAAAAGATATATCTCTTTCTATAGAGCAAGGCGAAATATTTGGTTTGATAGGGAAAAGTGGTGCTGGGAAATCTACACTTTTAAGATGTATAAATCTATTGGAAGATTATGAAAAGGGTGAAATTTTGGTAGATGGATGTGAAATAAAAAACAATTCATATCGCAAAATTAGAGAATACAGAAAGAATATAGGAATGATATTTCAACATTTTTCTCTATTAGAAAGACAAAATGTATATAATAATATAGCTATTCCAATGAAGTGTTGGGGATATAAAAAAGATGAAATAGAAAAAAAAGTAATGGAACTTGTAAAAATAGTAGGTATAGAAGATAAGATATATCAAAAGCCTAAAGAATTGAGTGGAGGACAACGCCAGAGAGTTGCTATAGCTAGAGCTTTATCACTGGAGCCTAAAATTTTACTTAGTGACGAAGCTACATCTGCACTTGACCCAGAAACTACAAAATCTATACTATCACTTTTGAGAGAAATAAATGAAAGACTAAACATAACTATAGTATTAGTCACTCATCAAATGGATGTTATTAGAGAAATATGTAATAGAGTAGCTATATTAGAACATGGAAAGATAGCTGCATTGGGAGATGTCCAAAAGCTATTCTTGAATCAACCAGACTGCTTAAAGAGACTTTTAGGAGAGCAATTGGAGATTATGCCAGAAGAAGGTGTAAATATAAGAATATTATTTAAACAGGATAAAGCTAAAAATACATTGATTCCAGAAATGGCAAAACAAATTCCAGTTAATTTTTCAATTGTGTCTTCTAAGCTAGAAAAATTCAGAGATGATATTATAGGTAGCACTGTTATAAACATGGATGCTAGAGATAAAAAAATAATTAGTGAGTATTTAAATAGTAGATGCATAATTTGGGAGGCTTTAGATAATGGATAATCCAAGTCTTGTAATAAATAAAATAATAATTCCTGCAGTGTTTGATACTATTTATATGGTTACATGGGCTACTGTTATATCTTCTATAATCGGTTTTATATTAGCTATTATATTAGTAGAAACTTCAAATGAAGGACTTAGACCTAATAAATACATATATAAGATTTTAGATTTGATGATAAATATAATTAGGTCATTTCCATTTATCATATTGGCGGTGTCTATAACTCCAATTACAAGATTTGTAGTAGGTACTTCTATTGGAAAACAAGCAGCTATGTTACCTCTTATAATAGTTGCATCTCCATTTATAGCTAGATTAATTGAAAGTAATCTTAGAGAAGTTGATAAAGGTATGATTGAAGCAGCTAAATCTTTTGGTGCTTCAAATTTACAAATATTGTTTAGTATTATGTTTAGAGAAGCTATACCATCTATATGTTCAAGTATAACTCTTGCAACTGTATCAATACTTGGTAGTTCTGCTATGGCAGGAGCATTAGGGGCAGGAGGTTTAGGGTCAGTTGCTCTGATATATGGTTATCAAACATTTAACGATACCATAATGTATGGAACTGTAATTATAATAATTATAATGGTTCAAGTGATTCAAACTGTTGGAAATGTATTATATAAAAAATTGAAATAAAATTAGATTTAAAAGGAGAGAACAAATTATGAAGAAGCTTAAGTTAATTATTATGCTTGTTTTAGCATCATCACTTTTAATTACAGGATGTTCATCAGGAAATAATAAAAATAAAGAAGAACAAAAAACTATAAGAGTTGCTACATCAGGAACGTATTTCCCCTTTGCTTTTAAAGAGAAAGATAAACTTAAAGGGTTTGAAGTGGATTTCTGGGATGAATTTTCTAAACGAACTAATTGTAAAGTTGAATGGGTATTAACTGATTTTAGTGGATTATTTGGATTATTAGAAGCTGATAAAGCAGATGTAGTATCTGCTCAACTTACTGCAACACCAGACAGAAAGGAAAAATATGGTTTTTCAGATGCTTATAATTATAGTGGAACAAATATTATTGTTAGAAAAGATGATAATAGTATAAAATCAATAGATGATTTAGTTGGCAAAAAGGTAGGTGTGGGTACTGGAGCAGTGGCAAATGAAATACTAAAAGAAAAGTATCCAAATGGCGAAATAAAAATAGTAAATTATTCAAGCGCAACTCTTAAAGGGAACTATCAAGACCTAGAAATGGGAAGATTAGATTCAGTGGTTGCACAGGACGTTGAGGCTTTAATAGCCATAAAAGAGCAAAAATTAAATCTTAAAATGGTAGAACCTCCTATTCAATTTGGTGCTTGTTCTTTTGCACTTCAAAAAAATGAAAAAGGTGAAGAATGGACAAAAGAAGTAAATAAAGTAATTGCAGATATGCACAAAGATGGAACTTTGACTAAAATATCTGAAACTTGGCTAGGAAAAGATATTACTAAGGAGCCTACTAATGAGTAATTTGAACTTTGAATTTTGTCTAAGTATATTTCCATTTTTAATTAAAGCCTTGGGAATAACAATACTAATATCTATTGTTGCATTTTTTATATCAATATTATTGGGTGTGATACTTGCATTTTTTACACAGACAAAATCAAAAATTTTGAAATACATAACTAGAATATACATTTCATTCTTTAGAGGAACACCACTTTTAATTCAAATATTTTTCTTTTACTTTGGATTTCCGATGATATTTTCCTTCATGAAAGATTGTTCTCCTTATTTAGCAATAGTAATTTGTTTAGGTGTAAATTCATCTGCATACATGGCAGAAATTATACGAGCATCCATTGAGAGTGTTGATAAAGGACAACAAGAGGCCTGTTATGCTTTTGGATTAAGTAAATATCAGTCAATGGTTAAAATAATCTTACCTCAAGCAGCTACATCTGCAGTACCTCCTATTGTAAGTTGTACACTAGATATAATTAAGGGGTCTTCCTTAGGTTTGACTATAGGAATACAGGATTTAATGGGAGTAGCTCAAGTAGAAGCTGCATCAAGTTTTAAATTTTTTGAGATATATATGGTAACGATACTAATTTATTGGGCGGTATCTATAGTATTGAGTAATATACAAATCAAGGTTGAAAAAAGGATAGGAAAAGCATATTAGATTTTGGTGTTTAAAGATAGGTTATATAAATATGTTCCTTCTTGTAAATAAATTTTTAATTTTAGAAAAAAGACATTTAGTAGTCTAAATATCAAAAAAATATAGTATCAAAAGGGTCTATATAGTCAGTTAATAAAATAGTTTTTTTCTATTGGAAAAATAAAGAAAATTCTATTATAATTTAACATGTGACAAAAGCTTGCAAAAAACAACATTAAGTGAGGGGGGACTTATTTTATGATTTTTAGTATGAAATATTTTTTAGAATTATTTCCAATAATAATGAAATCATTCAATATAACTGTTATTTTGGCAATAAGTTCATTAGTATTTTCATTAATTATAGGTACAATAGTAGCGTTATCATCTTATTACAAAGTGAAAGTATTGAATCAAATATGTAAAGTGTATGTATCTATCTTTAGAGGTACACCTCTTATGCCACAATTATTCTTTCTATATTTTGGACTGGCATATATGAGTGATTTTGTTAAAAACATGGACCCAGTATTTGCAACCTCTATAGTACTTAGTTTAAATATGGGAGCTTATATGTCTGAAACTATAAGAGCATCCATACTTTCAATTGATAAAGGGCAGGTAGAAGCATCATATGCAATGGGATTAACAAATTTACAAACCATGAAAAGAATAGTGATACCACAGGCTATAAGAGTTGCCTTGCCATCATTATTCAATAATTTTATAGATTTAATTAAAGGGTCTTCTGTAGCTTTTGTTGTTGGAGTAAATGATATAATGGGTGCTGCTAAGTCACAAGGAGCATTGAGTTTTAAGTTCTTTGAAGTGTATGGAGCAGTTATGGTAATTTATTGGTGTATAATAACTCCTTTAGGATGGGGACAAAAAAAGTTAGAAAAGAAGATAAGTGATTATTAGAATATAAAAAAAATACATATAAAGTATTTTTACATAAAAATGGTGTGAGGAGAAGAGATATGATAAAAAGAAATATTATAAAATGTTTAGTAGCAGTTTTAGCATTAACAGTTGTAACTACTGGTTGTTCAAAAAAAGAGGAAGCAAAGGATGAAAAGGTTATAAATGTAGCTTCTTCTAATTCAGCCGACCCATATTCTTATGTTGATAATGGTGAGCATAAAGGTTTTGAAGTTGACATGTGGAAAGAGATTGGTAAAAGAAGTGGATATGAAATAAAAATGGAGCCAACAGGTTTTAGTTCTATATTTGGTATGTTAGATTCTGGTAAAGTTGATGTAGCAGCCAACTTCTTTGGAATGTCTAAAGAAAGATTAGAAAAATATGATGCTTCTATACCTTATGGTTCTGATGCTGTATGTATCGCTGTAAAAGATGGAAATAATGAAATTAATAAACTTGAAGATTTAAAAGGAAAAGTTGTAGCAGTATCAGAAGGTTCTCAAGGTCAACAAGTTGCAGCTAGTGTTAATAAAGATAATTTATTTGAAGAAAAGGTTTATGGTGATGGAACTAATGGTATTCAAGATTTAGACTTAGGAAGAGTTAGTGCCTGGATTGATGCGGAACTTACTGTTGTAGGTGATGCTAAAAAAGCTAACATGAAGATAAGAGTATTAGATGATAAATTATCAGTTACTAACATAGCATATTTCTTTAAGAAAAATGATGAAAAATCTAAGACTATAAAAGAAGATGTAAACAAAGCAATAGAGGAAATGCTTGCAGATGGAACAGTGAAAAAAATATCTGAAAAATGGTTTGGAATGGATGTAAGTGCTGATATACAAAAATAAGTACTCCAAAACTAAAATATAAAGTTTTGATAACTATAGATAAGTATACTAAATTTATCTATAGTTATCTGTGTATTATAATGTATTTATAGTAGTCTTTATAAATAAAAATAAGTTATGGAGGTATTGTAAATGATTGAAACTAAAATAAAATCTATTGCACTAAAAAATAGGGAAAAAATCATAAAAATAAGGCGACAGATACACCATAATCCAGAGTTGGCATTTAAAGAATTTAAAACATCCAAACTTATAAAGGAAGAACTAGATAAACTTAATATAGAATATATAGATGTTGCTGGCACAGGAGTATTAGCTACTATAGAAGGAA
The DNA here is from genome assembly GCF_001299635.1 of Clostridioides difficile. Lineage (GTDB taxonomy): Bacteria > Bacillota > Clostridia > Peptostreptococcales > Peptostreptococcaceae > Clostridioides > Clostridioides difficile_A. The sequence goes on along the minus strand of NZ_JRHN01000039.1, from coordinate 108,867 downwards.
AAAATATTAGTGGTAAAACCATACTACTTAGAGCGGATATGGATGCTCTTCCAATAAAAGAGGAAAATGATTTAGAATTTAAATCAATAAATGATAATATGCATGCTTGTGGGCATGATGCACATGTTTCATGGTTGCTAGGAACAGCAATGATTTTAAATGATATAAAAGAAGAACTAAATGGAAATGTAAAGTTACTATTTCAACCTGGTGAAGAAAAAGGTGGTTCTGATATTGTAATTAAAGAAAATGTACTTGAAGGTGTAGATGTATTAGCAGCTGGTCATTGTTGGCCAACCATTGAATCAGGAAAAATTGGAATAGCTAGAAATTGTGCAATGGCAGCAACTAATACTTTCGAAATAACAATAATCGGAAAGGGTGGACATGGAGCAGAGCCTCACAATTGTATAGACCCAATTGCAGTTGGAAATGCAGTGTATTCGTCTATTCAACAGATAGTATCAAGAAAGATTGATCCAGTTGTACCAGTGGTAGTATCTGTTTGCTCTTTTAATTCTGGTGTTTCCAAAAATATAATACCAGATATATGTACACTTCAAGGAACTATTAGAGCAGTAAGTCAGGAAAAAGTGATTGAAGTAAGTAAAATTCTAGAGAACATAGTAAGAAGTGTATGTAAAGCACATGGAGCAGACTGCAAGTTTGAAAAGAGTGCAGGAGGAGATGCTATTATAAATGATAAAAATATGATAGAACTGGGGAGAAAAAGTGCTTGCAAAATACTTGGAGATGAAAATGTTGAAATGATTGATTTTCCAGCAATGACAGGTGAAGATTTTGCTATTTATATGAAAGAAAAACCTGGTTTATTTATGTATATAGGTATAGGTAATAAAGAAAAAAATATAAACTATAAATTGCACAACAGTAAGTTTGATATAGATGAAAAATGTTTGAGCATAGCATCTTCCTTATTATCTCAACTTGCAGTAGATTATTTATGTCAATTTTAGAGTATATTTATTAAAAAAGGTGGAGAACTATGATAAAAGTAGAAAATTTACATAAAAGTTTTAAAGGGACAGAAGTTCTTAAAGGTATAAATCTAGAGATAAATCAAAGTGAAGTAGTAGCTATACTTGGACCATCTGGAACAGGTAAATCAACACTCCTTAGATGTTTAAATTATCTAGTTGAGCCTACAAAAGGGAAGATAATGATTGGAGATGTAAAGGTAGATGTAGAAAAAGCGACAAAAAAAGATATAGCAAATTTAAGAAAACATACATCTATGGTATTTCAGAATTATAACCTATTTAAAAATAAAACTGCACTAGAAAATGTAATGGAGGCATTAATAGTAGTACATAAAAAAAGTAAACAAGAAGCTAAAGAGATATCTTTAAAATTAATAGACAAAGTAGGTATGTTGGATAGAAAAGATTTTTATCCATCAAAATTATCTGGAGGTCAACAACAAAGAATAGGTATAGCTAGAGCTATGGCAGTAAATCCAAATGTAATATTATTTGATGAGCCAACATCAGCACTTGACCCAGAACTTGTTGGAGAAGTGTTAAGTGTTATAAAATCACTTGCAAAAGAAGGAATAACAATGCTTATTGTAACTCATGAAATAAATTTTGCAAAAGAAGTTGCTGATAAAATCATATTTATGGATAATGGTGTAATAGCTGAAGAAGGAACTCCTAATGAGATATTTAATAATCCTAAAAATGAAAGAACTGCAAAATTTTTAAATATCATTAGGAAAGAAGAAGTATTTAATTAAATTTAGACAACTTTGAAAGAATACTATAAAACTAATAGTAGCAACAATAGCTACTATAACTGATATTCCTAATACTATATTAAATACAACTGGTAATACAGTAACATCAATGTTAGTTGCACGATTAGTGGAAGGAAAAGACTGGCTTATAGATAAAACATCAATTACTACAAAAAAAATAAGCTAATTATAAATCCAATTAATATATAAAGTTAATAGATGTCTAATTTTGGATAAATTAGACATCTATTAACTTTTTGAGTAAAAATATAAATTTAAGATTCAAGTACAATACTTATAATTTTAATCAATTAACATAATTTATATTGAGGTAGACAAGTTTAGATGTCTAGTCTATTTTTGAAAACAGAATATTTCAAACTTGTTTTTATTAAAAGATAACAAACCTTCATCTCTCATCTTACCAAGCTCTCTTGACATAGAGCTCCTATCAACGCACAAAAAATCAGCCATTTCATTTCTTGAAAAAGGAACTGTAAATTTGTGACTACCTGTTTGTTCTATTTGTTTTGAAAAATACATAAGTAATTTTTCACGAGTCGTTTTACGAGAAAGTAATTCTATTTTATTGTGAAGTAAAATATTTTTTTCAGCTATTAATTGTAACATGTTTTCAATTAATCTATTATGAAATACACATGTTGATGAACAAATACCAGTTACACTTTTAAACTTTATAAATAAAATTTCACAAGAAGATGTTGTAGTCACTGTGACATTGCTTTTATGTAGTCTAGTACATGCAAATACTTCTCCAAATAAATCTCCAGGTAATAGTTCAGCTACAATATTTCGATTACCTTCAATATCTTCCTTTATTATATGTGCATTTCCTTTAAGCATAATTCCAATAGAAGTGACCTCACTTCCAACTGAGAATATTATGCTATCCTTTGGATAAATCTTATCAACAACACCTAAACATTCTAACATTGCTTCAAGTTCGTCATTTTTAATTCCTTCAAAGAGAGGAATTTTTTTTAGCAGACTTATATGTTTTTCTAAAATTTTTTTCAAACAATCACTTCCTTGTTGCATATGCAACCGATAATTTGTTTTTATTGTACTATACTAAATTTATAAAAGCAAGAAGATATAAAAATCTTATTACAAAAAATTTGAAAGAAAAAGATGTAAGTCTTGAAAATAAATATATAAAAAATCAATATTTTAAATTAAAAAAATTTTATGAGGTGATATAAATGATGAGAAAAATAATTAAAATCGATGAGAAAAAATGTAATGGTTGTGGATTATGTGTTGAAGCTTGCCATGAAGAAGCTATAGGAATGGTAAATGGAAAAGCAAAACTTTTAAGAGATGATTATTGTGATGGTCTAGGAGATTGTCTACCAACTTGTCCAACAAATGCTATTTCATTTGAATATAGAGAAGCAGCAGAGTATGATGAAGTAGCAGTAAAAGCAAACATGGAAGCAAAGAAAGCACAAAATACAAATCTAGCATGTGGATGTCCAGGCTCTCAGTCTAAATCTATAAATAGAGACGTGTCAGATAATGAACAGGTAAATAATAATATAGCAGCTGAAACACAAGGGTCTCAGCTTAATCAGTGGCCAGTACAAATAAAACTAGTACCAGCTAATGCATCATATTTAAAAAATGCAAGTCTTTTAATAGCAGCTGACTGTACAGCATATGCATATGGAAATTTCCATAATAAATTTATGAAAAACAAGGTTACATTAATTGGTTGCCCTAAACTTGATGAAGTAGATTATGCTGAAAAACTTACAGAGATTTTAAAAACGAATGATATTAAAAATATAGTAGTAACACGTATGGAAGTTCCTTGTTGTGGTGGTATAGTAAATGCTGTTAAGACAGCTCTACAAAATAGTGGAAAGATGATACCATGGCAAATAGTTACTATATCTGTAGATGGAAAAATTGTGGATGGAGAAATTTAATTAAGCTAATAACAAAAAATGTAATAAATTTTAATAAATAAAAAGGGAGGAATAAAAATGGAGAATATGTTTTGTTTTCAATGTGAACAAACAGCAGGGGGTAAAGGATGTACTATAAACGGAGTTTGTGGCAAAAAGGGGGGTACAGCCAACTTACAAGATGAGCTTACAGGAGTATTAATTGGTCTTTCAAGAGCAACTATTGGAAATAAAAATAGACCAACAAGTGAAACAGATAAAGTTATGATAGAGGGATTATTCACTACTATAACAAATGTAAGTTTTGATGATGAAGCTATAAAAAGACAAATTGAAAAAACTGAGATAGAAAAAAGTAAACTTGTACCTAGATGTTTAGATTGTGAAACAAAATGTAGTAGAAATGATAACTATGATATGAAAAACTTGTGGAATGACAATGAAGATGTACGTTCATTAAAATCATTAATTCTATTTGGATTAAGAGGTATGGCTGCTTATGCATATCATGCAATGGTACTTGGTTATATAGACAAAGAAGTAAATGAATTTTTCTATGAAGGATTAATAGCAGTTGGAGGGGACTTAGCGATTGATGAACTTTTAGGATTGGTTATGAAAACTGGAGAAATAAACTTAAAATGCATGGAATTACTTGATAGAGCAAATACTGAAACTTATGGAATACCAGAGCCAACTCAAGTACCTATGAAAATTGAGAAAGGGCCATTCATAGTAGTTACAGGACATGACCTTTATGATTTACACAAATTATTAGAACAAACAAAAGATAAGGGAATAAATATATATACTCATGGAGAGTTATTACCAGCACATGCATATCCAAAATTAAAAGAATATAAGCACTTAAAAGGAAATTTTGGTACAGCATGGCAAAATCAACAAAAAGAGTTTGATAATATTCCTGCTCCAATACTGTTTACAACAAACTGTTTAATGCCTGTTAAAGACAGTTATAGAGATAGAGTATTTACTACAGAAGTAGTTGCTTATCCAGGAATGATTCATATTGATGAAGATAAAGATTTTTCTAGTGTAATAGAGAAATCTCTTGAACTTGGAGGCTATAAAGAAGATGTTCACATGACTGGTATTAATGGAGGAGATAAATTAACTACTGGTTTTGCAAGAGGTACAGTTTCATCTGTACAGGATAAAGTAGTAGATGCTGTTAAAAGTGGAGATATAAGACACTTTTTATTAGTTGGAGGTTGTGATGGTGCAAAACCTGGAAGAAACTATTATACTGAATTTGTAAAACAAGCCCCTAAAGATACTGTCATATTGACACTTGCATGCGGAAAATATAGATTTAATGATTTAGACCTTGGAGAAATTGGAGGTTTGCCTCGTTTAATGGATATGGGGCAATGTAATGATGCTTATAGTGCGATACAAGTGGCAGTCTCATTGGCGAATACTTTTGAATGTGGAGTAAATGAATTACCTCTTAGTATGGTATTATCATGGTATGAGCAAAAGGCCGTTTGTATACTTCTTACATTACTTCATTTAGGTATCAAAAATATTTATATAGGACCTTCTTTACCAGCATTCTTATCTCAAAATGTATTGAATATATTGGTTGATAAATTTGCATTAACACCTATATCTACTCCAGAAGAAGATATGAAGAAAATACTAGGATAAAGAGAATAAGTATATTCAAGAAGGGCAGTATTTGTAATTAAAATAAATAAGGAAGTGTCTCAAATTAACTTTTTAGTTCATGAGGCACTCTTTTTTTTATGAAATCAAATATATTTTTATCATTTCAATAATAAAAAAGAGGCTTATCTCTATTTTGGGATAGCCTCTTATTTATTTTTTATAATATGTTAAGGTACAGAAATTATTTTGATTCGTTAAATTTATTACTTATAATATCTAAAACAAATACTATATTCTATAATATTTATTTTAGATATTATAAGGTATGTACAGTACAAAGTACTTTAAATACCGAAATAGTAACATCGTTATATAGAACTTGCATAAAATATATATACTACTATAATGAAATTATTTTAACTGAAATTTAAAATCGATAAGGTATTTTGTATGGGGGTATATATATGAAAAATTCTAATTTTAATATATTGACTTTTGATGGTGGAGGATTAAGAGGAGCATTGAGTATAGCCATACTTGAGAGAATGGTAAATCAGTATCCAAATTTGTTAGATAATATAAATATGTTTGGAGGTACATCTACAGGAAGTTTAATCGCATTAGGTCTTGCGTATGGTGTAAGTCCAAAAGATATAAAAGAACTCTATTCAATAGAAAATTCAAAGCATATTTTCAGTAAAAGTTATGCAGAAATGTTAAGACCTAAGTATGAAAATAAAAATTTAAAAGAAGTTTTACTAAGTATATTTCCAGAAGAATTAGAATTAAAAGACTTGAAAAAATTAGTAATGATACCAAGCTTTTATATAGGAAATGAAGAAAACTCATGGAAACCAGTGTTTTATAATAATATGCCAAGTTCTCTTACAAAGACTAGTAAGGTTATAGATGTAGCAATGGCAAGTAGTGCTGCTCCTGTGTTTTTTCCAACATATAATCGACATATCGATGGAGGAATAATAGCAACTGACCCAAGTTTAGCATGTATAATTCATGCCATTGATAGTGGGTTTAAACTTAAAAATACAAGACTTTTTTCAATAGGAACTGGATATGTGTATAATAGTATAAAGGCAGATACTACTGAATGGGGAGCTATTGATTGGATAATTAATAAAGAACCCGATTTACCAATTATATCTATAACATTAGAAGGAAATTCTCAAATGAGCCAGTTATTTTCTCAAAAACTTCTTGGAGATAATTACTATAGACTAAATCCAAAAATGGAAAAGGATGTAGCTATGGATGATTATGATGAGTTGGAATATCTGTTATCTTTGGGCGAAAATTGTGATATAAAGGATGCTTTTGGATGGATAAGTAAAAAGAGTTTTTATAGAAAATAGATTTAATTTATAATTACATTTACAAACATTATTTTACTAATTAGATAAAAACAAGAAAATACAAGATTATTAAGCTACTTCTTAGGGAATAAATAAAATATAATTTTTTTAAGGAGTGATGAAAATGATAAAACTTGCTACTTTTGCAGGTGGATGTTTTTGGTGTATGGTGAAGCCTTTTGATAAATATGATGGGGTTATAAAGGTAGTTTCTGGATATATAGGTGGTCATGTTGAAAATCCCACATATCAAGAAGTATGTTCAGGAACAACTGGTCATGTAGAAGCTATTCAAATAACTTATGATGATGATATAATAAGCTATGATGAGTTACTAAATATATTTTGGAAACAGATTAATCCTACAGATGATGGTGGACAATTTGGTGATAGAGGGACTCAATATAAGACTGCTATATTTTATCATGATGAAGAACAAAAAAATATAGCTTTAAAGTCAAAAGAAGATTTAGAAAATAGTAAAATATTTGATAGCGAAATAGTAACAGCTATAATTCCAGCAACTAAATTTTATGATGCAGAAGAAAATCATCAAGATTATTATAAAAAAAGACCATTAAACTATAATATGTATTATAAAGGTTCAGGTAGGTATAACTTTGTAAAAAGTCACTGGGATGGAAATAATATAAATAGAGAAGAGTTAAAAAAGACTTTAACTCCTATACAATTTGAAGTTACTCAAAATGATATGACAGAAGTACCTTTTGAAAATGAATACTATGATAATGATAAAGAAGGGGTTTATGTTGATGTTGTGAGTGGAGAAGTTTTATTTTCATCAAAAGATAAATTTGATTCAGGATGTGGATGGCCAAGTTTTTCAAAGCCAGTAATAGATAAATCTATAGTTGAGAGAAGCGATTTTTCACAAGGTATGTATAGAGTTGAAGTAAGAAGTGCTAAAGGAAACTCTCATTTAGGTCATGTATTTGATGATGGGCCAAAAGAACTTGGAGGCTTAAGATACTGCATAAATTCTGCCTCTCTTAAATTTATACCTAAAGAAGAGATGGAAGGTTTAGGATATGGAGAATATCTAAAACTTTTTAAATAATTAAAATTAGCTATTATAGACTTAGATAAAAGGTGAAAATAAAAGATATATTTTCATCTTTTGTTTTTTTGTCAATAATATGATAAATTATTAATTGTAATCTTATAATTTATATTGATAGATTAAGAATTTAATTTTGAAAGAGAGAAAACAAATGAATTTAAAAGACTTTAATGGAAAGAGATTAAAATCAGCTAGAGTTTTTAGAGCAAAGACTATAGAACAGTTAGCTAAGGAAACGAAAATAAATAAGAAAGATTTGAAGGCTTTTGAAGAAAATAAATATATTCCTAATATGGAAAATACATTAAAATTATCAAATATATTAAATTTTCCAAAAGAGTATTTTTATAAACATGAAAATATGAATGTTATTGTTGAGGATAGTCATTTTAATCCTCAATCTAAACTACCTAGAGTAGAAGAAATTTCTTATAGAGAAAAAATGATAATTATTCATAAAATATACTCATTTATGGAGAGTTATATTAAGTTTCCAAAAGAAAATTTACCAAGTAAAAGAATAATGTCAGATACTAACATAAATGATATAGAAAGTCTTGCATATAAAACAAGAGAATTTTGGGATTTAAATAACAGCCCAATAGTAAATATGGTACACTTACTAGAATCTAATGGAATTATAATATCTGGTATGAATGTAGATAAAAAAGGGGCAACAATCTTTACCCAAAAACAGAGAATTGGAAAAGAAGTTAAATATTTAATATCTCTGGGCAATGATAAAAAATCAGCATCAATTAGAAACTATGATTTAGCATATGAACTTGGTTATATAGTGTCAAGTGAATTGAGAATACCAAATAAGCAATTTTCAGCAGATGAGTATGCATGTGCATTTTTATTACCAAAAGAGAGTTTTTTAGAAGACTTGATTCATCCAGAAGACATAGATTATTATGTAGAGTTAAAGAAGAAGTGGATTGTACCTATGTCTGCTATGCTTTTTAGAGCATATAATCTAGGTAAGATAAATTATAAAAAATATAATTATCTTATGAATGAGATGGAGAAAAAAGGGTGGTTAAGAGAAGAACCTCTAGATAAAATGAAAGGTTCAAGTCCAATGTATTTAAAAAGAGCAGTCGAATTATTGATAGAAAATAAAATAATGAGTACAAATAGTATAGTATCTAGTTTAGAAGAATTTGGAATAAATCTTTATCCAGAAGATTTAGAATTGTTAATGGGACTAAAAAAGGGATTATTATCTCAAAATATAAATAAAAAAAGCAAAGTTATAAAATTTGATGGAAATAAGTAGGTTGATATTTTAGTATTGAAATTAAAAGCAGGTATAGATGATTTTAACATTAACTTAGTTAAAAGATTTTTGTTATGAGTAATTTACCTGCTTTTAATATAAAGTTTTAAAATTTAAAAAAAGTATCTTAGTCGACCATTAGTAGCTCATAACAAACACCTTGAGCTACCAAGTTAAATCCAAAATGTAAACCAACATGACCAATTCCGATTATTGATATTTTTCTAGGTTTTATTGTAAAACTTAGCATCTCATCACATTTTGTTTTATGTATACATATCATGATACTCTACAATAATCATAGAGTTATTTAAATGAGTTAGATAAGACTCTCTTAAAATAATTTTGAATCTAAAGTGTTTTTGAAAGTGCAATATGTTCTCTTAAAACAGAGCAAGATTTACTAAATTCATTTTGCTCATCTTCAGTCAGATTGATTTCAATAATTTCTTCTATGCCATCTTTTCCTATAACACAAGGAACACCTGCAAATACATTTGTCTCATTGTATTGACCTTCTAACAGTGTAGAGACAGGTAGAATTTTTTTCTCATTATGTAATATAGCTTTTACAATTTCTACTAAAGCAGTTCCTATTCCAAATTCTGTACAATCTTTACCATTTATTATGCTTATACCTGTTTTCTTATTTTTTTCAACTATTGATGGCAAATCTAGTTCTCCATAAGTAGTTGGATTATCCTTTATCATGTCTAATAAAGGCTTACCACCAATTGAAACATGAGACCAAGGAACCATTTGAGAGTCTCCATGTTCACCCATAGAATAAGCTTGTATTGACTGTTGAGCTATTCCAGTTTCTTCAGATAGAAGTCTTCTAAGTCTTGTTGAATCTAAAGCTGTGCCAGTTCCAATAACTTTATTTTTAGGAAAACCAGATTTTTCCCAAATATAATTTGTGACTACATCAACAGGATTAGATATAACTATAAATATACCATCAAAACCAGAATTAATTATAGGTTCTACTATAGACTTTATCATTCCAATGGTTGGTCTTAGTAGGTCTAATCTAGTTGTGTTTTGTCTACGTAAAGGTCCTTCTGAAGAGTCAGCAACGCTTATTACTACTATATCAGAATCTTGGCAATCATCAAAAGTTCCCTTGTCTATAGATACTTTATGTGGTAAATAAGAAACTGCATCAGCTAAGTCTAAAGCTTGAGCTTTTGCCTTAGCCTCATCTATATCAATCATAAAGAGTTCATCACAAACCCCTTGAGTTATCAAACTAAATCCACAATGAGACCCAACATGCCCTGAACCCACAATAGATATTTTTCTTGGTTTTATTGCCATTTTATATCACTCCTCCTAAAACAACGACACATTTATAAGAAAATTATAGATGTTATTAAAAGCTGTTTTTGTATATTTTAATATTCTATTATTTCAGAAAATTTATTTAATATGATTTTATACTAAAATTTTTAAAAAATCAATGTTAATATACTCTATATTAATGAATGTTAAAGTATTATATGTATATTTGAAATTATTAATAATTATTAAAATATGTAATGTCACGGATATTTAAAACATTTAAGAGTAGAATATGTGCATAAATAATAATAATGTCGGTTGATAATGATATTAAATTGAGGTATACTGTTTTCTCAAATTAAAAAATAAAGGAGTAAATGTGTTATGAATTATTACACAAAGGAAGAATTGATGGAAGCACTGAGAGTAGTTTCTTCAAGTATTATTAATTGTGAAAAAATACAACCAAAATTTTCAGAGGGGACTTCTCAGCATTCCCTTCTTAGAAATAGGATAAAAGCCTTGTATATTTCTAAGGCATTGATAGAATCTGAGGATATTATGGATAAATATACAAAAGAAGAGTTAATAGAAGCTTTACCACCTGTAACTTCGATTATTAGCAAATGTGAAAAAGGACAGATGAAATTTTCAGAGGGGACTTCTCATCACACACGTTTTAAGAATATTATAGAAGCAATGTATATTTCAAAATCATTAATAATGGATGAAATTAGTAAAAGAGATTAAAGCTTATTTTGCAATTTAACATGTTTTAATATACTTTTCATTATATAAGAAAATAAGTAAGCATACATGTTATAAGATATTAGAATAATATACAATTATAAATTTGTTAACACTAATATCTATATGTTAAAATATAGTAGATGATGTTAGTAAATAATAGGATGAGTTCTATTTTAATACAATTAAATTAAGCTTAGGTTGAAATTTGTATTTAAAAAGTAAAGTAGTCTAGAATTAAGAAAATGGAGATAGAATTATAATGGAAAAGTTATATTATACAAACCAATATGTAAGAGATTTTACAGCAGAAATAATTGAAATAAAAGAAATAGAAAATAAGTATCATGTTTTATTAGATAAGACAGCGTTTTTTCCTGGTGGAGGAGGTCAGTTTGGAGACCTAGGAAAAATAGAGAATTATGATGTAATAAGTGTGTATGAAGATGGAAAAAATATATACCATGTATTAGATAAAAAACCTATAAAGATACATAAGGTAAAGTGTAGTATTGATTGGGAGAGAAGAGAGGATGGAATGCATCAACATTTTGGACAACATGTATTATCTGGATGTTTTTTTAAAACTTTTAATGCAAATACGACAGGTTTTCATCTAGGAAATGAGTATAGTACAGTAGATATAGAAGGTAATTTAGAAGAGGATAAAATTAGAGAGATAGAGTTGCTTGCTAATGAAATTATTCGTCAAAATATACAAGTAGAAACCTTACTTCCAACAAAAAAAGAACTAAAAAAGATTTGGTTAAGACGTGACTTGCCAAATACTAATGAAGAGATAAGAGTAATAAAAATAGGTGATTTAGATACAAATGCGTGTTGTGGAGTGCATCCAAAATCAACTGGTGAATTGAGAATGATAAAAATAAAGAAATGGGAAAAACATAAGTCAAGTACAAGAATAGAGTTTCTAGCAGGTAAAAGGGCAGTGGATGAAGTATTAAAGAGGGATATATATCTGACTAAAATATGTAGATATTTGAGTTGCAGTGAAGAGGATGCTATAAATGGTATTGTAAATTTAAATAATAAGGTGGAAGAAGCTCTAAGTAAAAAAAGAAAGATTGAAGAAGTAGTAGCTAATTATCAAGTTAAAGAAATGATTGAAAATGCAAATAAAATTAATACTATTTCAGTTATTAAAAAGGCCTATGATAATGAAGATTTAAAATATGTAAACAAAATAGCAAACAAAATTACAGAAGATGAAAATAATATTGCATTATTTGCTGTTAAATTTGAAGATAAAATAAATCTAATTTTTGCATGTTCTAAAAACTTGAAAAATATTAATATGGGAAATTTATTAAAAGATGCAATAAGTCTTATAGATGGTAAAGGTGGAGGAAGCCAAGTACTAGCTCAAGGTGGAGGAAAAAATAATGGTAATTTAGAAGCTACACTTGATTATGCATTTATGAAGCTAGAAAAAACTCTATAAATATATTTAAGCAAAAACATCAATGTAATAAAATAGATATGGGGGAATAAACATGGAACAACAAAAGGATTATATAGAGTTATATGAAAATGAAGAATTAATAGAGATAAGGGAAGCTCGTATAGATGATTTGGATGTAATAGCAAAATTTAATTATAATTTAGCTAAGGAAACTGAAGGAAAAGAGCTTGATATGGATGTTCTGACTAAAGGTGTAAAAGCATTATTATTGGATGAAAGAAAAGGTAAATATCATGTCTATACAGTATTTGATAAAGTTGTTGCACAGATTATGTATACGTATGAGTGGAGTGATTGGAGAAATGGGAACTTTCTTTGGATTCAGAGTGTATATGTAGAGAAAGAATATAGAAGAAAAGGTATTTTTAATTATTTATTTAATTATATAAAAAATATGTGTGATAGAGATGAAACTATTGTTGGAATGAGATTATATGTAGAAAAAGAAAACATAAATGCAAAAGCAACATATGAGTCTTTAAATATGTATGAGTGTGATTATAATATGTATGAATATGAAGTAATACACTAGTAATATAAACCTATGATATTATAGAGATTATTGAGTATATTGATAACTATGTGAAATAAACTGGATATTATAATTAGAATTTTTAGGGGGTATAAAAATGGACGTTTTCAAAGGAATGTTTTATGTATTTTTATTTTTAGATTTAGTATCAATATTTTGCTTCTTTTTTAACAAAGGAAAAATAGCATCTAATAAATTTGTATTTAATGCAATAGGGGTACTTACATTTGTGCTTTGTTTTATGCTTTTTAGTTATTATCCAAATAGCAATATTCTTGGCAAGTTTATTGCATCTATATTTTTTATATTTGGAATAGTAGGAGTTATGTTAAAAGAGAAAAACTTTTTATATGCTAGGCTTCTTTTAACATTAGTTATTGTTTTTTCAACAATTATATTGTTCGTTATTCATTAGAATATATTTGTTTAAGGATTTGTTAAGGTCTACACTTTTTAGTGTAGGCTTTTTTTTGTTTTTAATAAATATTTAAGGAAATTTTAAGAAAATTTTAAAATCGTCTTAAATGTTTATTGCTACCATTGAAATATTAAGAGAGAAGGTGATTATTAGTGGAAGAAAATAAAAAATTAGAAAAATTTTTACTATCAATTGTGTACATAATATTTTTTGTATATGTTTTATTGACTATAAGAATAATTTTATTTAAAGATGTACCAATTTATGCTATTTTTAAAGGAATGTTCAGGTCTGTAAATTTAATACCATTTTATACAATATGGCAATTTATCATAGATAATAATATTAGTTTTATGAGAGCTACTGTAAATATTATAGGAAATATAGGCATATTTATTCCAATGGGGATTTTCTTTCCTATAGTATTTAAAGAATTAAATAAAAAAACTATGATTACAGCAATTATATTTATTAGTTTAGGATTTGAAACAATACAATATATTCTTGCTCTTGGAAGTAGTGATATAGATGATATTATTTTAAATTCATTGGGTGGTATAATTGGTATTGCTATTTACATAAATATGACTAAATTATTTCCTAATAATATAATAAAGTTCAAGGCTATAATAGGAACTAGCTTGGTTTTAGGAGTTATAGGGCTAGGAATTATTTCTATAAATTATCAAGACTTGTTAAACTTTAAATTTAAATCAAATAAAGAAATATCAAAAATATTAATTGATGAAAATAAGGAAATAATCAAGGATATAAATAAAGATGAGGTAGACATAATTGGTACATTTGAGAGATTTGAAAAAGGCACAATAACCATTAAAGCTGGTTCTAATAATAAAGTAAAGAGACCAGAAAATATAATTGATAGTGATGGAAATATAAGAATTTATTTAAGTGAAAATACAAGATTAGTATCTTATGTGATTACTGAAGAATCAAAAAGTGATGTAGTTAAATATCAAGAATTTGATGTTAAAAATTTACCATTATTAAGGAAATACGATACATTTTATGTTTGGATTGATAAAGAAAACCAATCAAAAGATAAACATGGGATTGTAGCTAGCAAATTGTTAATTGGATTAAATGAATAGGACATTAATTTAATATAAAAGAATAACAAACATAAAAAACGAAAAAACTATTTCTATAACTATTTTTACATTATGCATAAAATAAGACAACTTAGTGAAGGAGTAGAGATAAATTATGGAAATAATAAGGTATGTTTTGTACTTTTTTATATATTCTTTCTTAGGATGGACAGTAGAAAGTATAGGTTGTTCTATAGCGAGCAAAAGAATAATTAATAGAGGCTTTTTAAATGGTCCAATATGTCCTGTTTATGGTTTTGGAGCAGTGATTATAATATCATTATTGGAAAGGTTTGATAATATAGTCATAATATTTCTATTAGGCATGATTTTAACAACAATATTAGAGTATTTTACAGGATTTATTTTAGAGACCTTATTTCATGCAAAATGGTGGGATTATTCTGACAGAAAATTCAATATAAAGGGTAGAGTATGTTTAAAAAATGCAATATACTTTGGTGTAATGTCTGTTATAATAGTAAAGTTGATACATCCATTTATAAAGTATTTTGTAGGAACAATTCCATATAGAATATTAATATCAATTGCTATAATTACAACACTTTGGACTATAATTGATTTGATTGTTACTATTATAACACTCAAAAAATTGGATATAAAGTTAAGCTTGTTAGATGAGATAATTGCAGACCTTAGTGATATAAATGTGAAACTTGATAAATTTGATAGAGGCGAGATACAAGCTTTATTTAAAACAGTAAATAAAGATGAATTGGAAACTAGAGAAAAAATAAACAAAATAAACAGTAAATTAGACCGTATAGAGTCCAATATTATCCTACAAAAAAGAGTTATCAAAGCTTTTCCATATATAAAACATAAAAAACAACAAGAGCAATTAGAGTATTTCAAAGGTATTATTAGAGAAAATAAAAAATAATTATATAATTTAATAGAAAATAAACAGAATAATGGTATTTATAAGTTAATTTTCAAAGGACTCTATAAAAATAGAATAGAGTCCTTTATTTTTTGTGGAATAATGTTTATTTGATAAGAATAAAATATATTGTTCCTGAATAACAAATATTTTGAAAATTGTAAAAACATATATTGACAATTTGTGTCAAAGATAATAACATTAAGTATATAAAGAATTTTATATAGGAATATCTTTATAAATCGCAATAATTTTAAAACATAAATCTATTTAAAGAGGGGATGATTTGCCAATGAGCGAGATAACTAGTCAAATGATAAGTACAGAAGAAAAAAAATATGTTGCTAAAACACAAAAAATACCTTACTATCCAGTAGCATTTAAATCAGGTGATGGTGCAATGTTATATGATTATGAAGGTAATGAGTATGTTGATTTTTTAGCAAGTGCAGGCTCTGCGAATGTAGGTCATGGAAATAAGGAAATCTCACAAGCAGTTAAAGAACAAATGGATGATATTACACAATATACACTTGCGTATTTCCATAGTGATCCTCCTGTAAAATTAGCTGAGAAGCTTGTGGAAATAGCCCCTGGAGATAATGATAAAAAAGTATTATACAGTGCAACAGGTTCTGCTTGTATAGATGCTGCTATAAAACTAGCAAGAGGGTATACTGGAAGAACAAAAATAATATCTATGTATGAATCTTATCATGGAAGTACTTATGGAGCTATATCTATATCTGCATTAAGTACAAATATGAGAAGAAAAATGGGTCCATTGTTACCAGAAGTTTATCACTTCCATTACCCTGATAAAAATAGAACAGCTAAAGAATGTTTAGATGAGATAGAATATGCTTTTGCGCACTATTTACCAGCAGAAGAAGTAGCTGCAATATTTATAGAACCAATTGCAGGAGATGCAGGAATAATAGTACCTCCAGTAGAGTGGGTACAAGGTTTAAGTAAAATATGTAAAGAAAATGGAATACTACTTATAAGTGATGAAATACAACAAGGTATGGGAAGAACAGGTAAGTGGTTTGGTATAGAAAATTTCGGAGTTGAAGCAGACCTTATAGTTCTTGGAAAATCTGTTGGAGGTGGATTACCTTTAGGAGCAGTTGTTGGAAGAACTGAGATAATGCAAAGCCTTGATGCTCCAGCACATCTATTTACTTTAGCTGGAAATACAACAGTATGTGTAGCTGCTTTAAAATCTATAGAAATAATTGAAAGAGAAAACTTACTTCAAAAGAGTATAGAAATGGGAGATTATATTAAAGCAGGATTTGAGAAGTTAAGAGAAAAATACGATATAATTGGAGAAATAAGAGCTTTAGGATTATCTATAGGAGTTGATATAGTTAAAGGAAATGGCTCTAATGAAAAAAATCCAGATGCTACAGCTAAGATATGTTATAGATGTATACAAACTGGTTTAATAATGATATTCTTAGGTCAATCTACTTTAAGAGTACAACCTCCTCTAGTAATAACTAAGGAACAAGTAGATAAAGCAATGAGTATCATAGATTCTGCAATAGATGATTATTTAAATGGTAGAATTGGTGATGAAGTATATGAAGTAACTCAAGGTTGGTAAAATACATATAAATAAAAATAAGAGTTATCTCAGTTTTAGAAAGTAATTTCTGAAATGAGATAACTCTTTTAAATTACCCACAAGTAAGAAGATTAGTTGATTCATTAAGGGTCATGTTTTGGATGTCATTCTTGTGAGCATCAGAAACAGTATTATGAGAGTAGTTACCTTTACTTGTATTATCTGTTAATTTAGTTATAATTAATATTGCTAAAAGAATAAAAATTACTGTGTATAGGGCAATAACATAAGGTTTTCTTTTATATTTGTATTTGTTGTTAAAAAAAGAATGACCATAATTATTTTTATTGACTTTAGATTTATTGGTATTTATATTCTTTTTCTTGTTATTTTTCTTTTTATCATCCTTTTTTTTATTTTTAGGGTAAGGAATGACTTTGTGTGTATTATCAAGTTTGATATTTTTATTTTTTTGAATATTGCTTTCTAGGCTAGCTTTTTTTTCTCCAAATTGAATAGTTTTGTTGGTATTGTTGTTATCTTTCAATGTTAATCTCCCTCCCTTAAACTTTCCCTTTAGATAATATTACTACTAACCCATAGAATATACAATAAATAATATATAAGTAATAAAATTTTATAAGTATAAGTCTCTTTCTCCACGTTCTAAGGCAGTCATATTATTAGATACTATGTTTCTTATATCTTCTCTTTCTATCTTAGCTATTTCTTCTGTGATAAGTTTTTTGCCCATAGCTTTAAGTTCCTCATCACCATAATCAATTAGAAATTCATTTAATGTAGTAAGAGCATTTGGTGTACAGACATTGTGGATTTGGCGACTTTTAGCTAAACTCATAAATCTATCTCCAGTTCTACCTTTGCGATAACAAGCTGTACAATAACTAGGGATATATCCATCAGTTATTAGTTCTTTAAGCACCTCTACAGGGCTTCTATGGTCTCCAACTTCAAATTGTTCTGTATTGTCACCATCTTCATATGCTTTATATCCTCCAACACCTGTCAGAGAACCTGCACTGACTTGTGATACACCATACTTTAGCAATTCATTTCTCATATCAGCAGTTTCTCTAGTGGACATTATAATTCCAGTAAAAGGAACGGCTAATCTAGTTATAGCTACTATTTTTTTGAACATATCATCAGAAACTAAGTGAGGAAAATCTTCTAAACTCATTCCTTCAGCTTTTTTTAATCTAGGGAAAGATATAGTGTGGAATCCTACTCCGAAATTTTCCTCTAAGTGTTCATTATGCATCATAAGTCCTAGAACTTCAAATTTTGGGTCAGATAAGCCAAATAAGACTCCAGCACCAACATCATCAACACCAGCTTCCATAGCTCTATCAAAAGCTGTTAAATGGTAATAGTAGTCATTTTTTATAGATTGACCATGCATCTTTATAAATGTTGGTTTATGATAAGTTTCTTGGAATAATATATAAGTTCCTATTCCTTTTTCCTTTAGTAACTTGTATTCATCTACACTTGTAGCAGCTATGTTAACGTTTACCCTTCTTATATTTCCATTTTCGTTATATGTTGAGTAAATTGCATCTAAGCAATCTAAAATATAATTTATATCACAGTTTTTAGGGTCTTCACCAGCTTCTAGAGCAAGTCTTTTATGACCCATTTTTTCTAGTATTTTAACCTCTTCTTTTACTTCATCCATAGTAAGTTTTTTTCTTTTAAATTTGTTGCATGTACTGAAACCACAGTAAACACATTCATTTACACAGTAGTTTGATACATAGAGAGGGGCAAATAAAACCACTCTATTACCATATATTTCGTTTTTTATTTGCCCAGCTATACTAAATAATCTATCTAGTTGTTTTTTATCTTCCACTTCAAGAAGAGTAGCTATATCTTTATAAGTAAGTTTTTCCCTTCTATCAGCCTTATCAAGTACCTTTTCAATATCATCATAAGTTGAATTTTTTGCATCCTCTAATAAAGAATTAATTAGTTCATGTTTTATGAACATTTACAAACGCCTCCATTCAATATTATCACCACGAGAATAGTCGACTTTAAGTCCTAATGACTTGATGTTTTCTTCTAAACTTTGGTGATACTCACAAGCTTCTTGACCAGTAAAGGCTTTGTTATCGTAAAGAGAATATTGTTTTCTAAATTCTTGAGGAGAAAGGTTTGGCATAATTACATTACAGCCAGCTAAAAGACCTGCATTTCTTCCACTAGGGTTTATAGATGCAAGGGCCGTTGTAGCAGGTAATAAAACTTTTGGAAGTAGAAGTCTTGTAATTGAAAGCATAAGTAGTGTCTTTTCTAAATCTCCATGTTTATAATCTTTAAATATTGTATCATGATGTGGAATAAAAGGTCCTATTCCAACCATATGAGGATTTAATTCTTTTAGATACAATAAATCACGAACAAGGTCCTCATTGGTTTGAAATGGTGACTCAACCATAAATCCAGCACCTACTTGATAACCAATTTCTTTAAGGTTTTTTAGGCATTCCTTTCTAGTTTTAAGTTCAATGTTTGGTGGATGTAATTTTTTATAATGACTGTCTGTAGCAGTTTCATGTCTTAAAAGATACCTGTCTGCACCACTTAAAAAGTATTTTTTATATGAGTCATAACTCTTTTCTCCCAGTGATAGTGTTATGGCACAATCCTCATATTTATTTTTTATAGTTGAAACAATTTCACATATTTTATCATCATTAAAATATGTATCTTCACCACCCTGCAAAACAAAAGTCCTGTATCCTATTTTATATCCTATATCACAACATTCAAGTATTTCATCAAGTGAAAGTCTGTATCTTATGATATTTTTATTAGAAGATTGTATTCCACAGTAGTAGCAATTATTTTTACAATAGTTTGTAAGTTCTATAAGTCCTCTCAAATAGATTCTGTTTCCATAATGCTTATTTCTCATGTCGCTAGCTTGCTTATAAAGATAGTTTCTTAAATTTTGTTCAAAGTTATATTCTTCATTGTCAATATTTTCTATTAAATATAGTAGTTCATCAAAGCTTAATGAATTTATGCTGTAAAGTTTATCTATAAAGTATTTAATCTTATTTTTAGTCATATCTAAATATGTAATTATTAAATATGGTTAAATTTTTAATAATTGAAAAGTTCAAGTGATCTTTCTAAAATACCTTTTACATATGCTATTAAAATACCATAGTTTACTATAGGTACATTGAAAGATTTTGCCTTTTCTATTCTAGATAACATTCCAGCTCTATTCATCATACAAGCTCCACAATGAACTACAAGTGCATATTTATTTATATCTTCAGTGAAGGATACTCCAGAACTAAATTCAAAAGTAATATTTTTGCCAGTTTTCTTTCTAATCATGTTAGGAATCTTTACTGTTCCAATATCATCAGTCTGTCTGTGATGAGTACATCCCTCAGCCATCAAGACTTTATCACCATCTTTTAAATTTTCTAAAGCATAAGCGCCATTAATTAATTCTTTAAGGTCTCCCTTTTGTCTAGCAAATAATATAGAAAAAGATGTAAGAGGAATATCTTTTGGAGTATCTTTATCTACTTGTGGAAATACTTGAGAGTCAGTAATAACAAGTTTTGGTTTTTTACCTAGACTAGATAGAGTTTCTTTTAAACTATCTTCCTTTGTAACTATAGAAATTGCTCCAGTATCTAAAATATCCCTTATAACTTGCTGTTGAGGAAGTATAAGTCTTCCCTTTGGGGCGGCTTTATCTATTGGAACTACCAAAACAACTAAATCACTTGGTTCAATTAAATCTGATACCAATTTAAATTCAGTGCTGTCTTTAGGTAAGACTCTTATTATTTCATTCTTTAAATCTTCAATTCCAATTTTATCTGTTGATGAGACAGAAACAACTGGACATTTAACTTTATTTTTAGTTAAGTCTAAAATTTCAGAGTGATTCTTAATTGTATCAATCTTGTTAAGAACTAAAATATGAGGTATATTCTTATCATTAAACTTTTCAATTAGCGTTAAATCTTCTTTTGATATACCAATTTGGCAATCAACTACTAGTAAAGCTATATCTGTTTTTTCCAAAACATCTAATGATTTACTTATTCTAAGTTCACCAAGTTCACCAACATCATCAAGACCGGCAGTATCTATAAGAACACAAGGTCCTATAGGAAGGATTTCCATTGGTCTAAATACTGGGTCTGTAGTAGTTCCAGCAATATCTGATACTATCGCAGCACTTTGATTCGTTATAGCATTTATTATGCTAGATTTACCTGCATTTCTTTTACCAAAGAGACCTATATGTACTCTTATTGATTGTGGAGTAGAATTTAGACTCATTTGTACTCACCACCTTAAATTTCTTTTTTTGATATACTAGTTTTTACAGATACATGAGGTATGTTTCCCAATTTACCAGTCAAACTATTAATAGTATCCATTTCGCCAACAACTGCTATACATACAATCGATACTCCTTCTTCTTCACAAGGAATTCCCATTCTGCCTTTAATAATACCTTTAAAACCTGATACAACCTCATTAAATTTAAGCTGACATTCTTTTGGCTCTTCTAAAATAGCACTTATGACCGCAACCTTTTTCATAAATATCCTCCTAACTCAGAAAATATGTCTTAAACAAATCCAAAATCAAAAAACTTTTCTTTTAAAGAAAAGTTTCTACAAAAGAAAAGTTATTAATTACACAAGTATAATGTGCCATATTAAACTATTTCCTTACAGATTAGATAACTCTTTTCTGGTAGGGTTAGCTTGTAAAAATTTAATTTAACAACAATTAACTAAAGAAAATTTTCACATAATTTATATAAATTATATAAAAATTAACTAAAGAAAATTGAAGCTACTTATATAATAGTAGTAAATTGAAATTAAGTCTATAGGAAAACCAATTTTTGTATAAAAATTAAAATTAAAATTGGTTATTTGTTAAGAAATGACTTTAGTAAAATGTGTATTTAACTATTTTTTAAGCATATAGTTTATAAGTAGTTTTAGAGTGTTTTCGATAGCTTCTATATGTGTTCTTTCATAGTGATGACTATTGTTTGTTCCAGGACCAACACATGCTATTTGAACATCTTCTCCCCAACGAATGGCCTCTGAAGCGTCTGAACCATAGAAAGTAAATACATCGACAGCATAATCTAAATTATTGTCTTCTGCAACATCGACAAGTTTGTTTCTTAAATTAAAATCATATAATGATAAATTATCTTTTGCAACTATAGTTACACCATGTTCACTAGATGTTTGACTTGGACCAGTTGGTGCTATATCTATTGCTACAAATTCTTTTGTTTTTTCAGGTAAAGCTTTAGAAACACCATGTCCAATTTCTTCATAATTACTTATATAAAAGTTAGTAGTATGTTTAGGAGTTAAATTATTTTCCTTAAAATATCTACATATTTCAAGAACCATTGCTACAGCAGCTTTATTATCTATATATCTAGATTTTATAAAACCAGATTCTGTAGCTTCAAAGCGATGGTCTAGACACACAAAATCTCCAACACTTATTCCTAAATCTAATACATCTTGTTTTGTAAATACTTTTTCATCAAGTCTGATAATCATTGTTTCTTCATTTCTCTCAGTAGCAGCCTTTGTCTGACCATATATATGTGTAGAAGCATATTTAAATACAATACTTCCTCTGATTTTTTTACCCTTTCTAGTTATAACAGTACAGTTTTCTCCTTCTATAGCTGCCCAACAACCACCACCAACTTTATGGTATTTAAGAGTACCATCAGATGATATTTCTTTTACCATAGCTCCAAGTGTATCCATATGTGCAGATATTGTTATTTGATTTGAATCATCTTCACCAGGAAGAGTAGCTATAAGTGCACCTTTTTTTGTAAGAATAGTATTAAGACCTAATGCTTCAAAGTCTTTTTTACTTTCTAAAACTGCATTTTCAGTATATCCAGCTGGACTTGGGATATCTAAATATTTTTTCATTAAATTTATAGTATTAGTTAAATTTAAATTCATATTGTTTCCTCCTAAAAAATATATATTCATACAAATTATAACATAAATACGAATGTTCTGAAAACTAAAAATAAAAGAAAAAAATTATAAATATACTTAAAAAAAAAGTATATAAAATAAATTTAATTTATATTATATAGATTTAAAGTAAAAATAGTTTTATCACATAATTAATAAAAATAAATACAAAACAAAATGAATGAATAAATAAAATATTTAGTTTAATTATCTTTACAAATAAAAATTTTAGTAATAAAATAATTGTTGGAAAAGATTTTAAATTCAGATTATTCATTTTTTAAAGTAATTAATCTGCAAACCTTTATTAATATATGTAAATAGTTAAGTATATATGTATTTAATTAGCATAATATAGATAAAAATATTTATTTTAATTGTTTATTTTCTGAAGAAAAGGTCTTTATTAGTAATCATAAAAAATAAAATTAATTAAGAAAAGAGAGGATGTGTATATTGTGATTGAGAATGGATTTGTATATTGTAGTTTCTTAGTTGTATTTGTAGGTGTAATTTTTTTTATGGTAGATAAATTGAAATGGAAAATATTTGATGTAATTAATCCAATGCTTTTAATATACTTAGGAGCAGCTATACTAGCATCATTTGGTTTATTTGCACAAAATGATGATGTTGGAATATATCAAAATATAATAACAGTAAATTTTTTACCATTAATGTTAGTTTTCTTGTTAATTCAGTGTGATTTAAGAAAAATATTAAAAATGGGTCCTAAAATGTTATTATCATTTTTCTGTGCTACATTTACATTTATGCTTGGATTTGTTATAGCATTTATAATTTTTAAAGGTTCAATGGGTGCAGACTCATGGAAAATTCTTGGAGCAGCATCTGGTTCATGGATAGGTGGTTCATCAAATATGATTGCTGCAGCAAATGCTTTAGGAGTTGCAGAAGAAGGTCTTAGCTATGCAATACTTATGGGTTCTATAGGATATACAGTATGGATGTCTGTTTGTTTAATGTCTGTAAAATTTGGACCTAAATTTAATAAATGGACAAAATGTGATACAAGTTTTATAGATGAAGTTACATCAAAACTTGAGAAAGAAAATAAAGATAATACAGCACCCACATTTGTAGAACTTATGACTTTACTTTCTGTTGGGTTTGGAGTAGCAGCTTTTGCACAAATTGTATCTAAGATACTTCCAACTTCGGGAATACTTAATGAAACTATGTGGGTAGTACTCGTTGCATCTACAGTATCAATACTATTAGGTATGACTAAAATATCAAAACTTAAGGGAAGTACATTAGTAGGGAATGTGTTTATGTATTTACTTCTTGCAGCTACAGGAAGTAAAGCAAATTTCTTTGGATTGTCAGAAGCACCTGTTTACATAATGTTTGGGTTAGTAGTAGTACTTGTACATGCTATTTCATTTATAGGACTTGCAAAATTGTTTAAACTAGATTTATTTACTTGTGAGGTAGGAAGTATAGCTAATATAGGGGGAGTAACCACAGCACCTATGATTGCTGGAGTTCATAACCCAGTATTAATACCAGTAGGAGTGCTTATGGGACTTTTAGGAAATGTCATAGGTACATATTGTGCTCTTATGGTAACTCAAATATTACATATGTTAGCTTAATAAAAAACAATATTAAACTAATACTTTTATATAAGAAAAGTCATCTCAATTTAAGTGTAAGCTTTTATTGAGATGATTTTTTGTTTGACAATATAATTTATATAAAAAAGATATTTTGACATATTTAGTGCATAACATTGTAAAACTTACTAGAATCGAGATATATTTAATTTTTGTATTGAATCGAACGTCTGTATGATGTATAATAAATATATAGAACGAATGTTTGCAGAACGGATGTTTTTTGAATTTATTTTAATAATTTATGAATATATACCATAATACATAAATATATTTAAATATAAAGATTAAAAAGAATTTAAAGGAGTGTTGATAACTTATGATAATTCCATCAAGAAGAATACAAGATATAACATTAACAAATTTAAAAAATGGTGAAGTAACTTTAATTGAATTGGATGAAATATATAAGAAGATGGGATTTTTATTTGTTGTTAGTGAAGGCAAATTGAAAAAGATAAAAAAGGAGAATCATCATTAGAAATGAATGAAATAATAAATATTATAATAGTTTATAAAACCTAACTTATATAGTATATAAATACTTAAGTTAGGTTTTTTTGTGATAAAGTTTATAAGTAATTAAATAAGTAATTAAATAAGTAATTAAATAAGTAATTGATTTTATAAGCTAAGTAATGTTATTAAGTGAAAAATAAATAAGTTTAAACTTTAATAAGTATTATATTACATAAGAGGTGATATTATTATGAAAATAGTAACCTACAATATTCATAAAGGTATGGATTCAAATAATAGATTAACTCTAACTAAAATGGGAACATATTTAAAACAGTTGGAGTGTGATGTAATTTGTTTGCAAGAAGTATTATATCCTCAATTTTTAGCTTTAAAAACTGTTTTAAATATGGATGGTGTATTTGCTACAAACGTAAAAAAAGTAAGTATGATATATGGTATTTGCACGTTTACAAAATTTAAAATATTAAACAGCAATCATTTTTTCCTAACTAGCAAAAAAGAACAACGAGGAGCACTTTGTATGACTATAGATGAATATGGAAGAATAGTAAATATAATAAATACTCACTTGGGTCTTGATAGACAAGAAAGAGCAAAACAATTAGATGAAATAATAGACTATAGAAACAGATTAGTGGGGATAGTTGTTTTGTGTGGTGACTTTAATGAGGAAAATGTCTTTTTAAGCATGTTTAATGATATTGCCATTTCACTAGCTAAGTCTCATCTATCTACATTTGAAAAATCAAAATCTAGGATAGATTACATTTTTGTTAATAAAAATGTTGAGTTAAAGGGATATGAAGTAGAAAAAATTTACTTGTCAGACCATTATCCAGTGATAGGTTATATTTAAATTTTAATATAATTTAAACTAATTATTATAAAATCCTTGATTTTTTTATTAAGAAATAATAAAAAAATATAATAAAAAAATATCAAAAATAAAACTAATTATAAGACATAAATTTACAATAAAGTTACATTTGATTAAATTCCTTGTTTAAAAAAAGCTATTCAAATATAATCTAAAGTAGTTTTGAAATGGAAACTCTATTAGGCAAAATTAAGTTAGTGTTAAAATGAGGTGAAGTTATGGGCAGAAGTGCAACAAGGGTTTCAAGATTAGGAAAAGAAAGAAAGAGAAATCTTATAATAGTGTTAGCAATTTTAGTTGTAGCTATAGGAGGATTTACTTATTTTTTTAATAACAAATTTCTGTATAATGGGAAAATCGCTAAAAATGTGTATATAGAAGGAATAAATGTATCTGATATGACTAAGGAAGAAGCATTAAAAGCTATAACAGGTAAGTATATTCCAGAAGATTTAAATCTTAGTTATGATGGGAAAAAATATACAATATCTCCAAAAGATATTGACTTAAGATATAATACAGAAGAAGTTGTAAAAAATGCATATGAGACTACAAAAAAAGGCTCTTACTTTCAAAACTTAAAAAAATATATTGATATAAGAATAAATAAGCTAGCTCTAAAAATAGAATCCAGTTATGATGAGGCAAAGCTTAGTTCAAAAGTATCATCTATAGCAGATAGTATCAATGTCAAAATGAAAAATGCTTCTATTAGTGTTGGAAGTGGAGGATTGAATTATACAGATTCTGTTGTAGGAAGAGAGTTTGATTTAGCAGCAAACAAAGAATCTATATATAATATGATAAAGAATAAAGAGCATAAGTCTTTAGAACTTAAAGTAAATCTTCAAAAACCAGACATAACAACTGAGCAAGTAAAAACTGTGAATTCTGTTATAGGTCAATATTCAACTACTTATTCTCAGGCTGTAGAAGGTAGGTCATATAATGTAGGTCTATCAGCAAGAAAAACTAGTGATGTATTATTAATGCCAGGTGAAGAGTTTTCATATAATAAGCTTACAGGACCTAGCAATAAGGCTAATGGTTATAAGGATGCACCAGTTATAGTTTATGGGAAATTAGAACAATCAGCAGGTGGAGGTGTTTGCCAGACATCTTCAACAATTTATAACGCTGCTCTTATCTCAGGAATGGAGATAACTCAAGTCACAAATCATTCGTCTGCATCAACGTATGTGCCAAAAGGAAGAGATGCTACTGTAAGTGATGGAGGATTAAACTTAAAGTTTAAAAATTCATATGACCATCCTGTATATATTAAAAACTATGCAGGTGGAGGAAGTGTATCATCAGTAATATATGGTAACTCTAGTGACAAACCTAATATATCAATAGAAGTAAAACAGACTGGTCAAAATAAGTATTCTACATATAGAATATTTAAAGATTCAAATGGAAATGTAATAAAAAAAGAACATATATCAAATAGTTCCTATAAAGAACTAAAAAAATAAATCATTTTTTAAAGTGATATTTATACAAAAAAACAAGGAAGCCTCTGACTTTCTTGTTTTTTTTGTATAAAAGTAACATTATTGACTCTTGTTTTGATATTAGAGTCATTAATATATAGAAAATATTCCTATATATTGGTATAATTGTAAATAGATTTAGTTATATAAAATGTATGAGGAGGTGACATGGTTGAATTTTATAGGCAATAGATATGAGGTAGTAAATTCTGATGACGTTTTAGAAATTAACAAAATCTATAAAGCTAGAGATGTTTTTTACAGAAAAAATGTGCTAATAAAAGTCATAAAGCACAATAATTATATCTGCGGGGATTTTGTTTCAAATTTAATTGATGAAAGTACTGCTTTAGATGAAATAAACTCTCCTTATATACTAAAAATAATAGATGTTGGAATTCATTGTACAGAAGAAACAACACTGTATTATGTTGTAAGTGAAGACTTTAATGGTATCGGATTAGATGAATTAATTCTAGGGAATTATCTTCATTTAGAAGCAATTGTAAATATAATGATACAAGTTTTAAAAGCTTTAGAAATGATACATAGAAATCATTCATATCATGGTAGTTTAAAATCAAGTAGTATAATAGTAGATACAGAATATAATATCAAGGTTTGTGATTTTGGAATTACAAAAGCAAATAATGGGGTTAATACAAGAAGTTATGGAAATAGAAGGTATTTATGCCCACATCAACTATGTATAAATTATACCGATAAAGAAAGTGATTTTTTTGCGACAGGGCTTATTTTATTTGAGTCAATATTTAAAAAATTACCTTTTGGAGAATCGAATTCAGAAGAAAAAATATTACAGTCTATTGATAAAGGATTAGATTGGAATAGTATAAAAGCAATTAATGGGAATACAGAACTTATAAACGTTATAAAGAGGCTTCTTGGTAGAAATAACAAGTATACTAGAGCCAATGATATTATTGTTGATTTAAGTAAAGTAATGTATGAAAAAGCTTATATAGAAGTTGAAGATGAGAAAAAAGAAGAGAAACAAGAAAAAGTCGTACAGATAAAAAAAGAAGAAAAAATTAAAGTGAGAAAAAAATTACATAAAAAACTTGTTGTTGCTGGTCTAGCAATAGTTATGATTTCAATGATTATTATCAGCTCTATAATATAAAAACTATATATTACATATTTAAAAGCAATATCTATGAACAATATACATATAGATAGAAAATTTAGTTTAGTCATAAATTATGAGAGGAAGTGGTTATTATGTTAGAAAAAAATAATGAGGTATCAAACATCTAAGAATATTTTAACAAATAGCCACCTGCTTTTGTAATTTAGAATAAAAAGCTGTGGCTAAAAGTCACAGCTTTTTGCTACTTTTTAAAGGCAGGAACATATTAAAAAGGAGCAAAGTATGAGTGAAATAAAAATAATAGCAAGCAATAAGTGTTGGATTGAAGATATAGCAAAGAAACAGATTGAAGATATTTCAAACTTAAATGGAGTTTTAAAAATAGTAGGATTACCTGATTTACATGCAGGTAAAATACCTGTTGGTCTAGCTGTTGAAACTAGTGACTTTATTTATCCACATATAATTGGAAATGATATAGGATGTGGAATGACCTTATTTAAAATTGGGATTTCAAAAAAGAAATTTAAAAAAGAAAGATGGATTAAATCTCTTGATAAGATTAAAGACTTATCAGATATAGAAATAGCAGATATATATGAAGAAGAATGTCCAATTTTAAATTTGGGAACTATTGGAAGTGGAAATCATTTTGTAGAGTTTCAGTGTGTAAATGAAGTTTATAATAAAGAAGAATTTGAACAATTAAGATTATCAACTGATGATATAATGATGTTGGTCCACTGTGGCTCAAGAAATTATGGAGAAACTATTTTGAATAAATTTTATAATAAAAATGGTATTGAGGTTGAAAGTGATAAAGCAAGAGCATATATGGAAAGTCATGATAAGGCTTTAATTTGGGCAGAACGTAATCGTGAAGCTGTCAGTAAAAAAATTATGCAATCAATAGGTACATCTGGAAATATTGAAAAGATATTATCTATAAATCATAATTTTATAGAGAAAAGACAAGATAAATTTATACATAGGAAAGGCGCTGTTTCAAGTGAAAGTGGAGCTGTAATTATACCAGGTTCGAGAGGGAGTTTATCATATATAGTTATGCCTACTGAAAATACAGAGATATCTTTATATTCTCTGTCACATGGAGCTGGTAGAAAATGGTCTCGTTCAATTTGTAAATCTCGTCTTAAAAACAAGTATAATAAAGACAACATAAAACAAACTAAATTTAAAAGCCATATTATATGTAATGATATAAATTTATTATTTCAAGAGGCTCCAGAAGCTTATAAAAATATAGAACAAATTATTGAAAGTTTGATAGAGTATAAGCTTATTCAAGTAGTGGCAACTATGAAGCCACTGATTACTTATAAAGGTTAATTTTCAAAGTTAAGAAAGATTAAAATTATATTAGATTATAAATAGCTGATTTTGTTAGAGCATGTAAAATTGTTTTACTATTATTAGCTATTTTTTTGTTCTCATAAAAGAATATAAAATGCAAATGAAGAGATTATGTTAATACAATAAATAGAAAGTTTAAAAAGTGTGTTGAAAAATAAGGATATAATGAGTATAAGTATTTATGGATTCTTGATGAAGTACAATTTTTATTATGCAAAAATATCAATGAAATTATTTTTATTGACATGAAGATGGAATCTATGAAATAATATTAGGAGCACCAAGATAAATGATTAAGTAAAAATAGAAAAGGAGCAGTTTTTTATGAAGAAAAATACTAATAGTAATGAGTCCGGGGTTAAGCTTCTTAATAAATAAGGAGTTTGATGCAGAATAACTCCTTATTTATTAAGTCGTTCACAAAATAACTATTATCAGAGTAAATGGTATGGGGATTTAAAAGCCTATGACTTATAAATAAAGGAGAAAAAATAATGAATAGTAATACATTTGAAAGATTACAACTAAACGAAGTTAAAGAGTTAATAAAAGCATATTGTGTAAGCTCACTTGGAAAAAATCTGATAGATAAATTAACTCCTAGTGGTAATATTGGAGTAGTAAGAAGAAAGTTAGCAGAAAATAAAGAAGCTAGAAAGATAATTGAAAATAGCAATCATATACCACTTGAAGGATTGTTTAATGCAGGTTCTACAATAGACAAAATTGAAAAAGGAATGATAATAGAACCAATTGAACTTGTAAATATTGAAGATTTTTTAAGAGGATGTAGGAAGATTAAAGCTTTTATGCTAGAAAAAGAATTTTATTCACCTACATTAAGTTCCTATGCTTTAAATATAACAGAATGTAAAAATATAGAAGATGAAATAAATTACTGTATAAAATCGAATAAAGTCGATTCTAATGCTAGTAAAGAATTAAAAAAAGTAAGAAGAAATATAGAAATTACAGAAGGAAAGATAAAAGATAGACTAAATAAATTTATAACATCAACTATAAATAAAAAATATATACAAGAGTTTATAATAAGTAAAAGAAATGATAGATATGTAATACCAATTAAAGCTTCCTACAAAAATGAAGTTGATGGTACTATATTAGACACCTCATCAAAGGGAAATACTGTATTTATTGAACCTATAAGTGTTTCAAATCTAAGTACAGAGTTGACTATGTTAAAAGCTGATGAGACCATTGAAGAATATAAAATCTTATCTTATTTAACAGAACTTATATTTGATAAGATAAATCAGATAAAATTGAATATAGAAATACTTTCTGAATATGATATGGTATTTGCAAAAGCTAAGTATAGTCAAAAAATAAAAGGTATTACTCCGAAAATAAATAATAATGGCTATATAAAAATAATTAAAGGTAAACATCCTCTTCTAACAGGAGATGTTGTACCTTTAGATTTTGAAATAGGAAAAGACTACAGAAGTCTTGTAATAACAGGACCTAATGCAGGAGGGAAAACTGTAACTCTTAAGACCGTTGGATTATTAACTTTAATGGTTCAATGTGGATTTGATATTTCTGCAAAAGAAGGCAGTGAATTTAGTGTATTTGAAAAAGTTTTTGTGGATATAGGAGATAATCAAAGTATTGAAAATGCATTAAGTACTTTTTCATCACACATAAAAAATATCGCAGAGATTATGAGTTCATCAAATAATTCTACTCTTGTTCTATTTGATGAGATAGGAAGTGGAACTGAACCTAATGAAGGTTCAGGATTAGCAATATCATTATTAGAAGAGTTTTACAGAATGGGATGTATAACAATAGCATCAACTCATTATGGAGAGATAAAGAAATTTGCTAATTTACATCCAGAGTTCGAAAATGCTGGTATGATGTTTGATAAAGAAACTTTAGAACCAATGTATAAGTTGACTATAGGAAAATCTGAGGATAGTAATGCTCTTTTTATTTCAAAAAAAATGGGAATAAAAAATAGAGTACTAGAGAGAGCTAAAGAATATATAATTGATAGAAACTATAATTTAGACTTAATTAAAAGAAGTAAATTACAATCGAATGTTGAAGAAAATAAAAACTCTGAAATTATTTCAAACTATACAGATTATAATGTAGGAGATAAGGTAAAATTATTAGATGAAAATGATTTTGGGGTTGTATATAAACCAACAGACAAGTTTAATAATGTAGAAGTATTATTTAAAGATGATTTTATTTCAGTAAACATAAAAAGATTGGAACTTAGTATAAAAGCGTCAGAATTATATCCAGAAGGATATGATTTGGATACCTTGTTTACTAGTTTTGAAGATAGAAAATTAGAAAAAGACATTCAGAGAGGTTCAAAGAAAGCTCTTAAAAAGATTCAGAAAGAAATTAGAGAAAATAGAAAACAAATATAAAAACACAAAAGAAGCTATCTAAAGATAAAATTTTATTTTTAGATAGCTTCTTTATTAACATATCTTCATAAATCCAATGACCAACAGTATTAAACCACTTAACCAAGATAAGTTTAGATTTATTTTTTTAACAAATACATTTCCTAGTAAGCAACCAAGTAGAACTGCAATTATATTTGAGAGTAAAGAAAATAGAATAACTTGTATATAATTTACTCCTACAAGACCACTACCAAATCCAATTGCTAATCCATCTAGACTTAGAGCAATAGCAAGTGTAAATGCTTCAGCAGACTTAAGTATTTTAGATTTACTTGTATCTAAAGTATCAGGTTCAATGCTTACATTAAAATTTAGTTTAAGGTCTAACATATTAAGATTATAATCTTTTGAATGTATGGATTTTTTCTTAAAATAAGATTTAAAAAAGCTTTCAATTAGTCGAGCACTTCCTAATAAAAATAAGATAAAGAAACATATTAACATTGTTATGTTTTGAGGTAAAAAATCTCTAACTATTGTACCTGCAAAAAGTGATACTGCCAAAATAGCTGAACAGACTACACTAATAATTATATTTGAATATAAAGGAACTTTAACTTTATTTACACCATATCCAAAGCTTGTTACAAAGGCATCTATACAAAGAGAAGTCACTAATAAAATTGATTCAATCACAGCAGATTAACATCCTTTCTCTTAAATTTTGTACTTATATTAGTTATAGTATTGTAAAAATGGATAAATTGTTACAGATAAACCAATAAATTGTTGATAAAATTTCAACATCATACAACACCTAAGTAACAGAACAATCATATTAATAATATAAAACCAATCATAATAAAGCAGGTGAAAAGGATGGAACAAAATAGTGCGGTTGGGAATTTCGGTGACTTATTTAAGATTTTGCTAGAAGAAAAAGATATATCAATGGGAGAATTGAGCAAAAAAAGTGGAATTGACAAAGCTACTATATCTCGTATAGCTAATAATAAGCAAAAACCCAATATAAATCACTTGGAAAAGATAGCAATACATTTAAATATTAATTTAGAAGAGTTATTAAAAGCTTCAGGACATGAATTTAAAAGCAATAATAATCAAATATTTAATACAGAGAGTGATTTTAGTAATTTTGATGATATTCTTGGATTTGCAAATTTAATCAATGATAAGAATTTTAATGGAAACATTGAAAAAGAATTGAGTAAGTGCAAATTATATGTACAGACAGATGAAGGGAAAAAACTACTTTTTGATAATTTTAGTAAAAAAGTAGATTCTATTGAAAAGCAAGGTCAATTTACAGATAGACTAAGAAAAATGTATGCTGACTTTTGTACAGGAGGACTTACAATAAAGAAATATTTATTGATTGGAAGTATGTTACTTTATTTTGTAATATCAACAGATGTTATTCCAGATTTTGTATTTCCAATAGGATTTATGGATGACTTAGTAGCACTAAATATAGTTACAAAATTACTCAAGGATGATAAGTAATTTTAAAGTTGTATTTATTACTTAAAGAAATAAAAGTATAGATAAAATTTATTCTCTTATTTGTAAGTAAGATATTAAAAATTTTAAAATGAACAAGTTAATATATATTTTATAAGTATTTAAGTATATAAAATAAAATAATATCCAAACTAATACAAAATAGTAATAATTGTTTTGTACTGGAGGATATTTATGAACTGTAAATGGATATCTAAAATAGATGGACAAAAAAAATGCCCTAGAGAAGCGGATTCTTCTGGATATTGTATCTTTCATAAAGAACATAAGTCTGATAAAGATATACAACTAATGATGGATACTATTTATAAAGAAGAAATTAGTGAATTTGATGGGTTTATATTTGAAAATGAATTTAATGCAGAAGAAATATTAACTTATGATTACAAAAGATTGAATTTTTCTGAAGTAATATTTAAAGAGAAAGTAAATTTTAAAAAATACATTTTTAAAAAGAATATTATTTTTAACTATACAGAATTTAGAAAAAGTGTGTTTTTTAATGGTGGTGTATTTCTAGAAAACTGTGATTTTAATAAAACAAGATTCAGTAAAGCCTATATAAATGACCGTATATTTGAAAAAGTAAAATTTAAAGGACCTGACTTAGTAGTTAATAGAGCAGAAAATTTTCCACGAATGGATGGAATTATTTTTAGTATGTGTACAAAGTTTGTACTAAAAAATGTAGAGTATGATAAAAGTGAGTATAAGCATGGAAAGATAAATTATAGAATAGCTAGAAATCAAGCAACAAAAATTGGAGAATACGAAATGATAGGGTTTTATTATTATAAGGAAAGAATTTATAGTAGTAAAATAATGAAACGCTCTGATTATCCTACTTTCAGTGACTATTTAGTTGAGAAATTTTTTGACCAAGTAGCACGTTATACTACAGGTTATGGAGAAAAGCCATGGAATATATTGTTAGTAATTATAGTGATAATAAGTGTTTTTGCCTTATTATACTTGTTTGTAGGCATACAAAGTTCAAATAGTACACTTGTAGCTTTAAATATAAATAATATAGGTGATTATTCATTAAGTGAGATTTTTAGAATGTATATAGACTTATGGTATTTTAGTATGGCTACATTTAGTACAGTAGGCTATGGAGATATGGTTGCTACAAGTTTAATTGGAAAGGCTTTAGCAGGAATAGAAGTATTTTTTGGAGTTACAATAGGAGCAATTTGGGCATCTGTGATTATTAAAAGGATGATAAGATAATATCTGTGTAAATATGGATAGGTATTAATTACTAGATATAAATTGGACTAAATAGGGAAAATTTAAATATAAATATACTTAATAATCCAAGAAGGTGAAAAAATTGAAAAATGCAATAAGAAAAATTATAGCATTAGCCATGATACTAGTTTTTATAATACCAACTTATTCATTTGCAGATGAAAAATCTGTAGACAAATACTCAAAAACATCTATACTTATAGACCAAGAGACAGGTAGAGTTTTATATAGTAAAGAACCTGATATGAAGGTACCATTAGCTAGTTTAAGTAAGATGATGACTTTTTTACTTGCAATAGAAGCTATTGAAAATAAAGAAGTAAAAGAAAATGATGTAGTAAAAATAGACAAGTCTATTGCATCTGTAAAAGGTTCAAGTTATAAACTTAAAAATGGTGAAGAAGTACCACTTATAGAGCTTATGAGAGGTCTTATGATTGTATCAGGAAATGATGCGGCAATTGCTATAGCAAAACATATTTGTAAAACTAAGGAAGCGTTTGTGGATAGAATGAATAAAAAAGCAAAAGAAATAGGAATGACAAATACACATTTTCTAAATCCAAATGGTCTTCCAATATACGATTTAAATAATCCAAAACAACCAGCAAAAGAAAATAAATCTACTGCAAGGGATATAGCTATTCTTGGTAAATACATGTTTGACCATTATGAAAAACAAGTAACAGCTATAACTGATATGGAGACATATACAAATTCAGATAGAAGTTTTGAAAAAAGCAATACAAATGCATTATTAAGAATTATACCAGAAGTAGATGGTATAAAAACTGGATATACTGGTAATGCCGGATATTGTTTATCATTTTCTATGATTGTAAACAAAAATGAAAAAAATGAGAAAAAACGTAGAGTAATAGGTGTAGTATTGGGTACTAATCATAAAAATAAAAGAACATCTGCTTCTTTAGCACTACTTAAATATGGAAAAGAAAATTTTAATATGAAAAAATTAATTGATAAAGATAGTTTTATTGGTAAGAAATATATTAAAGGCATGAAAGAATTAGAAGTTACTTTAAAAGCTAAGGATGAACTTTACACAGTATTAAAAGATGATGAAAGTATAAAATCAGAAGTAAAGATTAAAGATATAGAATATCCTGTTAAAAAAGGTGATACTATGGGTACTATAAAATACTATACTAATTCAGGTGACTTACTTGGAAGTGTAGATATAGTAAGTAGTAATAATGTAGACAATATATCATTAAAAACAAAATTAAAAATGAAATTTGCAAATTAAATTCAAAAAAATGGTATAAAATACACAAAAAAATATAAAAATAGAAAATATGGAAAAAATATTGTTATTTTTTCACCTCTATGATATACTACTAGAGGTGAAAAAATAAAATAAATCACACACAGCATTGGGATCCTTAAAAGGTGCCTATTACATGGTTTTTTAGGGAGAAGATCAAGCTGGAGGTATAAAACCAGGAGGTAAAATATGTCAGTAATATCAATGAAACAATTATTAGAAGCAGGTGTTCACTTTGGTCATCAAACAAGAAGATGGAACCCTAAAATGGCTAAGTATATATTCACAGAAAGAAATGGAATATATATAATAGACTTACAAAAAACAGTTAAAAAAGTTGAAGAAGCTTACAAGTTCACTAAAGAAGTAGCTGAAACAGGAAAGCCAATCTTATTCGTAGGAACTAAAAAACAAGCTCAAGATGCGATAAAAGATGAAGCTGAAAGATGTGGAATGTACTTTGTTAATGAGAGATGGTTAGGTGGAATGTTAACAAACCACAAAACTATAAAAACTAGAATAAATAAATTAAGAGAATTAGAAAAAATGGAAGAAGAAGGTGTATTTAATGTTCTTCCTAAAAAAGAAGTTATAAAATTAAGAGCTGAAAAAGAAAAACTAGAAAAATACTTAGGTGGAATAAAAGACATGCCTGAATTACCAGGTGCAATGTTCGTAGTTGACCCAAGAAAAGAAAACATAGCTATACAAGAGGCTCATAGATTAGGTATACCAGTAGTTGGTATAGTTGATACTAACTGTGACCCAGAGCAATTAGACTTTGCTATACCAGGAAATGATGATGCTATAAGAGCCGTAAAATTAATAACTGGTGCTATGGCAACAGCTGTAATCGAAGGTAGACAAGGTGCTGAAGAAGAAGTAGCTGAAGACCAAGAATAATAATTTGACAATTAAATGGTAAGGGTCGCCCTTACCATTTATAATATGGAATAGAATAAGTAGGAGGAAACTTAAAAAATGGCTAATATAACTGCTCAAATGGTAAAAGAGTTAAGAGAAAGTACAGGCGCAGGAATGATGGACTGCAAGAAAGCTTTACAAGAAGCTGAAGGAAATATGGAAAAAGCAGTAGATTTATTAAGAGAAAAAGGATTATCAAAAGCTGCTAAAAAAGCTGGTAGAGTTGCTGCTGAAGGTCTAGTTGCGATAGAAATGAATGATGATAATACAGTTGCTTCTATGGTAGAAGTTAACTCAGAAACAGATTTCGTTGCTAAAAATGAAGACTTCAAAGTATTCGTTAAAGATGCTGCTTGTATGGCATTAGCTACTGATAAAGAAGATGTAGCTTCTTTATTAGGTGAGACTCATAGAGAAGGAATAACTTTACAAGAAGTTTTAAATAATAGAGTTGCAAAAATCGGTGAAAAATTAGACTTTAGAAGATTTGCTAAAGTTGTAACTAATGGACAAGTTGCTGGATACATTCATGGTGGCGGAAAAATAGGTGTTCTTGTTGAAATGGAAACAGAAGCTAGAGATGCTAAAGTTTTAGAATTAGGTAAAGATGTAGCTATGCAAGTTGCTGCTATGAATCCTAAGTACGTTTCAAGACATGAAGTAGATGCTGAATACATAGCACATGAAACAGAAGTATTAACTCAACAAGCTTTAAATGAAGGAAAGCCAGCTAATATAGTTGAAAAAATGGTTAAAGGAAGATTAGAAAAAGAATTAAAAGAGGTTTGTTTATTAGAGCAAACTTTCGTTAAAAATCCAGATATAACTGTTAAACAATTAGTTGCTGATGTTGCTAAAGCAGTAGGTTCTGATATAAAAGTTGTTAAAGTTGTGAGATTCGAAGTTGGTGAAGGTATACAAAAGAGAGAAGAAAACTTTGCAGAAGAAGTTGCGAAGCAACTTAAGTAATAACCAAAGAGAGAACACGCAGGTGTTCTCTTTTTTAAAAAATAGAAAAAAATGGATATGAAGGATTGAAATAGGAGGTTTCTGATGGATAAACCAATGTACAAAAGGGTATTGTTAAAATTAAGTGGAGAAGCATTAGCTGGAGAAAGAGGTTTTGGTATAAACAATGATGTAGTTAATGATATTGCTATTGCTATTAAAAAAATACAAGAAATAGGTGTTGAAGTAGCTGTAGTAGTAGGTGGAGGAAACTTCTGGAGAGGTAGAACTAGCGAAGGAATGGACAGAACTACTGCTGATTATATAGGAATGTTAGCTACAGTTATGAATGCGATGGCATTACAAGATGCACTAGAAAATATAGAGGTTGCTACAAGAGTTCAAACTGCTATAGATATGAGACAAATTGCAGAGCCATATATAAGAAGAAGAGCAGTTAGACATTTAGAAAAGGAAAGAGTTGTTATATTTGGTGCAGGAACAGGAAACCCTTACTTTACAACAGATACAACTGCTGCTTTACGTGCTGCTGAAATGGAAGCAGAAGTTATCCTGTTAGCTAAAAATGTTGATGCAGTATATGACAAGGATCCAAAAGTACATGCAGATGCTAAGAAATTTACAGAATTAAGTTATATGGAAGTTATACAAAAAGAATTAAAAGTAATGGACTCTACAGCTACATCTTTATGTATGGATAATAAGATTCCAATAAAGGTATTTGAGCTTACAACAGAGAATATAATAAGAGCAGTAAAAGGTGAAAATATAGGAACTACTGTAAAATAATGAAGAATGAAGGAGGAGTAAAATTATGAAACTAGAAATACATAAGCAGTTAGAAGAGAAAATGAATGGGACAATTGATGCTCTGAAATTTGAATTTGGGACTATAAGAGCAGGAAGAGCTAATGCACAAATGTTAGACAAGATAAGAGTTGATTATTATGGAACTCCAACTCCGATAAATCAAATTGGTGCTATATCTGTACCAGAACCAAGAGTATTGATGATATCTCCTTGGGATAAATCTGCTATGCATGAAATAGAAAAAGCTATATCTAATTCAGATTTAGGATTAAATCCATCAAATGATGGCGAAGTTATAAGACTTTCTGTACCTGCTTTAACAGAAGAAAGAAGAAAAGAACTAGCTAAAAAAGCTAGTAAAGCTGCAGAAGAATTTAAAGTTAGAATAAGAAATGAAAGAAGAGACGCCAATGAAAAGATTAAAAAAATGGAAAAAGGCGGAGAATTAACTGAAGATGAGTCAAAGAAAGCACAAGATGAAGTTCAAAAAATGACTGATAAATTTATAAAAGAAATAGATGCATTATTATCTAAAAAAGAAAAGGATATAATGGAGGTATAATATTGAAAAAATATTATAACCTTTTAGGTCTTCATGTAGATGAGGTAAAAAAATATTTTGATGAACAAAATATAACTTATACTATAAAATCGATTGAAGGCAAAAAGGATAAAGATAAACTTGTAGTTCCTAGAGTTATAAAAATATCTGAGATAGGTGATAATGTAGAACTAATAATCACATACTTTTCTGACTCCTTAGTTTAAGGAGTCAGAACAATATTGGAGGCAAAATATGAATAACAACATTATGTATGACATAGACTTAAATAACATACCTACTCATATTGCTATTATAATGGATGGGAATGGAAGATGGGCAAAATCTAGATTTCTTCCAAGAACTGCAGGACATAAGGCTGGAGTAGAAACTATAAGAGATATAGTAAAAGAATGCTCAAATTTAGGAGTTAAGCACTTGACATTATATGCATTTTCAACAGAAAATTGGAAGAGACCAAAAATTGAAGTTGATACACTTATGAACTTATTATCTACATACTTAAGAAATGAAATAGCTGAGCTTCATCAAAATAATGTAAAAGTAACAGCTATAGGAGATATAAGTGCTTTACCAAAGACTTGTATAAGAGAATTAAACTCAGCTAAGGAAATGACAAAAGACAATACAGGAGTTAACTTAAATTTAGCATTAAACTATGGAAGTAGGGCAGATATAAAAAATGCTCTTATAGATATAGTAAAAAATTGTGAAAGTGGTAAAATAGATATAAACAATATTGATGAAGATATTATAAAAAACTATTTAAGCACAAAGTCTATACCAGATCCAGACTTGGTAATAAGAACAAGCGGTGAACAAAGATTGAGTAACTTTTTACTTTGGGAAGTTGCTTATTCTGAGTTTTACTTCACTGATATACATTGGCCTGATTTTAATAAAGAAGAATTACAAAAGGCTATTTATGTATATCAAAAAAGAGATAGAAGATTTGGAGGACTTAAGTAAGGAGATTATTTTATGCTTACAAGAATTATTGCTTCACTAGCTCTGGTTCCATTATTTCTATTTGTTGTATATGGAGGGATTCCTTTATATATAGCTGAGATGGCAATAGTTTATATTGCATTACATGAGTTTTATAAGGCGTTTAAAATAAAAGATATAAATCCAATCTTCATTATTGGATATATATTTTCTATTTATTTAGCTATAAAAAATATTTTCAACTTACCATTAGAGTATACTTATGCAATGATTTTCATTTTATTTTTAGCAAGTATAATTTATATGTTGATGGGCAAAAACAATGTTATAGATGTTTCGATTACGTTTTTAGGGATTTTTTATATAGGAGTGTTTTTAGATTTTATAGTTATAACTATAAATGGTTTTGAAAAAGGTAATATCTATGTATGGCTTATATTTGTTATATCTTTTATGACAGATATATTTGCATATTTTAGTGGCTATTTACTTGGAAAACATAAGTTAATTCCTAAAGTGAGTCCTAAAAAGACTGTAGAAGGAGCTATTGGAGGAATAATAGGAAGTACACTTTGTTGTATTATATTTGGATATTTATTTGGTATTAATTTGCTTCAATTAGCAATAATAGGAAGCATAGGAAGTATAATAGCTCAATTAGGAGATTTATTTGCATCTTCTATAAAGAGATATGTAGGGATAAAGGATTATGGAAAGATAATACCTGGTCACGGGGGTATATTAGATAGATTCGATAGCGTTATATTAGTTGCACCTTTTGTGTATAGTGCTATTAAATTTTTTATTAGATAAAGATTGGTTTTAAAAGAGCAGTCTATAATTGCTAGTAATGAAAATAGCTATGTAACTTCTAAAAGCAGAAGATTCTGCGATTGTTTAGTTACATGGCTATTTTCATTGTTTAATGATTTAGAATATATTAAGTGGATTATATAAAATAGGTATTGCTTTACAAATATATACTATGTTTGTAGTATATATTTGTTTTGTATACGAGAATTGTCATTAAAAAGTATTTTTTTGTTTAATAATATCGATATTCTTAATTTTATTATCTTTTTATAATATATATATCTAAATGTAATTAGTTTATTATATATTTATAAATTTTATTTTTAAACATAATTAATAATAGATAAGTAGATTGTTGCTTTTATTGTACAAGTATATGTATAATTTAAGTAATATCTCAAAAAAAAGGAATATATTTCCATAA
Organism: Clostridioides difficile; assembly: GCF_001299635.1. GTDB lineage: Bacteria > Bacillota > Clostridia > Peptostreptococcales > Peptostreptococcaceae > Clostridioides > Clostridioides difficile_A. The sequence continues at coordinate 66,810 of NZ_JRHN01000039.1, read as the reverse complement.
TGTGATAAAATAAATTCAAAGAGTTAAATTCTAGGTAAATGGTACTTTAATTGTTTATTAAAATAAATTAGATATTCCATCTTCAATGTCATTTACTTGATGATTAAATTTAAAGTAGACTAATATTTAAAATAGCTTTTGAATTAGGTAATGATTTATTATACACATAAAAACTTTCAGAGATATAAAATGTTAGTAAAATAAAAAAATAATAGATAAATGTTTATTTCAAAAAGTTTGAAATTTGAGGGGGATGGATTAATGGAGACATTAACTAATAATATTATAGATAAATTAACGAATTTAAATGGGAATTATAATTTTAGGATGATGCTTTCAAGCTTAGAAAATCAGAAGAATCCATATGGAATTATGTTTATTGGAATAGATGATTTTGAGCAAATTAATAATTTATATTCTTACTCATTTGGAGATAAGGTTTTAAAAAAATTTTCTAGAGCTATTTTACCCTTTTTACCTGAAGATGTAAGTTTATATAGATTGGATGGAAATGGCTTTGGAGTTTTGTATCCAGATGGAGATTGTTATGAATTAATAAAACTATTTAATAGGTTTCAGGATGTAGCACAATGTATAAAACAGATTAATGGACATGCTATTTCATTTACTATATCAGGAAGTATTTGTTTTTATCCTAAGGATGGTATAGATTGTGATTCATTGTACCAAAATGCACGTGTTACTTTTGAGAGGGCAAAGAAACAAGGAAAAAAGACTCTCCTTGTCTACTCAAAGGATAAGTTAACTTTTTCTCAGTATTCTATAAAATTGATAGAGTATCTAAGAGAAAGTGTGTTAAATGATTTTAAAGGATTTTATTTAAATTATCAACCACTCATTTTTGCTGATAATAAGAAACTATATGGATGTGAAGTATTACTTCGTTGGAAGAATCCTAATTTTGAAATGAAACTTGGCCCAACTGAGTTTATACCTTTTTTAGAATCTTCTGGACTTATGGATAAAGTTAGTCAATGGATAATTAGAACTGCTTTAAAACAACTGAATATATGGATAAAATATATGCCAAATTTCAAGATGAACATAAATGTATCATATCAACAACTTGAAAACCCTAGCTTCAAGTTCTTTATTTTAGATACTATAAGAAAAGAAGGTGTGCCACCATCTCTAATAACATTGGAATTGACAGAAGATAATACTATAAAAAAAATAGAAGAAATAAGACGTTCTTTCGATTTTCTTCGAAGTCAAGGCATTAAGATTACCTTTGATAGTTTTGGAGCGAAACATTCATCCTTAGAAATTTTTCGTGAATTAAGTGCAGATTCTTTAAAAATTAATCATACTCTTTTAAATCGTATTACATATGATGTAACAGACCAAAAAATTGTTTCACAAATTATTAACTTGTGTCACAGTATGAATATGACAGTCTATGTTGAAGGAATTGAAGATAAGGAAACTTTAAAAATTATTGAACAGATGAGACCAGAAATACTGCAAGGGTTTTATTATAAAGAGCCTATAAATGCAGATAAGTTTCATGAATATTATTTTGAAAAATATGTTGATTCATTTAACTATCAGGAAGATATTATATCAAAAGACGTTTCTTTAGAAAAGGAAAAGAGCATGGTATATTCTGCACTCACTCCAACGCATTCAATGAATATAAAAGAACTGATAGATAATGCATATGCAGGTATATTTCAAGTTGGAATGGACCATGAATTTACTTTTCTTACATGTAATGAAGGGTATCGTAGAATGCTTGGTTATACAATTAAAGAGATGGAAGAAAAATTTAAGAATCAAGCATTAGGATTTGTTCATCAAGATGATATAGAATATGTAAATTATGAAATTAGGAGACAACTTGGAATTAGTGATATAGTAACTATTGAATTTAGAGTAGTAAAATCTGATGGAACACCTATATGGATACTCGGAACAGGTAATGTCGTAAGAGGAAAAGAAGGATTTAAGAGCTTAATTGTAGTTATTGTAGAAAATGATAGACTTAAGAAGAGGTCTTTAGAGATGGAAGAATCATATTGGAAATACAGGAAAGTGCTGGATAATATTCCTGCTTGTGTAAAATGTATTCGTTTTGATGAAGATTTCACTTTAGATTACATTTCTCCTAGTTTTATATCATTAATAGGTTATACAGAAAAAGAAATAAAAAACAAGTTTGATGGAAAGTATATTGATTTAATCTTTGAAAAAGATAGAAAAAATGTAATAAGTGATATAATAAGCCAAATTAATTCTAAAGATATAATTACACTCAACTATCGCATCAGGTGCAAAGATAATCGTTTAATTTCTTTAGAAACAATTTCTAGGTTATGTGAAAATGATAAGGATGGGAAACAGTATTTTTATTCAAGTATAGTAGACGTAACAGATGAAACTTATGAAGAAAAAGATAGAACATCTAATAATTTAGCTAATCGATACCAAAAAGCATTAAAGCAATGGGGTGACATTTTATTTGAATATAATTTTAAGGATGATACAATAATATTTTCTGATAATTATTACAATATTTTTCAAGTAGAACCAAAATCAACAATTACTGAACAGTTATTAAATATTTATGAAGATGATTGTAAGACCTTACTGGATGCTTTAGAAGAGGCACAGAGAGGTAACAAGCCAGAAACAATAGAAATACGTATACTCTCTAAAAATAATGTGCATTTATGGTGTTCTATAGAGTTTAATGAACCAGATAAGATTGGAGATACTGCTATATCCATACTAGGAAAAATAAGAAATATAGATGAAGAAAAGAAAGAGTATAATAAATTAATTGAACAATCTCAAAATGATTTAATGACAGGATTGCTAAATAAGAGCACTACTGAGGAAAAGATTAGAAACATATTGCTATCGAGTGATAGAAGTAGAAGTTATGCTCTGTTTATGATTGATGTAGATAATTTTAAATATGTCAATGATACTATGGGACATGTATTTGGAGATAAAATATTAGTTGACTTAGCTGAATGTTTAAAAAGAAATTTTAGAAAAGCAGATATAGTTGGTCGTGTAGGAGGTGATGAGTTTATAGCTTTTATGGAGTACAGTGGAGAAAAAGAAAGTATACAAAATAAAGGTCTTGATATATTAAAAATACTAGATAGTACATTTAAGTATGATGATTTATATTTTGAAATAAGTGTAAGTATAGGTATTTCTGTATATCCAGAAGATGGAGAACAATTTTATGAGTTATATCATCATGCAGATAGTGCTCTATATAGAGCAAAAGAAGAAGGAAAAAACACATATTGTATGTTTTCTATCTAAAAAAATCTATATTATCAGAGATTGGTCTATCTTAGATATATAGAAGATAGAGCTATTTGAGGTAAATACATACTACTGCAAAGTGTTGATTATGCAAAATTCTATGAAACAGGAACCCTGTGACTTTAGTTATGGGAGATTCAGAAGTGATTAGTCATTTGCAAATTATATAGATATATTATAATTGAGGTAACAATAATGAAGAAAAAATATGATTTTTTAATTTATGCTACTATTTGGTTAGTTGCTATTATAATTTTTATATTTTCCCTATACAATAGTATAGAACATATTAAAATTATAAATTATACTAGTACCATTGGCAGTGAAACTCAAAAAGTTGTTAAACAAGAGTTGAATAATAAAAGAAATGATAACTTGATAAAACAACTAGATAGCATTTTAATAGAGCTAAGAACAGGTAAAGGAGAAAATGGATTACAAAGGTGTGATAATAAAGAATTTCAAGAAAAATTAATTCAAATGGATTCTATGTGGAAATCTATGAAAAAAGAAATTATAAAAGTTAGAAATGGTGGTTCAGGTGATGAATTATACAGATTGAGCGAAACATATTCTTCACTATCTAGAGATGTTATTTTTATATCTGAAAAACATTCTGACATAAAATTGCATACCTTTGCTACTGCATTACTTATCTATCTTATAGTCTCAACAATAAGCCTATTGATTTGGGAATGTTATAATAAAAGAAAATTTGATAAAATATTTTATACTGACAATTTGACAAAAATAAAAAATCAAGTTGCATTTGAAAACAGAGCTATTGAAATTTTACATCATGCACATAAGGGAGAATATGTGTTATTAAATATTGATATTGACAATTTTAAATATATTAATGATACACATGGATATGAATATGGTGATAAAGTTTTAATAATAGTTGCAACCGCACTTTCCAAGACATTTAATACTAAAGAAATTTGTGCAAGAGTTGGTTCAGATAATTTTGTGATACTTGCAAAATATAGAGAGACTCTATTAGATGAAATTAGTAAAATTCTGACTGATTCCATAATATCTGAATTAAATATGAATGTAACTCAAACTATATCTTATTGTATAGGTGCATATTTAGTTGAAGATGAGAAATTAGATTATAAATCTATTAACTCTATAATGGATAAGGCAAATATTGCACATAAGGTAAGTAAAAAGAGAGGGATTTCATCTACTGTATGGTATAATGAAAATCTGTTAAAGCAACTACAAATGGAAAATAGTATTTATAATTATATGCACAAGGCACTAGAAAATGAGGAATTTTATATGTATTTGCAACCAAAATTTCAGATATCTTCTTTAAACGTTGTAAGTGCAGAAGCTCTTGTACGATGGTTTTCTCCAGAACTTGGATTTTTGTCACCAGATCAATTTATTCCATTATTTGAGAAAAGTGGATTTATTATTGAATTAGATTTTTATATGTTAAAGAAAGCATGTTCATTTATAAAAAAGACATTTATGAAAAAAAATCAATACACTTATCCTATAGCAGTTAATTTTTCAAGAGTTACTATTTATCAAAATGACTTCTACCAAAGATTTTTAGATATTGTTAGAGAATATGAAATTCCTTTTAAATATATAGAAATAGAGGTAACTGAAAGTGCTTTTAATGAAATATCTGAGCCAGTTATTTCGATTTTGGATAATCTTAAAAAGTTAGGATTTTTAATTTCTATGGATGATTTTGGTTCAGGATATTCTTCTCTAAGTCTTTTATGCTCTTTATCGATTAACGGGTTAAAGTTAGATAAAAGTCTACTTAAAGAAACTTTTAATAGAGAAAAAGTATATAGTATTATTCAGTGTATTATCGAAATGTCACATCGTATAGATATGTCTGTTGTATGTGAAGGTATTGAAACTAAAAAGGACCTAGATTTTTTAAAGACGATTAAATGTGATGTGGGACAGGGTTTCTATTTTTCTAAACCGATAGAAGAAAAAGAATTTTTTAATAAATATGTAACTGGAAAAATAGTATAATGTTTTTTTATTGATTTATGGATTGAGCTATTTAATGAAATATGAAATAGCTCAATCCATAGTTATGTACATCAAAAAATATAAATCATTTAAACTGTTTTTTATATTTATATAAAAATTCTTCTATATTTTTTGATTGTTCCCATATTTCAACTGCCTCTACATCTAGTAAATAAAGTATAGAATCATTTACAAGTTCAATATATTCCCCATCTTCTGAGCCAAGTGCATGCCTTTCAATTTTTAATCCTTTTTCCTCATAATATATTTTTGTTTCTCTATATAATGATTCTCGTTTTTGTATATAGTCTTTTACTTCATTGTTTGGAAAATTATATGAATCTACCAATGTTTCACCATTTATAAAGGTTTTTTCATTAGCAATTTTTTCATCCCAACAATGGATTTCGTTCCAGCTAAAAAATATCTCACCATCATTTGGTATGAATGAAAATCTAGTAATAATATATAAATAATTGTTGAAATTTACTTCATAATATTCAGGGATATCTTTAAATTCAATATAGTAATTTATATAATTAAAATTACTACTGTCTCTTTTTACAAATGGTATTTTTTCAATAAATTTATATATCGATTGTTCATTTTTAAAAATTCCTATATCGTAGCTTCTTTCAAATTGATTAATTTTTAATAAATATGGCATATTTTCTCCTTTTTTCTAAAATATAAATTTTAAAATTTTTTAATTAAATATTTGTATATGATTTATATAATATTATAATAATGAGTTTTAAATCAATATAATAGTATGTATTTTTGGATAGCTATTTTTCTAGTTTTGTAATGCCCAGTATTCATAACCAAATATACTTTTTCTTTTACAAAGTTTAACTAATTTATTTCTATTTATTGACTTGTACATTTTATTGGAAACTTTCATTCTTTTTATTTTATTATCTGCCTCTATTTTAAAATAATGTTCCTTTCCAGAACGAGAAGAAATACTTACTTTATCAATCACTTTTACAAATTCAATTTCAGGTTTATCCAATGTGGCAACATAATTTAAAGCTGGTGTTGTAGAAAAACTAAGAATGAACGTAGAAAAGAGAACTAATAAGATGATAAATTTTGTCTCTCTTATTTTTTTTGAAATTAACATTAAAATATATGGTATAAATAATATTATCATATAAATGAAAACAAAAGTGACTCTCTCTTTTGTGGATGTATATAATAAATTTGTAGATAGAAGAAGAATCATTATTGACAATACACATGCAGTGAAAGGAAATGGTATATAATATTTTTTTAAGTTACTTTTTTTAGGCATTTCCATTGGCATTTTAGGATATAGTAATAAATACATTATCCAACAAAATAATGAGATAAATATGTATATAGATAACTTAAGCTTAGTGGGAAGAAAAAAAGCAACAATAGCAAGTGTTGTTAGAAAGTAACGAATAATGCGAACAACATTTCTTTCTTTTTCTATGACAGTTAAATCCCAATGATTTTTTATAAATTCGTGTTTTCTTTTATGAGCCTGATTCATTTAATCATCTCCTGTTAGTAGTATAGTTTTAAATCTATTACTTTGATTTATTTTAACATATTTATTTCTACTAAACTATAATTCATATCTATTTATAAAAGAATTATTTATCTAAATAGGTGAAAATTTTCCAAAATAGATAAAATGTGATAGAATATATTTTGCGAGGTGATAATATGATTTCATACGCTCCATTATGGAAATTATTAATTGACAGAAAAATAAAGAAAATGGAATTTGTAAATATATCAGGTATAAGTATTTCTGTTTTAGGGAGACTAGGAAATGATAAATCTGTTTCTATGGATACAATGGAGAAGATATGTCTGGCACTAGACTGTAAAATAGAGGATGTTGTTGAAATAAAAAGAGACATTTAATAATACTAAAATATTTTATAATACTTTATAAAATACAGAAACAATGGATTGATTTTGGTTTGTAGAATATACTACATGAAATTTCTATGAAGAGTAAAAATAATTGTTTTAGTAGTGTTATAATGTTTTGATAGGGTATATTTATTATTAGAAAGGATTATTATATGAAAAGGATATCAATTTTAGGCTCTACAGGCTCTATAGGTAAACAAACTTTAGATGTAGTCAGAGAAAATAGAGACAAGTTTGAGATAGTTGCAATATCAGCTAATAGTAATATTGAGTTATTACTAGAACAAATAGTAGAATTTAAACCTAAATACGTAACAGTTTTTGAGGAAGATAAAGCATTAAAATTAAAAGAAATGTTGTCAAAAGATATAAAAATAGAAGTTTTAGCAGGGATGGAAGGACTAAAAATAATATCATCACTTGATGAAGTTGATGTACTTCTAACTGCTGTTGTAGGAATGATAGGCTTGGTTCCAACTCTTTGTGCTATAAAGAAGGGAATAGACATAGCATTAGCGAATAAAGAAACGTTAGTAACTGCTGGCGAACTTGTAATGAGAGAGGCAGAAAAATATAATGTAAATATTCTTCCTGTTGATAGTGAACATAGTGCTATATTTCAATGTTTAAATGGAGAAAATAAAAAAAACATAGAAAAGATAATACTTACAGCATCTGGAGGTCCATTTAGAGGAAAGAAAAAAGATGAACTTGTAAATATAACTAAAAATGAAGCTCTTAAGCATCCAAACTGGAGTATGGGTAGAAAGATAAGTATTGATTCTTCAACACTTATGAATAAAGGTCTTGAAGTTATAGAAGCTAAATGGCTATTTGGGGTAGAACAAGAAAATATAGATGTAGTAGTTCATCCACAAAGTATAATCCATTCAATGGTACAATATACAGATAGCTCAATAATAGCACAATTAGGATGTCCAGATATGAGACTACCAATACAATATGCTCTTACATATCCAGATAGAATGGAAAGTAGCTTTGAAAGAATGAATTTTTCAAAATTTAGCACTTTAACTTTTGAAGAGCCAGATTTAGAGACTTTTCCATGTTTAAAATTGGCTTATGAATGTTTAAAAATGGGAGGAACTTATTCTTCTGTTCTAAATTCAGCAAATGAAGTTTTGGTAAGTGAATTTTTAGAGGATAAAATTGGTTTCTATGACATACCATATTACATAGAGAAGACTTTAGAAGTTCATAGTAGCATAAGTAAACCAACATTGGAGGAAATATTAGAAACAGATAGATGGAGTAGAGCTTATGTTGCAAATCTGATAAAAAAATAGGAAGGTGAATTTATGACTATAATAGCTGCATTAATACTATTTAGTATAATTGTATTAATACATGAGTTAGGACATTTTATATTTGCAAAAAGAAGTGGTATCAAAGTAAATGAGTTTTCTATAGGTATGGGACCTAAGATATATAGTGTAAAAAAAGATACAGAGTATTCTATAAGAGCACTTCCAATTGGTGGATATGTGAGTATGGAAGGTGAAGATGAAGAACAAATAAGTCCAAATTCTTTTGGAAATAAATCTATATTACAAAGATTTAGTACTATTGTAGCAGGACCAATATTTAATATAATATTAGCAGCAATACTTTTGGTACCAGTATTTTTATATATAGGTTCTCCAACAACTAAATTAGGGAAGATAATGCCAGATACTCCTGCACAGGCTGTAGGGCTTCAAGTAGGAGATAAAATAAACAAAATTAATGGTAATTCTGTTAAGTCTTGGGATGAAGTTGCAAATATAATAAATACTTCTTCTGGTGGAGAATTGAAGCTTAGTATAACTAGAGATGGAAGTGATAAGGTTATAAATGTAACACCTAAAAACAATAATGGAAAGTATGAAATAGGGATTCAACCACAAAGAGAGAAGGATTTTTTTGGTTCAATTGTAAATGCATGTAAAACTACTGTGGATATGACGAAGCAAATGTTGACATTCTTAGGTCAAATGGTTACAGGACGTGTCCCAGGAGGAATTGGTAATGCTGTTGCAGGTCCAGTAGGTGTTATTGGTATGGTATCAGATGCAGCTCGTACAGGTATTATAAATGTAGTGTATTTAGCTGCTATAATAAGTTTAAATCTAGGTATAGTAAATCTATTACCAATACCAGCCCTTGATGGATGGAGAATACTTATGTTATTACTAGAAGCAGTTAGAGGTGGTAAAAAACTTGACCCAAATAAAGAAGGTATGATAAATGTGGTTGGTTTTGGAGCTTTGATGTTATTTATGCTTTTTATCACATATAAAGATATATTAAGGTTATTTCAATAATTTAGTTTTTTATAGGTATTAAGAAAAGGGCTATGTAGTTTTAAATGAGAATAAATAAATTTCAATATACGATATTTATTCTTATTTCTTTAACTATATAGCTTTTTAATTTATAATATATATGTAGATTAGAGTATTTTTAATAGTTAAATAGAATTAATATAAAATAATATATAGAGGTGGAATATGAGTTACGAGAGAAGAAAGACTAGAGAAGTAAGTGTAGGAAATATAAAAATAGGAGGAGAAAACCCTATAAGTATTCAATCTATGACAAACACTGATACAAGAGATGCAGATGCTACAATAGCTCAAATAAAGAGACTAGAGGAAGCTGGTTGTGATATAGTTAGAGTAGCAGTTCCTGATATTAAAGCAGCTAAAAATATAGGTAAGATAAAGTCTAGTGTAAATATACCTATTATTGCTGATATACATTTTGATTATAAATTAGCTCTTGAAGCCATAGAACAAGGTGTGGATGGAATTAGAATAAATCCTGGTAACATTGGTAATATAGAAAGAGTTAAGGCTGTAGTTGAGAAATGTAAGGAAAAAAATCTGAAAATTAGAATTGGAGTTAATGGAGGTTCTTTAGAAAAAGAACTTTTAAAAAAGTATGGTTCTGCAACAGCAGAAGCATTAGTTGAAAGTGCAATGGGTCATATTAAGATTCTTGAAGATTTAGATTTTCATAATATAGTTATATCTCTAAAATCATCTGATATTTATAAAACTGTCGATGCATATGAATTAATATCAAAAAAAGTTGATTATCCTCTTCATATTGGAATTACAGAATCTGGAAGTATCCATAAAGGAACAATAAAATCTTCTATAGGTGTAGGAGCACTACTTCTTAAAGGAATTGGAGATACTGTTAGAATATCTTTGACAGGAGACCCAGTTGAAGAGGTTGTTGTTGGTAAACAAATCTTAAGAAGTCTAGGACTTTTGAATGATAAGATTAAGGTTATATCATGTCCTACATGTGGTAGATGTAATATAGATTTAATTAGTGTTGTAAATGAGGTTGAGGAAAAGATTGGAAATATGGAAAAAGATATTACTGTTGCAATTATGGGATGTGCTGTAAATGGACCTGGTGAAGCTAGAGAAGCGGATATAGGTATTGCTGGAGGTAAAGGTGAAGGTCTTTTATTTAAAAAGGGAGAAATAGTAAGAATGATTGATGGTAATAAGTTAGTTGATGAGTTACTAGAAGAGATTGATAAGTTATAGTATAAAATAAATAGATTTTAATTGGCTAGATTTTTAAATACTTTTAGACTAGATTTTATCTAGAGTATTTAATCATCTAGCCATTTTTACTTTGAGAAACTTTAATAGATATAAAGAAATATATATTCTGATTTAAATGAAAAACAGCTAATCCAACAGCTGTTATCTTGTTAAGAGCGTTTTTAATTGTCTTGTTTAATTGTATGAATATAATTCATAATAAGTTAGCAATAAATCGACCATTTTACCATAGCTCTGAGTACCTTCAGCAACACCATTAGCTTTTAAATAAGAATTGTTGAACTCATTAGAAATTTCATCAATTTTACCTTCATATTTTTGCCAAAACTCACTTTCATTTTTTAAATCTCTAAGGACTGAGTCTGAAATACCTTTAGATATGTCAACATAGGCATTATAATCAATCCTACTTAAGGCAGAAGCAGTATAATTTAAAGCTAAAATATAACCAGAATAGTTAAAATCAATATTAGGATGTTTTATACATGTAAGATATGCTATAAAATTAGCCTCATCTTCACTAGCAAATCCTCTTTGATGTGCCATTTCATGTTCGACTGTACAAGGAATATACAAGTCAGGTATTGCTACATTTACATTTGCCTCACCTGTAAATGGAAAATATATACCTGTTATTCCTGTATAGCACATAATATTCGATGAAATAACATACTTAGCTTTAGAATAACTTCCACTAACGCTAGGTAATATATCTAGAACATTATCATATCCTAGTTGAGCTCTATTTATCACACCTTTATAATCTGTATTAGATTTTATAACTCCATTCTTATCTTGTAATGTGAGTTTTCTAGTTTCATTTGACTTAGTTACAAGAAATTTATATAATTTAGTAAGTTCTTTAGCACTATGTTGCTTTGGTTGAATAGAGCTCTTATTTTCTAAATTATATTGATTTATAAGGGTAGTTTCAAGTGGAATCCTATTATAGTTTATCCCCCAAAGCACTATAAAAAGAAAGTATACTATTGATACAATAGATAATATATTTAAAATAGCATTCTTTAAAAATATTTTAAAATTTTTTTTCTTATTGAAAATCGTAAATATAGTAGAGCATAAAAATAAAATGATAGATATAACAATTATGTACATTGTTATTTCATATAGAGAAAATGGGAAAATTCCTGAAATCTTACTCAATATTTGTACAATTGTTTTATCTATTGCTTGAGAGTAATATTTTTCAACAATGTGTGGAATTTTACTTGCTATAAAATTTAAAAGTAAAGCAATAGGAAAAAGAATTAAAGAAAAATATTTTGCTTTTTTGTTCATATTTCACCTCACAGACTCTAGTTTATATAAACATATTATATATCAATTGGAGATATGTTGTAAAATAAGTATATATATGTATTTATAACTTTATACTAAATTAATGATAAGTTATAATATATTAATATGAATAAACAATATGTATACAACTAATAATAATAAAAAATATTAACTATATAAGGAGTAGATAAAAATATGGTAATAAAACTTACTAAAGATAACTTCAATTTTAGATTCAAGCAATATGAAGGCATGTTTTTTCATGCAGAATTAATTGAAGGAAAAGAGTCAATTAGATATAAAATAACTAAAGATAAAGAAGGTGTAGAGTTAAAAGAATTTGGAAGTACACATATAAAAGATAATATGATATATGTGCCTCAAATAGAAGCATACATAGATTTAAATAGTATAAAATAAGGATTATAAAATTTAAATAAAATTTTTTTAGTAGGGGGAATTTAATATGAGTAATCCTATAGATATAATAATAAGACCTATAAGGAGTGAAGATGCACAAGCTGTTAATGAAATGAGAAGGACATATGGTGTTATGAGAAATACTTTGGCTCTAATGAGTGATAGAGTAGATAAAACTATAACTATGTTGAATTCTTTAGGAGAAAATGATTACATGTTTGTTGCTGAGATTGATAACAATGGAGAAAAAACTGTAATAGGTTTTGCTGGTTTACATGTAAATTCCTCTCCAAGATTAAGACATAGTGCAGAACTAGGAATAACTGTGGATGAGAATTATCATAGAAGAGGAGTAGGAAAAAAACTAATAGAGCAGCTTTTAGATATAGCAGATAATTGGATTATGTTAGCTAGAGTAGGATTAGAAGTAATTGTGGATAATGAAAAGGGATTAAATTTATATAAAAAGTTAGGTTTTGAAGTAGAGGGTATTAAAAGATATGCTGTAGTTAGAGATGGAAAATTTGAAGATACCTATGTTATGGGAAGATATAATAAAAATTTGATTTAAAGAGTCTGATAGGAATAGAGAAGTAGAATAAATTGTCTTTAATATAAATTTTCATTAAAGATAATTTATTCTACTTCTCTATTATATTAAAAAACTTATTTTTAAATGTTTATAAAAACATTCTATATACAAATAAAATTATTAGCAATATCAAAGCTATTTTAAAAGCTAGACTAGCAACAGTCTTTATAATTTTTACAGAAACACCTATAGCAACTATAGCAAATACTATTTTAAAGAGTAAATCTAAATCCATATTTAAGCCTCCTATTCTATAATACATATAGATATTATTGACAAATATCTAGGAAAAAATTCCATCAATATGCTACAATAAAATGTTTATATTTGTAATTTATTGAATATGTTATTATATAATACATAAAAGAATAAATCAAGATAACAATAAAATACTTATAAAAGGTATAGATATAACTGAAAATAGTGTTGTAAAAAACACACATTGTGAAGCTAATGTTATATTGGAATCATATTGATTAGCCATTATAGCAGTATTTGCGGCGGCAGGCATTGAAGAAATTACTACTGGTATAGCTAAAATCATCTTATCATCTATCCATCCCTTTAGAATAAAATATACAATCACAGGAAGTACTAATAATCTTATAAAAGTGACTAGATATAATTTTTTATTGATAAAACAATCTAGAGCTGAAGAATTAGCAAGTAAACTTCCAATGATAATCATTGATATTGGTGTAGTGATGTTTCCTAACATCTTAAGCGGGTCATTTATAAATTGAGGTAATCTAAGTCCTGTCACAAATAAAAAAAGTCCAATAACCACAGCTATTGTAGCAGGGCTTATAAGTGATTTCATTGAAAAACTTTTGTTTGTACTACCTTTAGATAGAAGGTAAATTCCTAAAGTAAAAGAAAACAAGTTAAATGGTAGATTGAATATAGCAGTATAGAATATCGCTTCATGGCCTAGAACAGCTTCAATTACAGGATAGCCCATAAAAGCAACATTTGAAAAAACAACTATATACTGATATATCCCCAAATTTTTTTTATTGTCGCATTTCAAAATGTATTTTAATAAAAATGCAATTATAATTGAGACCATATACATAATCAGAGATGTAAATAATAACAATAGTATTTTTTGTATCATTTTATTATCAAAGTTAATTTGCATGGAGCTAATTATCATTGATGGCAAAAAAACCGTCATTGTCAAGTTTGAAAGTTTAGATGTGCAGTGGTCATCTAATAAGTTGAATTTTCTGACAAAATATCCAACTAAAATAATTATAAATAAAACTGCCACTTGAATAAAAATATTGCTGAAGTTCATAAAATGTCCCCTCCCTATATATACATTATATACCAATTATATAATAAAATCTAATGATTATAAAATTTAAAATCTAATGTTACAATATAGTGACAAAAGGTAAAAATTCAATATTATAGCATTAATTATGGATTATAATGTATAATAATGTTTGAGAGATTATATTTTATAAAATGGGTAGGTAGCTAATAATGAAAAATACAAAATTTTCTATAAAAAAAATAAAAAATATATCTAGTGACCCGAAAGTGATACATACTAAAGGGGCTCTTCTTGAAAAGATGGGTAAGACAGAAAGTGCAATAGAATTATATAAGAGTGCAGCATTAGATAATTATGTAAAGTCTCAATATACTTTGGGAAATATATATGAAAGTAAAAAACAATTTAAAGAAGCCGAAAAATGGTACTCAATGGCATATAAAAATGGAAGTGAGGATGCCGCTTTTGATTTAGGTAATATGTATTATAGATTGGATGGTTATGAGTATGCTATATATTGGTATGAAAAGATAGCAACTTTAGGATATTTACCAGCACAAAATAATTTGGGTGTATGCCATTTTAAAATGAAGGATTTTATAAGAAGTGAAAAATGGTTAAAAGCAGCAGCAGACAATAACTTAGGGAAAGCTTGTTTTAATCTAGGAGTATTATATACTTTTTTGGAGAAGGATGATGAAGCATATGAGTATTATAAAAAAGGTTCTGTACTTTTAGATGATGATGCAAAATATAATTTAGCAATATTAAATGGAAAAAAGAAAGATAACAAATCGACAGTGAGTCTATATAAACAATTGTATAAATCAGGTCATATGAAAGGTTGCTTTAACTTAGGTATGATTATGGAAATAAATGATAATTTAGAAGAAGCAGAAAGGTACTATAAAAAAAGTGCAGATAGAGAAGATGTAAAATCTGAATACAGACTTGCATATGTATACGATAGAAAAGAAGAACTAGGAGATGCAATTTATTATTATGAGAAAGCAATAGAAAAAAATCATACACTTTCTAAATATAGACTTGCTAATTTATATAATAGGGAAAATGATATAGAAAAAGCAAAAATTTATTACAAAATGGCTGCAGAAGATGATATAACAGAGGCAAAAAATAATCTGGCAGGTATATATTTTGAAGAAAAAGATTATGAAAATGCTATTAAATATTATGAAGATGCTATAGCTGTTGGATGTAAAAGTTCACTTGAGAATCTTGGAGATTTATATTATCAAAATCAAGATATAGAAAAAGCAATTTCGTACTATTCAAGGATTCCTAATAATGCATCTTGTCAAATCAAATTAGGAAATATCTATGAGGATTTAAATAATATCGAAGAAGCTATAATTTGGTATAAGAAAGCATCTGAAAATGGAGATACTAGGTCTAGTTATAGATTGGGATGTATATATGAAAATCTAGGAAATACAAAAAATGCTAGAAAATATTTTGAGATGGCAAGTAGTAAAAGTCATATGAATGCTCGTATACACTTAGGTAGAATTTACTTTAGAGAAGGAAAATTAGAAGAAGCTAAGATGATGTTTGATACACCTGCTAATGAAAATAATGTGTATGCTCAACATATGGTAGGATTAATTTATGATATGTTCTATAAAGACTATGTAAATTCTAAGTTTTGGTATGAAAAGTCTAGAGCACAAGGTTGTGTTGAATCAATCTATAATTTAGGACAAATTTATTTGAAATTAAATGATGATGTAGAAGCTGAGAAATATTATAAAGAAGGTATTAAATATGGAAGTAAGAAGTGTGAGTATATGCTTGCAGGCCTTTATTATAAAAAAAGTTTAGATATGTATACTTCTTTAGCTAATGAAGGATATGATAATTGTGAAGAGATAGTAGAAGATTTCCCTAATTTAAATATAAACTTTGATGAAGTATTAATTCCTCCATTTAAACTACAAGAGGAAGTAATTGACGAAGAAGAGTATGTGCCAATTTATATATTAAATATAAAAGAGAGTTTAGATTCTATGTTAGAAGGTCTTGAAACTGAAATGATTATAGATGAAGAACACGATAACTAAAAAACGTTATAAGAGTCTATAGATTTAAATATATAAAAGCCATTAGAATAAATGAAATCAATTAATTCTAATGGCTTTTTTAATAAATATTTTATAATAGCTTATTTCTTGACATGAAAAATGTAATCACTATACATATTATAGAGGTAATAAGCAGAATTATCCAAAATCCATTTGGATTATTGGAAAATGGCATATTGATAACATTCATACCAAAGAATCCTGATATTATTGTAGGTATTGAGAAAATTAGTGTAACTACTGTTAAAATTTGCATAACATTATTTTGATTATTACTTATAATTGCACTGAAAGCATCCATAATTCTACTCAATATATCTCCGTATATTTTAGCCATATCAAGAGCCTGTCTATTTTCGACTATAACATCTTCTAATAGGTCTTCATCGTCTGGGTATTTCTTTATACCAGCAGTTCTAACCATTTTGTTTAAAACCAGTTCATTAGATTTTAATGAAGTAGAGAAGTATACCAAAGACTTTTCTAATTCCAATAATTGAACTAATTCTCTATTTTTCATTGATTTGTAAATTTCTCGCTCTATTATGATTGTCATCTTATTTATTTTTCTTAAGTAATGCAAATAATAAGCTGCATTTTTATGAAGAATTTGAAGTAAAAAGCGAGTTTTTTTAAATGTAAAAAAATCTTTAATATGACCAACTATAAAGTCGTTTAAAATCTTAGTCTGTGCATTACAAACGGTTATAATAGCTTCTTTAGTTATTATAATACCTAGGGGTATTGTAGTATAATGAGAAGAATTAGAGTCACTTTCGTCTACTGGTATATCTATAAGTATAAGAGTATGATTGTCTTCAACATCTATTCTTGAGCGTTCTTCTTCATCTAGTGCAGATTCTATGTTTTCTACATCTATATTCAATAAATTAGAAATTTCGTTGATTTCGCTATGATTAGGTTCAACAAGATTTATCCAACAGCCATCTTCAAAAAAACTAAGTTTCTCTAATTTTGAATCTATAGTTTTGTAATATCTTATCATGGCAACACATCCTTTATTCAGTTTTATATAAATCTCATCATTTAATAGTATCTATTAATTAGCTAATTTATATAACTGAATATATGTATTAGTTTTGATTTTAGATATTATTAAGTGATGAGATTGTAAAAAATTCTCTCCGCAACGGACTAGTATCCATTGCCCATCACTCTCCTTATTTATTATTTTATATACCTATATACTAAATTCGTATTTTAAGCACTCTTTAATATAATACCTTTTCCAGGTATATAAATCAAGTTTTGATTTGATTAAATAATATTTTTACCACAATTTACATGTTAAATACAACAGTTATATTTAACTTAAATAAAGAATATATATATTCTGAGTGAAAATATTAAATATATTAAAAAAATAAGTGTGTGTTTATATATTTACTTATTTACAATAATATATTTAAAATAAGGTATTTTATTTTCAAAAGTAAAT
This sequence comes from Clostridioides difficile, assembly GCF_001299635.1. Lineage (GTDB taxonomy): Bacteria > Bacillota > Clostridia > Peptostreptococcales > Peptostreptococcaceae > Clostridioides > Clostridioides difficile_A. The sequence continues at coordinate 48,836 of NZ_JRHN01000039.1, read as the reverse complement.
TTTATTTATAATTTGTAACGAAAATAAGAGTACCATAAATATAAGAGAATGAGAGGTTATTGAGATATGAGTGAATTTAAAGAAATTGTAGCAGAAGATATTAAAAATAATCCATTTGGATTGATAGGGAAAGACTGGACACTTATAACAGCAGAAAAAGAGGGCAAAGTAAATACCATGACTGCTAGTTGGGGAGGTCTTGGAGTTATGTGGGGAAAAGATGTTGCCTTTGTAGTAATAAGACCACAACGTTATACTAAGGAGTTTATAGATAATACAGATAAATTTTCTCTTACTTTTTTTGATGAAGATTTCCGTAAAGAGCTTTCATATTGTGGTAAAGTATCTGGTAGAGAAGAGGATAAGATATCACAAATTGGATTTAATATAGAACACTTAAATGAGACACCTTATTTTAAAGAAGCAAAGATGGCTATTATATGTAAAAAGATGTATAGTCAGAAAATAGAGCCTCAATGTTTTATTGCTGAAGGTATAGATGGAAGATGGTATCCACAAAAGGATTACCACACTTTATATATAGCTGAAATAACTAATGTTCTTGTAAAAGAAGATTAAATATAAGACTACTATTAAATTGAGTTGAATAGGAGATTTGCAAAAAATATATTGATATATAAAAACATATAAAAAAGCTAAGGAAGTAAATATGTTAACAAAGATTAATCGATAACATATATAAACTCCTTAGCTTTATAAAATTTCAAATTATAACTCTTTAAATTACAACTCAGAAATCAATTCATTGATAACATCTTCAACACTACTTAACTTGTCAATCTTATATGCATCATTTCCACAAAATAAAAGTGAATTTTCAACATCTCCTTTAACTGCATTGATTAAAGCTTGAGAAATACAGTAAGGAGTTTCTTTTGGATTGCAAGGAATCAAGCAATTGTAACATTTTGTTATTTCTGGACGAGTTATTTTAACTTCTTCTATAAATTTATTTCTTATAGCACGTCCAGGAAGACCTACAGGGCTTTTAACTATATGAACATCGTCTTCACTAGCATTTATGTATGCCATTTTAAAGTTCTCATGTGCATCACATTCATAAGTAGCAACAAATCTTGTACCAACTTGTACACCACTTGCTCCCATGTCTATATATTTTTTAACATCGCTACTTGATGTTATACCACCAGCAGCAACAACTGGAATGTTTCTGCCAAATTTTTCTCCATAAGTATTTGCAACCTTTAAGATTTCAACAAATTCCTTATCATAGTCTATAGAATCTATGTTATCAAGTTCCTCATTAGAGTATCCAAGGTGACCACCAGCTTTTGGACCTTCAACAACTATTAAGTCAGCCGTAGTTTTTTCTTTTCTATCCCACATCTTTAAAATTACATTAGCAGCTTTTGCAGTTGAAACGATAGGAGCTATTTTTACATTACTTCCTTTTACCAATGATGGTAACTTATTAGGTAATCCAGCTCCAGATATTATAAGGTCTACGCCAGCTTTAACAGCTTCCTTTACGTATGTTTCATATTCTTTCATAGCTACCATGAAATTAATACCAATAATACCACCATTTGAAATTTCTTTAGCTTTAGAAATATGTTTTTTTATAGCTCTTAAATTTGCATTTATAGTGTTAGTTTCAAAATCTTCCTCATCATATCCAATTTGAACCCCAGAAATTACACCAACACCACCAAGCTTAGCAACTGCACCAGCCAATGATGATCTAGATATACCAACGCCCATTCCACCTTGAATTATAGGAACTTTTGCAACTAAATCTCTAATTATTAACTCTTTTATGATAATCCCTCCTTAATGTAAACATGTTTAAAGAACTAGATTATAATACTTAATATTATTACCTAGTCCTAATTATTATACTACAAATTATAATAAAAGAGTAGTTATATTTTATAGATGAGATGATAATTATATAATATTTAAAACAGCTCCATTAGAATCACAACATAACTCTTTTATTTGCCAATCAGATTTTAATTTTGATAGGTAGTCTTTCATATTATCTACAAAATTATCATCATTTTCTTGTATTAAAGACATTATAGTAGGCCCAGCTCCACTTAAAAAGACTCCAATACTATTTAATTGCTCAGATTTTTCAACAATATCACTGTAGTTTTCAATTAGAGTTCCTCTATAATCTTGATGTAATTTATCCTGACAAGCCACTTTAAGAAGGTCAAAGTTTTTGTTTAGTAGAGCTGATACAAGTAATGCAACCCTACTGACATTAAATACACCATCAGAATAAGGTATTTCTTTTGGTAAAACACCTCTAGCTTTTTCAGTTGATAACTTAAAATTAGGTATCATTGCACAAAATTTAAGTTCGTTAGGAATTTCTATAATATCATAGTGTATGTTATCATTATCAGTCACAGAGACAATCATATTTCCTAAAATAGCAGGGGCAACATTATCTGGATGCCCTTCTATTTCTGATGCTATATTTAACAACTGGCATTTATCCAAATTAGCATTTGATAGAGCATTTGCAGCTATAACACCAGCTACTATGCAAGATGCACTACTACCAAGACCTCTACATATAGGGACTTCACTTTGAATTTTTATTTTGATGCCAGTAGGTATTTTGTCTGGCTTAACTCTATCAAAAAAGTACTTCATAGATGTATAAACCAAATTATTTTCGTTTTTATAGGCATCTTCACAGCCTTCTATTTCAAGACCATTTTCAATTTCTTCAATATAAAATTTATTATATATATTTAATGCAATTCCAAGACAATCAAACCCTGGACCTATATTAGCACTTGTTGCAGGTACTATAATCTCTAACATAATAATCACCTATACTTTCAAAAATTTTTTTATAGCTAGTTTTAATTCATCTTTTTCACAAATATCTTTATGTAGTATTTCTGCATCCTTAAGATTTTTAATAGGTTTTGGTATATCTGTTTTAGAAATACTTGATAATCTATCAATTATAGCGAAGTCATCAAGGTTCTCAAAATCACAATCTATAGATTTTAGAACATCCTCAGAAAACTTGAATGGACTTGCAGTACTTACAATAACAGTTTTTGTGTTATCAGAAGTTTCTTTTTTGTACTTTTCATAACAATTGTATGCAACAGCAGTATGAGTATCTATCAAATAGTTATAATTTTTAAATACATTATTTATTGTTTCTTTAACTTCTTTTTCATTTGAATATTCTCCATAAAATGAAGATAAATTTTTTTCCATATCTTCATTTATTTTGTAGACTCCATTATCATTAAGGTCAGATAATAGTTTATTTACGATAGCAGTGTTTCTATTTGATATCTCAAACAACAATCTTTCTAAGTTACTAGATATTAATATATCCATAGAAGGAGAAGACGTTAATTTTAATGTTCTATTTTTATCATAAATACCAGTTTTAAAGAAATCATAAAGAACATTATTATCGTTTGATGCACATATCAATTTGTTTATTGGAAGTCCCATTTGTTTAGCATAATATCCAGCTAAAATATTACCAAAATTACCAGTTGGTACAACAAAATTTATTTTATCATTTAACTTTATCTCACCCTTATCAACTAATTTCATATATGAATAAAAATAATATGCAACTTGTGGAAGAAGTCTTCCTATATTAATTGAATTAGCAGAAGATAGTATATAATTATTATCTAATAATTTTTGATTAAATTCTTTATCAGAGAAAATTTTCTTTACACCAGATTGTGCATCATCAAAATTTCCTTTTATACCAACTACATATGTATTTTTTCCTTTCTGAGTCTTCATTTGAAGCTTTTGTACTGCACTTACACCATCTTCTGGGAAGAATACAATTATCTTTATTTTATCAATATCTTTAAATCCCTCAAGTGCAGCCTTTCCTGTATCTCCAGATGTAGCAGTAAGAATCACGACATCTTTCTCTAAATTATCTTTCTTAATAGATGTTTTAAGAAGATGAGGCATTATAGTAAGTGCCATATCCTTAAATGCTAAAGTTGGTCCATGATATAATTCCAAGAAATAAGTATCATTTATTTTATTTAATGGAGCTATACTAGTGCAATCAAACTTTTCGTCATATGCATTTTCTATACAGTCTTTAATCTCATCTTCAGTAAAATCACATAAAAATTTACTAAGCACAAAGAATGCTATCTGAGAATACGTTAAATTCATTAAATCTATAAGTTCATTTTCAACATTTGGAAATTTACTTGGGACATAAAGACCACCATCATTTGATATTCCCTTTATTATTGCTTGTGATGCAGTTACTTTTTCTTCGGTGCCTCTTGTACTTGAATAATACATTTCTATAATCCTCCATATATTTTAGATTTTTAATTAGCTAATTAAGTTAAGTACAGAATATTTTAAAAACTGAATTTAGGTAATAAAAAAAGACCCTCATCCCTAAAAAAGGGACGAGAATCTGTTTCCCGCGGTTCCACCCAAATTGATTTAAAAAAATCCACTTGATACTTTAACGTAAGTAATAAAAACGTCTATTCCTACTAAAATCATTAAGATAACTTCAGATAGAAGCTCATAGGTAGTTTTCAATCTTTCTAATTAGGGAAACATTTCAGCTAATAGTTTCCTTCTCTGGTAACCGATTCAGATTTACTCTTCCTAATCAAAGCCTTTCAATATTCTTAATATTATTAATTATTCTAGATTATAAAACAGACAAAGTCAAGTATTAATATAAAAATTTGGGAAAAATATTTTTTAAATTGTAAAAAAATTGTAATCAAATTGGGTCATAGAAAAATATTTTTTTAACTGTTTTTAAACTCTTAGGATTTTGTGTTTTCATAGGAATGAAGCTGTTTTTAATATAACTAATCAAGAGGGAACAGTTACATCTCTGTAATATTACAGTTTTATACTACACTATATTACAAAAAAAGTTTACAAAACTTTAATTTGAAAAATGTAATTATATGGTATATGATATAAATATAAGTAAATAATGTTAATATTTAAACTATTAATAACAATTGACTTAATAAAAGTATATAATTAGGAATATTTAATTTGAAGAAATTGTTAATATAAAATTACAGCTATATTCAAATTAAATTCACAAGTATTTCACATAATAATAGTATACTGTAAACAAAAGGAGGTATTAAATATGGGAATAGTACTTATAACAGCAGCATTAGTTTTGGTTATGTATGGACTTTCAATTCTATCATATATATCAGAAAACAATATATTAGAAGACACTGTAAATGATAACCAATAAGGTTTTAAATTATATAAATGAGTAGGAACTGTAAATAAAAATTACTTTTATTTGCAGTTTTTTTACATATATGTAAAATAAAGTTAACTAATAAAAAACAATCCTTATATCGAAATAAAGGTTTATTAAACTTTTTATACATTAATAAAAAATAATGTTTTGTTTATAGTATATATGGATAATAATAGTAAAGTATAAGAATAATGAGAATAATATATAAGAAATAATAATATAAAGAGAGGTAAAATGTTATGGTAGATATTATTGTAATTGGTGCTGGACCAGCAGGTTTAACTTCAGCAATTTATGCTATGAGAGCAGGATTAAGTGTCACAGTATTTGAAAAAAGTATTTATGGAGGTCAAGTTGCAAGTACATCTGAAGTAGAAAATTATCCAGCAGTTCAAAAGATTTCTGGGGTAGAATTTTCTAATAATATATATAATCAAGCTATCGCTCAAGGTGTTGATATTCAGTTTGATGAGGTTGAAGAGATAAATCTTGAAGGAAAGATAAAGGTTGTAAAGACATCTTCAGGTGAGCATAAAGCAAAGGCTGTTATTCTTGCAAATGGAGTTGAAAGACGTAAATTAGGTTGTGAGGGAGAAGAAAAATTTACAGGTAGAGGAGTATCTTATTGTGCTACGTGCGATGGAGCATTTTTTAAAGATAAAGAAGTAGCCATAGTAGGTGGAGGAAATACTGCTTTAGAAGATGCTTTATTTTTGGCTAACAACTGTACAAAGGTATACTTAATTCATAGAAGAGACAGTTTTAGAGGTGAAGAAGTATTAGAAAAATCTGTAAAGGCAAGAAAGAATATTGAGATACTTTATAATCATGGTGTAGAAAAAATAGAAGGTGAAAAGACTGTATCAAATATAGAAGTAAAGAATTTAAAGACTGAAGAGAAAAGAACAATAGATGTTAGTGGCATTTTTATTGCTATAGGTCTTAAACCTAATAATAAAATGTTTGAAAATGTTCTTGACTTGGATGAAGGTGGATATATAATTTCAGATGAATCTTGTACAACATCAGTAGAAGGTGTATATGTAGCAGGAGATAGTAGAACTAAATTTTTACGCCAGATAATAACAGCAGCGTCAGATGGAGCAATTGCGGCCGTTCAAGCTGCTAATTATATAAATATTGAATAATATAAATTTTAAATAAAAATAGCCATATATACTGAAAGATATCTTTTAGTATGTATGGCTATTTTATTAACTAGAGATAAATATATATTATTTACCTTGTCTAGATTTATTATATCTTAATCTATCATGTTCATTTAAGAATCTTTTTCTAAGTCTTATAGAATCAGGTGTGATTTCAACTAATTCGTCATCTTCTATAAATTCTAGAGCTTCTTCAAGAGTAAATATTCTAGGTGGAGATAGTTTTATAGCATCATCTGAACCAGAAGCACGTACATTACTCATTTTTTTATTTTTACAAGGATTGACTACCATGTCGTCTTTTCTAGAATTCATACCGATTATCATACCTTCATAAACTTCTACACCAGGGTCTACAAACATTACAGCTCTATCACTTAAAGCATTAAGAGAATAACCCATAGTAACACCAGGTCCTTGTGCTATTAAAACACCATTTCCTCTTGAAGGTATCTCTCCTTTGAATTCTTCAAACTTTTCAAATGAACGAACTAGAGTACCTTCTCCACGAGTAGCATTTATAAATTCACTTCTATATCCTAAAAGACCACGAGTAGGTGCTAAGAATTCTATTTTTACATAGTCTCCTTCTATTGACATAGATTCCATCATGCCTTTTCTTAAGTTCAATTCGTTTATAATAGTACCAGAATAAACTTCAGGACAGTTTACAACAACTCTTTCTACTGGTTCCATTAATTTTCCATCTTCTTTATGCATTAAAACTTCAGGTTTAGAAACACCAATTTCATAACCTTCACGTCTCATATTTTCAAGTAGTATAGATAAGTGAAGTTCTCCACGTCCAGAAACTTTATATCCATCAGTAGTTTCAAGAGGTTCAACTTTAAGCCCAACATTCACTTCAAGTTCTTTTTCAAGTCTATCTTTTAAATGTCTAGTTGTAACAAACTTTCCACTTTTTCCAACAAATGGAGAGTCATTTACTAAGAAGTTCATTGAAAGAGTAGGTTCTTCTATTCTTATCATTTCCATAGGTAGTGGATTATCTAAATCACATAGAGTTTCTCCTATAGATATATCTGGTATACCAGCTATAACAACTATTTCTCCACTAGTAGCTTCATCAACTTCAACTTGTTTTAAACCTTCATACACAGAAAGTTTTGATACTTTTCCTTTAGATACAACAGAATCTTCTCTACATATAGCAACTTGTGTATTGCTTTTAAGAGTACCTTTGTAAATTCTACCTATACCAAGTCTACCTACATAATCATCATATGCAAGGGCTGATATTTGGAACTGTAAAGGTTCATTGTCGTAATCAGGATAAGCTTCAACATGATTTACAATAGTTTTAAATAGAGGAGAAAGGTCTTCACTATCATCATCCATTTCAAGTTTAGCTATACCTTGCTTAGCTATACCATATATTATAGGGAATTCACATTGTTCATCTGTTGCATTTAAGTCTACAAATAAATCGAAAACTTCATTAACTACTTCTTCCGCTCTTTGGTCTTTTTTATCAATCTTGTTTATAAATAATATTGGTTTTAAACCGAACTCTAAAGATTTTTGTAAAACGAATCTAGTTTGAGGCATTGGGCCTTCACTAGCATCAACTAATAAAATAACTGTGTCAACAGTTTTCATAACACGCTCAACTTCAGAAGAAAAGTCGCTATGTCCTGGAGTATCAACTATATTTATTTTATAATCTTCATAGTTTATTGCACAGTTTTTTGAATATATAGTTATGCCTCTTTCTTTTTCAAGGTCGTTACTGTCCATAACGCAGTCTTTGACTACTTCGTTCTTTCTAAAAACACCACCTTGAGAAAGGAACGCATCAACCAATGTTGACTTTCCAGCATCAACATGGGCTATAACTGCGATATTTATAATTTTATGTTTTTGTGACATCTTTGTTGCTCCCTTCGATTAAAATAACTTACTAATTATATCACAATATATTATTAGGTACAAGGAGAAATAGATTAAAATGTATTAATATAGCTCAAATTGAACAAAAATGCTAGTTTTGTATATAAAAATTTATTCTGTTTAAAAATTTTTTTTAGACAAATAATAAATTTATAAATGAAAATATTAATAAAAAGCAAAGGATGATATATGTTGGAAGTAACAAAAATAATAATTAAGTATTTTGCTAGCGAAAGTGATACTTTCTTAAAAGAAGAGATTTGTAATTTTGATGAGCTATTAGAATGGTCTCATAAATTTATTGAAGGTAAAAAGACAGAAGATGTTCTATATATAAAGTCTAAAGAAAACTACAAAGTAAATGTAATTAAATCTTTGGAAATTAAAGAATTGGAAATAATAAGAAAACAACAGATACCACCATACATGTAATAATAATATATAAAATGTCTATATAATGTTGATAATATGATAAAAATGGAATTTATGGAAATAATTTATAACAAAAAAGATTTTTATAAAATTTATATTTGGGTATAAAACTATTAATTAGACATTAATTAGGAGGAACTTAAATATGATAAGAGTATGTCCAAACTGTTCAAATGTGGATGTAAATAAGTTAAAAACTTTAGTTGGAGAAGAAAATGTGAAGACTGGTTGTATAGGTCAATGTAGAGCATTTAAAAAAGAAGCTGTCGGGATAATAGACAATGAGCTTGAAATAAAAGAAACAGAAGCAGAATTTTTCGAAGCATGTAAGGAATAAACTATAAATAGAATATAAATTATAAGAAATAGAGTATATAAATTGTACAAACATTAAACAATTTATATACTCTATTTTTATTTATATATTTAATTAGGAGTATACTTTTCTAGTAAATACAAATAAATATAACTAATAAATCTATTTATAAAAAATTATAAAAAAATATTGATTAAGTATACCTATAGGGGGTATAATAAAAATATAGATTTCTAAATAAATAATTTATCAAGATTACATATCAAAGTGCAAAATTATAAATTGATTGAAAACATGTTAAAAGAAAGGACGGATTTATTATGAGTTCAAATAAAGTAGTAGAAAGTTATAAAATCACAGGTATGACATGTGCAGCCTGTGCAAAGGCAGTAGAAAGAGTAACCAAGAAAATGGATGGAGTATATGACCAGAGTGTAAATATAGCTACTGAAAAACTTAAAATAGAATATGATAATTCTAAAGTTAGTTTTGATGATATAAAACAGGTTGTAGAAAAAGCTGGATATGGAATTGTAACGGAAGAAAGTAATAAAAAAATTGATATGAAAATTGATGGAATGACATGTGCAGCTTGTGCAAAAGCAGTAGAGAGAGTAGTAAAGAAATTGGATGGAGTAGAGAACATTAGTGTAAATATAGCAACAGATAAAGCTAATATAGATTATAATCCATCAAAAGTAAAATTATCTCAAATAAAAGCAGCTATTGAAAAAGCTGGATATAAGCCAATAGAAGAGGTAAGAGATAAGGTTGATGTAGATGAAGATAAATTAAGAAAAGAAAAAGAAATGAAGTCTTTATTTGTTAAATTTATAGTTGCAATAGTATTTGCAGTTCCATTGTTTTATATAGCAATGGGACCTATGATAATAAAGCCTATAGGGCCATGGCCTTTGCCAGAGATTATAAACCCTATGACGAATACTTTGAATTATGCATTAATTCAGCTGATTTTAGTAATACCAGTAATGATAGCTGGATATAAATTTTATATAAATGGATTTAAAGCACTTTTTTCTTTAAGCCCTAATATGGATTCTTTAGTTGCAATTGGTACATTAGCAGCATTTTTGTATAGTTTATATACAACAATACAAATAGCAAATGGACAAATTCAAGGTATGCACCATCATCAGTTATATTATGAAAGTGCAGGAATAATAATAGCACTTATTTTACTTGGCAAATATTTAGAATCAAAATCAAAAGGAAAAACATCAGAAGCAATTAAAAAACTTATGGGATTACAACCAAAAACTGCAATAGTATTAGTGGATGGTAAAGAAGTAGAGACTCCTATAGAAGAAGTAGGAATTGGAGATATAATATTAGTAAAGCCAGGTACTAAGATACCAGTAGATGGTGTCGTAATAGAGGGATATACATCAGTTGATGAATCTATGCTTACAGGAGAAAGTATACCAGTAGAAAAGAATGTTGGAAGTAAAGTTACAGGAGCTAGTATAAATAAAAATGGAGTTATTAAGTTTAAGGCTGAAAAAATCGGTGGAGACACAGCTCTTGCTCAAATAATAAAATTAGTTGAAGATGCTCAAGGTACAAAGGCACCTATTGCCAAACTTGCAGATACTGTGTCTGGATATTTTGTACCAATAGTAATTGCAATAGCAGTAGTGGCATCATTATTGTGGTTTTTAGTAGGTGGAAAAGATATAGTCTTTGTACTTACTATCTTTATATCAGTGCTTGTAATTGCTTGTCCTTGTGCACTAGGATTAGCAACACCAACTGCTATAATGGTTGGGACTGGAAAAGGCGCAGAAAATGGTATATTGATAAAAGGTGGAGAAGCATTAGAATCTGCACATAAAGTAAATACAGTAATATTTGATAAAACAGGAACAATAACAGAAGGAAAACCAAAGGTAACAGATATTGTATTAAATAATGTAGAAGAAGAATATCTTATTAAGATTGCTTCAAGTGCAGAAAAAGGTTCAGAACATCCTCTTGGTGAAGCAATAGTAAGATATGGTGAAGAAGAGAATATAAAATTGGAAAAAGTTGACGACTTTAAAGCTATACCAGGTGCTGGTATACAAGTTATTATCAATAAAGAAAATATATTACTTGGAAATAAAAAACTTATGAATGATAATAATATTCTTCTTGAAGATTTAGAAGAAAAATCTAATGAGTTGGCAAGCCAAGGTAAAACACCTATGTATATAGCTGTAGATGGAAAGTTGGCAGGAATAATTGCAGTAGCAGATGTAGTTAAAGAAAGTAGTAAAAAAGCAATAGAAATCCTTCATGATATGGGAATAAAAGTTGCAATGGTAACTGGAGATAATGTAAAAACTGCAAATGCTATAGCAAGTCAAGTAGGTATAGATATGGTGTTAGCAGAAGTATTACCAGAAGATAAGTCTAAAGAAGTTGAAAAATTACAAAACCAAGGCAACTTTGTTGCAATGGTAGGAGATGGAATAAATGATGCTCCAGCCCTTGCAAAAGCAAATATAGGTATAGCAATAGGAAGTGGAACTGATGTAGCAATTGAGTCTGCAGATATAGTACTTATGAAGAGTGACTTGATGGATGTTCCAACAGCAATTAAACTTAGTCATGAGACTATAAAAAACATAAAACAAAACCTATTTTGGGCATTTGGATACAATACGATTGGTATACCTGTAGCAGCAGGATTATTGTATATATTTGGAGGACCTTTGTTAAATCCCATGATTGCAGCAGCGGCTATGAGTTTAAGTTCAGTTTCAGTTGTTTCAAATGCACTTAGACTTAAAAATTTCAAACCATATAAAAGAGATTAGATTAAAAAGTTAAATAAAATGTATAAAAAAGAGCTATCTTTAAATTAAAAGAATTAATTTACAAATTAAGATAGCTCTTTTTTCATGTAAAATTCACAACAATGATATAAAATATAAGTAATGTAGGAAATTTCAAATAAAATAGAAAGGATTGATAGAATGAACTCGTCAATACTTGTAATTGAAGATGATTCAAATATACAAGAATTAATATCAGAATTTTTAAGTGCAGAAGGTTATCAAGTTGATACAGCCAATGATGGGTTGGAAGGTATACAAAAGTTTAAACAAGGAAGTTATGATTTAGTTATATTAGATATAATGATGCCAAATCTAGATGGTTATGGGGTCTGTAAAATGATAAGAAAATCATCAAGTGTTCCAATTATATTTTTGACTGCTTTGAATGATGAAGGGGACCAACTTAAAGGCTTTGACCTAGAATGTGATGACTATATAACAAAGCCATTTTCATTTAATCTTCTTATAAAAAGAGTAGAAGCTATTTTGAGAAGAAGTAACAAAACTATAAATGATAAATTTATAGTTTTTGAAAAATTAAAGCTAGATTTAAACACATATATAGCTGAGATAGATGGAGAACCTATAGAGCTTACACTAAAAGAGTTTAATATATTGAAAGCTCTAATAGAAAAGTATCCACAGGTTATAACTAGAGAAGGTCTTTTAGATAGTATATGGGGTTATGACTATTATGGAGATACTAGGATTGTAGATGCACATATAAAAAATATAAGAAAAAAAATATCATTACCATATATTAAAACTGTAAAAGGGATAGGATATACACTTGAGAAGGATATTTGATAAGTGGGAAAAGTTAAGCATAAAGTATAAGTTATTTTCTATAACGACATCATTATTAATAGCATTAGCTTTAATAATATATTTAATTTTATATTTTTTATTGCCATCATATTATCATGAGTATAAAATTGAGTCTCTTCAAGAAAGTTTAAAGTCTTTAGTAGATAGTTCGATTCATTTTGATACGTATACTCTAGAAGAAAGACTTTATTATATGGCTAAAGACCAAAATCTTGCTATTTTATTAAAAGATAGTCAAGGAAAAATCGTATATGGTAAAAATGAAGTAGTTATTTTAAGATACAGTAAGTACATGATTAATAGCATTGAGGATGAATATAGAACATCTATACCTATATATACTAAAGATGCAAAAGATGGGCCATATACTTTGGAACTCGTTATGCCATTACAGCCAATTGATGAAGCAAACGAAGTTATAAGAAAGTTAATGCCATACATCATATCAATAGCGATATTAATAGCAATTATTGGAGCCTATATATATTCGATTGTAATAACAAAACCTCTGATAAATATAATAGAGAGTGAGAGAGAACAAGAATATAGGAGAAAGGATTTTGTCGCCACAATATCACATGAACTAAAAACTCCAATAACCATAATAAGTGGTCAAATTGAAGGGATGATTTATAGTGTAGGTAAGTATAAAGATAGGGATACTTATCTGAAAAAATCATATGAATGTACACAAGAATTAAAAGATTTAGTAAATGAAATGATAGAAGTTTCAAAATCAGAGATACTTGAAAAAGATTTGAAGCTTGTATCAATAAATATAAGCGAACTTTTAAATAGATTGGTAAAAAGACAAGTATTTTTAATAGAAGAAAAACATATGAAAACTATTTTAAAAATAGAGGAAAATCTAGAAGTAAAAGCAGACCAAGAAAGAATAACTAAGGCAATTAATAATATAATAAATAATGCCATAAAATATTCTCCTGAAGGTTCAGAGCTTATAATTAGACTTTATGATAAAAATAAACGTATAAATAAAAAGACTTCTAATCAAAGGGTAATCTTAGAAATTGAAAATACTGGTGTAACTATAGAGAAACGTTATTTAGAAGAAATATTTAATCCGTTTTATAGAATAGAAAAATCTCGTTCACGAAAAACTGGAGGAAGTGGACTTGGACTTTATATAGTCAGTCAAATTTTTAAAAGTCATGGATTTGATTATAGTATAAAAAATAAAGAAAACTCTGTAGTATTTACAGTCGAATTTAAAAATTGATTTGTTTGAATAAATAATATAGAAGTTTCAATAATAGTTCATTCTAAAATCATAAAAAATTCATACTAAAAATGTATTATATAAATATAAATAAAAAAGTTTTAAACCATAAAATACACCAAACTATAATGATGAGATTTTATTACATCCTCCATATAAGTCATCATTATAGTAATCCCAACAATTAAGTTATTGTGAATTTAGAAAATAACATCGAGCATATAGTTTATGTTTGATGTTATTTTTATTTTGAAACAAGAAATATTTAATCTATCGAAATTTATATATTTAAGCACTATTAAATTACATTTAATGACTTAAAAATTATAAGTGATATTGCAAATAAATATATGTACTTTGGGAAAAATAAATATAGAAAATATTATATTTACAGAGGAGGTAGTTTTGATGGATAGATTAAAAAGAGACATGAAAAATATGAAAGAAGATATAAAAGATGGTGTTAAAAAGACAGCTTATGTAATGAAGAATACTGCTGAGGATTTAAAAGATGATGCACAAGGTGCTATGGTAAACTTAGAAATGAAAAAAGACGAAATGATGGAAAGATACGAGCAAAAAAAATTTGCTAAAGAAATAGAAAAGCAAATGAAAGATGAAATGAAATAAGATTTATATATAGTGTATAATAGTATTAAATTGTTTGTTAAAGAAATAGACTTTCTAAAAATAACTGTATTAGATTTAGAAAGTCTATTTCAAATTAGTTTTAACTACTAAATTCAATTGTAAAATAATTATTAGAAAATTAGGTTTTTTAAGCTTCTTTATAAAATAATAATTTATATTTATAAGTAAATCTATAAAGTGTGTAATTGAGTTTATAAAACATTTACATTAAATTCGGATAAAGTGTTTACTATATCAGGAGTAGGAGATTTTTCTGTAATTATAGAACTAATATCTTCTAAGTGAGCAAATTTAAAGTTTCCATCAAATTTAAATTTTTTATCTTCCATAACTATAAATACTTTCTTACTTGAATTTATTATAGCTTTTTTTGTAAGCCCATCTTCAATTTCAAAAGTTGTAAGTGAAGAGTTAAATACATCCACACCACAACTACCCATAAAGGTCTTGTCAAATTTATATTTTGATATAAAGTCTATAGTTGGAGTGCCAACAAATCCATCAAGACTAAGATTTAATAAACCTCCAGTAGAGATTATATTTAAATTATTTGGTCTTGAAGTAACTACATTTAGTATGTCCAACATATTTGTCACTAGTGTCACCTTTTTATTACTTTCAGCTAGAAGTTTTGCCAGTAAAATATTAATTGTAGAGATGTCTAAAAATATAGTTTCTCTATCTGTAATTAGATTAAATGCTTTCTCTGCTATTATTTTCTTTGTTGGAATGTTGATTTCTTTTCTATCTTTTGTATCTTGGTTTTCTAAGGTTTCTCTGGCTAATACAGCTCCACCATAAATTCTTCGTATTGAAGAGATTTTTTCTATATTTTTTAAGTCTTTTCTTATACAATCTTCTGTAACATTAAATTTAGAACTGAGTTCTTTTACAGTAACTCTACCTTCTTTTTTTAGGATATTTAATATAGCTTGAATCCTTTCTTCTGCAAACATTTTTTACCTCTTTTCCTAATGTAGTATTATAGTAAATATTATAAGATAAAATACCATATATCAACTATTTTAACATGGAATACAAAATTAATTTAATATAAAAAGTATATTTTTGATAATTATATATTTAGAATTTAATAAATAAAGAGATTATAAAATTAAAAAGAAAAGTAAAACAATAATAAAAAAGAAAAAACAATAACAAAATTATTGAAAATAATACCAAATCAATATATAATAAGAATAAATAAAAACTAAAGGGGGATATTTTAATGCAACTAATCTTAGATACAGGTAATGTAGAGGAGATTAAGGAATTATGTACTTGTTTACCAATAGATGGTGTAACTACAAATCCAAGTATTGTCTCAAAAGAAAAAAAGAATTTTAAGCAACTCATAAATGAGATTGGTGAAATTATAGGTGAGGATATGCCTATACATGCTCAAGTGTTAAGTAAAAAGTATGAAGAAATATTAGAAGAGGCATTATATATAAGTAGTTTGAGAAAAAACATATATGTAAAAATACCTGTAACACAAGATGGTTTAAGAGCTATAAAAGACCTTCATAAAAAAGGGATAAAAATAACTGCTACTGCAATATTTACAGCACATCAAGGTTTTTTGGCTGCAAAAGCTGGAGCAAACTATATCGCGCCTTATGTAAATAGACTTGATAATATATCTGGCGATGGAGTATCTATGGTTTCAGAGCTTATAAAAATAATAGATACATATAAAATGGACACAAAAGTACTTGCTGCAAGTTTTAAAAATGCACAACAAGTTATAGAATTAATGCAAAATGGAGTACATAGTGTTACAGTACCATACGATATTTGTAAGGCTATGATGAATCATCCATTGACAGACTGGAGTGTAGATAAGTTTATAGAAGATTGGGAGAATACTTTTGGAAAAGGTAGTAAAATAAATAATATCTAGCATTATAATTAAAAAGTGGTTTTATGCCTAATTATGCAAGTAGACTTGTATTAAAAGATGAAAATATGAATTATTTTTAATAATTTAAGCTATTATTTTAAGTTAATTCATATTTTCATCTTTTTAGATTTCTAAACCTATGAATCTCCACCAGGGGAATGTCACACATATTATTATAAAATAAGTTAAAGGAATTAAAGTTAAACCATACTTAAAAATAACCTTGCTATTATACAGATTTTCACCGTGTCCAACCATTATTGTTGCATGATGGAATGGTAGTATGTATTGTATACTTACTATGATATAGACAAATAGGCATAATGTAATGCTATTTTCTTTTAGTATGTGCAAACTTCCAAGCAATGGTATTACCACAGATGATGTAGTAACAGCACTTCCAAGACATATATTCAATACTATTGTTAGAGTTATTAAAAATAAGATTGAAATAATTTCTGAAGAGTGTGGTATAAACTTTATCAAATAATTTCCCATTATATCTACAACTCCAGAGTACTTTAATACTCCTCCAATTGAAAATGCCGCTACGAAAAAAATAAGGACTTTCCAGTTTATTTCTTTTAAAGTATTGAATCCAATTATTTTTCTTAATAATAAAAGAAGTACACAAATTGACATTATGATTAGAGTGTTTATGTTATGTATAAACTGGGTCAAAAACATAAAAAACATTATTCCTAGGCATAAAAAAGTGTATTTTTGTTCCTTATTCAATAAATTAAACTCCATTTTAAAATTAGAATATGAAAATTGAAATTTATTAGAATCAAGATTTTTGTTAGAAATAAATTCTATTGAAGATAATTCTTTTTTAAAAATAAAAATAAATAAAAAATAAGTTACAAGACAAGTAATTATAGTTGGAACAGACATATAAAAAGCCCATTGACCCCAATTTATATTACAGTTTCCAAGTTCTAATACAACGTAGTTTAAAAGGGTATCTCCATTTATAAAAAACATAGATGTAAAGGTAGATGCTGTAAATATGCTAAATAAAAGTATAGATTTTGAATCTTCAGTTATTTTTTGTTCTTTTAAAAACTCTTTGTAAAAAGCTGATACCAAAATGACCCTTGGGAATGGTTGTGGAATAAAAAATATTAACAATATACCTAAAATATATGATAAAAGAATCATTTTTTTAGGAGTGTTAACAATATTTAAAATTAATTTTTCAGAAATAATCCTTGCAACACCTGTCTTTGTAACTGCATTAGTAATTATGTAGGCAAGGACTATTATATAAAAATTTTCTGTAAATAAAAATTGTAAAATTACATTTAAGGGTGCAATGTTAAAAATAAATGCTAGAATTACGAAAAATAATGCAACTACAGTTTTTTCAACAGAGTCTATAGCCCAAATTAAGATGGTTAAAAAAGATAAGCATATAGAAAATTTTATATTAAAACTGTAATTAAGAGAAAAGTACAGAATTATTGTAGCTATAATAGTCATATAAAATTTTTTTGGCTTAAGAATAATACCCATTTTTATATTCACCTCCATAATTTATTATATCATAATGGAGGTAAATACATTTTATCAAAAGATTATTCATTGATTATATGATTTACAATAACTTTAATTTTTTGATACCCTTTATGGCATATAGTTAAATTCTTCACTTTGTTTTTTAAAAATAAAAAATTTATCAATTCATTATAATATAATCTTAGAGTAAGCTTTATATTTCAACTATAAATAAATTGTATTAAAATATCATATATTTTTCGAAAATGTAAAGAATATAATTATAATCGGGATAAGAGAAATTAATACTTAATATAATCGAATATTAATACAAAATCAGTATAATATATACGTATATATTGACAAAATTAATTATATAAATTAAAATAATATTCGTAAAGAAAAAATAATGTTTTGGATTGTATAACATATAATTTTGACAATATGGGTCATAAGTTTCTACCGGAATACCGTAAATATTCTGACTATGTATACTATTATTTAGTTAATTAAATATTTAATTAACTGAATTATGAAGGATACGGCTCAGCTTATCAATTACTGTGTCGTTTTTTTGTAAAATTTAATAGGAGGTGTTGTTATGCAAACAACAAACAGTAGTACCATGCAGAAACTTTTTCCAATCTTGACTAATAAAAATGTTGATATGAAAAAAGAAGTCATTGCAGGAGTAACTACTTTTTTAACTATGGCTTATATAATAGCTGTAAATCCAAATATTTTATCTGAGACAGGTATGCCAGCTGGTGCACTTGTTACAGGGACATGTTTAGCAGCAGCATTTGGATGTATTTTAATGGGTGTAGTTGCAAATCTTCCTTTTGCTTTGGCATCAGGTATGGGTCTTAATGCATTTTTTGCATACACAGTAGTTTTACAAATGGGTGTTCCTTGGGAAGTGGCTCTTACAGCAGTATTTGTAGAAGGTATTATTTTTATAGTTTTATCAGTAAGTGGAGTTCGTGAGGCTGTTGTAAATGCAATACCAAAAAATATGAAATTAGCTGTTACAGGTGGTATTGGTATATTTATTGCACTTATAGGTTTAGTAAATAGCGGAATTGTTATTGGAGATCAAGCTACTCTTATCAAAATGGGTAGATTTACACCAGCAGTAATAATAACTTGTATAGGATTAATAATTATTGCTGTATTAGATAAAAAAAGAGTTAAAGGTTCTATACTTTTTGGAATAGTAGTAAGTTCATTACTTGCTTGGGGATTTGCTTTTATGAATCCAGAGTATGCACAAAAACTAGGGATATATTTACCTGGTGGAGTATTTAAATTTGAAAGTTTAGCACCAATAGCAGGTAAAATAGATTTAGGATATGTATTACATCCAACGAATATAGGTGGATTTTTAGTAGTAGTTTGCACATTTTTATTTGTTGATTTCTTTGATACAGTTGGTACATTAGTAGGTGTTTGTTCTAAAGCAAACATGCTAGATGAAAAAGGAAATGTTCCTAATGTAGGAAGAGCTTTACTTACAGACGCAGTTGCAACTACAGTAGGTGCAGGACTTGGAGTGTCTACAGTTACAACTTATGTTGAAAGTTCAACAGGAGTTATTGCAGGTGGAAGAACTGGATGGACAGCAGTTACAGTTGGGATTTTATTCTTAGCTGCAATGTTTTTCTCTCCTGTATTTATAGCAATTCCATCATGTGCTACAGCACCAGCTTTAATATATGTTGGATATTTAATGCTTGGTACAGTTAAGGATATAGAGTTTGACAATATAACTGAAGGTGTTCCAGCATTTGTTACTATTGCTTGTATGGCATTAACTTATAGTATAGGTGATGGTTTAACTTTAGGTATATTAACTTATGTTTTCGTAAATGTATTTTACAATATATTTGGAACTAAAAAAGCAGAAGATAAGAAGCATGTTTCTATAGTAATGATTGTCTTGGCTATATTATTTATAATAAAACTTTGGCTTTTATAATGAATATTATTTAAAAAATTAATTTAATAAAATAAAGAGCTGTAATTTCTAACATGTTTTAATGAGAAATTACAGCTCTTTTGTATTTGTTAAATTATTTAACTGTATCTATTAGCTTTCCATTTTGTAAAATTTTAGGCACAATTGTTATATTAAATTCTTTTTGTAAATCCTTTATCACATCTAATTCTTGTTTTGTTATTATTGAGATTGTGTTACCATCTCGATTCCCTCTAGCAGTTCGGCCGCATCTATGCAAGTATTCATTTTTACTTTTTGGAAAATCTAAATTAAAAACATGACTTACATCTACTATATCTAGTCCACGAGCAGATAAATCAGTTGTAATTAAAATTTTTGCTTTTCCAAGTTTAAATTTATTTATTGCATTTTTTCTATCTTCTTTTGCCATGTTTCCAAAGATTCCAATTGCCTTATAATTATGATAATTTAGTTTTGATACTAGGACTTCTATATTTTTTTCGTTGTTTACAAATACAATTGCTCTTTTTGGATTTGTGGCAGCTAATGTTTTTCTAAGAAAATTAAATTTATCCCTTATTTCACCTAATAAATATGAGTGATTTATATTAGGATTTATTTGTGACTTTTCTTTCGTTTTTATTATTTCAAATTCTTTCATAATTTTATCACAAATTTTTATAGTATTATCAGTAAGGCTTGCAGAACATCCTATAATCTGTCTATCCCTTAATGTAGTTCTTATTATATCTTCTATACAAGTTATATTTTTTCCATTCAATAGATTGTCTACTTCATCTAAGACGATAGTTTTTATATTATGTGATTTTAATTTCTTTTGTTTTATTAAGTCTAAAACTCTTCCACAAGAACCAATTACTATATGTGGTTTTATTGTTTTTATGTTTTTTATTTGCTTTTGTATATTTACTTCCCCAATTAAAGCTAAAGAAGTTAAAGGAATTTCTGAGTTTTTAGCTAATAATTCAACTTGGTTTGTAATCTGCATTACTAGTTCATGTGTAGGTGCAAGTATAAGCGCTTGTGTCTCTCTTTTTGATGTATCAATTTTTTCACATATAGGTAGAAGATATGCCAGTGTTTTTCCTGTTCCAGTCTGAGAATTAATCAATAAATCTTTATTTTGTATTATATTTTCTATAGCAAGTGACTGAACTTCTGTTGGAGAAGTTATGTCTTGTTTTTTAAGCCCATCTATCAAAGTAGAACTTATTTTTAATTGTTCAAATGTATTCATGTTTTGCTCCTTCTATTTAATCATTAATATTATTATAGTCAACTATTTTTTATTATACATTGTTTAAGCAAATCGAACTATATATTCTTTTATAATTATGTGTAATTTAGAAGTAAATATAATTTATATTTCCATATTTCTAAGGGTTTTGTATTTTCTAAACTTTAAAAATAAACAAATAAAAGTTGTAATTATTTGATAGTTGTTATATATTATATATAACAACTATCAAAACTATAATATGGAGGGAAATTATGTTAAAGGTAATCAATGTATCTAAATCATATAAAAATAAGAAAGTAGTAAATAATATTTCATTTGATGTAAATGATGGAGAGCTTTTTGGGTTTATAGGTCATAATGGTGCAGGTAAAACTACTACTATTAAGGCAATTGTTGGGATACACGATTTTGAAGAGGGAGAGGTGCTTGTAAATTCTAAGTCGATAAAAAAACAACCTGTTGAATGTAAAAAAGAAATGGCATATATACCTGATAATCCGGATTTATATGAATCATTAACTGGTGTACAATATCTTAATTTTATAGCAGACATATTTGAAGTTGATAAAAATAAAAGAGAAGAGTTAATAAAATATTATTCGAATAAGTTTGAACTTAATAAAGCATTAGGAGATTTAATATCTTCATATTCACATGGTATGAAACAAAAATTAGCCATAATTTCAGCTTTAATACATAATCCAAAAATTTTAATTCTTGATGAACCTTTTGTAGGTCTTGACCCAAAGGCATCGTTTATATTGAAAGAGATTATGAAAGAATTCTGTGCAAAAGGTGGTTGTATATTTTTCTCAACACATGTTTTAGAAGTTGCCGAAAAAATTTGTGATAAGATTGCCATAATAAAGGATGGAAATATAATTGCTTATGGAAGCACAGAAGAAGTTAAAGGAAGTAATTCACTTGAAAGTATTTTTTTGGAGTTAATAGAAAAATAAATTGTTTTTTATACAATATAGTGTCTAAAGTGAGGAATGATAAAACATGAACAATCTAAGTATATTAATAAAAACTAATATAATAAATGAATTTAAATTGAATACTTTAAAAAAAGCAGATGGAAGAGAAAAACAAAAAATAATGGGAATGGTATTTTCAATTGTTATTATAGCAGGGTTGCTAATTTTTTATGTAACTAGCTTAAGTCTTTCTCTAGTTGATATTTTGAAACAGATAAATCAAATGGAAATGTTACTGATATTTGGGTTTGGACTGTCAACATTAACAACCATCGTTACATCATTATACAAAACTTCATCATATCTATTTCAAGCAAAAGATTTAGATCTCTTGACTAGTTTACCTATAAAAGAATCTACTATACTAGCAAGTAAAATATTGATGTTGATTGGAACAAACTATTTATTTTCTTCAGTATGTATGATTATACCAGCAGTAGTTTATTTTTTTAATTCTGATGTAAGTATAGCTTATTTTCCTTATTTAATATTATTATTTTTAGCTTTGCCTCTATTACCAATAGTTGCATCATCAATAATTTTTTTATTTATAGGGCAGATATCATCAAAAATAAAATATAAAAATTTAGTATTAATCATAGGTAGTGTAATATTGCTTTTACTTTATACTCTATTTATGTCAAGACTGAATTCTATATCAGCTGAGATGTTAAAGAATAGTGTATCTATTTCAGAAACTATTAGAAAAATATATCCACCTACATATTATTTTGTTGATGCTCTTAAAACAGGAAGTATAATTTCTTTTTTAGCATTTATATCGATATCAATAATACCATTTTTTATGTTTATAACTTTATTTGCTAAAAGATTTAAAAATATAAATTCTAAAATGCGTGAAAGTTATAAGTCAAAAAGTTATGAGTTTAAGAGTCAAAAAATTTCAAGACCATCAAAAGCTCTATTAAAAAAGGAGTTTAAAAGATATTCTTCTTCATTCATTTACTTTTTAAATTCATCTGTTGGTCTGTTATTTCTAATAGTAGGTACAATTTTAATATTACTATTTGGGGCAGATAAAATGGCTGAATTGCTAAAAATGAATATTGATTTTAGTCTCATAAAAATACAGTTATTAGGAGTGTTCTTCTTTATAATGGTAATGAATTGTACAACATATTGTTCGATTTCTTTTGAAGGAAAAAATTTATGGATATTAAAATCTTCTCCAATAGATGAGAAAGAAATATTCTGGTCAAAAATATTGATGAATTTTTTATTGAATGCACCATTATCTATTTTGTGTTTGATATTAGTGTCTATAAAATTAGATTTTGAAGTCCAATTTATTATTGTATCAATTTGTTTACTTACAACTTTTTCAATGTTTGTAGCTTTGATGGGGTTATTAACAAATCTATTATATCCAAATCTTGATTGGAAAAATGAAGTTGCAGTTGTAAAGAGAAGTGCAAGTATGATAGTTACAATGTTAGCATCATTAATATATATAGTTGTACTTGGAGGTATATATATATTAATGGGAATTTCATTTTTAAATATGTATATTGTTTTAGCAAGTGTGCTTACATTAATACTAGATTTTATGATATGGAGAATTATTTCTACTAAAGGAGTAAAAATTTTTAAAAGTTTATAGATGTATTTGTGTCAAATAGAGACTTATTTTTTTTAGTATTGCAAAGAATATGTTAAGTAGTATACTATGATATAGTGATATGAAAAAATTTAGGAGAAAATAAATGAGAAAACTATCCAAAAAAGAAAAAGATTTTATTCAATATGGATTTTTGCTATTTTTGATATGTATTACTACTTATTTAGTGTTAACCACTTTAGATATAAAAATGATACCTAAAATTATAAGAATGGTAAATAAGGCTTATATATTCTTTGGAATATTAATAATACTAGTATATATGCTAATTGAAGCTATTGTAACTCATTTGATAATAAATGCAGTTCAGAAAACAAAAGTAAAATTTATTGGTATAAAAATGGCTACAATGGGATTTTACTATAACTTAGTTACTCCATTTGCATCTGGGAGTCAACCAATGCAAATATATGCACTTACAAAATATGATGTGAGCCTTAGCAAATCAGTAGCTATAGTTACTAACAAGACAGTGGTGTTTCAAAGTACAGTTACCATGTTTTGTGGAATTTTAATTTTACTAAATAAGCCGTTATTAATGCAACAAATACATTCTGTTAGAGTTTTGATAACGGTCGGGATGATTATGAATGTAAGTATGTTGTTAGGTGGACTACTAATAGTATTTAGTCCAAAACAAGTAAAAATGGTAGCAGAAATTTTGATTAATTTTTTATCTAAATTTAAGACATTTAAATTCTTAGATTCAAAACGTGATAGAGTAAATCATTATATTGATGATTATAATTACTCTATAAAAATATTTATTAAAAATGTGAGAGTTTTAATTTTAAGTATATTACTTACTGTGTTGCAACTAATAGCGTATTTTAGTATAGTCTATTGTGTGTATAAAGCTTCAAATCTAAAAGGAGTATCCTACATACATATAATGACACTACAAGTGTTTTTGTATATGGCAATATCGCCAGTACCAACACCAGGAAATGTTGGAGCGAATGAAGTTACATTCTTTACTATGTTTTCAAAAATAATTCCCAAAGAGTTATTAGGGTATTCAGTACTATTATATAGTGGATTTGTATACTATTTTATATTAATAATCTCGGGGATGTTTACGTTTAGGACACATTATACCTTAAATAATTGGAAAAAAGAAGAAGAAGTAAGTTCTAATTTAGAGGAAGTTATTGAAAAATTTAATTAGTAAAATAATTAGGGAAATTCTAGATACGAATATAGTGTTAAATAAGCTATATTATATTGAGAAATTTCCCTTTTTTGATTAAAACTATAGAAATTTGAAATAATAAGTAATAAATAGAAAAATTTATATTGTTTTGAAAGGATAAAATATGAAAAAAGATAAAAAAGATAAAAATAGAAGTAATATTTTTAGTACGAAAAAAAATCTTCATAACAAGCTTGAAATTGCTGAAGAATTACATCCAAGTAAAAATATAGGAAGTATGCTTGGATATAGGATAGATAAGAAAAAAATGAATAAACCAAGTTAATGAAAATGTTGAAAATAGTACGTTTTAAAAAAAATATATAATGAAATGTTTTATTGTTAAATTTAAAGTTATTTTAATAAGAAAAAAAGTCGAAAAATATCTAAAAAAGATATATGTATAGATAGTATTAATATATATATATTATAAACTTGACAAAATCAACCTTTTAATAACTGGTAAAAAATATTAAAATTATAGAAGCGTTATTTAATTATCAAAAATGAAGGTTAAGTTGCAGGAAGGAAAAAATATGATTGATAACATTTATTTGTGTGCTATAATTATATAGTAAAACGAATAAATGAGTATGTCATATAATGCATGCATATTGGGAGGAGAGACTGACATGGAATCATCTATACACACAATTGCCAGTAATAATTTATTGGTGATTTTTGCTGTTGTAAGTATAACTGGAATAATTTGTAGCAAGCTTAGCGAAATATTGAAAGTTCCTGATGTTGTACTATTTTTACTTGTAGGAATTCTAATAGGACCATCATTTTTAAAATTTATAGATATTCGCGGATTTCAAATAGAAAATCAATTAATACTTACATTTGGTTCTGCATTTATCTTATACTTAGGTGGAAAAGAAATAAGTTTAAAAGTGTTGAGAAATGTAAAGATATCTGTATTCTTACTAGCTACTTTAGGAGTTGTGATATCTGCTTTTATAATGCAACAAGTAATAAGCTTTGCTTTTGGAATAAGTGCAATGACTGCTTTACTAGCAGGAACTATAATAGCATCAACAGACCCAGCTACTCTTGTACCTATATTTAATCAAGTAAAAATAAAGGATAGAGTAAAACAAACTGTAATAAGTGAATCAGCTTTTAATGATGCAACAGGAGCTATATTAACATCAGCAGTGTTAGCTGTAATTTTATCAAATAAATTTTCATTAAGTGAAAATATTTATGAATTAGGGACAATGGTTATTGTCGGAGTTGTGATTGGTTTAATTACAGGAATACTGCTTTTGAAATTGGTTAATGATAAACCATATGGAATATTCAAAGATTTTGCACCAATAATATCTGTTATTTCAGTTGTTGTTGCATATGAATTATCTACAAAATTAGGTGGAAGTGGAT
This sequence comes from Clostridioides difficile, assembly GCF_001299635.1. Lineage (GTDB taxonomy): Bacteria > Bacillota > Clostridia > Peptostreptococcales > Peptostreptococcaceae > Clostridioides > Clostridioides difficile_A. Next base: position 22,359 of record NZ_JRHN01000039.1, on the reverse strand, counting down.
ACATGTCTTGCTTTATTGTAGGTATAATAACTGGTAATAAGAAAAACTTTAGAATTTGGTTAAGTCAAAAATCTTATGATGCAGATTTCTATGTTGCTGAAACTTTAGGTACTATTTGTCGTATGGCAATATTTATAATATTAGGTAGCCAAGTTAATTTAGCTCAATTAGGCCAATATTTTGTACCATCTGTAATTACAGTACTAGTATTAATGTTTATAGCAAGACCACTTTGTGTTTTAGTTTGTACACTTGTGGATAGAGAAGCAAAATGGAGTAAAAATGAAATGTTATTTATGATGTGGGTAAGGGAAACTGGAGTAATACCAGCTGCACTTTGTGGTATCATTTCAGCAATGAAAGTTCCTGGATACGAAGTAATTTCATCAGTAGTATTTATGACTATACTAATAACGTTAGTAATACAAGGAAGTACTACAAAATTGGTAGCTAAAAAACTTGGATTATTAGAAGAAGAAGTGATAAATATAAGTGAAAAAGTATCAACTTTTTAAAATTTCACTTTAAATAATACATAATAATGGCTATTTTAAAATTATCTAATGATAATTGTTGAAATAGTCATTTTTTATGTAGAAGTAATTTACAGAATTTACATATTGGATATATTTATTATCAAAATTTGTTGAAGCTATGATATAATTAGTTGTATTTAAAATAAGAATAGCAAATAAGGGAGGAAATTTATGTTTACGGTTATGGATATTGTACAGCCAGATACAGTAGAAGAAGCGTACTCAATTTTAAATAAAAGAAAAACTAATCAAGTGATTGGTGGAAGTGCTTTTTTAAGAATGGGGAAAAAAAGAATAGGTACAGGGATAGAATTATCTAATTTAAACTTAGACTATATAAAAGAAGATGAAGATTATATTGAGATTGGCTCTATGACTACTTTTAGAACCTTAGAGACAAGTCAAATAGTCAAAAAAAATTTTGGAGATATAATAGAAGATTCAGTTAAAGATATAATAGGAATTCAGTTTAGAAATGTAGTAACGGTTGGAGCTACAGTATTCTCTAAATATGGTTTTTCTGACTTGATAGTAGCATTGCTTTCATTAGACACAGAAGTAGAATTATATAAAGCTGGAAGGATTAGTCTGGAAGAGTTTCTTAATAGAGAGTATGAGAAAGATTTACTAATTAAGGTATATATAAAGAAAACAAATAAAAATGCTTCTTATAAATCACTAAGAAATGCAAAGAGTGATTATCCTCTCCTAAATGTATCTGTATCAAAACACATGGGAAAATTTAAATTATGTGTAGGTGCAAGACCTCAAAAAGCTACGATTGCGAAACAAGCTAGTGAATTCCTATCTAATAATGAAGCTAATGAAGTTAATATAGATAAAGCAATAGAAATTGCGTCAGAAGAATTAACTTTTGGTTCTAATATGAGAGCATCTAGGGATTATAGAAAAGCTATGAGTAAAGTACTTTTAAAAAGAGCTATAATGGAGGTTATTTAATGTTAGTGAAACTTAATATAAATGGAAAGAAAAAAAGTGTAGATATAGAGCCAGAAGAATATTTAGTTGACACTTTAAGGAAAGTTGGTAATTTAAGTGTAAAAAGAGGTTGTGACACAGGATGTTGTGGTCTCTGTACAGTTTTAATTGATAAGAAACCTACATTATCTTGTGCAACATTGACATTGAGAGCTTTAAATAAAGAAATAACTACAATTGAAGGTTTAGAAGATGAAGTTAGAGAGTTTAGCGAAGTTTTGGTAAAAGAAGGTGCTGAGCAGTGCGGATTCTGTTCTCCTGGTTTTATACTTACTGTACTTGCAATGAAAGATGAGCTTGAAAATCCTACAGATGAAGAAATAAAACATTATCTGACAGGAAATCTATGCAGATGTACAGGATATATGGGACAGTTAAGAGCTATCAAAACTTATCTGGAGGTAAAGTAGAACATGAATATAGTTGGAAAAGGAATCAAAAAAATAGATGGAATGAGTATTACAACAGGTAAACCTGTGTATACAGATGATTTATCAGCAAAAGATGCTTTGGTGGTAAAGATACTTAGAAGTCCTCATGCTTATGCAAAAATAAAAGATATAGATACATCAAAGGCAGAAATGGTTGATGGTGTTGAATGTGTTTTAACATATAAAGATGTACCAAAATCTAGATTTACACTTGCTGGTCAAACATATCCAGAACCATCTCCATATGATAGATTAATTCTTGAAGATGTTGTTAGGTATGTAGGTGATGAAGTAGCTATAGTTGCTGCTGTGGATGAAAAAACAGCAATTAAGGCAATGAATCTTATCAAGGTAAAGTATGAAGTACTTACTCCTGTTTTGGATTTTGAAAAAGCAATAGGGAATAAAGTTGTAGTTCATGATGAGGATAGACATTGTAACTTTGACATAGGTATGCAGAGAGAAAATAATATAGTATCACATCATGATTATACTAAAGGTGATATGGACAAAGTACTAAGTAATTGTGATATAGTAATTGAAGAAACTTATTATACTCAAGCACAAGCGCACGCAATGATGGAGACATATAGAGCATACAATTATTTAGACCACACTGGTAGATTGGTTGTAGTAAGTTCAACTCAAATACCATTTCACGTTAAAAGACATTTGTCTCGTGCATTAGAGCTACCAGCTAGTAAAATTAGAGTCATAAAACCTAGAATTGGTGGTGGATTTGGCGGAAAACAAACTGCATGTGTGGAGATTTTCTCAGCAATTGTAACTTTAAAAACAGGTAAACCAGCTAAAATAATTTATGATAGAAAAGAAACTTTTAATTGTTCAACAAGTAGACATGCGATGAGATTGAAGGTTAGACTAGGTGCTACTAATGATGGAATAATAAAAGCTATAGATATAAATGCACTTTCTGATACAGGTGCATATGGAGAGCATGCCTCTACAACTATTGGTTTGGTTGGAGAAAAAACTTTACCAATGTATAATAAAGTTGAAGCAACAAGATTCATTGCAGATGTAGTATATACTAATAAAATGCCAGCAGGAGCACTTAGAGGTTATGGAGCTTCTCAAGGATGCTTTGCTGTTGAATCAACTATAAATATGCTTGCTGATAAATTAAAAATGGACCCAACAGATTTAAGGTTAAAAAACGTAGTAACACAAGGTGAGACTACATTTGCATATGGAAAAACTTTAAATAGTGTGGATTTAGTAAAATGTATAAATAAGGGTAAAGAGCTTATTGGATGGGATGAAAAATATCCTTGTAAACATCTTGAGAATGGAAAGGTTAGAAGTGTTGGTATGGGAATTACTATGCAAGGTTCTGGTATACAAGGTCTTGACAAGTCTTCAGCTGAAATTAAATTGAATGACTGTGGAGATTATACACTTATGATAGGTTCTACTGATATGGGTACAGGAAGTGACACAATCCTAGCCCAAATGGCTGCTGAAGTACTTGAAACGAGTATCGAAAATATAACAGTCATATCGGCTGATACTGACTTAGTTCCATATGACCCAGGTTCATATGCTTCAAGTACTACTTATGTAACAGGTATGGCAGTAGTTAAAGCTGCTCAAGACTTAAGAGCAAAAATAATTTCTGCTGGAGCTACTAAACTAGGTGTTGATATAGATGAAGTAGAATTTGATGGTGTAAACTTAACTAGTAAAAAAGGTAGCACATTATTATTTGATATAGCAGTGGATTCTACAATTGGGCCTGACACTAATCAATTGATAGGTCTTGCTTCTCATGGTAGCCCAGTATCACCACCACCTTTTATAGCTGGTTTTGCAGAAACTGAAATAGATAAAGAAACTGGGAAGGTTGATTTAGTAAATTATGTGGCTATAGTAGACTGTGGAACAGTTATAAATAAAAATCTAGCTAAGATACAAGTTGAAGGTGGAATTGTTCAAGGGATTGGAATGGCCTTATTTGAAGAAGTTAGATACACAGAAAAAGGTAGTATGGATACGAATACATTTATGCAATATAAGATTCCGGCTAGATGTGATATTGGAAATGTAGAAGTAGATTTTGTTGAAACTTATGAACCAACAGGGCCATTTGGTGCTAAGTCAGTTGGAGAAGTTGTTATAAATACACCTTTGCCAGCTGTACAAGAAGCTGTATTTAATGGGGTTGGCGTGAGAATAAATACACTTCCTATTACACCTGAAAAAGTATTCATGGCAATGAATAAATAATTATTTATGAAGATTTTAGACTAGTTTTACATGTTAAACAACCAGTTATGTCATACCTGTTGAAAGATATTTAATAAGTAGTTATTATAATATTATGAATTTTACTTATAAAATATAAAATTAACTAAGGGGATGATGTTTTGGCTGGAAATCTAAATAACATAAGAGCAGTAAATAATTTTAGAGGAGATAAAAACATTTTAGAATGTTTAGTCAGCTTTGAGGGTCGTTCGATAAGTCAGAGAAAAGTAAGAGTGTTCTTTAAAGAAAAACAAAATCAAATAGAAATTGACTTTGCAGAAGAGGAAATTTCTAAACTTGTTGAAAATGTAGTTTTAAATACATCATATCAAGAAATGTTGTATGATGAGATAGAAAAACAACTAGAAATTGATTGCATAGGTACTTGGATGATATTATCTAAATTAAAAGATAGCAGAGTTCATTGATTTTGACATAAATTATTAGAGCCTAATTTTAAGGCTCTTTTTTAATGTTTTTATAGAATAATAGAAACTTAAATTTGAATTTGTATACGATAATTATAACATATATTTAAAATATAGATATTTGAGTTTATATGTATCATATTGTATAATATAAATTGAATTAATAAAATAGTTCGTTAAAATAATTTGTTTATATAAAATAACTGTTTAAGTTTATAGAATTTGTATAAAATAAAGTTATATTATTAATTTTTAGCAATAAAATTTTTACTAGGAGACAGATATGAGAAGAAAGAGTATTAATATAGCATTAACAGCGGTTGTTACAGCAATTTATGCTGTTTTAACTCTGTCATTGGGATTTATAAGTTATGGACCAATACAATTTAGAATAGCAGAGATTATGATGCTCTTAGCATTTTTAGATAAAGGATACATAGTAGGTCTTACATTAGGATGCTTTTTAGCAAATGTTATAGGGCCATATGGTGTACCTGATATAGTATTTGGGACATTAGCTACATTTATAAGTGGGAGTTTGATTTATTTTACTAGAAAAATAGGTGGACAAAGTAAAGGCACACTGATTATAGCTTCTATATGGCCAACTATCGTAAATGCAGTTGTAGTTGGATTGATGTTAAACATATTTTTTGGACTTCCTTTGATTTTATCTATGATACAGGTAGGTTTTGGAGAATTTGTGGTTGTGACAGTGGTTGGAGTACCATTTTTCAGTTTCTTAATGAAAAAATACAAGAAGGTCATCGATCTTAAATTTTAAAAAATAAATTATCATTTCATAGATTAAGATTAGTATTAATAATAAGGGGGATTTTATTTGTCAAAGATAAAAAGATTAACTGATGTTTGGACATATATTAATGATAAACAGAAGTTTACAATTAAAGAGTTGTCAGAAGAGTTTAATCTTTCGACTAAGACTATTCAACGATACTTGACAGAATTAAATGAAATGGGACTTCCAATTCAGACAGAGAAGGGTAGGAATGGAGGATACAGGGTTTTAAATAATAGTTATATACCTCCTGTTGTATTTACAGAAATAGAAGTCATGTCCATCTTCTTTGCTCTTAAGTCACTTCAAATTTATAGGTCGATGTTAATAGATAAAGAAATTGATTCTATAATAAGAAAAATAAGTTATGAGCGTAAAAGCAGTATAAAAGAAGGAATAGATAATATAAAAAGTTATATTGAGTTTATACCTAATGAAGGAATGTATAAAAGTAGTGATATAGTTGAAATTTTTAGAGCTTCATCAGAGTCTTGTATTTTAAATATTAAATATAAGTCTGGAAATCAATTACATGAAAAAAATGTATGTCCTATAGGTATATTTTTAAAGAAGTGTGTGTGGTTTACACCTGTGTATGATTATGAGAGTGATAAGATTATATTAATTTGTATGGAAAATGTAATTGAATTTAAAAGGATAGGAAATAGCAAAAAGAAAAATATAAGTTTGAAAGAGTGGATAGACACAGTATATATGGAAGCATATGAAAATATGCAATTTGCTAAGGAATTTGATGAAAATACTAAACTATGTGTACTATTGACTGAAGAAGGTGTATTGAAACTAAAGAATGATTCTTATGATTTAGATATAAAGATGAATGAAGATGGAAGTGGTATAATTGATACATTTATAAAGCATGATGAAATAGATTGGTATGTATCTACTTTATTTTCAATAGGACAAGAGGCAAGGGTGGTAGAGCCGAAATTTATGAATAAGTTGCTTTATAACAAGGCTAAGGAGCTAAAATATTTTTTTGAAGAAAATATGTTATAATATTTAAAAATGTTAAAACTAAATAATCATTAAGGAGAAATGTATTATAATGGAAGATTTTAATAAGAATGCTAAGATAATTGGTATTGGGGCTGAAGGCATCAATATAATAAATGAAATAGAAGAAAAAATAAAAGAAAATGTAGACATAGAAAGAATCAATGTAAATCAAGAAGTTGAGAAAGAATATGTAAGAAGTCTTTTAGACGGAGTAGACATATTATTTTTAACCTATTCAACTGAAGATAAACAAAGTAGAGAAATTATAAAAGCTATTTCATATATGTCAAATGAAAGAAGAATTTTATCTATAGGAATGAATTGTTCTGATAAGGAAAATAAAGAAGATTTGGAACTTGGAAGAGAATTTAAAATCAATAGAGATAGTATTTTTAAATTTGTTGATTTGATGAATATTATGATAGAGTCTATTTCAGATTCTTGTATGATAAATATAGATATAACTGACTTAAAAGAAGCGATTATAGGAGATAAAGGAATTAAGTATTCTTTTGAAGAATTTGAAGATACAAAAGAATATAGTAAAATGGCTAACACTTTATTTGAGAGAATGGAATATCTTGGTGAAGAATTTGTAAATAAAAAAGGCATTGTATTTGTTGAAGGAAATATAGATTTTTCTCTAGTAGAATTGAATGATTTAATAAATAATATTCAAAGTAAGATAGAAGAAAAATATGAAGTGATATTCTCTTTATACTTAAAAGAAAATTTAGGTGGAAAGATTAAAGTTGCTTTATTGTATAATTAGCATATTTTAGATATTAAGGAGAAAGATATGTCTGAAAATATAAGGATTGCAGAGTATTGGTTAATGGAAGAATTTTTTTATCAAGAAACAGATACACCACAAGTTTTTAGAGAAGAAAGTATAATTGCACTTGGTTTTGATATAAAAATAAATCTAAAAAAAGTATTCAATATGGGAAAAAAATCAGAAAAATATATCAATGAGAACTGTAATGACAAAGATTTTATAAAAAAGTTTATGTCAATTAAAAAAGGAGATTATTTTTTATATAAGGCATATCAAAATGTAGAAGAAAAAATTAAATGTAGTGTATCTATTGGTATAGTTGATGAAAGTTTTGAAGATGGTTATGAATTAAGTCATATTTTGGGGCATACATTGCCAGTGAAATGGATGCACAACTTTGATACAGTTTCAAGTTGTAAAGTATATACAAGCGAGTTTTATAAATTGAGTAATAATGATATTAGTTCATATTTAGAAATCATTAAGTTACAAGATAAGAAATCATTGAGAAAAATGATAGAAGAAAGTGACAAGAATAAATGGTATCTAAAAAACTATTATTATAAAAATGTAGATGAATGTATAGACAATGAAGAATTATTTATTCAACCGACTAACCTAGAGCAATTAGAATATCTTAAAAACATAAATACAGATGATTATATTTTGTTATATAATAGTGAGAAAGTAATCTGTGAAAATGACCATACAATGAAGAGTGTATTTGGTGTATGTCAAGTTATGGAAGGCTTCGATATAGAAAAAATAAGTATCTTAGAGGGAGGATATTTTTTACCTGTTAAGTGGATAGAGTATGAAAAAGAGAATATAGATGGAAATGCTTGGGTCGTATTTGAAAATAATAGTCTAGTTGAGAAGTATATAAAAAGGTTTACTAATAAAATGCCTTTAAATACTATACTTTATGGTCCACCAGGAACTGGTAAAACATATAATGCAAAACAAGAAGTTTGTAATTTGATAAATGGAACTAGTTTAAAAGATAGAGATTACATAAGTAATACAAATTATAAAAATAATGTAGAATTTTGTACGTTTCATCAATCATATGGATATGAGGAATTTATAGAAGGACTAAAGTCTGATGGTGAAGGTAATTTTAAACCAGAGGATGGAATATTAAAAGATATATCTATAGAAGCATGTTATGATGCATTGAAGTTTGAAAAAAAGTTGAATCTTGAGTTGGAAAAAGAGTATTTGACTTTAGAAGAGATAAAAACTAGAAAAAAGAAGTTGATATTAGAAAATATAGAATCTAGTGACAGTTTTAATTTTGAAGAATCAGAAAACTATGTTTTAATAATAGATGAAATCAATAGAGGAAATATATCTAAAATATTTGGTGAGTTAATAACATTACTTGAAGAAGATAAAAGACTCACTAAATCAAATCAAACTATTGTAAAATTACCATACTCAAAAGAAAAATTTTCTTTACCTCCCAATTTGTATATAGTTGGAACTATGAATACGTCAGATAAATCAATAGCACTCTTAGATATAGCTTTGAGAAGAAGATTTAATTTTGAAGAAATTATGCCAGATTATGATTTATTGCCTATTGTAGATGGTATAGATATTAAAAATATGCTATATACAATTAATAAAAGGATAGAGTTTTTATATGATAGAGACCATGTAATTGGACAAGCTTACTTACTTGATGTAGATAATATTGATGATATAGTGTCAGTATTTAGAAGTAAAATAATACCACTTCTTCAAGAGTATTTTTATTATGATTCAGAAAAAGTAGGTCTTATTTTAGGTGGTATAGGGAAAGATGAAAAAGATAAATATATTGTTTATAAAGAAGAACTTATAGCTTCTGAATTATTTAAAAAAAATAATACTTCTGTGATTGAAAATAAAGTTAACTATTGTATAAAGCGAAACATATCTAGTGAGGAGTTAAAAAATATATATGAGTAAAAATATATATGTTAAAGAAACTTACGAATGGATAAGGGTTGGTAATGGTGAAAATGAGCTTACAGAAATTGAATATGAAAAATTGCTTAAATATATAGATAATAATAATGATGTATTAAAGAGCAATATAATAGATATTAAGTATAAAAAACTTAGATTCATAAACTATGTAGGTGTTATATGTTTTGAAAATGTAATACTTGAAGTGCTTCCAAAACTGTCATTAAGTGATAATCTTGCAAAAGATAGAGAAATGTTATTACAGATGCTTTCTATATGTAATAAAATTCCACTTATAATGAATGAAAGCATAAGATTAAGTTTGAAAAATTATAACCTTTTAAATTTCTTTGTTATGTATTTTATTGAAAATATGCAAACACAAATTAAAAGAGGCATTCACTTTGAATATATAAATAAAATAGAAAATTCAAATGTTATAAGAGGTAAAATATTGTTGAGTACATATGCAAGAGAAAGAGGAATTTCTCCAGTGAAAATAAAATGTGAGTATGATGAATATAGTGAAAATAATTTCTTGAATCAAGTTCTTAAAAAAGCATGTATATCTATTTTATATAGAATAAATGATAATTTAATTCAAAGTAAGATTAAAAAAATTTTAAGCTATTTTCAAAATGTAGACTTAATTTATGTAGACAAAGAAAAACTATTAGATTATAAATTTTATAAAAACAATGATAGATTTAAAGACTGTTACTTACTAGCTAGACTCATACTTTTAAATTTATCAATGGATAATAGTAAAAACAATCAAGAAGCATTTTCTATATTATTTGAAATAAATACTTTATATGAAGAATATATAGGTGTCTTAATAAAAAATATATGGGACAATTCATCTAGAGAAACTTATATACAAGATAAGAGTAAGTTTCTCTTAAAAAATGAACAAACAGGAAAGAAAAATTTTAATTTAAGACCAGATATAGTATTATACGATTTAAAAAACGAATATGAAATTATAATTGATACAAAATGGAAAGCTATTGAAGTAGATTCAAATGTTTTTTATAGGTCAAGTGATATATATCAGATGTATGCATACATAACAACCTATGAAAATGCAAAAAGATGCATATTGTTATATCCTTGTATTCAAAAGGATAAAAATTATAGTTCTTGGAAATTATCAGAATCATTTAAAGGTAAATTTATAGAAGCAAAAACTGTGAGATTAGATGATGTGAAAAACACAAAAGATGATTTGAAAAAAATAATTTTTAATTATAAATTTTAGAAATAAGAATTATAAAAATAATAAAAATACTTTAAAAAAGGGTAAATATAACTCTATATGTATAGAAAAATTTCTGATGTATAGAAAAAAATTTATAAAAATCTTAAATTTTAAATTTTGAAAAGCATTTATATGTAAAGTGTGGCATCGCAATTGCTTGTTTAATATAAGATGCGTGTAAGATTAAGAAAGTATATCTACTAATTTGAGATTTGGTAGATATACTTTTTATTAATCTTAACTTGAAAAATAAAATATTATTAAATTATAACTAAACTTTTCTGTTATGATATAATTAAATAGATAATTTGAAGGATTATTATATAGAATACTTATTTGGAGTTGATATTTTATGGACAAACACAGTGATTCAGTAATGTATGGTGGAATGGAAGTATACAATATTTGGGGGACAACAACAGTAGACTCTATAATTGGAGATTCTGATGTAATGCGTGCTCTAAAAAATAGAATTCGCAAAATTGGAAATAGCGATTCTACTGTAGCTATAACTGGAGAAAGTGGTACTGGAAAAGAGTTAATAGCAAGGGCCATTCATCTCGCAGGAAATAGAGGGAATAAAACATTCGTTGCTATAAACTGTGCTGCTATACCAGAACCTCTACTGGAAAGTGAACTTTTTGGATATACAAAAGGAGCTTTTAGTGGAGCAGATTCAAAAGGTAAGATTGGTAAATTTGAATTGGCCAATGGAGGAGTCGTATTTTTAGATGAGATAGGAGACATGCCAATTCAACTACAATCGAAGTTATTGAGAGTATTACAGGAAAAGAAGTTTACGAGAATAGGCTCAAACGAACTGATTGATATAGATGTTAGAATCATATCGGCTACTAATAGAGACTTATTTGAATTGGTTAAAGAAAATAAATTTAGAGAAGACTTATACTATAGATTAAATGTAATACCTTTAGAAGTACCTCCACTTAGAGAAAGAGGAGATGATATACAAATATTAATAAACAATTTTATAGATAAATATTCCAGAAAGATGAAGAAAAATGTATACCATATAGAACCAGATGTAGAGCAAATGTTGCTTAAATATCCTTGGCCAGGGAATATTAGAGAGTTGGAAAATACTATAGAATTAGCCTTAAATCTCCTTGAAGAAGATGGCATAATACACAAAGGTATAATAAATAGAAAGATAATTGAATATTTTAAGCGAAACAATATAAATATAAAACTACTTGAGGAAAATGACTATGAGATAAGTATGGAACAAGAGATACTTACGCTTGAAGAGTTTGAAAGAGCATATATAAAGAAAGTGTTGAAGTTTTATGGTAATGATACTAAGTCTAAAAAGTTAGCTGCTAAAAAACTTGGAATATCATTAGCCACTTTATACAGAAAGATAGATGTATAATAATTAACTTTTTAATTCTCAATTCTAAAATTTGAAATTATAAAATTGATAAAAAACACTTGGAAAATAATTTTCCAAGTGTTTTTTTGTGTAATAGTATTTTATTATCCAAAAATAAAAAAAATTTAAAAGAATTAAAAAAAATAAATGCTTTATCAAATTATCAAATACTAACAAATATAATAAAATTTATATGTGTAAAACAATTCTGTTAAAAAATTGGCATTATAATTGCTTCATAGTAAATTGAGATGACAAAATAAAAAAAGAAAGGATGTTGTATGAGATAATAATAACTGTCATTAAAAAATAGTTGGGAGTGATAACCTTGAGTAAATATCAAAAGAGTGTCTCTATGTTTGATATTGATGGAAGGCCACCAATTTTAAAGTGTCTGCCACTATCAATGCAACATATATTAGCAATGATAGTTGGAACTGTTACAGTACCTATAGTCGTAGGAGGAGCTGTGGGTGTTAGTCCTACACAAATAACGCTTTTAGTCCAATATGCATTAATAATAGCTGGCATATCGACACTTATACAACTATATCCAATAGGAAATATTGGTTCAAGATTGCCTATAATTTTTGGAGTTGGATTTACTTATGTACCAACACTTGTAGCAGTTGGAGGAAATTACGGATTAGCAAGCATTTTGGGGGCACAACTAATAGGGGGAGTTGCTACAGTATTAATAGGATTATTTATAAAAAAGATAAGAAGATTTTTTCCTAATATAGTTGCAGGAACAGTAGTGTTTACAATTGGATTATCTTTATATCCTATAGCAATAAATTATATGGCAGGTGGTGTAAATAGCCCTACTTATGGCTCTATGCAAAATTGGGCAGTAGCAGCTATAACACTAGTGGTAGTTATAGGTCTTAGTCAATTTGCAAAAGGGTATGCAAAATTGGCAGCAATATTTTTGGGAATTATAGTTGGATATTGTGTATCTTTAGTTTTGGGTATAATAAATTTTGACCCTATTAGAGAAGCAGCTTGGTTTGCAGTACCTAAACCACTTGAGTTTGGATTGGAATTTGATATACCTGTAGTAATATCAGTAGTAATTGTAAGTATAATCAATGCTGTTCAAGCAATTGGAGATTTATCAGCTACTACAATGGGAGGTATGGACAGGGATATTACAGATAAAGAATTATCAAGTGGAGTAGTAGGAAGTGGAATTTGTACTATGATAGGAGCTTTGTTTGGAGGTTTGCCACCATCATCATACAGCCAAAACGTGGGGATGGTAGCTATGAACAAAGTAATAAGTAGATTTGTGCTTGGAATAGCTGGTATATTTATGTTATTGTCGGGGTTTGTACCTAAATTTGGTGCATTAATGACTACTATACCATATTCAGTTTTGGGAGGAGCTACAATATCTATATTTAGTATGATAACAATGACAGGTATAAAGTTAATTATTACAGAAGAGTTGTCATCAAGAAATATTACCATTGTTGGTTTGGCAATTGCTTTAGGCATGGGAATAACATCAGTCCCAGCAGCCCAAGAGGCATTTCCTTCATTTGTAAAATTAGTATTTGGAGAATCTCCAATAGTAATCGCAACATTGGTTGCATTCATTTTAAATCTAATAATACCAAATAAAAGTCTAGAGGATGAGGCTAAAGAAAGAGCTGTTATGGAAGAAGCCAATTAAGATATAATAATTTGAAAGGGTTGTTTAAATTATTTATTATGAGGTTGTTAGATTATTTTTGATAGCTATTCATTTTAATAAAAAATTTATCAAAGAAATATATACCAGACAATTAATATTTATTCAAAAAGAAAATCGGGGAGGGTATATTAGAAAATTTGTTAATTTTTTATAAAAATAGCTCAGTTTAGCTGTGTTTATCGGTTGAGCAATAAATTCATGGTCATAAAAATATTTATAGAAAATAATTATAAAAATATTTAGTCAAGATATTTATGTATGGGAGGATTTATTTTATGAAAACACGTAATACTTCAAAATATGATGTCGATGGGATACCACCACTAAAGGAATCAATACCTTTAGCTTTACAACATCTGTTAGCAATGATAGTAGGAAATATGGTACCAGCGATATTAATAGCAAACGTGGTAGGACTTAACCAGGGGCAAGCGACAATGCTGATTCAAGGCTCTATGTTAGCGGCAGGTTTGGCAACGTTTTTACAATTATATCCAATACCTTTATTTAAAGGATTTAAGTTAGGTTCAAGATTACCTGTAATGATGGGCATGAGTTATGTATTTTTAGGAGCATGTCTTTCAGTAGCAGCTAAGGATGGTTTAGCAGCTTTATTTGGAGCACAGATTGCTGCTGGGGTAATCGTATTCTTTGTAGGATTTGGAGTTAAGAAAATTAGACATATATTCACTTCAATAGTTTCTGGAACTATAATCGCATGTATGGGACTTGGATTATTTGCAACAGCTATAAAGAATTTAGCAGGTGGAGAAGGGGCAGAAACATTTGGAAGCCCAGTAAACTTTATAGTGGGAGTTATAGTTGCTTTTGTAATAATAATGATAAATAAATATGGTAAGGGTCTAGTAAAAAATTCTTCAATATTGATAGGAATATTGGTAGGTTATGCTATATCTTTAGTTTTAGGATTAGTTGATTTTTCAGCAGTTCAAGGAGCAGCCATAGTATCTTTACCAACACCAGCAGCTTTTGGATTAGAGTTTAGACCAGAGTTAATAGTAATGTTTACTATTATTTACATAATAGGTATAGCTGATATGATGGGTGCATGTACAATAGCTACAATAGGTGCAATGGATAGAGAGGTAACTGACGAAGAGTTATCATCAGTTGTTTTAGGAAATTCTATAACTTCTATAATTTCATCATTATTTGCAGCTCTTCCAACTGGAGTATTCAGCCAAAATACAGTAATCGTATCTATGAATAAAGTTACAAGTAGATTTGTAATAGCACTTGGTGCACTTGTATTATTACTAGCAGGAATATCTCCAGCATTAGGTGCAATAATGACAACTATACCATCTTGTGTTGTTGGTGGAGCAACTTTAGTAGTATTCTCATCAATAGCAATGTCTGGTTTCTCTATTATGAGTATGGATGGATTTACTGAAGAAAACAATCTTATAGCAGGAGTATCTATAGCAACAAGTATGGGTCTTACAACTGCACCACAAGTTTTAGACCAATTCCCAGCAACAATTGGAACTGTCCTTGGAGGGTCAAGTATAGTTTCTGGAGCAATAATAGCTATATTACTTCAGACATTATTTAAATTAAAATCAAATAAAAAGTCTGAAAACGTTACTTCAAACCTTGAGGAAAATATTGGATAAATGTATTAGATATGATATGAGAAAGCCATATGATAAAATGTTGTAATAAAAGTATTAATAAGGGGGATTTAAGATGATTGATATACTAATAAAAAATGCAATAGTTGTTACAGTTAATAAAGATAGAGAAGTCATATTTGATGGAGCAATAGCTATTCAAGGTGATAGAATTTTAGATATGGGAAACACAGCTGATATTGAGCCTAAGTATCTGGATGCTAAAAAGGTTATAGATGCTAATGGAAAAGTTATATTCCCTGGCTTTATAAATACTCATAATCATTTATTCCAAGTATTATTAAAAGGTTTAGGTGATGATATGGCACTTCATGAGTGGCTAAATACAATGATGTTTCCATCAGCAAAATTCTTAACAGAGCAAGATACTTATGATGCTGCAATGCTTGGATGTATGGAAGGTTTAAAAAGTGGTATAACTACAATGGTTGATTACATGCATACACACAATAGACCTGGACTTACAGATGGAATAGTAAAAGCGTATAAAGATTTAGGAATAAGAGGCGTTGTAGGTAGAGGTTGTATAGACTTAGGTATTCATAAAGAGCTTATAGAAGATGTGGAAACGGTTGAAAAGGATTTAAGAAGGGTATTTGAAAAATATCATAACTCAGAAAATGGAAGGATAAAAATTTGTGTAGCACCTTCTTCAATGTGGGCTATATCTGAAGAAATGGGTAAAATGCTTTGGAATATAGTTAAAGAATATGACTCATATTTTACAGTTCATATATCTGAAACAGAATTTGCAAGAACAGCAACAAAAGATATACATGGAGAAATAGATATAAAATTACTTGAAAAATGGGGTATAGTAGGTCCAGAAGTTGTAGCAGTACATTGTGTATGCATAACTGATGAAGACATGGAAATGCTTAAAAAGTATGATATAAAAGTTTCTCATAATGTTGCAAGTAATATGTATCTTGCCTCTGGAGTTGCACCTGTTCCAGAAATGTTAAAACAAGGAATAAATGTAAGTTTAGGTCTTGATGGTGCAGCAAGTAATAATGCACAAGATATGGTAGAGCTTATGAAACTAACAGCTTTACAACACAAAGTGAATAATTGTGACCCTCTTGCAATTTCTGCAGAAAAAGTTCTTGAAATGGCTACAATAGAGGGAGCAAGAACTCTTAGAATGGAAGATGAAATAGGTTCTTTGGAGATTGGGAAAAAAGCTGACTTAGTAATATTTAACTCAATGCTTTCTCCAAAATCAATACCTCTTCACAATCCTGTATCAACTTTGGTATACTCAGCTAGCATGCATAATGTAGAAAGTGTTCTAGTTGACGGAAATGTAATACTTGAAAATGGAAAAGTAACTACAATCGAAAGTGAAGAACAAGTATTATTGAATGCACAACATGCAGCAGAAGAATTATGTAAGAGAGCTAATGTAACTAATAGAATGGAAGGGCATAAGTGGAATAGCTTATACTAATATTAAAATAAGATTGTAATAATATTCTATTACAACATTAGTTTATCTGTAGGAGGAGAAAATGGAAAAAATAAAATTAAATATTAATGATTACATGTATGAAATAGAAATTGAAAATAATGAAACTCTTTTGCATGTACTTCGTGAAAAATTAAATCTAACTGGAGCGAAACAAGGTTGTAATAGTGGCAGTTGTGGAGCATGTAAAGTTTTGATAGATGGAGTTGACGTAAAATCTTGTAAACTTCTTGCAAGAAACTGCGAAGGTAAAGTTATATACACTATAGAAAGTTTTGCTAATGGGGAAAATCTTCATCCAATACAAGAAGCTTTTATAGAGGTTGGAGCTGTACAATGTGGGTATTGTACTCCTGGTATGATTATAACTACACAAGCTCTTTTAAATAGAAATACATCTCCTAATGAAGATGAGATTAGAGAGGCTTTTAAAGAAAATCTCTGTAGATGTACAGGATATGTGAAAATTATAGAAGCTGTAAAATTATCTGCAGCTAGATTAGGGGGTAGATAGTTATGGAAAAGGTAATAGGAAAATCATACCCTCTAAAAGATGCAGCTTTAAAAGTTACTGGTCAAATGAAATATGTGGCTGATATGAAACCACAGAATGTGCTTCATGCTAAAATGCTTTTAAGTCCTGTAGCACATGCAAAGATAAAAAGTATAGATATAAGTGAAGCAGAGAAAGTAGTGGGTGTTAGAGCTATAGCTACTCATCTTAACACATCACAAAGAAAATACAATGGTTCTTTGAGATTCTATGAACATAATATACCTGAAAACGAAGTTATATTTTCAGATACAGTTAGATTTGTTGGTGACCGTGTTGCAGCAGTAGCAGCAGAAACACCAGAAATAGCAGAAAAAGCTGTAAAGCTTATAAAAGTAGAATATGAAGAATTACCAGCTGTATTTACTATACAGGATGCAATAAAAGAAAATGCTATATGTATACATGGGGATTCAAATATAGTTTCCCAAAACAACATAAATGGAGGAGATGTAGAAAAAGGATTCAAAGAATGTGATTATATATTTGAAGATGAATATTCTACTCCAGCAATACATCATAGTGCAATAGAGACTCACAGTGTAATTGCACACTATGATTATAATGATAAGTTAACTGTACATACACCTTGCCAAAATACATTTGGATTTAGAATAATACTATCTCAAATTTTTGGGATGTCACTAAATAAAATAAGAGTTATAAGACCTGCTATTGGAGGTTCATTTGGTGGAAAATTAGAACTTACAATTGAACCAGTAGCAGCAGCATTATCAAAAATGACTAGAAGACCAGTTAAAATGGTTCTTACAAGAAAAGAATCTATGATATCAACAAGAACTCGTCATGGGTCTTTTGTAAAATTAAAAACTGGTGTAAATAAAGATGGAGAAGTAATAGCACAAGATATAAAAATATATACAAATACAGGAGCATATGCATCAAGTGCTTTAAATGTTATAGGTGCACTCAGCCATAAAGTATTTAAAGTTTATAAAATACCAAATATAAAATTTACTGGAATGCCTGTATATACAAATACACCAATAGCTGGAGCTATGAGAGGTTATGGTTCACCTCAGATATTCATGGCTCAACAGGCTCAATTTGCTAAAATAGCTAAGGAAATAGGAATGGATTTAGTTGATTTCCAAAATAAAAACGCAGTAGAACCAGATGATGTTGATATAATTTTCCATGGCTCTCTTGGAAATCCTAGAGTATTGGATTGTATAGAACAAGGCAAAAAAATGTTTAAGTGGGACGAAAAGAAGAATCTTCCAAAAGAAGAAGGAAAATATTTAAGAGGTATAGGTATGGCAATAGGTGCACATGGTAATGGAGTTTTTGGTGCACATAGGGATGTTGTTACATTGACTCTTAAATTAAATGAAGATGGTACATTGACACTACTTACAGGAGCACATGATATGGGTAATGGTGTTGTAACTATGCAAACAATGATGGTAGCTGAAGTTTTAGGAATAACACCTGATAAAGTTGAAACATTTGAAACTGATACTGATGCATGTACATTCAATCTTGGAGATTATGCAAGTAGAGGTGTATTTGTAGAAGGTGGAGGAGCTAAAAAAACAGCAGAGAAATTGAAAACACTTATATTAGAAGAAGCAGAAAAATTACTTGAAACATCAAAAGAGGAATTATATCTAGATGGTGGATATGTAATTAGTAAACTTGATGAAAATATCAAAGCATCATTATCTGATGTTGCAGTATATAGTCAAAGTAAGTCTTTAAGAGAATTAACTGTTGTTGAAGACTATTCTTCTCCTGCAGGACTTACTTCATATGGTGTACATTTTGCTGAAGTTTTAGTAGACAAAGAAACTAAAGATATCAAAGTGGTTGATTTTGTAGCTGTGCATGATGTTGGTAGAGTTATAAATCCTCTAAACTTAGAAGGTCAATTAGAAGGTGGAATTCACATGGGTCTAGGTTACGCATTGAGTGAAGAGTTAGCATTTGATGAGCAAGGGAGACCTAAAGCTACTGATTTTAAAACATATAAATTATTTAGAACTGTAGATATGCCAAAGTGTCAAGTTGCATTTGTAAATGGTTATGAAAAAGCTGGACCTTTTGGTGGCAAAAGTATTGGAGAATGTGCTGTTGTACCAGTTGCACCAGCTGTTGCAAATGCAGTATACAATGCAACTAATGTAGAAATACATTCATTACCAATAAAATTAAAGTAACAGAAGTTAAGGTAGAAATGACAATTTATTATATTTGTAAATGGATAATAAAAATAGATTTATTTGATGAGGAGATATTGTTATGGCAAAGATATTAGGTATCTGTGGAAGTCCACGTAAAGGAGCAACAGAATATGCAGTATTAGAAGCTTTGAAAGAAGCTGAAACTATACCTGGTATAGAAACTGAGTATTGGTCAGTTAGAGGGAAAAAAATAAGTCCTTGTGTACATTGTGATGCATGTATAAGAAAAGAGACTATGTGTATCATAAAAGATGATATACAAGAATTAGAGCAAAAAATATTAGAAGCAGATGGAATTATAGTTGGTTCTCCAGTATATGATATGAATATAACTGCTCAACTTACAGCAGTATTTAACAGACTTCGTCCTATGTATTTAGTTCATCCAGGAAAGCTTCAAAATAAAGTTGGAGCAGCTATAACTACTGGTGGAACTAGATATGGTGGTCAAGAGCTTACAAAACTTCCTATAATAAATTTCTTCCTAATGCATGAAATGTTAGTATCTGGAGGTTTAGGTGGTTGTTATATAGGTGGGACAATATGGAGTAAAGATGGAAAAGCAAAAGGTGCACAAGAAGACGAAACAGGTATGGATACTATAAAAAGACTTGGAAAAGGAGCAGCAGAAGCTGTTATGGTTTCTAAGTTTGGTCTTGAAAAATGGAATGTTGTAAAAGAGGAATTAGATGTTAAGAAAGATGAAAAATCACCTCTTAGAGACCATTAAAAACTTATTAGATTATGAATATGTAAATAGTGATGTAATAGATTATTACATCACTATTTATGTTTTAATTTAGATTTTATAAGCTAGGTATTAAAAAATATACAAACAGAGGATTTTAAGATTTATTTTTAAATTTTAAAAATGAGAATTAAAAAGTGAGAAGATAGAAAAGGTTTTTCATTTATTAAATTCTACACACATTGTATGAATTAAAGGTAGATAAGAAAAAATAATAAAAGCATTGCAATTTCTATATTAAGCAGTCATAGAAAAATATCCAACATATATTTAGTATTGGCATGTTAATTGCTTATATATTAAAGTATAAAAATTTAACAATAATTTGGAGGTATTTTAGATGTTAAAAGAGATTAAATGGAAAGTAAATAATTTGCCAAAAGGTGACAAGGAAAATTGTATTAAATTCTTAAATGAAGAAGAAATAACTAAGGTTAGAAATTTTCATAAAAGCTTTCCTCAATATAAAGAAACTCCATTAGCAAACCTAGAAGGTTTAGCAAAAAAATTAGGAGTTGCAGGAGTATATGTTAAAGATGAATCTTATAGATTTGGATTAAACGCATTTAAAGTTTTAGGTGGTTCTTACTCTATGGGTAAATATTTAGCTCAAAGATTAGATACAGATATATCTGAATTAGGATATGACAAATTAACTTCAGATGAAATAAAAGAAAAATTAGGAGAAATAACTTTCTTTACAGCTACAGATGGAAATCATGGTAGAGGAGTTGCTTGGACTGCTAATAAATTAGGTCAAAAATCTGTTGTATTAATGCCAAAAGGTTCTTCTGAGTTTAGATTAAATAAAATCAAAGGAGAAGGAGCAGATGCTAGTATAACAGACTTAAACTATGATGATGCAGTAAGATTAGCTAATGATTATGCAGAAGCTGATGATCATGGAGTAATGGTTCAAGATACAGCATGGGATGGATATGAAGAAATACCAGCATGGATAATGCAAGGGTATGGAACTATGGCTCAAGAAGCGATAGAGCAATTAAAAGAATATGGAGTAGATAGACCAACACATGTATTTGTGCAAGCAGGGGTTGGTTCACTTGCTGGAGCAGTTCAAGGATATGTTGCTTCAATATACGATGAATGCCCAATAACAGTAGTAGTAGAAGCTGATGAAGCTGATTGTTACTATAAATCAGCAGAAGCAGGGGATGGAAAACCAAGATTTGTTGGAGGAGATATGCCAACTATAATGGCTGGTCTTGCTTGTGGAGAACCAAATACTATAGGATTTGAAGTATTAAAAAATCATGCTGCAGCATTTGTTTCAGCACCAGACTGGGTTTCTGCTAAAGGTATGAGAACATTAGGTAATCCTTTAAATGGGGATGCAAAGGTAATCTCTGGAGAATCTGGAGCAGTTACAACTGGTCTTTTAATAGCAGCTATGGAAAGAGAAGATTTAGCAGACTTAAGAAAAGATTTAAAATTAGATGAAAATTCAAGAATACTTTTAATAAGTACAGAAGGAGACACTGACCCTGATAAATACAGAAGTATAGTTTGGGATGGAGAATATCCAAGTATATAAATAATGATTAAAATATCATTATTAAGTAGCAATTTACATATTTAGAAAATATATAAATTCTAAAATTTAGAAAGTATATAACATATAATACATACATTATAAAAAATCTAGGGGGATAATGAAATGTTAAATGAACAAAGAAAACAAGAAGTAACTGAAATATGTCAAAAATTAATTCAAAATCCTAGTTCTTCTGGAAATGAAGAAGGCGTTGTAAAAGCAATAGAAGAATCTTTTGCAAAATTAGGTTTTGACAGTTGGTCAAGAGATAGATATGGAAATATAGTAGGATGCATAAAAGGAAACAAGCCAGGTAAGAAAATATTATTTGATGGTCATATAGACACAGTTCCAGTTCCAGATGAAAGTAAATGGAGCGTTCCTCCTTTTGAAGGAAAAATAGTAGACGGGAAAATATATGGTAGAGGAACTTCTGACATGAAAGGTCAATATACAGCAATGATGTCAGCAGTTGCATACTTTGCAAAAGATACTAACAAAGATTTTGAAGGTGAATTATATGTAGCAGGAGTTGTTCACGAAGAAATATTTGAAGGAGTTTCAGCTAGAGAAATAAGTAAAGCTGTTGAGCCTGATTATGTTGTAAT